>CAXTRR010000031.1:14577-45827 GCA_964246795.1 uncultured Terriglobus sp. | reverse complement strand
CCGCCATCGTCCGCCTCCACAATGGCAGGCAGAGATCCACCCTCCCGCAACGGCAGCACATAACGAGTCGCGGCAACCGTGCGCATGGATCGAGTGTACGTGCCCGGCAGTGCTGCTACTGCTTCAGCAGCCGGCCTGAAAGAAGGGTGGCAATGGGTGAACTCTCCTCTTTGCAGTCCAGTCCAGCGTGCTCGTTGACCAGCGTGAAAACGCTGCCATCCGTCACTGAAGTGAACAAAGACGCCGTTCCAGTCAGGAAGTTGGAGCCCGGCAGTGGAACCTGAAAGGTGCCGCCGATGCGTCTGTAACTGACGGGCACGTCGCCCTGGCACGCCGGCAATGTTAGGTGAAGCAATCCGCTGACGGTTGTGGTCCCTGTTAGGTCAGGAGCGGACTCGGTCAGTGTGGCGGTGCCGTACCCGATGCCTGGCGTTGTCGTCTTCGTCGCCAGATCCAAGGAGTTTAGGGCCCCTGCAAAGGTACCGTTGATCGGCACATATAAGCTGCCCTGTTCTGCGGTGGAGGACAGATTGCACGCCCCTGTGGCGGTCACAGTGCCGGTGGCTGCCGCATGTGGGTCCGCCGGGACATCAAGGTCAACTGTAAAAACTGTCTTGTTGAAGGTGTCAGAGGTCAGTGTGAGATGGCGAGCACTGCTGTAACTCCCATGAACCTGTATCGCATATCCAGAGCAGAGGTTGCCAAAAACACCCGGCCCACCCGTTCCGAGGACCGTCACTGTGCCGACGCCGGTAACAACGCCCGCGTTGTTCTGCAGGTAACCGTTCCAGCTCATCCGAGGCAGAAATCCTGTTGGCGGTCCTGCGAGGACAACCGGTGCCGGTGAGATGGACCACTCCCCATCGATCAAAGCGGGTGCAGCTGTTGGCGTTGGCTTGGTGGCAACCTGCATGGTCGAGACACCGCCACAACCGGAAAGGCAGATCAGAAGTGTGGCAGAAAGAAACGCAAGGACGGCAGAGCACATGGTACCCGCAGCGTAGCACGCCTCCGGCAACTTAAGCCCGGCATTGTCAGCACAAGACGACCTTTCGTATGCACTTGGCTAAGTTGGCTAAGTAGGCGTACTCTCTGGGAATGCGAAGCGTGAACATTGGCGAACTAAAAAACCAACTGAGCGGGTATTTGCAACATGTTCGCAATGGCGAAGAGATTGTCGTCCGAGATCGCTCTGTCGCCATCGCAAGAATTCTGCCCTTCCGGCATGATCCTGGTTGGGAGCAGGAAAGCCAGCTCGTGGCTTCCGGAGCGATGAAAATGCCGGAGCAGGAGATGGATTGGGAACAATTCTTTGACATGCCCTCAGGTCATGTTTCTCATGAGGCAGCAGTCCAGGCCGCAGTAGAAAGCCGCGGAGATCAGTGATTCCTGCTTTTTGGGATTCCAGTGCGCTGGTGCCGCTCTGTGTTCATCAGCAACCGTTAGTGATGGTGCGTCGGTTGATCGAGCAATATTCAATTGTGGTTTGGTGGTCGACCTCCGTCGAAATGCGTAGCGCAATGGAACGCCTGCTGCGCACGGGACACTTGACGCCCGCGGAATATGCGTCGGCTCTGGCCAGACTCGGCAAAATTCGTCTCGCTTGGCGGGAACTCCAGCCCAGTGAAACACTCCGCACTCAGGCCGAAGTCTATCTGTCCAAGTACCCTTTGAAGGCCGCCGATGCACTTCAACTTGCCGCAGCTTGGACATGGTCACAGGGTGCTCCGCAAAGCCAGATATTCATCTCAGGAGACACACAGTTGCTCGAAGCAGCACAGCAGGTCGGCTTCAAGACGATATCTGCATAAGACTCTGGCTCACGCCGCCGCAACAGCGCCCGCGTGAGCGGGCGCTGCTGCGCCGGCAGTTGTGGCGAAAGCGAGCTTGCCCACTTCGGCGTCCACGCGCACATGATCCCCATGCCGTACCTCGCCATTCAGGATGCGCATGGCCAAGGGGTCTTGCAGCAGCCGCTGGATGGCACGCTTGAGCGGCCGCGCACCGTAGGCGCGGTCGTAACCGGCGCGGAAGAGCAGCGTCCGCGCTTCCGGTGTGAGTTCGAGCGTGATCTTGCGGTCGCTCAGCAAGGCTTCCAAATCCTTTAGCCGCAGGTCGACGATGTGCGTCAGCTGCTCTTCGCCGAGCGGGTGGAATACGACGATGTCGTCGACGCGATTCAGGAACTCCGGCCGGAAATGCTTCTTCAGCTCGTCCAGCACGCGCATCTTCGCATCGTTGAAGCCCTCTTCACCCTGCGCCCACGCGGTCGTCAACTGCGATGCGCCGAGATTGGAGGTCATGATCAGCACCGTGTTCTTAAAGCTCACCGTGCGCCCCTTGGAGTCGGTGAGGCGACCGTCGTCCAGCACCTGCAGCAGCACATTGAATACATCCGGGTGCGCCTTCTCCACTTCGTCGAAGAGGATCACGGCATAGGGCCGGCGGCGGACAGCCTCGGTCAGCTGGCCGCCTTCATCGAAGCCGATGTAGCCCGGAGGCGCACCAATCAGCCGCGCCACGGCGTGCTTCTCCATGTACTCGCTCATGTCGATGCGGACCATGGCCTGCTCATCATCGAACAGGAACTCGGCGAGCGCACGCGCGGTCTCTGTCTTGCCCACGCCCGTGGGACCCAGGAAGATGAAGCTGCCGATCGGCCGCTTGGGGTCGCTCAGGCCGGCACGGCTGCGGCGGATTGCATTCGCCACGGCTTCCAGCGCTTCGTCCTGCCCGATCACACGCTCGCGCAGCCGCGTTTCCATTTGGACGAGCTTCTGCACCTCGCCTTCCAGCATCTTGCTTACCGGAATGCCGGTCCAGCGGGAGACGATCTCGGCGATGTCCTCTTCGTCGACCTCCTCCTTCAGCATGCGGTGCGCGGTGCCGGACTTGAGCGCGTCCTGCTCGGCGTCGAGCTGGCGCAGCTCGGCCTCGGCACGTGGCAGCTCGCCGTATTGGATGGCGGCGGCACGCTCCAGATTGCCCCGGCGCGACTGGTCCTCCATCTCGAAGCGAAGACTTTCTACCTGCTTTTTCAGCTCGGTGATGCGGCCAATGGCGTCACGCTCCCGTTGCCATTTGGCACGCAGGCCACTGGCCTTTTCCTGCAGTTCGGCAAGCTCGCGCTCAACTTCGACCAGGCGCTCCTGCGAGTTCGCATCCTCTTCTCGCTTCAGCGCCGTGCGCTCAATCTCAAGCGACATGGCGCGGCGGTCAATTGCGTCAATCTCCTCCGGCACTGAGCCAATCTGGATCGCCAGCGCCGCGGCGGCTTCGTCCACCAGGTCGATCGCCTTGTCCGGCAGAAAGCGGTCGCTGATGTAGCGGTGTGAAAGCTCGGCCGCGGCAATGATGGCCGAGTCCTTGATGCGGACATTGTGGTGCGCCTCGTAGCGCTCCTTCAGCCCGCGCAGGATGTTGACGGTGTCCTCGACATTCGGCTCGCCGACGTAGACCTGCTGGAAGCGGCGCTCCAGAGCGGCATCCTTCTCGATGTATTTGCGGAACTCGTTGAGTGTGGTGGCACCAATGGCGCGCAGCTCGCCGCGGGCCAGCGCCGGCTTGAGCATGTTGCTGGCGTCAATCGCACCTTCTGAGGCACCGGCACCCACGAGCGTGTGCAGCTCATCGATGAACAGGATGAATGCGCCATGCGAATCTTCGATTTCCTTCAGCACGGCTTTCAGCCGCTCCTCAAATTCACCGCGGAATTTCGCACCGGCCAGCATGCTCGCCAGGTCGAGCGAGATGACGCGCTTCTCTTTCAATGACTCGGGCACATCGCCGCTCACGATGCGGCGTGCCAGGCCCTCCACAATGGCGGTCTTGCCCACGCCCGGTTCGCCGATCAGCACGGGATTGTTCTTCGTGCGACGGCTGAGCACCTGGATCACACGGCGAATTTCTTCGTCGCGGCCAATCACCGGGTCGAGCCGACCTTCGCGCGCCTGCTTGGTCAAGTCTTTGGCGTACTTCTCGAGGGCCTGGAATTTACCCTCGGGGTTCTGGTCGGTTACGCGCTGCGTTCCACGCACAGCGGTCAGCGCGCGCAGCACCGTGTCATGCGTAGCACCAGCGGCGGCCAGCGCGGTTTGCACGGCTTCCCCACGCTGCTGCGTCAGCGCCAGCAGCAGGTGCTCGGTCGAGACAAACTCGTCCTTGAAGCTGTCCGCTTCTTTGAAGGCCTGCTCCAGAACCTTATTCAGCGCGGCACCGCCGTTTGGCTGCTGTTGGGCGCCTTGAATCTTGGGCAGCTTGGTCAGCGCGGCGTTTACATTGCTCAGCAGCTGCTGCGCGGGCACCTGCATCTTTTCCAGCACGGGCAGAACGATGCTCTCTTTGTCCTCCAGCAGCGCCGCCAGCAGATGCAGCGGCAGAACCTCAGGGTTGCCGGCCTCGGCGGCCAGCTGCGCGGCGGCCTGCACGGCCTCCTGCGACTTCACGGTAAATTTGTCCCACTTGATTGCCATGGAGACTCCTCGAACTAATTTGTCGCGACAATCCGCTCACTAAGAATTTAGACTCCTTTCTCTATCGCAAGATGCATAAAATGTGACTAAGACTCACTCATATAGGCCAACGAAGATGTCCGCCGTTGCAGAACGTGAATGTCTGGCAACTATCTACTCTCGAACAGTGGAGACTGATTTTCGCCACAGCTATTTGCTGACCGCCGCGCAGCATCGGGTGGGGCAGATCATCGGAGCTGATATGTCTGGACAAACCCACTTGACGTAGACGCAGAAGGGCCGGAGAGAGCGGATGACACTGCTCCTGAAAAACTGCCTCTCAGGTTGAAGAACCTGACCACGGTGGTTCTGCTGGCGTCTGTGGGTGGCCTGTTGGACTCAACTGTTTACGTTCTCCATGGGCACGTGTTTGCCACCGCAATGACGGGCAATGTGGTCCTTCTTGGCCTGGCACTGATTGTCCGCGATTATCTCCAGGCAGCGCGTCACCTGGTGCCTTTGACAGCTTTCTCCTGCGGCATTATGCTCACGCGTTGGATCGTTCGCAGAGAGCATACCCATGTACTGCGCAACGTTCTGTTTCTTGAGGCTGGTGGTCTTGCCGTGGCCGGATCACTGCCCATGAGCTTTCCTTCCGGGATGCTGGTTGCCCTGGTCGCAGCCGCGGCTGCGGTGCAAATCGCTGCTTTTCGGAAGCTGGGGGACACCCTACGTAACCACGTTTGTAACCGGTAACCTGCGGGACGCGTTTGAGTCGCTGGTGGATGTGGTCGTGCCGGGAACTCTCTCAGCAGAAAGCCGAGATAGGGCGCTGCGGCAGGTACGCGAATTCGGCTTCATTTGCATGGGATTGTTCACGGGTGTTTTGCTGGGAGCAGCTGCGGCACCACACCTGCAAAACTTCACCTTCTGGGTCGGAGCAGCATTGCTCTTCCTGGTATCGGTTCTTGCTGAACCCACATGAAAGAACGAGGCTGCACGCCGCGGCGGCTCGTAATTTCAAAGATCGCATGTACACCTGGCGGATGCCCAGGCTTGTTCAGGCGATCTGCGCGTAAAGGCTGAAATATTCGGCACACATGCGGCCGCTTGAGAAGCGTCGCTCAGCATCGGCACGGCACGTAGCCGGATCAATCTGGCGGATGTGGTCAATAGCGTCGGCCATACTGGCGGGGCTGTCGACCAGAAAGCCGGTGACACCGTCTTGAATCATCTCCGGCAGCGCGCCGGACCGGTAAGCAATGACCGGGGTTCCGGCGGCAAGCCCCTCCATGGCGACGAGCGAGCTCGTTTCCGGTGCAAGGGTGGGGTGCAGCAGGCAACGAGCGCGGGCGAGCTCCCGTTGCTTGCGCGCGGGCAGGAGCGGTCCTAGAAATTGGTGCCGAGGGCCGGGCCGCTGAGCGTTCGCATTTAGGGCTGGCTGAAAGCATTCGCGGTCATACCGCTGGTGCGACTCATACGGAAAGAGCTGCCCACCCACGTGCACAGGTACATTGGCCAGGGTGCCCGCTTCCAGGGCGGCATGCAGATTCTTTTCCGGGCAGATGCGTCCGAGTGCAAGGGCATATTCGCCTCGGCGCTGCTCCGGGGACCACGGCGGCAACTCGACTCCATTCTCGATCATGGCCACAGCCGGTACAGGACACCCTTGAAGCTGGTTTTGTGAGACACAAAGAAAATGCACATTGCGGCGGCGTTTCTGCCAGATCTCTTCCGGGTACCAGGCCACCGGCATATGCAGTGTCACCAACACAGGCACGTCATCAGGCAACCGGTAGCGGTGCCAGTCCAGCCCGTGCATGTGAATCAGGTCAACAGTGCGTGATGCGAGCGCACGGTCAATCGCCTCCTGGTAGCGGCTCTGCCAAAGGCTGCGGTCACCTTCGTTCTGCGGGGCGTCCAGGATGCCCATGGGCATGGGCGCGCTGAAAAGCTCACCGATCGGCTGTGAACCGGAACAGGCCACCACGGCTGAACGGTGGCCTGCCGCAACCAGCGCCCGGTCCAGGTCGCCCAGGATCTGTTCCGCGCCACCCACCGCGTGCGGTCCCACCGGAGCATACGGGTAAGCAACGTGCAGGATGCTCAGGCCCATGTGTGGCCTGCCCGCGGCAGCAGCTGTTGCGCCTTTGCAGCCAGCTCGCAAAAGCGCCGCGCGTCCAGATCCGGCGTGATCGTTTCCGACCACGTTGGGCCTTCGTGCGGCGGTTCGGTAAAGCGGTAATCCGGCGCGATGCGATAGGTCTCCTGGTTTGTAGGAAATATCCGCAATACAGCCGCCTGAGTTTGGAAGGCGGAAAAAACCGCCTGTTTGAGCCGCTGCTGTCCGGCCGTGAGCTGGTAGTGGCACGATGGTGTTCCAGCGTTAGCTGGAAACAATCCGGTTTGCAGGCCGCCATCGGCCCGGCGGAAATAGAACGGCGATTCCGCGATCAGCGGCACAGATCTGTCCTCCAGTCGCAGCCGCGCAACTGCGGTATGCACGGCAAAGCAGCAGGCGTCGTGATCTGCGTGTCCGCCCTCATAGGGGTGCGTGAAGATCAGCGAAGGGCGCTCTGCCTGGATGTGGTCCAAAACAGCTTCTGTGAGAGCAACCAGGTTCAACGCTGCTTCTTTATCCGCATACTCCAGGCAAAGGTGCCGAGGCGTGGGCAGGCCGCCGATGCACATCGCCTCGAGCAGTTCCTGCTGGCGAGCAGCACGATACTCCTCGCGGGAGAAGCCGAGACATGACCCATCGGCATTGTCGCGTGGTGCCCCGTCTGTCGCCTGAAGAAAAAGGCTCTGAGCAAAGCCGGCAAGGCGGGATCCCACCGCAATCGCCTCATCATCCGGGTGCGCGAAGACAAACATGGCCCGGGGCCCAGAACCTTCTCCGGCGAGGCCAGACGTCATCTCCTGCAGCATGACACCGTCGTCCCGGACAGATCCACGGTGTTCACTCATGCGACAAAAGTCGTGGGTGAAGGGTAACGCTCCGAAGGGCACTCACACTGCCTGGGATGCGTGGGATAAGGCCAGACTTTGCCCCAACTGACGGCTGATTCGTTCGGGTGCTTCTCCGATGAGGCGTAAGGGCACGCGGGATGCGGGTGGCGCGTTAGCTCTGCCCGGGCGGGAAACACACGCAGAAGGCGTCTTCGGCACCGGAAGCTGTGGGCCTGGGGCGTGAGCGCTTTACGGCATAGCTGCAGCGTTGGCTTCTCTGCAAAAGAAGCGTACCTGGCTCAGTAGCCGGCAGCGATGAGGGAGGCTTCGGTGATGGTTTCTACCTTGTGGGCAGTGAGCCGGGCACGCTGTTCGGCGTATTTGGCGAGGATGTCGGCCTCGAGGTTGACCGCATCTCCCGGCCGCAGGGTGTGGAGGTTCGTGGCGGCGTAGGTATGTGGGATCACGGCAACGGTGATGCGGGTGCTGCCGGTGGGCTGCGAGTCTGCTTCCGGCTCTGGTTTCGAGTCGGCGGCGGCCACGGTGAGCGAAATGCCTTCGATGGTGATGGAGCCTTTCTCGACGATGTAGCGGGCGAGGGCGGCGGGTGCGTCCACTTGGAGGAGCCAGTCGGTCTGCTCGGGTGCGCCGGCAGTGACGGCGGTGAGGGAGTGCAGCTTGCCGACGCCATCCACGTGGCCCTGCACAATGTGGCCGCCGAGCGGGGTCCCGGCGGGAGTAGGCAGCTCCAGGTTAACGGCGGTGCCGGTGGCCAGGCGCGAGAGGGAAGTGCGCGCGATGGTTTCGCGGGCCAGGTCGGCTTCAAAGTGCGTGGGCGTAATCGCGAGTGCGGTCAGGCAAACGCCGGAGACAGCGATGGAGTCGCCCGTGTGCAGGCGGCTGGCGAGCAGAGGAGCGGCAACGCGGATACGCATCGCACCGGTGCGCTCTTCCACGAAGTCAATGGTGCCGGTTTCGGCGATGAGGCCTGTGAACATGGTTTGATTTTAAGGAACGCGCTGGACTCCAGCCTTCTTCCCTCAACTGGCGATACAACGCAGTACCCCAAAAGCAGGTTTCTCCGCTCCGAAGGCTTGATGAAGCCGTGCCTTCTCCGGTCGAAATGACAACTTCATCGACCGGAATTTGGGGAGCCTATCCCTCGCCGACGGAGCTGGCGGGGGAAGGGGGCACACGAGTGTTCACGGCAGAGCAGAGTTCAAAAACCCACCCTTCGCCGATGGAGCTGGCGAAGAATGGGCCACCCGACCACTGTCCCTTCCAAATCTTTAGGAGATCGTTCCTCAGACAATAACTTCACGCTGCGGGGGAGGTGAGGGCGAAGGTTTCGGTCCAGGGGTCGTGCAGGGTGCCTCGGACGCAGGCGTCCACGCCGCGGGAGGGGCGGCCCTGCACAGTGGTACTGGCGGGTGCGCCCGAACTGCTGGGTGCACCTGCTGCCTCGTGGGCGAAGTCGCAGCGGTCAATGTTCTGGAGCCTCTCGATGAGGTCGAATGGGTTATGGGCGGCGTCGGCGAAGGGAATAGAGCCTTCGCCCAATTCGGTTTCGGCGAAGAAGAGCACGGCTTTGTCGACCAGGCCGGCGTTGAGGAAGGCGGCGTTCAGGCCGGGGCCGGCCTCGAGCAGGACGGAGAGCATCTCTTCCTCGCCGAGGCGTTTCAGGATGGCGCGAAGATCGAGTTCCGGTTTGCCGGAGAGGCTGGAGGCGCGTTGCTCCGGTGCAAGGACGGGCACGGTTTCCACGCGGACGCCACGCTGGCGCAGGGCTCTCTGACGGTCGTTGGGCGCGATGGGTGCGCAAAAGATCGTCAGGTCGTCATTGGCGCTCTCCACCAAGCGGGAGCTAACGGGTGTGCGGCAGTTCGTGTCGAGGACAATGCGCTGCAGGCGGCGGCGGCGCTGCAGATTGCTGCGGTCGGAGAGGATGGGGTCGTCGGCCAGCACGGTACCGACGCCGGTCAGAATGGCGTCATTGGCGTGGCGAAAGCGGTGAACCTCTTCACGGGCAGCGGTGCCGGTAAGCCAGAACGGTGCGTTCTTCGGCCGATGGATGGGCAACGGTGCGAGACGCCCATCGACGGAAAGCGCGGATTTGAGTGTGACCAGCGGCATGCCGGTGAGGATGTAGCGCGCAAAAGCATCGTTCATGGCGCGAGCTTCGGCCCGCAGAAGGCCATCTTCGGCGAGGATGCCGGCGCTCGCGATGCGGGCCATGCCCTGGCCGGCGACGAGCGGATTGGGGTCGAGCGTTGCAGCCACGACCCGGCTGACACCTGCATCTATCAGAGCATTTGCGCAGGGGCCGGTGCGGCCATGGTGCGAGCAGGGTTCGAGCGTGACATAGGCGGTGGCACCGCGGGCTTGTTCGCTGGCCTGTTTCAGCGCGACAACCTCGGCGTGGTCGCGCAAGTCGTAACGGTGCGCCCCCTCCCCCACCATCACATTGCCATGGGCCAGCACGCAACCGACCTGCGGATTGGGTGAGGCCAGGCCGAGTGTTGCGCGGGCAAGTTCGAGCGCCCGTAGCATGTGCGCCTGATCCGTTGAGGAGAACGGCATGCGCTATGTGATGCACTGTTGGGGTTCGCGGTCGTGAGATGCGGCGCCCGGGCCCCAGTGAACAAGCGCACGCCAGGAGTGGTGATGCTGGATGCTGCAGCCGTTCCTGAGCCTTTATGCAGCTTCCGGGCGATGCTGCATGAGCCAGCCGCGGCCTAGACCGTATTTGGTGCAGAAAAGCGCTCCCGCTACGCCGCGGTGATAGTCCGCCATAGCCGCGCGAAACTCCTTCTGCATGCGTTCAAGATCGAGGCCATTGGCGCAGGCATGATCAAGTGCCTGATCGTAGGCGTCGTCCTGGATGAGGTGAAGCACATGGAGCATGGCTTCAGTTTTGCGGGCCGGCGCATGACTTTCCAGCAAGCCTCTGCGAATGTTGCGGACGAAGGAAGAGGTGACGCGGTCGGCGGTGCGAGTTTCAGTTGCGGTGAGAAGCATGGTGGTTTCCTGGCGTGAAGGGTATGACTCGCTTACCTTAACGGCGCAGTCAGGAGCTTGGCCATGACACAAGAGGGGTAGGCTGATGGCGAAGTTGGGGCGAAAAGGCGGAGGTGATTTGGCAGCGTCGCACGGCGGCGAACGACAGGCGCTGTATCGGAGGCGGGTTGCCACACCATCAATAAAGCGCGAGCCAGAGGATTCGTCATGGGCTGCTCGAAGTTTTGACGGTCCCACTGAAAGCAGATCCTTCGCCGTAAACTCCTCAGGGTGACACCCGGTTAGACTCTGAAAAGAACACCCACTTAGTGATTCAGGAGACCGAGCGAGGTGAAGAGCAGGCCGATGGCTCCGACAGTAAGGCCGATAAGCCAGTAGATGCGCTGGCGAGTAAGCAGCGTAATGGAGGAAAGCACGACGGCGATCTGAAGCAAGGCTTCCCCGGTATCGAAGCGGCTGGCGTGGTGCTCGGCGTTTTCCACCTGCTCTTCGAGTCCACGGGCACGGTGCTGGCTATCCTGCAGATCGGCGTTCCACTTCTCGCTCTGATCGTGATAACTCTTCAGCTTGGCCTGGGCGGCCGGGTTGGCCGGAGCCAGAATGGTGAGCAGGTCGCCAGTCGTAGCGATAGAACTCTGCCGGATACGCCTTGCCTGGTAGAGACCCCACTCGTCTGTGGCGCGGGCCTGATTCAGGACCGCTTCAGTGTGGGATCGATGAGCGAGGACGGTGACGAGTGCGACCATCACGGCCAGCACGGAGATCGAAAAGGAGACTTCATAGAGCCGGGTCTCGCGGGCTTCCGTCTGCTTTTCAGCGAACTCCTGGATCTCTTCGGCTTCCATCGGGAGGGGATCTCCTGAATGCTGTTTGCCGCTCCACAATATCGGCTGGATCCCATGTCTCAGATACGAGACATGGGTAACCGACGCGTAAGCGCTCAACCTAAATCATGCGGCCGAGAATGGATTGCAGCAGACCGCCTGATTCTGGTGCCGCTCCCGTGGGCTGGCCCTGTCCGTCGACGTGGCCATTGGAGACGAGGTGATGGATGAGCAGCGGAACTGCGGCTGCAAGGCCAACCTTCACCGCCGCGGCAGGAACGCCCGTGCGTTGGGAAATGCGATCGATGATTCCGGATCCGCCCAGGCCCTGCTCGATCTGATTGGGGTCAGCGGGTGCGGTCTGGCCGCCGGCCCACTGCTGCACCTGGCCGCCCATGCCGTTGCTGTGAAACATCTGAAGCAGGCTGCCCATGCCGCCGGGGTTGCTCTGCAGCTCCTGCATCAGCCCGCCCGCAACCTGTCCGTTTTGGCCAGCGCCGCCAGCCATTTGCCCGACCATGTCCAATAAGCCCATTGTGTTTCCTCTCTGTTTGCCATAGAGGTAGAGCACGGCGGGAAGCTATGGGTTGTTCAACGGCTCCCACGCATCTGAGAAGTACATGTGAACGACAGGTCACGATGGTGGCCTCAGGAGAAAACATGCCGAAGGAACTCGTAGCTTCACGGCTTTCTCGATTTACCACCAGAAACGCCGCGAAGAGGGTGGCGCTGTGTTGCCGTGCTGTGTTAGTGGTTACCACTCTGGCTGGAAGCATCGCCGGGGCGCAGCAGCTTCCGGCGTCTCAGCAACCTGCCCAGGCGACAGTGGTTGCCGGTCCGGCGAAGCACTGGCAAATGGTGTGGCATGACGAGTTCGACGGACCTGCGGGAAGCGTGCCCGACGAAACGAAATGGACGCTCTCCGGAGGCGTGCCGCCGGACGGAGCTCAGTCTTATAACTGCCTCACCGGGGAGACAGATCATGGCTGCGATCCCTCCCGCCCGAATGTGTCACTGGACGGGCAGGGCCACCTGCTGCTGGTGGCGCGGGCGGCCAAGGATGCGCCGCATGGGGTGACGGGGGGCCGGCTAAAAACGGCGTCGGCGGACGACAAAAAGATCCTCTTCAGCCAACAGTATGGCCGGATTGAGGCACGCATTGCCGTCCCGGCGGGAGAGGGCAACCAGGGTGCATGGCCGGCGTTCTGGATGCTTGGCAACAACATTGCACAGGTGGGCTGGCCGGCTTGTGGCGAGATCGACATTATGGAGTACATCGGCAAGAAGGACCCGACGCAGGCCTGGGCCACGCTGCATGGGCCGGGCTACGCGCATGAAGGCATCGGTGCGCGGGCGAACCAGGCGGAGGGCTGGAGCGGCTACCACGTGTACGGCATGCTCTGGAGCAGGGATGTGATTCAGTTCTATGTCGACGACCCTGCGAAGGTCTACGGTACGCTACGAGCAATCGACTTGAAAGAGGGGCAAAGCTGGCCTTTCAATGCGCCGGAGTACATCTTGTTGGACCTGAATATGGGCGGACCTTTTCCGGGCAACGTAGATGCGACCACGATGTATCCGCAGACAATGCTGGTGGATTGGGTTCGGGCGTATCGGGAAGCTGGGGCGAAGTAAACCGGGAGCGTGTGGTCGCCGGTGGAGTTGAAGAAGCAAGCAGTTGCCAATCGAAATGGCCCGGTGGGTGCCGGGCCATTCCGATTGGTAACGTTGCGCTGGGTTAGTGCTGCTGGTGAGGTGCCTTTCCTTCGCCGTCGGAGCAGTCGCCGGCGATCATCATGAGCCCTCCCGCGTTCTTGAAGAGCAGGCCATTGAGCCGCACGGTACTACCCACCGCGATGGTGGTGCTGTTCATAAGCTGGATGGTGGACGCGGTGTAAACCTGCATCGACGTTGCTCCGGTAAGGGCCGCCACCGCGGAACCGGAGGTCAACGTGATGGTGTAGACAGTGAGGCTGCCGGAGGTGCCGATTGCCGTGACGGTGCCGCCAATGGTTTGCGGCAGCAGTGTCACCGTTTGTGCCGTGGCCGCAGTGCCGCTCAGGGTGGACGCCTGTACCGCCACGTTTTGTCCGGCGAAGAGTGTGCCGGCGCTAAAGGTGGGTGTGAATGGGAGAGGGGGCAATGTGCCGAACTGCGAACTGATGGCGAAGGTCGCGCTTGCCGGGACACTGACGGTGTAGCTGGCGCCGGCCGTGGTGGAAGCCGTGCTGGAGCCAAGCCACTGGCGCGCCGTTTGCGTGAAGCTGGTGACCGGCGATCCGGTGGTGGCCGTGACCAGACCCATAATCTCGTTCAATGCCATGCCGCTCTGCAGTTCGATACGCTTTGCAAGGAGCGACCCGTTGGTCTGCTGCGCGTACTCCACTTCCACCACCTGGCCGGAGGTGAGTTGAGCAAGTGCAGTGAAGCCCTGAAGAAGCGTGCTGGTGTCAGTCGTAAAGACGACCTGCGTTCCTGTAGAGGTGGAGATGGTAAGTGTGGTGCCGCTTACGGAAACAACGGCCCCGTAAAGACCGCGCTGGTGGCCATTCTCCCAGTTTGACGGCGAGGCGCTCAAGGTCGTCTGGCGGACGTCAAAGGTGGGTGTGATGGTGGCGGCTGTGCCGGAGAGCGCGACGGACTGGCCGACCAGCAGATCGAAGACGATGGGAGACGAGGTTGAGCTGACCGTGATGGGCGTGGTGAAGGTGACGGTGTCCGTGCTGGAAGCGAGTGTGGTGGTGGCCTGCACTACCGCGTGCGTGGAAGGATCGACGTAGGTGACGGTGGGGTTGGCGACGGTGATGGACGCCGAGGTGTAAGTGCCCTGCGGAATGCTGAGATTGGCGTTTAGCGGCTCCTGCACTGCGTCCAGGTGGGAGGCCTCAACGGTCATGGGCGTGGTGAGTACATCCGCGTAATTGCCCGCCGCGTTGAAAAGACGGATGCTGTTAATGGTCAATCCCAGGGCGATCACTTCATCTTTGGGCGAGTCGGTGATGAGCGTTTGTGTTTTGGTTGCGGCAGCGGTCAGAGCTGTGCCCCCGCTGTTCATTGCGGAAGTGCCGGAACTGCACCCCGCAAGCGTCAGTGCCATGGCGGTTCCCAACACACCCACTTTGCCGAGCGCGGCCTTGTGATCAAAAAGCATCGATTTGTCTCCATGTCAGAGCAGTTCGCACCCGGCACACATGGTGAGGGAATCGATCCATGCGGAAGCTGTTGACATGGTGTTAGTGGCAGGCTGCGGCCGTTCGTTTACAGAAATATTTGGCGTATGCCGGCTACGGCTTGCGTGAAGCGGTGAAGGAGCACGTCTCGGTTTTCGGATTCCGCTTACTCGACGTGATAGTTGGGAGCTTCTCTCGTGATGATGACATCGTGGACGTGGGACTCGCGCAAGCCGGCACCGCTGATGCGGACAAAGCGGGCATTCTTCTGCAAATCCGGAATGGTGGCGCAGCCGAGATAGCCCATACCGCTGCGCAGGCCGCCGACGAGTTGATAGACCATGTCGCCCAGCGGTCCGCGGTAGGGCACGCGACCCTCAATGCCTTCGGGAACGAACTTGGCGAGCCGGTTGTTGTTGGTGGGCTCCGGGGCGGTGATGGAGCGGGGAAAGTCGGTGTTGCTCAAATCCTCACGGCCCTGAAAGTAACGCTCACCCGAACCCTGCGCCATGGCGGAGAGGGAACCCATGCCGCGATAGGCCTTGAAGGAACGGCCCTGGTAGAGGATCGTCTCGCCCGGCGACTCGTCAACACCGGCGAAGAGGGAGCCGATCATGATGACGCTGGCGCCGGCGGCAACGGCCTTGGTGATGTCGCCGGAATACTTGATGCCACCGTCGGCGATGATGGGCGTGCCGGATTCCTTTGCCGCCCGATAAGCCTCGCTGATGGCCGTGACCTGCGGCATGCCGGCGCCGGTGACCATGCGCGTGGTGCAGATAGAGCCCGGGCCGATGCCAACCTTGATAGCGTCCGCGCCGGCGTCGATGAGGGCGCGGCAACCGTCATAGGTGGCGATGTTGCCGGCCAACAGGCTTACCTGGGGAAAGCGTTTTTTGACTGCGCTAACAGCCTCAAGCACGCGGCTCGAATGGCCGTGCGCGGAGTCGATGGCGAGCGCATCGGCACGTGCATCGACGAGCGCCGCGGCACGCTCCAGAAAATCACCGGTGGCGCCGATGGCTCCGGCGACCCGGAGGCGACCCTGCTCGTCCTTGCAGGCGTGGGGATATTTGAGCTTCTTCTGAATATCCTTGACGGTAATCAGGCCCTTCAGCTCAAAAGCGTCGTTTACCACGAGCAGCTTTTCTACGCGGTGCTGGTGCAGGATGTGCTCTGCGTCCTCAAGAGTTGTGCCCACTGGAACCGTGATCAGGTGCTCCTTCGTCATCACGTCGGAGATGGGGATGTCCGTCCGGTTGACGAAGCGCAGATCGCGATTGGTGAGAATGCCGACGAGCTTGCCACTCTTGGTAACGGGTACGCCGCTGATCTTGTAGCGCCGCATGACCTCCAGGGCGGAGGCGATGGGCTGGTCTGGCTCGATGGTGACCGGATCGACGATCATGCCGGACTCGGAGCGCTTGACCTTGTCGATTTCGCTGGCCTGCTGCGGAATAGTGAGGTTGCGATGCACCACACCCATGCCGCCAGCCTGAGCCATGGCGATGGCCAGGCGCGACTCCGTAACGGTGTCCATGGCGGCGCTCAGCAGGGGCGTGTTCAGCGTGATGGATTTGGTCAGCCGGGTGACGGTGGAGACCTGCGTCGGCACAACATCGGAGTAAGCGGGAACGAGCAGGACATCGTCAAAGGTCAGAGCTTCTGGAACGGGTACAGCGAGCATAAGGTTCTTGGCAGTGTAGGCCGCGCCGAGTGGGAGCGCAAACGTGTGTGCTGAGCACCCGCTGGATTGGGATTGTTAAAGATAATGGCTAGCGCGGCAGAGCAGCGATAAAGCTATTTATGTCCTTTAGCACCTCTGCTTCGTTTGAAAAGAAGACAAAGTGGTCCGTGTCTGGAATCAGGATGACCTTCGCAGCTGGTAGGGCCGTCTGAAAAGCTCTTGACTGCTGCATGACTCTTTCCAAATCTGCGTCACGCGGGCCCTTCATTCTTTTTGCTTGCCCATTGGCCCAAAGTCATGAGGCGCTGCGAAGATCGCGAGGGTGGGCGCGCGAACAGATGCGTACTTCTGCTGTCCCGCGAAAATGGCGTCGGCCGGGCTACGCTCCATGGGAATAGGACCAGGCTTTGGCTGAGACATGACAACAGCCTGTTGCGCCTGCAACTCCTTCTCAAAGCGAGGTAAATCAATGAGCAGGGCTTTGAGGGTACTCTGCTGGTCAGCTCCAGACCCTGGTAGCAGATCGTCCAACTTCCTGCGTAGATCGATTGTGTCGATCATCAAGTCTCCATGGGCCTGGTCGTAAAGTGCATACGCGTAACCTGCTTCGAGGTAAATCAGGGCCCCGATCTTTTCAGGTTGTCGTGAGCCAATGGAGCTGAGTTCTTCCCCTGCGATGGAGTGCCCTATCAGAACAGGCTTTTGCAGGTACAGGTGATCAATGACTTCCAGAATGTCATCACCGAGACGGTCTGCGGAATAATTGCCGTTGGCCGGTGCAGGCGCGCTGGATGAGCCAAAGCCGCGCCGAGTCACACCCAACACGTGGAAGTTTGCCGTCAACTTTGGTGCGAACTTGTCAAAAATGTGAGCCGTATTGCCGAGGCCCGCGAGCAAAACGAGTGGTCTACCCGTGCCTCCCCAGTCGATGACTTCCAGGTGGAGGCGGTTGTCCACAGGAACTAAAGCGATTTTGCCGACGGGCTGCCACCAAGCTGTCTCTGGGGTCGCCCGCTTCAAAGTGAGCGGTGTGACTGAGCCCTGCGTCCAAGATCCCGAGATGCTCTGCCCGTCAGAAGACAACGTGCCCGAATAGTTCCCACCGATGGGACCAATTGCAAAATTGAGTGTGTGGGTCGGCGAGTTCAGCGGACGTGAGTGTGAAACCGTCAGGGGATTGATCGATCAAGAAAGCCATTCCGCTCAGGCGGCCGGTGTCACCGGTTTCTAGGTGAAGCACGACGCGAAGACCGCATTCAGGAGTCAGAGGAGGAAAACGGGCATGCTGAGCCTTTTTGGAGGTATTTCCGCCTGCCTTCTCTTTTGCTGCGTCAGCGGTATGGCGCAGCAGCCAGTGACAGGGGACTGGCAGGGAACGCTGCCCGGCGGCACTCCACCTTTCCGCTCGATGCAAGCCAGGACCTACTGTCGCAGGTTCTCCTCAAACCACTGCGCGGTGCGGATCGTCCGGTCGCGGTTGTGCACGGGGCTGACGAAGCCGTGGCCTTCGTTGGGGTAGATGACGAGTTGAGTTTTCACGCCCTCGGCGCGGAGCGCGTGCCAGAACTCGTAGCTCTGCGGTGCAGGGCACTCGCCGTCGCGGTCGCCGACGATCACCAGCGTTGGTGTCTTGACCTTGTCAATGAAGTTGATAGCGGAGCTCTTCGCATAGACCTGCGGGTCCTGATAGACCGTGGCTCCGAAGAATGGAACCATCCACTGGTCGATGGAGTTTTCGCCGTAGTAGCTTTGCCAGTTGCTGATGCCGGCACCGGCAACGGCGGCGCGGAAGCGCGTGGTCTGGGTCACGCCAAACATGGTCATGAAACCGCCATAACTCCAGCCGGTAAGGCCGAGGCGGCGGTCGTCCACGGGATACTTCTTCTCCACCGCGTCCACGCCGGCGAGAACATCATGCAAATCGCCATAACCAAAGTCCTTGCGGTTGGCTGCGGTGAAGGCCTCGCCTTGGCCGAAGGAGCCGCGCGGATTGGGCTGGAAGACGAAGTAGCCGAGCTGGGAGTAGATACTGCTGCCGCCCCAGTAGGGGCCGATCGCTGACGAGGGACCGCCGTGCACGCTGACAATCATGGGGTACTTCTTTGTGGGGTCGTAATTGACCGGCATGGTGAGCCAGCCCTGTACGTGATAGCTGTCATTATCCCACTCCAGAGAGACAGTTTTGGCTGCGGGTGCTTTCACTCCTTCGTTCAGACGAGTGATCGCACGAATGCCGCGGAAGTCACCTGCATAAATCTCCGGCGCATGCTCCGGCCCGGAGGAGACGAAGGCCACTGCGCGCGCTGAGGGTATGAAGGAGAAGGAGAGCGAGGCGCGGCCGTTGCCAACTGACTGCTCGGCGGTCCAGCCTTTCGTCAACTCCTGTTTGTTGGTGCCGAGTAGGCCGATGTGGCTTTTCCCGCTGACATCTTCGCTAAACAGGATGTGATCCGGGTCGGCCCAGGCCAGGTACACCGGTGTGGATTTGCGGCCGGGCGTCAGGTTTTGCAGACCGCTGCCATCCGCACCCATCAGGTAGATGTCGCCGCCGGTGGCACCCTGATCACTCATCAGTCCGCCAATGAAGGCGACGTTTTGGCCATTGGTGGAGTAGCGCGGCACGGCGATCTGCAGGCCGTGGAGCGGGCCGGAAATCTTTTGCGGGTCGAGGATGCTCTTTACGGAGTCGGGCTGGCCCGCGGTCACGGTGTACAGCTGGGAAATCCACCAGGTGTTCTCACCCGGTGGGTTGGCGGCGACAAAGGCGAGGTGTTTGCCATCGGGTGCCCAGTCGTACTCGTAAGCATGCAGCGTCTTGGGAGTCAGGATGTTCACATTGCCGGTTTGCGCGTCGGCAGCGGCAACCCACTGAACCTCCACGCCGTCCTCCCCAATCACACCGGCCGGCGGCTTCATGGCGGCCAGGGCTCCAGCGGCCCGGGAGGCGTTTTCAACATAAAGGAAGGCGATGGACTTGCCATCGGGTGCCCAGTCCGGGTCGGTCATCGCGCCGGTGATGTGAGTGAGTTGTTTCACGTTGCCACTGGTATTGTCACGGAGCCAGAGCTGCGGCTGGTGGTCGGCGCAGGTGGCGACAAAAGCCAGCATCTTGCCATCCGGTGACCAGCGTGGCATGCCGGACTGGCAACCCTGACCGGCGGTGACGGTTGCATCTTTCGGGTCAGGGTTGCCAAGCGGGCTGATATGCAATTCGCCACCTCCGCCTCCGCGCCGGCCACCGGAGCCGCCGACAGTCCAGGCAATCTGCTTCCCGTCCGGCGACAGTTCCACCGCACCAAACTGACGCACGCCGGTATCTGTCTTCAATATGTCCATTGCCTGTTGAATGCGAGAGCTCGCCTGAGCGAGAGGCATGTCCGGAGTTCCAGCGGCGGACTCTGCCGCTTTGGAACTTTGTGCAGGCGTGCAGAGAAAGGGAGCGGACGCAAGACATAGGGCCGTAAAGGCCGTGCGGACAAAAAAGCGCATGGCGAAAGGCTAGCATGCGTCTTGAGTTGGCTGGCCCTCAGTGGCTTGCCGGTGTACCGCCCGGCTCCGGCGCCTTGCCGCGCTGTTCTGGAGAGGCGTAGTACTTTCCAATTGTTTCGGCTTCCAGCTTGATCAACGAATTGCCGCCGATGAGGGTGGCAATTTCAGTATCGTTTAGCCCGCGGGTGCGTAATGCCTCTATCTCGTCTGAGAGCATGCCGATGATTTGAGGCAGGGGATAACGCTCCGGAGGCATGCGTGCCGCGGAACGGAGAGCCGACTGCGCCTTCATCACCTCCTCCAGAGGAAAGGCCTGGTGCTCTGGAGCAGTGGGTTCGATTCCTTCTGGAGCCTGGTCGTTTTTGTTGATGGTCTGCGCTGGCATGGCTCGCCTCCTGAGTGATACAGGTTAAGAAGATGGTGGACTATGCCTGGCAGGTTGCGTACGCCTCGGTTGACGTTCATGGGCGTCATTGGTAGAGTGAGAAGGTTGCGAAGCCTTCGTCGGCTACACGCAAGTCAGAGTCATGTGCGTCAGCCTGGATCGCCTCTGGAGTGTCCAAACCGAGGACAAATCCAGCACAAGCGAGCGGTCAGGAGTTCCAGGCCTGCTCTAAGCAAACGCCACAGCTTATGTTTTTCCACGTGACTACTGCGTCGCGAGATCAAGGGAGTCGATAGTGCCTACGTTTCATCAGCTTGTGAAGAAGGGCCGCACTGCGCCGAATTACAAAACGGCCAGCCCGGCATTGCAGGGGTCGCCCCAGCGTCGTGGCGTTTGTACGCGCGTCTACACGCAAACGCCGAAGAAGCCGAACTCGGCTCTCCGCAAGGTTGCGCGCGTTCGCCTGACCAACGGCATTGAGGTGACAAGCTATATTCCGGGCGAAGGCCATAACTTGCAGGAGCATTCGATCGTGCTGATTCGTGGCGGCCGCGTGAAGGATCTGCCGGGCGTTCGCTATCACATTGTTCGCGGCACGCTGGATTCGGTTGGTGTAGCAAAGCGCTTGCAGAGCCGCTCAAAGTACGGTGCGAAGCGTCCAAAGGCAGCCAAGTAAGTAGGTAGTAGGTAGTTGTTTAGAGGAGGCAGGGATTCCCACTATCTCCTCTAAACTACTTACTAGGAACTAGCAGGTCCAGTAGCTTGAGAGTTCTACGGCGCTGGAGGAAGAAGAGAGAGAAATGCCAAGAAAAGGTCATATCGCCAAGCGCGAAGTCGTGCCGGATCCAATTTATGGATCCACGCTCGTCACCAAGTTTGTGAATAGCATGATGTGGGGTGGCAAAAAGTCGACCGCTCAGAAAATCTTCTACGAGAGCATGACCAACCTGGAGCAGAAGGGTGGCGATGAAGCTCTTAAGCTTTTTAAGAAGGCCGTGGAGAACGTCAAGCCGCTGCTCGAGGTAAAGTCGCGGCGAGTAGGCGGCGCAAACTACCAGGTGCCGATCGAAGTCAATCCAGAACGTCGTACCTCTTTGGCAATTCGCTGGCTGGTGAGCTTCGGCCGGTCTCGCGGCGAGAAGGGCATGGTGGACAAGCTGACCGCCGAGCTTCTTGACGCTGCCAACGGCCGTGGTGCCGCGATGAAGAAGAAGGAAGACGTTCACCGTATGGCCGAGGCAAATAAGGCCTTTGCACACTACCGCTGGTAAATCCAGCACAGGTTAAAAGTAGAAAGTTCAAGCAAGAGGTGGGCGGCGCAAGTCGCCCTCCTCTTTGCAGATGAGTAGCAGGGCAAGTCATAGCCCATTGAACTTCCTACTTTCCACTTAAGAATTAAGAATCACCGCGGACCCGCTCCGCAGAAAAGACACACACCGTGGCACGCACAATCACACTCGACAAATGCCGCAACATCGGCATCATGGCTCACATCGATGCAGGTAAGACCACCACCACGGAACGAATCCTCTTCTATACCGGCGTAAATCACCGGATCGGCGAAGTGCACGAAGGCACCGCCACCATGGACTGGATGGAGCAGGAGCAGGAGCGTGGGATCACTATCACCTCCGCCGCGACCACGTGCACATGGGATGGAATTCGTATCAACATCATCGACACGCCTGGCCACGTGGATTTCACGGCCGAGGTAGAGCGTTCGCTGCGTGTACTCGACGGTGCTGTCGCCTGCTTTGACGCGGTGGCCGGCGTGCAGCCTCAGTCGGAAACGGTGTGGCGTCAGGCGACAAAATACAAGGTTCCGCGCATTTGCTTTATCAACAAAATGGATAAGAACGGTGGCGATGCAGAGTACGCAACGCAGACGATCCGAGACCGGCTCGGCGCAAAAGCAGTCATGATCCAGATTGCCATCGGCTCAGAAGCCAAGTTCGCCGGCGTGGTGGATCTGGTTGAGATGAAGGCTGTGCTCTGGCATGACGAAGAGATGGGTTCCGCCTATGACGTGGAGGAGATTCCTGACGCTCTGAAGGAGAAAGCGCAGGCTTTCCGTATGCAGCTGATCGAGTCGGTGGCAGAGACCGACGATGTTTTACTGGAGAAATTTCTTGAGGGTGAAGAGCCTACGACTGCGGAGCTGAAGGCAGCGATTCGAAAGGCGACCATTGGTATGCATATCTTTCCGGTGCTAATGGGTTCGTCATTCAAGAATAAAGGTGTGCAGACTCTGCTGGACGCCGTCGTGGATTACCTGCCAAGCCCGCTCGATATCCCGCCGATGATTGGCCACGATCCGGAGGACATGGAAAAGGAACTTATCCGCAAGCCGGATGACAAGGAGCCATTTTCCGCGTTGGGTTTCAAGATTATGACCGATCCGTTTGTCGGGCAGCTCATCTTCATCCGCAACTATTCCGGTACTTTAAAGACCGGTGATTCGGTGTTGAATCCACGTACCCGCAAGACGGAGCGCATTGGCCGCCTGCTGAAAATGCACGCCAACAAGCGTGAGGAAATCACCGAGATTCTTGCCGGTGATATTTGCGCAGCCGTGGGCCTGAAAAACCTGGTCACGGGCGACACAATTTGCTCCGACAAGGCCCCAATTGTCCTAGAATCGATCGACTTTCCAGAGCCGGTGATTGAGGTTGCGGTAGAGCCGAAGACCAAGGCTGATCAGGAAAAGATGGGTATGGCGCTGGCCAAGCTAGCGCAGGAGGATCCAACCTTCCGGGTGCGCACCGACCAGACAAACGGCCAGACCATCATCTCCGGCATGGGCGAGCTTCACCTCGAAATTATCGTCGACCGCATGATGCGCGAGCATAAGGTCGAGGCGAACGTTGGCAAGCCGCAGGTGAACTATCGCGAAACGATTCGCACCAAGTCCGAGGCGGAAGGGAAATACATTCGCCAATCGGGTGGTTCAGGAAACTACGGCCACGCGAAAATTCGTATCGAGCCAAATGAAACCGGCAAGGGCTACGAGTTCTCCAACGATACAAAGGGTGGCTCAATCCCGAAGGAGTACGTCAAGCCGATCGACCAGGGCATTCAGGAAGCGATGCAAGGCGGCGTTCTGGCTGGATACGAGATGGTTGACATTAAGGTGTCCCTCTACGACGGTAGTTATCATGACGTCGACTCAAACGAAATGGCCTTCAAAATTGCCGGTTCCATGGCGTTCAAGGAAGCCGCACGCAAGGCAAAGCCGGTTCTGCTAGAGCCGGTGATGGCCGTCGAAGTTACCGTGCCCGAGGATTACATGGGAACAGTGATTGGCGACCTGAACTCTCGCCGCGGTCGGATCGAGGGCATGGAGATGGTCGGCGGTGTGCAGGCGATCAAAGCCACCGTGCCATTGTCGACCATGTTCGGCTATGCGACTAACCTGCGTGGATCGACACAAGGCCGCGGCAACTTCAGCATGCAGTTCGCGCAGTATGAAGAGGCTCCGCGTCAGGTGAGTGACGAGATTATCGCAAAGGTGCAAGGTCGCGACAAGTAACTGAGGGCATGGTACGCGTGGCGAGACGCAAAGCGGCGGAAGCGCTGACGGGGTGGCCAAGCACCTGTTTGAGAGAGCCGCACGCAGTTCTCTCTGCCGCGCGTACTACGCTCCGCACCGTCCGGGGATGGAGATCAGTAGGTCAACTATTCACAGCAACATTTAGAACTTTCCGGGCGAAAGTGAGCCTTTGCCGGGTGATGTGACGATCTTCCGGTAAGTCCCGGCTCGGTGCTCGGCGCGTTGATCAGGTCGTCTCGAGGGCAGCAAGAGTTAACGTGGGTAGACCCGCAGAGGTGGCGGTCTGCCGCGAGCCGCGTCAGACCGTTGTCACGGATTCGTAAGTATCTCTGATCTGGATGTGACTCCAGCATCAAATGTCACTCGTCTGGCTTAATTCCGCAGCTTGTTCGTTCGCTGTGCAATTTTCCAACAGGTGACCGGTCTACAAACATTGAACAAGAAGCTCTGGATGCAATCTCGCCTGGTAAGAAGCACGAGAATTTCCAAGTAAAAAGAGGAAAAGCTCTTGCGCAGCCTGATTGCATGCGGTATATTGGAAAGGTTGGCCAAAACGGCCTAACAATACCTGTTCTTTGAGAGAAGTGATATGGCTGGACAGCAGAGAATCCGTATTCGCCTAAAGGCTTACGACTACCGGGTGCTTGACACGTCGACTGGTGAAATTGTGGAGACCGCGAAGCGCACTGGTGCACAAGTAGCAGGACCGATTCCGCTGCCGACTATAAAAAACAAGTACTGTGTTCTCCGCTCCCCGCATGTGGACAAGAAGTCACGCGAAGCTTTTGAAATCCGTACGCACAAGCGATTGATCGACATCCTGGAGCCGACGCAGCAGACCGTGGATGCGCTTATGAAGTTGGATTTGCCGGCGGGCGTGGATGTTGAGATTAAGACAGTCACCAAGTAGTCGATGATGTGAGAAGATCTAGTTCCTTCTATCAACCTGCGGCTGCGGCAAGAGAAGTTTTGAAGTAACCATGTTCGACCGGCAGTGCCCTCGGTATGGGCATGATGAGGAGTATCTACCATGGCAGTGACAGGCATTCTCGGCAAGAAAATCGGCATGACCCAAGTTTTTGACGACAAGGGTGAAGTCCATCCAATCACGGTGATCAAGGCAGGACCGTGCGTCATCACTCAGTTGAAAACAGCACAAAAAGATGGATACGATGCCGCTCAGATCGGTCTTGTGGCGTTCGTCAAGGCGAGTAAGGTCAATAAGGCTATGACGGGGCACTTCGCCAAGAGTGATGTTCCTCCGGTACGTGAGATCCGTGAAGTCGGCATTGAGTCGGCAAGCGGGTCCAACACGGAGGGCGGAGACACCGTCAAGGCAGGAGACCGTGTGCTCGTTGATATCTTTTCTGATGAGAAATTCGTTGATGTTATTGGGCAGAGCAAGGGCCGAGGATTTGCGGGTGTGGTTCGCCGGCATAACTTTGGCGGTGGTCCCAAGTCGCACGGTCACATGTTTCAAGTTCAGGGATCGATCGGTGCATCTTCATTCCCATCGCGAGTCTTTCCGGGACAGCGGATGCCAGGTCACTATGGTGACGAGCAGGTTACCATTCGAAATCTTCGTATCCGCGGAATTGATCTGGAAGAGAACCTCATCATGGTCGAAGGCGCCATTCCGGGGCCGCGTGATGGAACGGTTTTGGTTTCCAAGGCGAAGGCTCCGCCGCGAGAGCGTCGTGGGTTCGCCGGTTCGGGAACAGTCGATCCGCTGAAAGCTTCGAAGAAGGCTTCTGCAGGCAAGGCCCCGGCAAAGAAGAAGTAACAGCATTTGACACCCTGAGTTGCGAAGAAGCGACATGTGGCACGTTGTTCTTCTGTGTTGCGCTCTTTTGGATTGACAGCACCCCGCGCTTTGAGCGTTAGCTCTCCGACGGCAGGGTGCAAATTGAAATAGAGGGTCTCCGCAATGGTACGGGGCCAAGGAAGCAAAATGGCGAAGATTAATGTTGTTGATCTCGACGGGAACAAGGTCAGCGAGCTCGAGCTTGCTGACGAGGTGTTCGGCGTTGAAGTGAACGAATCTCTCCTTTGGGAGGCGGTAAAGCACTACCGCGCGGCGCTGCGCCAAGGGACGGCGGCGACGAAGAACAAGAAACTTGTGTCGGGTTCCGGCAAGAAGCTTTGGAAGCAGAAGGGTACCGGTCGAGCCCGCGTGGGTTCGGTCCGCTCGCCGATCTGGCGTCATGGCGGCACGGTGCACGGTCCTCAGCCTCGCTCGTATGAATACCAGTTTCCTCGCAAGAAGCTCCTCGGCGCTTTAAGCTCAGCGCTGGCGTCGAAACTTCAGGATGGAAAATTGACTGTCGTTTCGACACTTGAGGCGGCGGAGCCAAAAACAAAGTTGTATCGCCAGGCGCTTGACAAGCTTGAAGCGAAGAAAACGGCTTTGCTCGTGGAGAGTGGTCAGAAGCTGACTGACAATCTCTTCTATGGATCTCGCAACCTGGATGGCGTGGAACTCGTACTCTCTTCTGAAGTACATCCTTATGACTTGCTTCGCTACGAACATGCTATTTTCTCGCAGGCGGCAATTGAGGCCTTGCAGGATACGCTGAAGCGGAATGTCTCTAGGCGCAAACTGGCAGCCGCGCAGCAGAAAGAGGCAGCATAATGCCAACACTTTACAATGTCATCCGTCGCCCGCTGATCACGGAAAAAGGAATTGGTGTGAAGGAGGCTGAGGGCACTTTGGTCTTTGAGGTGGCTCAAAAGGCTACGAAGACCGAGGTGAAGCAAGCCGTCGAGGCCTTATTCAAGGTGAAGGTGGCGACAATTCGTACCGCGAATATGCTTGGCAAAGAGCGTCGGCGCGGCAAGTTTTCGGGATTCCGTCCGGACTGGAAGAAGGCATACGTTCGTCTAAGATCGGGCGAGAAGATGCCTGACTATGTGAATAGCTTATGACCTCTAGAGAGACTTCAGGCGCCTCCTCTCGCCAGACGGGCATTTAATCCCTACAAAGTAACAATAGTCATTCGCCCGCGCGCCTTGAAAGCTATGCGGAAGGCAAGGAAAAGAGTTATGCCGATCAAGACATTTCGACCGATTACTCCGACGCTTCGCTTTCAGTCGAAGCTGGTCAATTCGGATATCACAACGAATGAACCGTATAAGCCGCTTCTTGAAGTGAAGCAGCGAACAGGCGGCCGCAATTCGGCAGGCAAGCTTACCATTCGGCATCACGGTGGTGGTCACAAACAGAAGCTTCGTATCATCGACTTCAAGCGCGATAAATACGGAGTGCCCGGCACTGTTGCTACCATTGAGTATGACCCAAACCGATCGTCGCGCATTGCGCTCATCAGCTATCGCGACGGTGAGAAGCGCTATATTTTGCAACCAGTTGGTTTGCAAGTCGGTCAGCAGGTAATGAGCGGGCCCGAAGCAGACATCCTGGTAGGCAATTCTCTCCCTCTCAAGAATATCCCGGCCGGCACAACGGTGCACAACGTAGAGTTGCGGCCAGGTAAGGGTGCGCAGATGGTTCGTTCCGCGGGATCCAGCGCGCAGCTGGTGGCCAAGGAGGGTGAATACGCCCTGCTCAAACTACCCTCTGGCGAAACTCGCCGCGTCCTCGTTGATTGCATGGCGACCATCGGTCAGGTCGGTAATACGGATCACGAAAACATCTCTTATGGCAAGGCCGGCGCAAGCCGGTGGCGTGGCATTCGCCCTGCAAATCGTGGAGTCTCCATGAACCCCGTGGATCACCCACATGGCGGTGGTGAGGGCAAGACCTCGGGTGGGCGGCATCCAGTGACCCCGTGGGGTCAGCCTACGCGTGGTTACAAGACCCGTAACAATAAGCGAACCGATATCTTTATCATTAACCGCCGAAGCAAATAACCAGGGATCTGAGGACTAGATGGCACGCTCAACGAAGAAGGGACCGTTTGTCGACACCCACCTCATGACAAAAGTGGAGGTGCTGAACACGGCGAGCAAAAAAGAAGTTGTTAAGACATGGTCACGCCGCTCTACGATCTTTCCGGAGTTTGTCGGTCACACGTTTGCAGTTCACAATGGACGGAAGTTCATTCCCGTGTACGTGACGGAAAACATGGTCGGTCACAAGCTCGGAGAATTCTCCGCAACGCGCAGCTTTAAGGGTCATGCGGCTAAGTCCGAAACGACGGCTAAGGGTAAGTAAACCAGCAGTTCAGATATTGAAAAAGTGAGCGGGTTGGCAGTCGAGCCGGCCCGCCGAAGGAATCATATGGCGAAGACAGCCGAGAAAAGCAAGTTGCAAGCTGGCCGCGAGTTTCGCGCGGAGGCTCGCTTTCAGCGGACAAGTCCGCAGAAAGCAAAGCTAGTGCTCGATACGATCAAGGGCCAGCGCGTCGAGCAGGCTCTGAACACATTGCTGTTCACCCGGAAGCGTATTGCGCCCGTGGTTGAGAAGGTCTTACGATCGGCGGTTCAGAATGCGAGCTATCTTTCGCAAGAGCAAGGCTTCGACCTCGACGTGGATAATCTGGTCGTGAGGCAGGCAATCGCTAACGAAGGTCCTCGTATGAAGAGGATTCGGCCAGCTCCCATGGGCCGGGCATATCGTTATCAACGCCGCATCGCGCACATCATTGTCACGGTTTCAGAGAGGGCGCGCAAAGAAGGCGTCACCTCGTCTGCGTCCGCAGGTAAGGTGGTTGAGACCGGTAAGAAGGCTGGTAAGCAGACGTTAGGCAAGGCTCCCGGCGGCAGATCAACCGCCCGTTAGGTTAAATCTGGTGCAGTGCAGGACCGGTTGCAGATATCTGGTAGGTTCTCCACCGGCAGAGGCCGATAGGCAGAACGTGAAGTGAAGGGATAGGTTATGGGTCAGAAGGTCCATCCGTATGGGTTTCGCCTTGGTATAAACAAACCATGGAAGTCACGCTGGTTTGTTGAAAAAGACTACGACAAACTGCTTGTAGAAGACGTTAAATTGAAAGCCGAGCTTCGGGAAAAGCTGAAAGCTGCAGGCGTATCCTCGGTGGAGGTTGAGCGTCCTGGAAATAAGCTGCGCCTCATCATTCGCACGGCGCGTCCGGGTATCATCATCGGCCGCAAAGGCGCCGAGATCGACAAGCTGAAAGCGGATATTCAGAAGCGTACGAACCGGGAGGTCTTTATCGACATCCTGGAGGTAAATAAGCCCGAGCTTGACGCGCAGTTAGTAAGTGAAAATATTGCACTTCAATTGGAAAAGCGTGTGAGCTTCCGGCGCGCCATGCGGAAGAGTGTCGATTCTGCTCTGCGGTTTGGATGCAAGGGGATCAAAGTCCGTGTGTCGGGTCGGCTGAATGGAAATGAGATCGCTCGGTCGGAGTGGTACCTACAAGGTCGGCTGCCACTGCACACCTTGAGAGCCGATATAGACTATGGCTTCTCTGAGGCGAAAACCACCTACGGCATTATCGGCGTAAAGACCTGGGTCTACCGCGGCGACATCTATGAGCAGAAAAAGCGGCGAGATAATCGTACAAGCCTGGGTGCTTTCTAGTAGTGGCGATTGACGGAGCGTTGAGGAAAATTCCAACTGCTCAGTAAACCAACAGAACAGTCGTGGCGCGGAGACTGGATCCGATAAGTATAGGGACCGAGGCCGTGCAGAGGAGTCTTTATCATGTTGATGCCAAAGAAGGTGAAGTACCGCAAGCAGCAAAAAGGAAAAATGCGCGGCAAGGCGTGGCGGGGCTCAGAGTTGGCATTTGGTGATTTTGGCCTAAAGGTCGTCGAGTGTGGCTATATTACAGACCGTCAGATTGAGGCGAGCCGTATAGCTATGACCCGGTACATCAAACGTGGGGGAAAGGTTTGGCTGCGGATCTTTCCAGACAAGCCAATCACAAAGAAGCCCGCCGAGGTCCGAATGGGTTCTGGTAAAGGCGCACTGGATCACTGGGTGGCTGTGGTCCGGCCCGGCAAGCTGCTCTTTGAGATGGAGGGCGTCACGGTGGAAATCGCAAAAGAGGCGATGCGTCTTGCGTCTAACAAGCTGCCACTTCGGACGACTTTCGTACAACGAGCAAATGTTCAGCCGTCAGTCGGCAAAACCGGGTCGGCAGCTTAACGTATAAGTCACAGGCCACGGAAAGAAGTGTGGTAAGGGACGGAGAGATTGCGATGCAGGTGGGAAAAATTCATAATCTTACGACGGAGGAGCTGCGCTCGCAGGAAGTTCAGACAGGTGAGCAGCTATTTCGTCTTCGCTTTCAGAAGAGTTTGGGGCAAAACGAAGGAACTAAGAAACTACGCGAGCTGAGGAAGGACGTTGCGCGAATCAAAACCGTGGCGCGCCAGCGGGAACTGGGACATGCAGCTGGCCCGACAGGGACCAGCCTTCCGGTAAGGAAAACACGCAAGAAGAAGGACGCATAGATTATGGCGGAATTGGTGAGCTCTCTGCCGGAAGCCGTCGGCAATGATGGGATGTTGGGTGCTGAAAAGACTGGGCGCCGGACGGAGAAGATAGGCTTGGTCACCTCGACCAAGATGGACAAGACGATTGTGGTTTCCGTTGAAATGCGAAAAGCACACCCAAAGTATCGCCGTGTAGTCAAGAGCAACAAGAAGTTTTACGCTCATGATGAGCAGAATTCTGCACGCGTGGGCGACCAGGTACGTATTCGGGAGAGTCGGCCACTCAGCAAACTGAAGCGTTGGACATTGGAAGAAATTGTTCGCCGCTCAGCCCTTCCGCAACTTGCGGACGTTAAGTCGGCGCTTGCCACGTAGTGTTGGTCTATGACGATCCGAGCGAATGTACTTGTTGTTTGGAGCGTCGATCTGTCAAGCATTCCATGTTGACCGATCTGGGATAGGTAGCTCCATCGTGAGGCGATATTAGCGTGACGATGAGTATCAGCGAGAGTCCCCGGATTTATTGGGGTCAGGAAGAGGGATGCGATGTCTGTTCAAATGAGAACGATCCTCGATGTGGCCGACAACTCAGGCGCGCGTAGGTTGCAGGTGATCCTGCCCCTCGGTGGCGGCTTGGGAAAGAAGGCCGGCTTGGGAGACGTGGTGACGGCAGCGGTAAAAGAAGCGGCTCCCGATGGGACGGTTAAAAAGGGTAAGGTTGTGAAAGCCGTGATCGTGCGCACCCGAAAAGAGGTGCGTCGTCGGGATGGAACCTACATCCGCTTCGATCAAAACGCTGCAGTGGTGATTAATGACGCGGGCGAGCCGGTGGGTACACGCGTCTTCGGACCAGTGGCTCGTGAACTTCGCGAAAAAAAATTCCTGAAGATCGTTTCGCTTGCTCCGGAGGTGATCTAGTTTGTAGCCTCGGTTGGGACCTCGTCGATGGGGTTAATTCGACCGCAGGAAGATAATAGATCCATTTACAAGCGTGAGCGACCTAGCGTAAGATAGGCAAGTTTGAGTGATAGGACCTGTCCGGCAAGGGATAATTGCTGAGGCCTGAACCGGTTTGATCTGGTTCCAGGATGAGGAGTGTGTATGGCAAGTATCTTACGGAATGATGAAGTGATCGTGATTGCGGGTAAGAACAAGGGCCAGACTGGTCGGGTTCTCCGAGTGATCGCTGACAAGGAACGTGTTCTTATTCAGGGTGTTGGTCTGGTTAAAAAGCACGTTAAGCCCAATCCACAGGCGAACGTCAAGGGTGGGATCGCGGAGCAGGAATCTCCAATTCACATATCAAACGTGGCACTCAAAGACTCAAACGGCCGGGCGACTCGTGTAGGTGTCCGTATCGTAAA
>CAXTRR010000031.1:0-14567 GCA_964246795.1 uncultured Terriglobus sp. | reverse complement strand
CTTGCTTTCCCGAAGCAGATATAAGCTCAACTTAGGCTCAGCAGACTGCTAAGAGCCCAGTTTTGGGACCGTCTAAGGCTGTTCACCAGGCACCAAAGCCCGACAGTCGACCGACGCGCAGAGCGGAGTCTAACACTACGCGGTATCGGGGCATGTAGAGTGAAGTACCTCCCACGAAACGGTATACGGCCTCAGGCTACCCCGGCACCGTGGAGAAAGAAATGAGAGACCATGGCAGCGCGTTTAAGGGATAGGTATAGTGCCGAGTTGAAAAGAGCGATTCAGAAAGAACTTGGTATTAACAACACAATGGCTGTGCCAAAAGTCGACAAGATCGTCATCAATATGGGTCTGGGAGAAGCAACTCAGAACAACAAGATACTCGACCCCCTTGTGAGTGATCTTGCTCAGATTACCGGGCAGAAACCGGTGCTGACTAAGGCGAAGAAATCTATCGCGCAATTCAAGGTGCGCGCAGGACAGTCGATTGGCGCGATGGTCACCCTGCGAGGGGATGCAATGTACGAGTTCCTCGACCGACTCATCTCTGTTGCGCTTCCGAGGGTGCGTGACTTCAAAGGTGTCTCAGCAAAAAGTTTTGATGGGCGAGGGAACTATACGCTTGGTCTACGCGATCAACTCATCTTTCCGGAGATCGACTACTCAAAAGTTGAGAAGCTCAAGGGTATGAACGTTACAATCGTAACGACCTCGCCTAATGACAACGGCGCCCGTGTGCTGCTGAAGCACTTTGGGATGCCTTTCCGCGCATAGCGCGCACGATAGTAGGATCCGGAAAGAGAAGTTCATGTCAACGACCGCAAAAGCAGTTAAAGATGCAAGAAAGCCTAAGTTTAAGTCTCGCCAGCACAATCGTTGCCAGTTGTGCGGCCGCCCCCGCGCCTTTCTGAGGAAGTTTGGTATTTGCCGTTTATGCTTCCGAAGCTTGGCACTCAAGGGCGAGATTCCAGGCGTCGTGAAGTCGAGCTGGTAAGTGGTCTCACGGTGAACTTGTATTTCGCCGACTTCAATAAGAGTTAGTAGTTTCACAGAGAGACACCTTCGACAGTCCTCCCGGCCCTCCGCTTAGACGAGCAGGCACGGAGCGAACGGAGGGTGATGAAAGAAGAGATACATGAACCTGACCGATCCCGTTGCAGATTTTTTAACGCGTGTGCGCAATTCGATTCGCGCTCGACACCAGAAGCTTGATATTCCTGCCTCTAACCTCAAAGCTGAGATCGCACGGATTCTTAAGGATGAAGGCTATATCTCTAATTACAAGGTTACCGAAGAAGAGGGTAGACGCGTGCTGCGTGTGTACCTCAAGTACTCAGTGGAGAACGAGGCAGCCATTACTGACCTGAAGCGTATCTCAAAACCGGGTTCCCGGGTCTATCTCGGGAAAGATGACATTCGTCGCGTGCAGGGCGGCTTGGGTATTTCTATTTTAACCACTCCGAAGGGTGTGATGACGGGGCGGCAGGCGCGACGTGAAAATGTCGGTGGTGAAGTTCTCGCGCACGTTTGGTAGGCGAGGCACTCGCGAAAGTCGCCGCTCCACTCTCTCAAGCGAATCATCTGTTTAGTTGGTCGGCGGTTTCGCCGCAAGGGCTGCAGTGGAACGGGAGCAATCTTCCGCGACTCGCAAGCCAATGAGGAAGACAAGACAATGTCACGTATAGGCCTGAAACCAATCCCGAAGCCCGCAGGTGTTAAGTACACGGTGATTGGGAATATTGTGGAAGTACAGGGTCCCAAGGGCACTACCCAGGCACTTCTTCCGACAGGGATCCGTTTGGAAGAAAAAGACGGCATGATCCTTGCAGTGCGCCAGAATGATTCGCAGAAGGCGGTTCACGGCCTCGCTCGTGCGCTTGTGTTTAATGCAGTAGAGGGTGTGACAGCCGGTTGGAAAAAGGAGCTCGATATCGTGGGTATCGGTTATCGCGCAGAATTGAAGGGCAAGACTGTAGTTGTCTTTACTCTGGGTTACTCGCATCCCATCGAATTCCCCCTGCCCACGGGCATCGATGTCACGATTGATCCGAAGCAAACGCACGTGACGGTTGCCGGCATTGACCGTCAGAAGGTCGGCCAGGTCGCAGCAGACATGCGTTCGTTGCGCAAGCCAGATCCGTACAAGAACAAAGGTGTCCGTTATTCAGACGAGAAGCTGAAGAAAAAGGTCGGAAAGACCGGTTCGAAGTAGGTAGTGTGCTGTGAGGCGGGATGGTAACGTCCTCCCATACAAACGACTGCTATATCAAGAGGTCACTAAACTGAGGTGCCGGACAGGATGCCGACATCCTCCTGTATTCCGAACGCGGCCCAAAACGTTCGCTGCGTCAATAGGAAGGGAATAGCACTACCATGATCATGCCAGTACAGCGCAACACGGTTAGAGAACGCGTTCACAAGCGAGTGCGAAGTAAAGTCAGTGGTACAGCCGAACGGCCCAGACTGAATGTGTTTCGTTCTCTCAACCACATCTATGCCCAGGTAATTGACGACGGCTCCGCATCCACATTGGTTTCTGCTTCTACGCTCGCCAAGAAAGGGGATGAGAAGAGAGCCGGCGGTAACGTCGACGCCGCGAGAGTCGTCGGCAAGCTCATAGCAGAGCGAGCGCGGGATAGAGGAATTAAGAAAGTCGTCTTCGATCGCGGTGGCTATCTTTATCATGGCCGCATTAAGGCTCTGGCGGATGCAGCGCGCGAAGCTGGTCTCGAGTTTTAGTCAGTCAGGCGGTAGGGCCGATGGGCCCGGAAGGAAAGACATATGGCACTCAAGAAGAAGATCGATGCCAACCGGCTGAACCTAAAAGATCAGGTAGTTGCGATCAACCGAGTAACGAAGGTGGTCAAGGGCGGTAAAAACATGTCCTTCGCAGCATTGGTTGTAATAGGCGACCCGGCCGAAGGTGTTGTTGGATACGGTTCTGGTAAGGCAAAGGAAGTACCCCAAGCTATTCGTAAAGGAATCGAAGCTGCAAAGAAGAATCTGCATCGTGTGAACTTGACGGAAACGTCTATTCCACATCAGGTGTTGGGTCGTTTTGGGTCCGGCCACGTGCTTCTCAAGCCTGCTCCAGAGGGAACGGGTGTGATAGCCGGTGGTGCGGTTCGTGCAGTGATGACTTCGGCAGGTGTGCAGAATGTACTAACGAAGTCACTAGGCACGGCGAATCCACACAACGTAATCAAGGCGACTTTTGATGCTCTTGCGCAGTTACGTGACAAGGCCTCGGTCGCTGCTCTTCGGGGCAAGTCAGTGGAAGAGTTATAGAGACAGTTGGGTAAAGAAGTCCGGATGGAAGACTGGATTTCTGCTTGGATCGGAGAAGAGTATGGCAGAGAACGTTACAAAGATTAAGCTTCAGTACTACCGCTCAAAGATTGCTACGCCAGTGAAGCATAAGCTTGTGGTGAAAGGGTTGGGCTTTACCCGCCTCAACCAGATCGTCGAGCGCGAGGACACACCGTCCATCCGCGGAATGGTTGCCGTTGTGCCGCATCTGGTGCGGATCGTTAATTAACTTGGAAGTTGTGGGTGCGGCCGCGGTTTCGACCGTTCCTTCGTACCGACCCCGAAATGCGAGTCGGCTGCTCTCGAAGCGTCGGCGTTAGCGAGGAAGTAATGGCACTGAATCTCTCGAATCTAGGCGCCCCTAAAGGCGCGAATAGCAATAAAAAGCGCGTGGGCCGGGGTATGGGCTCTGGCATGGGTAAGACTTCCACGCGCGGTCACAAAGGGCAGCGTTCACGTTCCGGCTCACGCATGATGCGTGGCTTTGAGGGTGGCCAGATGCCCTTACATCGCCGTCTACCAAAGCGTGGCTTTACCAATATCTTCCGGCAGGAATATTTTGTGCTCGGGCTAGACCGGATTGCACTGATTGCTGCCACAGCAAATGAGACCGAACTCACCCCTGAGATGCTCTACAGACTGGGCGTTACCAAGAAGAAGGACGGCCTGGTAAAGGTTCTCGCCAACGGCGAACTCAGTAGTGCAGTTACCGTCCATGCTCACAAATTCTCCAAGCAGGCTCAGCAGAAGATCGGGCAGGCTGGTGGAAGGGTTGTGGTTCTGGGTGAGGTTGCGGCTGAGCGCGGTGCGAAGATCCCCAAGCTGTTGCCGCGCAGCGAACGCCCAAATACTTAGGGCGAAAGCCACGGCTGAAGCACTCGGGAGGGAATCGGGCCGATGTAGGCTCCACCTCTTGCCTGTATTCAGAGGATGATCGCCAGTTTCAGTCAGAATTTCCAGTGAATGAGCCGCAGGGTTTCAGATGGGGTGTCAGCCGCCGAATGTTCGATAAGATTGCCAATATCTTCCGCATCCCCGACCTGCGCAAACGCGTGCTATTCACGCTCGGGTTGCTCGCGGTTTATCGCCTGGGGGGTCACATTCCCACGCCAGGTATCAATGCTGAGCTTCTGCAGCAATACTTTCAACAGAACGCCGGGTCCTCCCTCGGCTTAGTCGATCTTTTTACCGGAGGGTCCCTCCGGCGACTTACTATCTTTGCGCTCGGCATTATGCCGTATATCACCGCTTCAATCATCTTTCAGCTGCTAACCGTAATTTACGAGCCATTAGCCAAGCTGCAAAAGGAAGGCGAGGTCGGTCGCCGTAAAATCACGCAGTGGACTCGTTATGTCACGGTCATTCTGGCGATTGTTCAATCTTTCGCGATTGCACTCACTTTAACAAAGAGTCAGACAGGTTCACCCATGGTCACCATGGGAGCGGGTAAGTTCCTCTTTATGTGTGTACTGACGTTGACCACAGGCACAGCGTTCATTATGTGGTTGGGGGAGCAGATCACCGAGCGCGGCATTGGGAATGGGATGTCCCTGCTAATTTTTACCGGGATTGTTGCTGGGCTTCCAAATGGCATCAACGACCTCTACGAAAAAGCACGTGATGGCGCGTGGGGCGGATTCACACCGGTCGCGATTGCGCTACTTGTCGTTGCCATGCTCGCCGTTGTTGCCTTCATTGTCTACGTGGAGCGGTCGGAGCGCCGCATTCCGGTTCAATACGCGAAACGTATTGTCGGCCGGCGAATGATGGGCGGCCAAGCAACGCATCTTCCGCTCAAAGTGAACTCAGGCGGCGTCATGCCAGTCATCTTCGCGAGTTCCATCCTATCCGCGCCGCTCCTGTTTGCGAATATGAGCTTTGTGCAGAACACCGGGTGGTTGCGACGCATCACCGAGGGGCTTCGGCCGGGCGAACCCTGGTATGAAATGCTTTACGTCGCTGCAATCATCTTTTTTGCCTATTTCTACATCTCCATCGTCTTCCGTCCAGATGACATTGCAGACAATATGCGCAAGTACGGCGGCTTCATCCCTGGAATTCGGCCGGGTAGGCGTACCTCAGATTTTATCAATGACATTCTGACACGCATTACGCTCGTCGGTGCCATTTACCTGATTGTCATCTCCCTGATACCACAGCTATTTTACTCGGGCATCCACTTCAACCATTTATGGCTTGTGGGGGGTTTGTTCGATCGAATGCCAACGTGGGTAAACAACGGCCTGGGACTCAACTTCTACTTCGGCGGAACCTCTCTGCTGATCGTAGTGGGCGTGGCCATGGACACCGTCCAGCAAGTGGAATCACAGCTGATCATGCGTCATTACGAGGGATTCTCACCGAAGAGCGGCCGGATCCGTGGCCGGCGAAGCTGGTAGGCAAGGTGAGTTCGTCTACAGCTTTGAAAGAAGCATTTGTGCCCGGTCCGATGTTGCTCCTTGGGGCCCCGGGAGTAGGGAAGGGCACCCAGGCTCAGATTTTGATGGAACGCTGGCAGATCCCCCAGGTCTCGACCGGTGATCTTATCCGTGAGAACATCCGGCTCGGTACGGCAATCGGACTTCGCTTTCAGGACATGGTTAGGGCTGGCATCTACGTTCCGGATGACGTTGTGAATCAGATGGTGGCCGAACGGACAGCTCAGTCGGATTGCGAACGTGGTTATGTCCTGGATGGCTTTCCGCGGACAGTCGGCCAGGCAGATTGGCTGGACAGGTTTCTGACAAGTGGACGCCTGGAAAAGAAGGGTGAGCCCGCAGTGTTTTCCGACAAAACGGGCCGAGCACTCCCTTTAGTTGCGGTGAGCATACGAGTTCGGTATGATGAGTTGTTGCGCCGAGTTACGGGTAGGCGCATTGGTTCGATCTCACAGCGAATCTACAACATCTACACGAATCCTCCGACACTTCCAGGGATTTGTGATACGGATGGGGAGCTTCTGGTCCAGCGGCCGGATGACACTGAAGAGGTCTTTACCGAGCGCTTGCGGCTATTTACGGATCAAACGTCGCCGGTCGTAGATCACTACCGGAGTCTCGGTAGGTTTGAGGAAGTCGACGGAGAGCAGGCCGTCTCAGCGGTGACGGAAGAGATTATCGCGGTTGTCTGGCGTATGCGTGGCAGTGTAGAGCGGACGGCCTAGGCCGGCTCGGAAGAGATCTTTTTAAGTACAGATGGCGATTGCAATCAAAACACCGCAGGAAGTTGAGAAGATGCGCCGCAGTGGTGCTCTTCTTTCGCAGGTACACCAAGCCGTCGGAGCGGCGATCAGACCCGGAGCTAGTACGATGGACCTCGAAAGAATCGCGGCTGCGATGATTTCCAAACTCCGTGCAAGATCTGCTTTCAAAGGTTATAACGACTACCCCGCCGTGCTTTGTACTTCCGTGAACAGCGAAGTCATTCATGGGATACCGTCCTTGAAGCGTGTCTTGCAGGACGGCGACATTGTCTCTGTGGACTGCGGACTAATTGTGGATGGCTATTATTCCGATGCTGCGGTGACTCACGCGGTAGGGACTTTGAACAAGCAAGCACGTAGGCTGCTGGAGATAACAAAGGCTTCCTTGGATAGGGCCATTCAGGAGGCGCAGGTCGGGCAAACTCTTGGTGACATCGGAGCTGCTGTTCAGGAAATGTGTGAGGCTGAAGGTTATGGGGTTGTGCGCGAGTTCGTCGGGCATGGCATCGGCAAGAGTATGCATGAAGACCCACAAGTTCCAAACTATGGTACGCGGGGCAAGGGTGCTAAGTTGAAGCCCGGTATGGTGCTGGCGATTGAACCAATGATCAATGTCGGCAGTGCAGAAGTAAAGGTTCTCAAGGATGGTTGGACGGCAGTGACGACCGACGGCAGCCTGTCTGCGCACTTTGAACACACGGTCGCTATCACAAAGGATGGGCCACTTATTCTCACGCGCTGAGGTGAGTGGCCGAAGGCGAACGCAGCCGTGAACAGATAGCACGTGAGATTGTGATTGAAGTTACAAAGGAGACGGTTTGTCGAAGGAAGATGCGATTGAAGCAATGGCAGTTGTCGTCGAGACTCTGCCCAATGCCATGTTCAAGGTCGAAATGGAAAACAAGCACCAGGTACTGGCGCACGTTTCCGGACGCATGCGCAAAAACTTCATCCGGATTCTACCAGGAGACCGCGTCGCCATTGAGTTAAGCCCCTATGATCTAAGCCGCGGGCGAATCGTGTACCGCTACAAATAGCTGATTGCGGAGAGGAACGCTCTTGGGGCGGCTGGTTGTCAATAGACCTAAGATTAGATCGGAAAGGAAGCAGCAGATGAAAGTACGGGCAAGCGTAAAACGTATCTGTGACAAATGCAAGATCGTGCACCGACATGGAGTGGTGCGCGTGATCTGCGAGGTTGCGAAGCACAAGCAGCGCCAGGGATAGACAAGCCGACTCGCGCGATGACTGCGAGTTGTTCATATTAAGCGGAACCCAATCGTGTTTTGGGGCGAGTTCGCCGAAGTCAAGGCGTGCGAGGAACCCCGGGACCTCCGTACAACCCGCACCGGTGACAGCGCCGATGCAAACGAACTACGAGGAAGACACAAATGGCACGTATTGCAGGTGTCGATCTGCCGAACAACAAACAGGCAAGAATCGGCCTTACCTATATCTTTGGCATTGGCAACGCTCGTGCGCTCAGCATCCTGCAGAAAGCAGAGATTGATCCACTCCGCAAGCTCCAGACCTTGGACGAGGATGAGTTGAACCGCGTTCGAGGTGTGATCGAGCAGGAAGGCGGTATCGAAGGCGATCTTCGTAAGGAAGTCGGCCTGAATATCAAGCGCCTGATCGAAATTCAAAGCTATCGCGGTCTGCGTCACCGCCGGTCTCTCCCGGTTCGGGGACAGCGTACCCACACCAATGCCCGTACCCGGAAAGGCCCACGCAAGGGCACAGTAGCCGGCAAGAAGAAAGCGACCAAGTAAATGGCCAAGCAGCAGCAGAAGGCCGGCGCTGCCGGCAAGACAACCAAGGGTAAGAAGTTCAAAAAGCGGGAACGCAAGAACGTACCCTATGGCCTGGTATATGTGCAGGCGTCCTTTAACAACACCATCGTGACCATTACCGACCAACAGGGCAATACGCTTTCCTGGAAGAGTTCTGGCTCACTCGGTTTCCGCGGCTCTCGGAAAGGTACGCCCTTCGCAGCGCAACAAGCTGCCGTCAATGCAGCGACGGCAGCACGTGATCACGGCCTGCGCTCGGTAGATGTGCGGGTATCAGGTCCGGGCTCAGGTCGTGAGTCGGCGGTCCGGGCGCTTGCCGCCGCCGGCCTTGAGGTTCGATCCATTCGGGATGTTACACCGATCCCGCATAACGGTTGCCGTCCCCCGAAGCGTCGGCGCGTGTAACTTGAGTTACAGGCGAGGCGCTGAGAGTTTCTTACGGCGAAGCCCTGCTTGTTGTTCTCCGGACCGGGATGAAGCGCCAGCCGGCGTGTAAACCGATCGTCACCTGAAGTTTATGGAAAGAGAGTTAAGGTCATGGCACGTTATACAGGGGCTGTCTGCCGTCTTTGCCGGCGAGATGGCGTCAAATTATTTCTCAAGGGCTCGCGCTGCTTTACTGATAAGTGCGCCATTGATAAGCGCAACTTTCCCCCGGGTCAGCACGGTCAGGCGCGGGCGAAGAAGATTGTTGGCTACGGTTTGCAGCTACGCGAAAAGCAGAAGGCCAAGCGTATCTACTTCACTCTGGAAGGTCAGTTCCGGGAATACTACGAAAAAGCGAATAAGCGTACTGGTGTGACAGGTGAACTGTTGCTCCAACAACTCGAACGTCGTCTTGACAACGTTGCTTATCGGCTTGGTTACGCCATCAGCAGGCGTCAGGCCCGTCAGGTAGTGCGTCACGGTCACGTTCAGGTAAATGGCAGGAAGGTGAATATCCCTTCTTTCCAGGTGAAGGTTGGCGATGTTGTCGAGATCCGCGAAGGTTCCAAGAAGATGGATATCCTGGAAGGCGCCAAGCAGTTTGCCAGCGGCATGCAGCAACCCATGTGGTTGCAGATTGATCGCGACGCATTCTCCGGCAAGGTCGTAGCTCTGCCCAAGCGGGAGGAAATACAAATGCCGGTGAACGAGCAGCTGATCGTCGAACTCTACTCGAAGTAAGCTGCAGGACTGCAAGCCGGCGAGAAATGGCGAGAACGAGTGATTGGCTCTAATGCTGTCGGAGCTCATCGAGTGTGAGAAACGAGTTTCAGCCTCTCGCATTTGGCTGAAGTTGTGGCGCTCTTGTCACAAAGACAAAATGACCGAACTCCGGCACCCGCAAAATGCCTCGCGGTTTCGTTCGGAGGGAGGAACTGAAGGAGAATTGCTATGTTGTGGAGAGGTTTTCAAAAGCCCAAGCGTCTGGCCGTCGAGCAGGAAACGCTTACCGAAAAATTTGGGAAGTTTAGTGCGCAGCCTTTTGAGCGGGGATTCGGTACCACTATCGGAAACAGCCTGCGCCGCACGTTGCTGAGTGCGATCGAAGGAGCTGCTGTTACTGCTGTGCGGATTGAGGGCGTACTGCACGAGTTTCAGTCAATTCAGGGCGTCGTCGAGGACGCAACCGATATCATCCTGAATCTGAAACAGATTCCGTTTAAGCTGAACGGCGACGGGCCGAAGGCGCTGTATCTGCGTGTGGAGGAACCTGGCGTTGTGACCAGCGGCATGATCGAGGCCGATGGCGACGTAGAAATCCTCGATAAAGATATCTATATCGCGACGGTGTCAGAGGGTGGCAAGCTCGACATGGAGATGCGGCTGAAGCGTGGCCGAGGATACCAGTCGGCTGATAAGAACTACGACCCGGATCTCGGGATTGGATTTATTCCGGTGGATTCCGTCCACTCGCCGGTACGCAAAGTGAACTATGCGGTTGAGGCAGCGCGTCTTGGTCAGATTACTGATTATGACAAGCTGACACTTGAAATCTGGACGAATGGTACGGTCCTGCCAGCCGACGCTTTGGGCCTTGCGGCGAAGTTGCTCAAAGACCACATGACCATCTTCATCAATTTTGAGGAGGAGATGGAGACGGGTCTCGATAGCGGGCTGGACGGCCCCGCGATGCGCAACGACAACCTGAACCGTTCCGTGGAAGAACTGGAACTGAGTGTTCGGAGTTATAACTGTCTCAAGAACGCGAATATCGCAACCATCGGCGAGCTCATCCAGAAGACAGAAGCCGAGATGTTAAAGACAAAAAACTTTGGTCGCAAGAGTCTTAACGAGATCAAGGAAATCCTTGCTCAGATGGGACTCTCGCTGGGCATGAAGATTGATGAAAACGGAAATCCGCAGCCTGGTCCGACTTCTGTGCTTCCAGCGGCGACGTTGGCTGCTTCCTTCGGCAACTTTGATGACGAAGAGGATGAAGAAGAGGATGAGGAATTCGGGATCCCGGAGACAGAAAACTTCTAAGCTTGCGCTGAGTTGGGCTGAGGTCTGCAACATGCTGCCTCGGCCCAGCAGGGCCAGATTGGTCTCGATTACATCGCTACTTTAGATGGTGAGCAAGCTTTCCGCACGTTGATGCGAAATTCGGAAGGGATGCACCGATCTTTCTCTGGTCTTCCCTTTCAACAGTATTCCGATGGTTCACTGGAGTGTCCATCGAACTTAGTCCTGGAAGGTAATTGCCATGCGGCATCGTAAAGCAGGAAATAAACTCGGACGCAACCCAAGCCATCGCCGCGCGTTGCTTCGGAACCTGGTCACGTCAGTAGTGGTTGAGGATCGCGTCGAGACGACCGTTGCCAAAGCCAAAGCAGTACGTCCGTTGGTCGAAAAAATGATCACCCTGGGAAAGCGGGGCGACTTGCACGCGCGCCGGCAGGCAGCGGCTTTCCTGATGACCCCGGATTCGGTGTCGCGCCTCTTTGCAACGGTCGCTCCGCGCTACGGCGATCGCAACGGGGGCTATCTGCGTATCGTACGCACTGGATTTCGCCAGGGAGACGGCGGCGAGAAGGCCGTGCTTGAATTGCTTGGTGCCGAAACCGAACTGAACGAAAAGCAGCAGAAGCGCGCCGAAGTGAAGGCCAAGAAGCGCGAAGAGCTACAGAAGCAGTTGGCTGAGCAGCAGGGTCCTGATGAAAACGGTGGGACTGAAGAGACCGCGTAGGTAAACTTCTCGGCCGCACAGATTTCTCAAGAAGCTCGCAGCCTGGATCCCGGAGTCACCGGGGCAGGATGCGAGCTTCTATTTGTCTTGTGTCCTGTGTCTTATTCGATAGAAGTAGCTGCGGCGGGTGCCCAATTCATGGACACTGGTTTAGGCTTCATACAGTCTGGCGTCCCTAAATTCCGCCGCTTTGAATGATGCGATCCTTGTGCAGTGACCAGGGAGCAGCTTTCCTCGTTCAGAGAGCCTCTGAAATGGGTCAGGACAGTATCCGTGTATCTCGGGTATGGAGCAGTGTGTTGGTGGTAGATCAGAAATGGACGCGGTCCAGCGGCGCCGCATCCCGTGTGTTGTGGGTGTGGTTTCCCGTTGCCTTCATGTTGGCTGTGATTGCCCGCGAGTCAACCGAGGCCTTCTCCGGTCAGCAGACTTCTCCAATGCTCCGCCCGGTGTGGGAGCAGCTGTTTGGCGCAGTCACAGATGCGCACTGGTACGTGATCCACCATGTCCTGCGCAAGTGCGGTCACTTCCTTGGTTATGGCCTGCTGGGAGTTACCTGGTTACGCGCCTGGTTATTGCACTGGATACTATCGTTACGAGGACGCTCCAGGACTCTCTGGTATCGCTACAGCTTCCAAATGGCAATCTGCTGCACCGCGTCAGTGGCTTCATTGGATGAACTTCATCAGACGTTTTTGCCGGACCGAACAGGTGTCCTGCAGGATGTCTTGCTGGACACCATGGGAGGTATTGCCCTCTGTACATGCGCGCGTGTCCTGCAACGCAGTCTAACCAGATCAAAGATCTGATTCGCTTGCCTAGGAAAAGAGTAAGGTCAGTGACTGATGAGATGTCGATGAAATTTACAGAGCCATCTGTTGACGCGCTAAATCACAGCTGCGAAGGGCATTCAGATAAGCACGCCGTTGCCGTCCCCGTTGTAGCAGACTCCGGAAGGCAACAATCTCGTCCATTGTTTGCCGGCGTCTTACCCATCGGAAGGTAAAGTAGGCGCCCACAAGCATGATGGCTCCGGAAGTGTCCAGCAGTACATCCCAACCCGACGAGCCACGGCCAGGAACAAAGCTCTGGTGAAGCTCGTCAAGGCTTGCCACTACGGCCGTAGCGGCGATTCCGTAGCCTGCCGCCCGTGCACGTGCAATCGACCAAGTCTTCCGGCTCAGACGAACAACCACCGCCAGCCAACCGCGGCTGAAGCACAGGCCGAGCGTTCCATAACCGAGAAAATGTCCTGTCTTCCGCAAGTAGTGATTTGCTTCGCTCACACTGTCGATGCTGCCGGTCAGGTGTAGATGCTGCACGACCTGCGCCAACCAAACAACGGTATGGCTGGCGCCCATGCGTTCCGTTGACTCACAGCAGATAGTCAGCACGCCGAGCAAAACCAGCAGCCAGCTTTCACGCAGCTTGTCACCACGCTGCGCAATCAACCGCTCGAATCTGGAATCTGTGAAAGCCATCATACGTTTGACGTAACTTACGAATGAAAACTGAGGGGAAGAAGTGCGTTCTGAGTGGGAAAGATTTGCCAGCTTTCACCTATATCGGCCGATACCTCAAGAATTTGAGCCGACTGGCGGTCCAGTAACGTCGGCACGGACACCTTTCAGCGAAGGAACGGCACAGACAAAGGCTGTGCCGTTTCTCTCTGCCTCGGCATAAGAGCTGCAACTACTTGTAATTCTTGGCCGTCTCAAATCGTTTGTTCACTTCTTCCCAGTTGACTGTATTCCACCAGGCAGCCAGGTACTCAGGGCGCTTGTTTTGGTATTTCAGGTAGTAGGCGTGCTCCCAAACGTCATTGCCCAGAATAGGATAGCTGCCTTGGGAGAGGGGGTTCTCTTGATTGGGTGTGGTAACGATCGCCAGCTTGCCGCCCTTGAATATGAGCCATCCCCAGCCGGAGCCGAACTGCTTGGCGGTCGTTTCATTGAACTGTTTCTTGAAGCTTTCAAAGTCGCCGAAGTCAGCCTTAATCTGCTCACCGATGTTGCCGGCCGGCTCGCCGCCGCCCTTTGGCTTCATAATCTGCCAAAACATGGTGTGATTCACGTGGCCGCCACCATTGTTCTTCACCACGGCCCGCACATCCTCCGGAATGGAGTCGAGATTTTTCAGCAAATCTTCCGGCGACTTGCTGCCGAGTTCCGCGTGCTTTTCTACTGCGCCGTTCAGGTTGGTCACATAGGTGGCGTGATGCTTATCGTGGTGGAGCTTCATCGTTGCTTCATCGATGTGCGGCTCCAGTGCGTTGTAGTCGTAGGGCAGTTGTGGCAATTCGAAGGGCATGGGATCTCCTCGGGGTAGTGCGGACGCCGCACCAGTTGTGGCGAGCAGGGTGAAGCGCTCGCACGTGTGTACAAGCGCTTGGATGCCTGCATCGGAAAGCTGGATGCAGTGCGCGTCCCGCTCAAGTTGAATCTTCACTGTGCGGACCGACCTTGGCATCAGCGAGCGGCAGACTGTCAACTTCACGTCCCGCTGGTGCGCCCATGCTATCCAGTGAGTTCTAATGGGCAGGTATGAACGCCTTAACCGCTGCCTACAAATGGCTGAACGATCAGGGACCCGCAACCGGCGCGCCGGGGATCGAGCCGCGATGGACCTCCAGCAAGAAGGACGCGGTCTGCACGGCGTACTCGGCTTCCAGCCGGGTGTGGTTTACGGTCTCGCACGGGACCCTGAACGAGATTTACTTCCCGACCATTGACCGGCCACAGACGCGCGACATGGAGCTTATCTTCACGGATGGCGAGACGTTTGTGCACGAGGAAAAGCGGGATTTCGAGTTTGACTTTCATTACATTGATCCGGACGCTCTGGCGGTACGCGTGGCCGCCAGCGATCTGCAGGGGCGCTACACCGTCACAAAAGACTTCATCACGGATCCGCACCATCCGGTCGTTCTCGTCCACGTAAAGATTGACGGAGACGAAGAACTCCTCTCCCGCATGAAGTGCTATGCGCTGCTGGCACCACACCTGAATGGGGGCGGTGCGGGCAACAATGCGCGATCCATTGACGTGGCCGGCCGGCGTAGCCTGCTGGCGTGGAAGGACAACTACTGCCT
>CAXTRR010000030.1:42920-47061 GCA_964246795.1 uncultured Terriglobus sp. | reverse complement strand
AGTGGCGAAATTGGCAGACGCACTAGACTTAGGATCTAGCGGAGCGATCCGTAGGGGTTCAAGTCCCCTCTCCCGCACCAATCTGCGATCTGGCCGTCCGGGCACCCTGTGTGCCGTGCGCGGCTATAGGAAAGTTTCGGCACCTCCGGGTGCACATCCCACCAGAACCCCAGTTAAGGAAAAGACATGAGCGAGCCCAAAGAGCCCACCATCCGCGTGAGCGAGAGTGAAGATTACAACGACCTGTACGCCAACAGCGTGCAGATCAAGATGAGCGTGTGGGACTTCCACCTGGTCTTCGGCACCATGCAGTCCGCCACGCCGGAAGAGGTGAACTTCACCAGCAAGCAGGGCATCTACCTGAGTCCGCAGCAGGCAAAGGCACTCTTCAACATTCTTGGCCAGAACCTGGCGCAGTATGAGGGTACCTTTGGCGAACTGAAGCTGGAGCCCAACTATAACGGTGCGAACGGCGGCCCGAACAACACCGGTTCCGTCAACTAACTCATGCGGCGAGCAAGCTCGTTTGCAGATCGGCAAATCAGGTTTCAGTGCAGCCGGTTCGCATGAGACGGCCGGGTAAGGGAGCCGCGGTGGATGTGAAGCAAGTTCGGGAGCGGGACAGGCCGGCCAAGGCCATCTCGCTCCCGCTGCTGTTTCCACCCATCTTCATGGCTGTTTACCTGCTGCACTTCACGTTGCTGCGGCTACCGTACTTCTGGGATGAGGGCGGCTACTACATTCCGGCCGCATGGGACTTCTTCCGTCTCGGCACACTTATCCCGCAGAGCACCATGACCAACGCGCATCCACCGCTGCCCAGCGTGCTGCTGGCCGCCTGGTGGAAGCTCAGGGGCTTTCACGTGTACAGCACACGGCTGCTTATCTGCCTGGTGGCGAGCTTTGCGTTGCTGGGTGTCTTCCGGTGGGCACGGCTGCTGGCTGGCACAGCCGTGGCGGCCACCGTGCTGGTGCTCACGGCGATCTATCCGGTCTGGTTTGCCCAGAGCACGCTGGCACATGCTGACATCTTTGCCGCCGCCTTCACGCTGTGGGCGCTGTCGTTCTACTTCGACCGGCCCGGCTGGCGGTTGCAGCCGCTGGTTGAGCAGGAAGCCCAAAGGCCTCTGAAAAGCCGGGTGCCTCCTGCGCTAGCTGGGGTGCCCCATTCCTTAGCGGCTCTCCCGCGAGAGGGCAGGTCTCGCGCCAATGCTCTCACCATTGGGGTGCTCTTCTCTCTCGCCGTCCTCAGCAAGGAAACCGCGATTGTCACGCCGGCGGCTCTGTTTCTGTACGAACTCTTTCTTTCTATGAAAGCAACTCGACGGCAGGCCCACGTTTCAGAAGCGAGACAGGGGGCGGCCGCTGTCTCGCGGAGTTCTTTCTCTCATTTAGCCGCAACGGCGATTCCGGTGCTGCCGCTCGCCGCCTGGTACGCGTACCACCGAGCCAAAACCGGCTTCATCTTCGGCAATCCGGAGTTCCTTCGGTACAACGCAACCGCAAATCTTTCCGCCGCGCGCGTGCTGCTTTCCCTATGGCACCGGCTCATTCACCTGACCGTGCACATGAACCTGTTTGTGCCCGTGCTGCTCACCTGTGCTGTGTTGCTGCTGCCGCGGGAGCGCACGAGGCCTGTGCTTGCACCCGGTGCCATCCTTGCTATCGCCACGGTTCTGGCCGCGAACTGGATTGCGTTTTCGATCCTGGGCGGGGCGCTGCTTACGCGCTACCTGCTGCCCATGTTCCCGCTGGTGCTGCTGCTCTGTGTGGCTGCGTGGCGCGAGCGTGTGAAGGCCTGGCCAGCCTTTGCGGCACTCTCGCTGGCCGGTTTTGCCGTTGGTTGCGAAATCAATCCGCCGTATCCTTTCGCGCCGGAGGACAACCTGGCGTATCGCGACATGGTCGTGCTGCAGCAGACAGCCATCGGCACGCTGCAGGCCCGCGAACCTGGAGCGACTGTCCTGACTGCCTGGCCCGTGGCGGCGGAGCTGCAGCGGCCTGAACTTGGATATCTGAAGGTCCCGATGAAGACGACGGAGATTGCCAACTTCACCCGTGAAGAAGTTGCCAAAGCCGCGCAGGAACCCGGTGCTTATGACGCGGCGCTGGTCTTCAGCACGAAATACAACCCACCTGCCGGTGGCCTGAACCTTGCCGCCGGTCACATGGAAAGCGACAGCAGATATTTCGACGCGCATCGCGACTTGCTGCCTGAGGAGATCGCCCGCAACCTGGGCGGGCACGTCCTTTGGCAGGCTGAGCGCAACGGACAGTGGGCGGCCGTGCTGCGTTTCGACCGGAGCTACGATGCCAGGCTGCTGCGGCTCAAGTAACCTGCCGGAACGCCGGGTGCTCGCCTTCGCAAAGCCAAAGTGAATTCCAGACAAGGTCGTGATGCCCATACCGACCTTAACGATAAGAGAGCTGTCGTGAAAGTGGGGCACCCACAGCCGGGCGCATCCTACTGAGGACGTGCTCACGGCGCCAAACTATAATGCCTTTGGTGCGTCTTTCTTCTGTGCAGCTCCGGCTTGTTCATCTTCTGTGGATGCTGTGCCTCACTGCAGCCTTCGCCAGGGCGCAGACCCAGCCGGGCGGACGCATTCTGCTGGTGCTGCCCTTTGACAACAGAACAGGCCAGCCCAATCTCGACTGGATTGGCGAATCCTTTGCGGAAACGCTTGACCAGCGGCTCAGCTCGGCGGGCTATCTGACCATTCCGCGTGCTGACCGTGATTACGCGTTGGACCATCTTGGCCTGCCTGCGGGCTTCCGGCCCTCCCGCGCAACCGCCATCCGGATCGCACAAACTCTGGATGCGGAGTACATCGTGGTTGGCCACTACAGCATGAGCGGGCAGCGAGTACAGGCACAGGCGCAGGTGCTGCAGGTAAATGCGCTGCGCATGTCCGCTCCGCTGGACGACTCCAACGACCTGCCGCACCTGCTCGACCTGGAGAATACGGTCGCGTGGAAGTGCGCGCGAGAGATCGACCCCAAGTTCCCGGTGGCGCTCGGCACTTTCCTTGCCGCCTCCAGCGGCATCAAGCTTGACGCCTATGAGAGCTACATTCGCGGCATCAGCACGCAGAACAATGATGAGCGTATCCGCCGATTGAAGGCCGCGGTCGCGGGTTCTTCCGGCTTTATCGACGCGGAGCTTGCCCTGGGTAAGGCGCAGTATGCCGCGCGCGACTTCGACGCCGCCGCCGCGACGCTCGCCGCCATCCCCGCCAGCAGCCCGGCCGCGCTCGAGGCTAATTTCTATCGCGGACTCGCTCGATTTAACTACGCGAAATACGCTGAGGCAGAAGGTGCCTTTGCCTTTGTGGCCAGCCGGCTACCCCTGCCGGAGGTGGTGAATGACGAGGGCGTGGCGCGCGCACGCCAGAAGAAGGACGGCACCCCGTTGCTGCAACGCGCCTCCTCTGAAGATCCGCAGGACCCTGATTACCACTACAACGTGGCCGTTGCACTGCGCCGCCGCGGAAGTGTGCAACCGGCACGGGCCGAGGCGGATCAGGCGGTGAAGCTGCGGGCCACGGATAACGAAGCCAAGCTGTTGGACGCCGTGCTGGCCGGCACCACACCTGCACCGCCCGGCTTTGATCCGCAGGAGCGTATCCGGCGGAATTACAGTGAAGCCGGTGTGCGCCAGGCTGCGTTTCAGCTGGACCAGATGCAGCAGGCCAAGAATGAAGCCCTGCTGCCGGCCGAGCGCGCCAATGCGCTGGCACAGAACGGGCAGAACTACCTGAACAACGGCCTGATGCTGGAAGCCGAACGCGAGTTCCAGCAAGCCGTTGCGGCCGATCCCAACTCGTCCACCGCGCACCTCGGGCTGGCTCAGGTGCGTGAGCGCTCCGGTAATACTGTAGATGCACGCACGGAAGCGCAGAGGTCCATCCAGGCGCGGCCGAGTGCCGCGGCCTATCTGGTACTGGCCCGCCTCGATCTGCAGGCAAACCAGTTGACCGCGAGCGCGAGCGACGTGGGTAACGCGCTGCGGCTGGAACCGGGAAATAGCGCCGCGGCGGGCATGCGTGACGCGCTTGCGGCGCGGGGACAGAACCTGCCGTGAAGTGCAAGCAGCTCCTCTATCGCGCAAGCATATTCTGCTTGGTTGTGCTGACTGTGC
>CAXTRR010000030.1:0-42910 GCA_964246795.1 uncultured Terriglobus sp. | reverse complement strand
GGCGTTCCTCGGAGGCGCGGTCGCCGCCGTTGGGGGGGGGGTGGGTGGGGCCGGGGGTGCCGGCGGCCCCCCAGCACTACTCGCCCGCTTGTTGTTGAGATTGTTCTGCAGGACACTGTGCAGAATGTCAGCGCGGAGTCTCTCGCGGTTGACCTGAAGAAGGCCAACGACCGGCATCCCACGGCCATCCTGCTGAATTTGAGTTCACCGGGCGGCATTGCCCAAGCTGCCGACGCGATGATTCGGTCTATTCAGGATTCGCCCGCGCCGGTTGTCGTTTACCTGCGCGAGCCCCAAAGCCAGGTGAGTGGCCAGGCGCTGCGGGTGCTGATGGCGGGCAGCTTCAGCGGCGCCCATCCGGACTCACACCTGCAGGCATTCAGCTCGCGCCGGGTTCGAGGGCTGTCCTCAATGGAGGGGACCGCCATGCTGCAGTTACTGGAAGGCCAGCTTCGTCAGGAGCAAGTTCAACGTGGACGGAGCGGGAACGGCGTGGGCGCGCTTTTTGCGAGCCATGCGCCCGTGAGTGGCGCAGACGCCGTCCGCGCCGGCCTGATTGATGCTTCGGCGAGCAACGAAGACAAGCTGCTGGCCGCCCTGGACGGAAGGCGAGTGGAGCGGGCAAACGGTTCAAGCCTGCGGCTGCACCTGGCCGATGCCCGGATCGAGACAATGTACATGACGTACCGCGAGCACATGCTGCGCGGTCTGATGAATCCCGATCTGGCCGTTTTACTCTTCACGCTGGGCGCTCTGCTGGTGTATCTGGAGCTGAATACCCCAGGGAGCATCATTCCCGGCGCAGCTGGCGTTTTGCTGGTGATGCTGGCGGTGTATGGGTTCCTGCGCATGCCGTTGCGCTGGGAAGGCATCCTGCTGATTCTGGTATCGGCGGTGCTGCTGGTGACGGAGGCGCACTTCCGCCAGGGCGCGCTGCTTGCCTGCATCGCCGTAACGATGCTGGTGGCCGGGTTACGATTGCTGGTGCGGGGTCCCATCCCGGAGTTGGAGGTGGATTGGAGCACTGCCCTGGGTACCGGCGTCGGCTTTGGCGGTATCACTGCGGGGCTGGTGCTGCTGGGAGCAAAGGCGCGCCGGTCAAAGGTGCGTGTAGGTGCTGAAGCGATGATCGGCTGGCTGGCCGTTGCGCAGACTTCACTCGATCCAGTAGGCGAGGTGCTGGTCCGGGGTGAGCTCTGGCGGGCCCGTGTCAGTGGCGACACGTTTTTAGAAGCCGGCGAATGTGCCAAAGTACTGGCTTACGAGGGCCTGGTTCTTGAAGTCAGCCCGTTGCCTGTTTCTAACGCCGGGTAATTCGTGGGAGACGCGGCGGAGAGAAAAGCGCGAACGACCCTTCTTGGCGAAAGCGAATCGGTATCCTCGTCCGTCCATCGCTCAAGTAGACTGAAAGGGCTGGTCTGGAGCCGCTGGGTTCCAAATGGCCGGTTACGAGGATGTACAGTTGACGAGAGTGCGTTTCGGACGTTTTTGCAGTGCAGCGATTGTTTTTACGGCTCTCGGGTCTTGGGCGGTTCCTTTAGCACAGGCGCAGGCGCAAGCCCAGGCAGGCACGGTGCCGCAAACCCGCCTCCAACGGGTTCTTGACCACTTCGACCTGGGAGTTCTGGCCACGGGCGAGTTTTCCTCGTCCGTCAAGGGAACGCCGCAGAACAACACGGCTACCAACAGCGGCGTGCTGACCCAGAGTGGATCGTCGACCGTGGGCGTCATGGCGACGATCCGCGCGATCAAGTCGCCTTATATCGGTGGCGAGTTCAACTTCCGTTACGACCGTGCGTCCCAGAACTTCAACTTTGCCTACCCGAATACTTCCGCTCTCCCGAGCAACTATGTGCCTTCGTTTGTTTCGCAGAACACCGCGAATGAGTACACGGTCGGGTACATTGCCACGCCTCCGCACCCAGTACTTGGCGCGCAACCGTTTGTGGGCGGCGGCGGAGGCACCATCGAATTCAAACCTACCCGGAACGGCGGCGACAATCTCCCTGTGCAGGCCCGCGCGGCCTACTATTACACCGTGGGTCTGCAGAAGCCGGTATACGGGTCGTTTGGAGTTCGCCTCGGCTTCCGGCAGCTGTTCTATCTGGCTCCGGATTTCGGTCAGAACTATCTGACCATCAAGAAGCACACCTCGTCGTATGAGCCTACGCTCGGCTTTTACTACCACTTTTAACCGCATTGGCCGGTGGCCCGGTGCCGCGGGCGTGGACAACCACATGAACCGCACCCTGAACGACCAGGACGACGATCTGCAACTGCCCCAGCGCGGCAGTTCGCGCGATATGAGCCGCGACACGGACCGTCGCTCCCCCGTCCGCGATGATCGCTATGAGGGTGAACATGGGGCCGACCGGGAGATGACACTCAGCACCGGCACCGTGCTCGGCATCTTTTTCGCACTGGCAATCATTTGCGCTGTCTTCTTTGGCTTTGGCTACAGTATGGGCCGGAAATCGGGCCTGGCTACGGCTGAAAGCGCTTCAAGCTCTTCTGTAACCGGCACCGATGCATTGAACGCTGGCGCGAGCACGGCAGATGCACCGGGAAGCAAGCCTTCGGCAGGGTCGGCCGCCATCCCGGCCATTCCCGGTTACGTAGGCCAGCATGAGAGCGAAACGGCCAGCAGACCAATTACCACGCCGGGTCCAAAGCCGGGCCGTCCAGTGGCTTCCACCGGGACCACCTCCGTGACTGTTCCACTTACGGGAGGTCTACCGGAGAGCAAGCCCGGAACGCCGGAGTCGCCGGCCGCCGCTCAGGCGCGAAAGCCCTCCCCCGACATTGCCGCCGTTGCGAAGCCGCTACCGGCAACCTCAAAGCCGGCGGCCACGGCATCTATCACACCCATACCGGCGGCGGTTGGAGCCGGAGTTGCAAGTGGACCCATCTATGTCCAAGTCGCGGCCGTCAGCCACAAAGAAGACGCGGACAACCTGCTTGCCGCGCTGAAGCGCCGGGGCTACGGTGCTTTTGAGCGGAATCTGGAAAGCGACAAACTCATCCACATTCAAGTGGGCCCATTCAACAGCAAGCAAAGCGCGGAAGCCATGCGCACGCGCTTGCAGGGCGACAGTTATAACGCCATCCTGAAATAACCCGGTCACCGGTCGAGCCATTAAAAGCGTTGCTGATCATGCTTCGGGTCATAGCTGAGCTTGAGCAAGTTGTCACGATAGTCAATCTGTATCGTCAGCCGTTGCAGGGTGGGAAGTCCGAGCAGGCCGCTTACCTCAAAGCCGCTGTTGTGGGAGATGGACGAGAGGTCGTACGCGAAGTACTGCTCCGGCGCAAGGCTCAGTGAGCCGACAATCAATCCTGTGTCGTCGGTTTCAAAGACGTGCTTCATTTTCCCGGAGAGGCCGACGATCTGGACGCTGCTGGTATGAAGTTTGCCGGTCTCGCTGGCCAGAGGTATGGAGAACGAACTGGTCTGGGCACCGGTGTCCATAATCATGTAGTGGACCGGCGCGCCTTGTTTCAACATGGCTGGCAGCAGGATCTCGTGGCCAATCCGGGCGATGGGGAGCCAGTCTTTCATCTCGGGGGCAACATAGCGGTTTCTGCTGCCCGAGAACTCGTCTTCGTCCACCGCAACGCCGCCCGCTCCCAGCGCCTGCCTGCTGCCCGGACGCGCCGGCAGCGGTGACAGCCTGAGCTGGGCGGCCTGGTAGTCCATCGTCACCAGCCAGCGGTCAAAGACCTCCATCCCGATGAGTCCGTCCACATCCAGCTTCGATTTGGCGATCACCTCCACCATGCAGTTCTCCACTTCCACATCGCCAATGCGAATACTGTGGACATGGCTCAGGTAGCTGTCGCGTTCACCTTCATCACCAATACCGCCAGCCTTGAGCGGAAACTCGGGTTGCAGACCCAAGCCCCGCGCGGCGGCCTCTGTAAGCAGGATGCCAGAGGCACCCGTGTCAATCTGCATACGCCTCCGCTTACCCTCGAAGGAGACGTCGAGCCCGTAGGCGACGGGGCGCGAGTGATCGCCATAGATCGGCTTCATGCCGGTCTGAGTCTCTTCGGTCTTTGAGGAGATGTGGCACTCGCCGGGCTTGCGCGCTTCCAGGTGTTTTAACTCGTTCTGGTAGCCAAGCATGCGGCGTTGTGAAAGGGCAGGTTGCTTCTCCAGGAAGAGAGACAGCTCTTTTTGCCGCTGGGCGCGCGGCAGACTCTGCAACCAAACGCGCGTAATGAGCTGGTCCTCTGGCCGAATTCGATGGGCTTGTGCTTTCTCCTTTGCGCTTTCCGCGTAGAGCCCCGTCAAGTCATACAGGCGCGCCAGAGCTAACGCGGAACGCACCTCGCACGGATTCAGCAGAAGTGCGGATTTGGCATGGGCAAAGGCCTGCCCGATATTTGCGGCGCGATAGCTTGCCTCAGCAACGGCGACTTCGGCCAAAGCGATGTTCGGCTGGCGAGCAAGGAAACCGGCAGCTTCTGCTTGCGCCTCAGCCACATTGTCCTGCCCAAGTAGCGCGCGAACGACACCGAGGAAGGCGTCCGGCTGGCCCGGCTCCCGTGTCAGTTGCTGACGGTAGGCGACATCTGCTTCTTTGTAGTGCTCGCCGGCAAGCAGCAGGTCGGCCTCTGCTGGGGCAGTGTGGTCCACGGCACACTGAATGACTGCCGGAGTGGAGGGCTTTCCAGCGGGCATCTGGGTAGCGGGCATCTGGGTAGCGGTAGTCTGAGGCGTGGTTGCCTGCGGCGCCGGTGCCTGAGCGTGAAGCAATGCCCCGGCGAGTAGCAGAGGCAGAGAGAAGATCGTTGGACGGCGGGTCATCTGGTTGCAAGCAATTTACCGCACCAGTGGTAGTAGCTGCTATCCCCCAGGCGGACCATTTTTCGAAAGTGGTACGGCTCACAACGTGCGGCGGAATCCAGTAAATTCGTGGATGAGGTGTCATGTCCATACTTGTTGTTGGTTCGGTTGCATTTGATACGTTGACCACGCCTTCGGGCCATAAGGACAAAGTTCTCGGTGGCGCGGCGACGCATTTTTCGCTTGCAGCCTCATTTTTCACGGATGTGCGTGTGGTGGGTGTCGTCGGGAAAGACTTTACCCAGGAACATGAAGCTGTCATGACTGCCCGCGGCATTGATACTGCCGGCATCGAGCATGCCGACGGTCTCTCCTTTCACTGGACTGGCAGCTATGAAGGCACGCTGTCCGAGGCAAAGACGCTGGGCACGGAGCTGAATGTCTTTGGCACCTTTGCACCCAAGATTCCCGCCAGCTACGCCGATTCCGATTACCTTTTTCTGGCCAACATCGATCCCGTGCTGCAGCTGCAGGTTCGCCAGCAGATGCCCCTTGTCAAGCGCGTGGCCGGCGACACGATGAACTACTGGATCAACGACCACCGTGCCAATCTGGACAAAGTGCTCCGCGAACTCGACATCCTGATCATCAATGATGGTGAGGCGCGCCTGCTGAGCGGTGAGCACAATCTGGCCACGGCCGCGAAAAAGGTGATGGAACTCGGGCCGAAGTCGCTGGTGATCAAGCACGGCGAGTATGGCGCCACGGCCTTCTTTGGGGCTGCTTCTTTCCCGGGGAACGCGGAGATTGCAAAGCCTTTCCGCGCGCCCGCGCTGCCGATCGAAACGGTCGTTGACCCGACCGGAGCGGGCGACAGCTTTGCCGGCGGATTTTATGGGTATATCGCGTCTCAGCCGGAGCTCACGCCGGCCGTCTTCCGGACCGCGCTGTTCTATGGCGGTGTGATGGGCAGCTTTGCCGTGCAGCGCTTTGGTACGGATTGGGTGCAGGAGGTCACGCGCGAAAAGATCGAGGAGCGCTTCCATCTCTTTCGCGAGATCTCACACCTCCGATAAACACGTACGCAAAGGCGCAAAGAAAAGCCGCAGAAGGCGCTATGCGAAGTTAGAGAAGATGCCCCGGGCTCGCAATCTCTGCGTTCTTTGCGATAACTTCGCGCCTTTGCATACGCTTTTGCTCTGAACGCCGATGAGCGTGAATCAGCACCTGAAGTGTCACGCGATAGGCTAGAGAGGAATGGCTCGCACCCGCACTGTGAACGCACCGCGCCGTACCGGACTTCAGCGCCCTGGATTTCGAGGCTCCGGGCGCACGGTTCGCATTGCCCCGGAACTGCTGAACCGCGATCCGCACGGGATTTACCCAGTGCACCGGCAGGAGTTGATGCCGATCGCGATGGCCTCGCTCATTCTGGGATTTCTGAGCCTGCTCGTCTGCACAAAAAACGGCTGGCTGTTGCTGTACGGCGATGCGGTGGCGCACATGGGGATTGCACGCCGCATTCTGGATGCGCGCTACCCCGGCCTGGCGCAACTGGGTGGTGTGTGGCTGCCGCTGCCGCATATGCTGATGCTGCCTCTGGTGCAGCGCATGGACTGGTGGCAGACCGGTCTGGCCGGCGCGCTGCCGTCGATGCTGGCGTACATCCTTGGCAATTTGGGCTGCTACAGGCTGGCGCGGCGGCTCATGCCGCCTTCGTGGGCGTTTGTTGCCACGGCCTTCTTCGCGCTGAATCCAAACCTGCTCTACCTGAGCACCACAGCCATGACGGAGCCGCTGTTTCTGGCACTCTTCCTTTGGAACACCGTCATCACGATGGAGGCCGCAGAAGCTCTGCGCGAGAATAGGCTGCGCACGGCGCGCGTTCGCATGGTGGTTGCCGCCCTGCTCACGCTGGGTATGGTGCTCACGCGGTATGACGGTTGGATCATCGGTGCCGTCGCGTGGCTGGTAATGGCGGCCTTCTGGCTCCGCAGCGCACCGGAGACGCGCAGGCAAACCACCGGAGCCTTTGCCCTGGCGACGGCCATCACGGTGGCAGGGCCACTGCTGTGGTTCGCCTACAACGCCAAGTACCAGGGCGACTGGCTCGACTTCATGCGCGGGCCGTACTCCGCACCGGCCATTGAGAAGCGTACCTCACCACCCAGCGCCGGCCGCTACCATGGCTGGCACAATCCGCTGTACGCCTTTCTGTACTTCACTCGCGCCGCGCAGCTGGATGCCGCGGCGTATGAGACGGGCTTTCTGCTCTTTGCCGGCTCGCTTGCCGGCGCGTGGCTGTTGTGGCGTTCGCGCGTGCGGCGCATCGCCCTGCTGCTGTGGCTGCCTCTGCCGTTTTATATGTACTCGATTGCGTACAGCTCCATCCCCATTTTCATTCCACAGTTGTATCCAAATGCCTGGTACAACTCGCGCTACGGCATGGAGCTGCTGCCTGCCTTTGCGATCTTCGGCACGCTGGCGGTGGTAGCTTTTGGAAATTGGCTGCGCGCGGAAGGGAACAGGGAGCAGGGGACAGGGAGCAGCAAGTCTTCTCGCCGGGCTAAGTATGCGCAGGCGCTTATGCCGATTTCACTATTGCTCATCGTGGTGAATGTCTTCTGCATGTTTGGCACTGTTGGCAGCCTGTTCCAGAGCGTGACGCAGAAGAAGCGGCCGGTTTGGCTGGCGCGTCCGCCGCTGGTGTATGACGAGGCTGTGGTGAACTCACGCACACGTCTGCCGTTTGAGAAGGCACTTGCGGGGGAGATGCTGCGCGCGCCGTCGAACGCCTTGATCATGTTCGACACAACGGACCACATCGGTGCTGTGCAGGACGCGGGCATCCCGCTCAAGCGGCTGATCAGCCCGTTGGACTCGCAGAGCTTTGACGCGGCACGCGCAGCGCCGGCGCAGCACGCCAACTTAATCATCGCGCTTGACCGCGACCCGGTTGCCGCAGCCGTTGCAGCGCACCCGCAGGGCTTGAGCGAGATTGAGGTGATGTGCCACACGGGCCAGCCCTGCGCCAGGATCTATCGCTCGGACAGCTTCATGCCTTCTGACGTACCTGGAGGCACGCAGCCATGATTCCGTTTGTGAAGGCACACGCCTGCGGCAATGACTTCCTCATCATCGACGAGGCACACGCACGGGACCGCCATCGGGAGCTTGCACGGGCGCTCTGTTCGCGCCACTTCGGCATCGGTGCGGATGGCATCGAGTTCCTGGACCGCCGCGGCAACGGCACGCACTTTCTGCGGCTCTTCAACGCCGACGGCTCGGAGGCTGAACTGAGCGGCAACGGCACGCGCTGTGTTGCGGCGTGGCTGGCCTACAGTGAGGGCATCGCCCAAGTCACGCTCACCACGCATCGCGGCCCACGTGCCTGCCGCGTGGTCGGATGCGCCGATGATGCAGCCGAGCAGCGTTTCCTGATTGAGACGGAGATGGGCGTTCCTTCTGTGCGCGCGAGCAGCGTCATTGTGGATGGCATCGGCGAAGTCCAGGGTGCCACGGTCGATGTGGGCAACCCGCACTTCGTACTATTCACCAATGACCCGGAGTTCCGCGCGCACGGCCTCACCTGGGAAGCGCTTGGCGCTCAGATTTGCACGCACAAGGACTTTCCCCAGGGCACGAATGTCGAGTTCGTCCGCATCCTCAATCCCGGCGAGATTGAGTTCCGCATCTACGAACGTGGCGTGGGGCCGACAACTTCTTCGGGCACCGGAACGTGTGCATCCTCCTCCGCCGCGATCATGCTGCGTGGCTGCGCACGTGAGCTGACGGCCAGCTCTATCGGCGGCCCGCAGACATTTCGATGGCTGTCGAACGATGCGCCGATGATGCTCACTGGGCCTGCTGAAATCATCTGCAGCGGTGAAGCGAATGAGCGTTGCGGAATGTTCGATCCAAGGGTGGATGCGTGATCAAGCCGCCCGCGCTTAAACCAGGCGCAAGGATCTCCATCATCTCCCCCGCTAGCACGCCCAAGCCGGCGCTGGTGCAGCGTGGTGCGACGCGGTTGCGCACGCTTGGCTACGAGCCGGTGCTGCTGCCCTCCACCCTTGCGAAAGGGCCGGTCTACTACGCGGGCGACATTGCCGCGCGGGTTGAGGATGTGCATGAGGCTTTCCGAAATCCCGAGTACGCCGCGGTGATGTGCACGCGTGGCGGCTGGGGCACGGCCGAGCTTCTGCCGCACCTTGATGTTGAACTCATTAGCCATCACCCGAAGCCCTTCCTCGGCTTCAGCGACCCCACCACGCTGCACCTTTGGTTCGCGCAGCAGTGCGGCTTTGTAACTTTTTACGCACCCATGCTTTCACCGGATTTTGCGCGCGGCGGCAAGTTGGAGGACGGCGTCGACCGGCGCTCATGGACGGCGGCGCTCACGCAGACCGCGCCGTGGTCGCTGGGCGGGAAAGAGGGTCTGCGCCTCTTGCGTGCGGGACGCGGCGACCAGACGGTGCGCGGAACCCTTTTTGGCGGCTGCCTGACATTGCTGATCGAGTCACTGGGCACGCCCTGGGCGCTCCAACCGCCGGAGGGCGACAGCATCCTGTTTGTGGAGGAAGTGGGTACGCACCCCTACCAGTGGGACCGCATGCTGCTGCACCTGCACTATGCCGGTGTGCTGGAGCGTGTGCGCGGCATCGTCTTCGGCGACATGGAGCAATGCCTTACCGCCACGGAACCCGAGGGACGGGCCCGGGAGCGCGACCTGCTGCATGCGGCTTTGCTGCACAACCTGCGCGACTTTCCGGGGCCGGTCGCCATTGGCCTGCAGTGTGGGCATGTGGGCACGCCCAACTTGACTCTGCCCCTTAACGTGCAGGCCGAACTTGACTGCTCGACAAAGCTGGCGGCTGAACCCACGCTGCGTCTTTTGGAAGCCGCGGTTACGCTCTAAACTGAATGGATGCCTTACACGGAGGCGCGCCGCCGCCACATCCACCTGATCGGTATCTGCGGCACGGCCATGGCCTCGCTGGCCGGCATGCTGCAGGCGCAGGGTCACCGCATCACCGGCTCCGACGCCGGCGCCTACCCACCGATGAGTGACCAGCTCGCGGCCATGCAGATTCCGGTCCTGGAGCCGTTCAGTGAAGCGAATGTCGGTGCAGACGGTGAACCCGTGCCCGATCTTGTCGTGGTTGGCAATGCCATCTCGCGCGGTAATCCGGAGCTGGAATACGTTCTGGACCGGCGCATCTCGTTCTGCTCCATGGCGGCGATGATTCATGACGAATTCCTGCGCGCACGCGAGCCGCTAGTGGTTGCCGGTACCCATGGAAAAACGACGACCACCAGCATGCTGGCGTGGATCTACGAGGTGGCCAGCCGCACCGAGCCGCGCTTTGCCCCCAGCTTTCTAGTGGGTGGCGTTGCGGAGAACTTTGGCACCAGCTACCGCGTGCGTGCGGAGACGAAGCCGTTCATTCTGGAGGGCGACGAGTACGACACGGCCTTCTTCGACAAGGGGCCCAAGTTCCTGCACTACTTTCCGGACGCGCTGATCCTGACGCACGTTGAGTTCGATCACGCCGACATCTACGCCGATCTCGCGCAGGTGAAGACGGCCTTCAAACGGCTGGTGAATCTGCTGCCCCGGCGCGGCCGCATTGTGGCTTTTGACGGCAGCGCGAACGTGACCGAGTGCGTGGCGAAGGCGTTCTGCCCGGTGGAGCGCTACGGCTTTGAGAACAGTTCGTACTGGCAGATGACAAACTTTCAGCCCGGCGGCACGAGCCGATGGACGTTGCTGCGCCAAGGCCGGCACTTCGCCGACCTGGAGCTGCCGATGGCCGGTGAGCACAATGCGCTAAATGCGACGGCAGCGGCCGCACTGGCCGCTGGGCAGGGCATTGCCGCGGAAAGCATCACGGAAGCGCTGCGCACCTTCCGCAGCGTAAAACGCCGGCTGGAGGTGCGCGCGGAATTGCAGGGCATCACGATCATTGACGATTTTGCGCACCATCCCACCGCGATTCGCGAGACCTTGCGTGCTCTGCGATCCGCCTACCCCGGACGCCGGCTTGTGGCGGTGCTGGAGCCCCGCAGCAACACGCTGCGCCGGAACGTCTTCGAGCGTGACCTGGTCGAGAGCCTGTCCGCCGCGAATGAGGTCGTGTTGGCGGCGGCCTTCAAGCAGGAGAACATCCCGGCCGAGGAGCGGCTTGAGCCGCAGCGCGTTATCGCTGCGTTGCAGCAGCGCGGCACCCCGGCGCAACTGCTGCCGGACGCCGACACCATCACCGCGCGGCTCGCGCCCACCCTGCGGCCCGGCGACATCGTCGCCATTCTTTCCAATGGCGGCTTTGGCGATATTTACAGCAAGCTGCCGGCGGCCATCGCCGCGCGGCATGCCTCAGAGCAAGGGGCATTTCAGGCAGGGCAATCCGCTGTGGCCGGGATTTCCGCCTGAAGATGTTTGCAACGCTCCGCATGCTTGCCGTGTTTGTCCTGCTGGGTATTCCGGCGGGCCTGATCGGCATGCCGCTCACGCTGCTCACGCGCAACATTCGCTGGATGTACCAAGCCGGCCAGCGCATCGCCAACCTGGGCCTGCGCGCGGCGGGCGTCACCTTTGATGTGCAGGGCCGCGAGCACATTCCCGCCGACCGGGCCTGCATCTTCATGAGCAATCACGTCAGCAACCTGGACCCGCCGGCGCTCATTCCCATGCTGCCAGGCACGCCCTCGGTCATGCTGAAGAGTTCGCTCATGCGGATTCCGATTCTCGGCCCCGCCATGCGCATGGGCAAGTTTGTGCCAGTGGAGCGGGACGGCAATCGCCGCAGCGCGGTGAACAGCGCCCGCGCCGCGGCAGCTGCCCTTGCAAGTGGTCTTTCGCTGCTGATCTTTGTGGAGGGCACTCGTTCGCGTACCGGCCGGCTGCTGCCCTTCAAGCGCGGACCGTTTCACCTGGCTGCATCGACGGGCGCGCCGATCGTGCCGGTCGCGATTTACGGTACGGAGAGCATGATGCGCAAAGGGAGTGCGGCCCTGACACCCAGCACCGCGCATATCCGATTCATGCCTGCAATCGATCCGGCCGGCTACCCCGACCGCAACAGCCTGCTTGCGGCTGTTCGCGGCAGCATCCTGAGCGCGCTGCCGCCGCACATGCATCCGCTTACCGCAGATGCGGCGGAAGCATAGCCGCGGTTATTGCGACGCAGGTGAAAGCAGCGCGAGGAGATACCCGTCCGGATCGTGCAGGCTGATCTCCCGCATGCCATATGAGGTGGTGTGCGGCGGCGCAAGCTCCGGCAGTTTCCCGCGAAGCTTCGTGTAAGCCGCATCTAGGTTTGCGCACTGGAAGTACAAGAAGACATCGCCGTGGGCTGCCGTCCGTGCGGCTTCTGGAGGTACGGGCCGCTCCCCGTCAAACTCGTAGGCAGTGTTCAGCATCAGGTCGATGCCGTCCCGCTTGAGCCAGACCCAATGGAAGCGATCCGGATCGTCTCCGCCACGATGCGGTGAGTGGTTGTAAACGGTGAAGCCGAGAAGGTCGCGATAAAAGCGCACCGAGGCCGGCATGTCATACACCTGAAGCAGCGGAGTCAAGCTGCGGAGTTCCATGCGCGAAGAACCTTTGTAAGAAGCAGGATCAGGTGAAGATGCGGTCAAGCGGCAGGACAAAGCCGGCGACGGGACCCTCGCCAGCTACCTGCGAAATGTTGTCAAGGTACTCGGGCTCGCGATCCGGCCGGTAGATCGTGACGGCGCGCTCTTCCGGATCGATGAGCCAGGCCAGCTTGACGCCGTTGCGGATCCACATCTGCATCTTTTCCTGGAGCTCCTGCAGCTGGTCGCTCGGAGATCTCAGTTCGATGATGAAGTCTGGGCAGACCTTTGAGAAGCGTTTGCGCTCGGCGGGGGTCACGTGAGCCTGACGCTCGGCTGCGGTCCAGGCCGCGTCGGGCGCCCGCAGGGAGGTGTCGGGAAGCGTGTAGCCGCCATTCGACTCGGTAACAATGCCGTGGCCGTATGCGCGATTCCATAAGCCAAGTTCCAGGAGAATCTCTAGACTCTTCTCAGAGCCGTCCTGGCCCGTAGGACTCATAACGATCAGGTATCCTTCCTCGTCCCGCTCGATAGGAAAGCCCTTATTCGCGCGGGAGAAGGCCATGATCTCCTCATCGGTCATCGGTTCCAGTGGCAGAAAGCGTAACGGCAGCGGCAGTCCTGTGAGCGTGGCTTCCATGCCGTCAGTTTAATTCCTTCAGCACACATTTACAGTTGAGCGTTCTCGCAATCCGCTTTACAGTGTGTTCACACGCAGAACTTTCGTGCACCCCGTATCTCAAGGATGTTCCTGTGATCAAGAAGCAGTTTGCCGCGGCAATTGCTGCCGCCGGTGTCGTTGCCTTTGCCTCTGCCCTGCAGGCTCAGCAGATTTATCTTTCCGGAGCGACCGACGCGTTGCCGGTGGCACCGAAGGCCGGCGTCAGCATGGACCTGGGTGCCATCGATAAGACGGCCAACCCCTGCCAGGACTTCTACGCCTATGCCTGCGGCAACTGGCAGAAAAGCCATCCCATTCCTGAGGACAAGGTTCGCTTCGGACGCTTCGACGAACTCGGTGAGCGCAACCGGTACACGGTCTACACCCTTCTTGAGCAGGCTGCGAACTCCCCCAAGAATGCGCTGCAAAAGAAGTACGGTGACTACTACGCCGCCTGCATGAATCAGCCGTTGGCCGATCAGCTCGGCATCAAGCCGGTGCAGCCGGTGCTGAAGCAGGTAGCTGAGTTTAACGATAAGAAGCAGCTGGCCGCACTGCTGGGCACGATAGAAGACCAGAACGGCGGCGGCTTCCTTTACGGCTTCTATTCCGGCCAGGACCAGAAGGACTCCACCAAGGTGATCCCACAACTGGGTCAGGGTGGTCTCTCTCTCCCGGACCGCGACTACTACATCCAGAATGACCCGCGCTCCACAGACCTGCGCTTGAAGTACGTAAGCCATGTGACGAAGATGTTCGTCTTGATGGGCGACACACCGGAGCAGGCGGCAGCGGAAGCTAAAGCGGTAATGACCATTGAAACCGCGCTGGCGCAGGGATCAGTGGCACGCGTGGATCTGCGCGACCCCGACAAGCGCTACCACGTGATGACACTGGCCCAGCTGCAGGAGTTGACGCCGGACTTTAACTGGGGAGCCTTCTTCCAGGCGATTCAGCGGCCGACCTCCTCACTGAACGTGTCCACGCCCACCTTCTTTCAAGCAATGAACGCGGAACTGGGCGCGGCCTCCGTGGCAGACCTGAAAAGCTACATGCGCTTTCACGTGGTGGACGCCTCTGCAAACAGCCTTTCCCAGCCTTTTATCGATGAGAGCTTTGAGTTCAATGGAAAGATCCTGAGCGGGCAAAAGGCGCAGGCTCCGCTATGGCGCCGCTGCACCCAGGCGACTGACGCGGCACTGGGAGAGGCCGTCGGCCAGGACTGGGTCAACGCCAACTTCCCGCCCGCCGCTAAGGAAAACATGAAGGTGCTGGTGGTGGATCTGGAGAAGTCGCTTGGCCAGGACATTGAGGGTCTGGACTGGATGAGCCCCGCCACCAAGGTTCAGGCGGGGAAGAAGCTGCAGGCCTTTCGCGACAAGATTGGCTATCCCGAAACATGGCGCGACTACGCCAAGCTCGATGTGAAGCGGGAGGACCGCTTTGGCAACGGACGGCGCGCATCCATCTTTACCCGCAACCGCAATCTGGACAAGATCGGCAAGCCGGTGGATGAAAAGGAATGGGGCATGACACCGCCCACAGTGAACGCCTACTACAACCCGGGCATGAACGACATCAACTTTCCCGCTGGGATCCTGCAGCCGCCCTTCTACGATTTCAAGATTGATCCGGCAGTCAACTTCGGGGCGATCGGTGTCGTGATTGGCCATGAAATGACGCATGGCTTTGACGACCAGGGCTCCAAGTATGATGCGCAGGGTAACGTGAAAAGCTGGTGGACTGCAGAGGACCGCGCCAAGTTCAACGAACGGACCGAATGCGAAGCCAAGGAGTTCGACGCCTTTGAGCCCGTACCCGGAACGCATTTGAACGGTCATCTCACCCTGGGCGAAAATACGGCTGACAATGGCGGGCTGCACGTCGCCTACGCCGCGCTGCATACGGAGCTGGCCAAGCAGGGCGCGAGCGCGGAGAGCAAGAAGATCGATGCATACAGCCAGGATCAGCGCTACTTCCTCGGATATGCCCAAGTCTGGTGTGAAAACACACGTCCGGAATATGCGCAGGTGCTGGCCAAAACCGATCCCCACTCGCCCGGCCGCTTCCGCGTGAATGGGGAGGTGCAAAACTTTGAGAAGTTCGGCGAAGCCTTCGGTTGCAAGAAGGGAGATTCCATGTACCCGGCCAACTCCTGCCGTGTTTGGTAAGGAGCGCGGACGGGACTTCGCTGTCGCACTCAGGGAAAAAGAAAGCGGCCTCGGGCGACTGGGGCCGCTTTCCTTTTTACAGCAGCGCCGTCCACCGGGTATCACCTGGGCCGAAGTTGTTTCACGGGTGGCGCAAATCTGCCATGGCTTTTACAATCAGGGAGCGGATTTTTTCTAACCCCGGTTAGAGGGACTGGTCCGGCAGCCAAGCGTTTCCTGTGAACTCGCGGCTTTCATCTCTCCCTTGAAGAGGGGAGCGTGGGTGAAACGTTTTGAAGCAATATGACCGGCACCATGCATAAAGGAAACAGAATGAAGTGGAGTGGGAGTGGCCGGCTGGTTCTGGCCTGTGTGGTTTCGATTGCCCTGATTCTGGGCGTAAGCGCTTGTGGCGGCGGAACCATCGGTTACTTGTATGTGCTGGCCGGCAAGAGCTCCGGCACCACCCCGGCGAACATCATCATCGGGTACAAGATTGACAACTTCACCGGCAACCTGACGGAAATTGTGCATTCGCCCTTCCCGACCGGAAGCGGCGGCACGCCGGTGAACCTGGTGACACTGCCAGGCGGCCGCTACGTCTATACCGTGAACACTGGCGATGCAAAGAACTCCATCTCCCAGTTCAGTGTGGGCGGCGATGGCGTGCTGACCTTCCAAAACGGCTTCGGCACGGTGGGTGGCACGCCCGTGTGGATGGATATCGGCAGCGGCTATCTTTACGTGCTTGACCAGGTCGATCCGAACCGGGTCAACGGTGTCGCACCCGCCTGTGCGTCGGTGACGAATGCCAACAACACTGACCCTTGTGGCTCCGTGGAAGTCTTCCAGATCACGACGGATACTGGCAATTTGACGCCAGTGCTGAACACCTCCGTCAAGATCAACAATGTCGGTATCAGCTACTTCCCGGTCGGCCCAAAACCCACGCGGCTGAAGGTTTCCGCTGGTGGTGCACTGCTGGTGGTCAACGGTGATGGCACGATCACTTCGTTTGGCTTCGGCGGCAACGGCCAGCTCACTACCACAGCCAACAGCACACAGGTGCTGGACCTGACAGGTAACAGCAACGTCACGTCGATTACTTCGGGTGGCAGCTTCATCTACATCACGGACGGCAGAAACAACCGGATCTTCCAGTACACCGTGGCCAATGGTGTGCTGCAGCCGGTGAACGGCAGCCCCTACACGAACATCGCCGCCAACACCACGCCGGTTTGGACTTTGACGACAACCGATTCATCCCAGAACCAATTCCTGTATGTATTAAACGCGGGAAGTACAACGACGACCAGTCCAACCGGCAGCATCTCAGCCTATCGTGTGAATACAGATAACCGTCTTACCGCGTTGGCTGGTTTTACCAATCCACTGCCCACGGGATCGTCGCCGGTTTGCCTGGTAGTTGATCCAAGCACGCAGTATGTTTACAGCTCCAACGCAGACGGCACAGTGACCGGCTATCAGCTGCGCAGAACAGAAGGTACGCTCAGCGACTTGCGCCGCGGCTCCAGCTTTACCGCCGCCGGTGTGCCTACCTGCCTCACCGCCACGGGCATTTTCTAGCGGAAGACGGCCTACGGCGAATCGCCACAGGCCGTCTTTTCAGCTACGTGTTGCCAGCAAGCTGTACTGACGAGATAAAGCAAGAAGGACTGCGGCATACCCCGCAGAGGAACAAAAAACACATGAAGTTCTCCAATGTGGCCCGCATCGCCGCCGCCTCTGCTCTCTCCCTCGCCGCGTGTCTCGGCTTTACAGCCTGCAGCCGCGACTACACCGTCGCCTTCCTCTACGTTCTGTCTTCGCGCGGCAGCGCCGCGGACGGCAATGGCTCGATCGGTGAGTACGGCATCGACTTTCAGACGGGAGCTTTGTTACCGCTCTCCAGTTCAGGGCAAAGCTCGCAGGGCCGTAATCCCGTGGCGCTGGCCATCTCACCCAACCAGAAGAATGTTTACGTCATTAACCATGATGATTCTTCTATTCAGGCGTCACTGATCGGCACGGACGGCAAGCTGTACCCGCAGAAGGTCACATCGCTGGATGGAATTTTTCCTACCAGCATCGGTATCTCGCCCGATGGCGGCTACCTGTATATCTCGTTTACCTATCGCAAAACGTCGGCAACGGCGAACAGTGGACCTGGTGGTATCGAAATCTACAAACTCACCGCCCGCCCAGATAATTCCGGTGGCTATGATCTGGGCGCGCCCGTGACCAGCAACGGCAACCCCTATTTCAATGTGGGTGTCAACCCGGTAAGCATCGCGGTCGGCCCAAACATCAACGCCACCAGCAACACCGCGGTAAATCAGGCCAGTTGCGTGACCACGCCTGCTTCTTGCGTGAGCTATGTCTATGTGGCAGAGCAGGACACGAATACACTCAATAATCTGCTGGTTTTTCAGCGTGACATCGGCACCGGCGCGCTTACTCCGGTCGGCACCACCGTTACGGCCACCGGTGCGCAGGGCTACCTCTCCGGCGTGACTGCCAGCGCCGTCGCCGTTGCGCCACGTGGCACATTTATCTATGTGACGGACAGCGCTTCCAACCAGATCATTGCCTACACCGTCGGTACCGGCGGTGTGCTGCGTCCTAACACCGATGGCCCGTTTGCGACCGGATCGCTCCCGGTGGCTCTCACCATCGATCCCCGCGGCAACTTCATGTATGTGGCCGACTATAACGACCAGGCCGTCAGCCCGTATGTTATTAACCAGAGTAACGGCTCGCTCACGGCGGTCGCCGCCACTGCCAAGCCGTCCACTCAGGGCACCGGCCCCAATTGCGTTACGATCGAGAACGCGCTGGGCGTCTACGCGTATCTCACTAACTTCATCTCCGGCAATGTGAGCGGCTTTCAGCTCAACGCAACTACCGGTGCCTTGAGCAATATCCGGAACAGCCCTTTTCCCACTGCGGCCGCGCCGACTTGCGCCGCTGCCATCGCCAACGGAACGCACGCTACCCAGCTGGTGCAGTAGCTTCACATTCAGAACGCAATGGGCCCGCTCCGGCGGGCCTTTTGCATTGCGAGATCAACAGAAGTCTGCCTTTCAGCTGCTGCAGTGTTCCACTACAGTGAAGGTTACAAGTACTTCTCTCAGCGTCATGGACTCCCGAGGCTCTTCATGCATCGCTTCACCCGTACCGCGTTACTCTTCTCCGGCCTGCTTTCCTGGCCGCTTACTGGAACTGCCCAGCAGTTGCATTCCGCTGTACCAGCGGGCGCGGCGGCCGCAGCGGACAACTCAGTCCCTAGACCGCCGGAGAAGCCTGTCTCCATGGATCTGGCCGCGATCGACAAGACCGCCGATCCTTGCGGCGACTTTTATACCTACGCCTGCGGCAACTGGAAGAAGACACATGCGATCCCAGCGGACCAGGCGTCGTGGGGCCGCTTTCAAACGCTGGACGAGTACAACCTGTACTCGCTATATCAGTTGCTGGAGCAGGCCGCGAATCATCCCGCGGCGCCGCTCCAGTCGAAGTACGGCAACTTCTATGAGTCATGCATGAATACGGCTCTCTCCGACCAGCTCGGTGCAAAGCCACTGCAGCCTGTGCTGGAAGAGATTGGCAAGTGGAACAGCAAGGCGTCGCTGCCAACATTGCTCGGCACGTTAGAGGACCGGCACGGTTACGGCATCCTCTTTGGCTTTGGCGCGGAGCCGGACCAGAAGAACTCCACGATTCACATCGCGGCGGTGAACCAGGGTGGACTTTCTCTACCGGACCGCGATTACTACCTGCAGGACGATGAGCACATGAAACAGATCCGTGCGCAGTTCGTGGACCACGTGACCAGGATGTTTGTGCTGCTGGGCGATACTTCTGAGAAGGCCGCGACCGAAGCCAAGGCTGTCATGGCGTTCGAAACCTCGCTTGCGCAGCCCTCCATGTCGCGTGAGGATCAGCGCGATCCGGAAAAGCTGTATCACGTGATGAAGCTGAGTGACTTCCAGGCGATGACGCCGTCCTTTCAATGGCCGCAATTCTTCTCGCAAATTCACGTGAGTGTGTCGAGTTTGAATGTGAACCAGCCGAAATTCTTTGCCGGCATGGATTCCGCGCTGGTGAAGGCAAGCGTGCCCGAACTGCAGAGCTATCTCCGCTGGCATGTGCTGGATGCGAATGGCAAGCGGTTGGGCAAGGCCTTCGATGCGGAGAGCTTTCGCTTTGAGGCTGTGCTGACGGGCCAGGCCCAGCAGGAACCGCAGTGGAAGCGTTGTACGCGATCCACCGACCAAGCACTTGGTGAGGCACTCGGCCAGGACTGGGTTGCCAAATACTACCCGCCCACGGCCAAAGCGCAGATGAATGAGTTGATCCAGGCCCTGGAAACGGCTCTGGGCCAGGACCTGCAGTCGCTGGACTGGATGAGCGCGCAGACCAAAGCTGAAGCGCAGAAGAAGCTGGCGGCCTTTCGCCAGAAGGTGGGCTATCCGGAAACATGGCGGGACTACAGCAAGCTGGAAATCAAGCGTGACGATCGGGTCGGCAACGCCGAGCGCTCCGCCGTCTTCGAGGACCGGCGGGACCTGGTCAAAATTGGTAAGCCGGTGGACGAGAAGGAGTGGGAGATGAGCCCGCCCACCGTGAACGCGTACTATAACCCGCCAGAGAACGACATCAATTTTCCCGCTGGTATTCTGCAGCCACCCTTCTTTGACCCCGGCGTCGACCGGCCGGTAAACTACGGTGCCATCGGCGTGGTTATCGGTCATGAAATGACGCATGGCTTTGACGATCAGGGCAGCAAGTATGACGCACAGGGCAACGTGCGCACATGGTGGACGCCGGCTGACAAAGCTGCCTTCGACCAGCGTACCCGGTGCACGGCGAAGGAGTATGGCAGTTTTGAAGCGGTTCCCGGTGAAAAGCTGAATGGCAAGTTGACTCTGGGGGAAAATACCGCGGACAATGGCGGTCTTCGCATCGCCTATGCGGCGCTCCATTCAGAGATCGATGGCAAGCCGCTTGCCAGAAAGGCCGTTGACGGCTACTCGCCAGACCAGCGCTTCTTTTTGGGCTTTGCGCAAGTCTGGTGTGAAAACACCCGAGAGCAGATGGCGCGCATGCTGGTCAAGGTCGACCCGCATTCACCCGGTCGGTTCCGCGTGAACGGCACGGTGCAGAACTTTGACAAGTTTGCGCAGGCTTTCCAGTGCAAGAAGGGGACGGCCATGTACCCGGAGACAAGCTGCCGGACCTGGTAAAGCACCATCCCGCTTCCGCCGCCGGTATAGCGACCGAATTCATTGTGAGTAGGCTTCGGTCTCGAAAGTCTGATTAGGCATGACGGCCCTGCGGCCAATAAGAGAGCAGACGGCATAGGGGAGGCCGCGTTTGCAGCCAGACGTGACAGCTTCGCAATGACAAGCCTGACGATATGAGAGATGAGCAGTTCACGAGGGAGAATTCACCTAAGTTGACGATTTCGGACTTATGCGGGCCTGGGTGCGAGACTACGATCCAACGTGACGAGAGCATAGCTGCAAATTAGGAAGGCCACGGCGATCGCAAGACTGCTGATCATGGTTTGCTGCCAGCCGACGAGACCAGGATCGAGGAATGGGTACGGGTACTTTCCACTTAGAACTCCGCGAATCAGGGAGTAAATAAGGTAAGTAAGCGGGTAGATCGCCCAGACGAGTGGATGCGACCACCTAAGTTGACCCTTGGGCGTGAACGCAATCCAGAAAGCGGTAACCAGAACTGGAGTGGCCATGTGTAACAGCACGTTCGCAATTGCAGAGCCGCCAGTCAGTTCCGTTTTACCGTGCAGCAAGAACGCATAGACGATCCCAACGAGCAGGATGGAAAGCGTCGTGCCGGCGACGATCCAAGCCGGCGGCATTCGGGCTCGACTTGCAGCCGCTCCAGTAAAAACAGCGGCAACAATCAGGTTCGTTAAAATGGTGAAGTATGCAAAAACGATCCAGAGCATGAGCGGCAAGGAATGGATTATTTGGAAGGTGCTGAAGCACTGGAAGGCGAGTCCAAGCCATGCGATCGCGGCAATGCATCCGGCGGCAGATCGACTTACTGCTCCAGGGCACATTGTGGCTATTCCTCGCGGTTAGTATAACTTCCTTTTCTGGCCCGCTATGAGCAGGGTTAGACGCGATGAGAAGGGTGGCACCGGCTGGCTGGAGCACCCTTTTCATCTATCCCCTCGGTTCTATGCGAGAATCAGAAAACCCCCAATGAACAGACAACGGCCATTCAGAGTGGAAGTCAAGGGAAAGCGCAGGCCTCTCGTTCCCACTCAGGCATAGGTGGCGACGGCTCACTCAAAACCTGACAGTGAAGGTGCCACTATAAGTGCGGGGTGCCCCGACCTGGAGTGTGTTGTTGCTCACCGACGTAGGATCACTGGCGATAAATCCGTTCGTTCCCACGGTCGAATAGTACGTCGCATTCGCAAGATTGTAGATGTTGAATTGCAGGCGCAGCTGGTTCAAGATACCCGCTTCATCGATGTGGTAGCTGGTGCCGAAATCGGTGAGGAAGCGGCCATCCACGAAGTTATCATCCGTGTAGGTGAAGTAGCGCTTGCTCATGAAGTCCGAGCCGATGTGGGCGTCAAACGCCCTGCGATTGTAGGCGAGTGAGTTCTTCCATAGGAATTGCGGTGCGTCTACCACGACCTTGCCACCGGTCAGAATGGTGTTCCCGCCGGTGGTGTAATTGGAATCGTAGGTAGACCGGCTGTAAGTCAGTCCGTTGTAGAGCGTCCAGCCGCTGTTCAGCCGGTAGGACGCTGCGCCGTCCACACCGTTGGTGGTTACGTCTCCGACGTTCGAAAGTAGGGAAGCGTTGCCGGCGATGGACGGGCCCTGCTGAATTGCCAGTAGGCGGTTGCTGAAGTTTACGTGAAAGTAGTTTGCCTGCAGCTGGAGTTTGCTGTCGGAATGGCGGTAGCCGACTTCCTCGCTCCAGGAGCGCTCCGACTTCAGGTTATTGGTGAGCGCGTTAAAGCCGGCCTGCGAGGTGCCCCAGGGCGAGGTGCCGAAGCCGGGGCCGCCAGCCTGAAAGGCACGTGCATTCTCGGCCACGTCGGCAAAGATCTCATCGTTTGGCCGGAATTTCCAGTCCACACCAATCTGTGGGAGGAAAGCTCCACCGGACTGCAGGCTGCCCTGCGCGTAGTTGGTCGAGATGGCCCTAGGCGCCAGGTTCAGGCCTTGATTGAAGCCCACCAGTTCGCCGCGCTGGTTTGTCTCCACGCTCTTGAAGCCTGCCTGCAGCGTAAGTGCCTGCGTAATCTTAAAGCTGTCCTGTAAGTGAAATTGGTAGACCGTGGAAGGAAAGTTGTAAGCCCACTGTGTGTAAAAGGGATTGCTCGGGAAGCTGTAGAGCGAGTGCATTGGCGAGGCCAGGGTAGTTCCGTAGAAGCGGCGCGCCAGATCAAAAGTTTCAATCTCCCACCAGGCCCCACCTTCCAGGCGGTTGCGCCCAGCCTCATAGGCGAGCGAGGCCAGGAAGCCGCCGCGGCTGATGCCGTATTCAGAAGTGCGAAGGGAGATGGGTGAAACCGGGTTATAGGTCGTATCGAAGCTGGGGAGATAGGGTGTGAACCACAAGCCGCGGCCATCATTACGGTGCCCGTAGCCCGTGGCCTTCACCACCAGATGAGAGCCAAGCGCGGACTTTACGCTGGCATATGTTAGAAAGTCTTTCCGCAGGCCGGAAGCGCCGAAGTAAGCCGCATCCTGCGGATCATTCGTAAGATCAGTGGGGCTATTTTGCAGCGAACTGATGGGTGAGGGAAAGCTTGTTGAGAGTGTCGGGAAAACCGGAAAACCGGTCTTGCCTTGATAGTTATAGGCATTCGCCGTCTGCAGCGCTTGTCCCCAGGTCAGATTGTTATCCCAGTTGTACCCCAACTGGTGTGTCCAGACCTTGTTGAGGTCCTGGTAATCCACTTCACCACGATTGGAGTAATCGGCAAAGAAGGTAAAGACGCCCGCATTGCCGAGCGGCTGGGAAAGACGCGCGTTGAACTGATAGTAACGCTGCGCGATCTCCCCGTTGCCGTTGACGTCCTGGCCTTTCCATTTATTGCCGTGCTGGTATACGCCGGACAAGTAGAACTTGGTGCCATACCGCATCTTGCCGCTATCGAATTTGCCATAGGTGCGGACCGTATTCCAGCTGCCGCCGGACTGGCGGATGTCCAGATGCCGGCGGTCGTCCGGTTCAGCGGAGAAGAATTGAATCGCACCCCCCAGATTGCTGGTGGAGGCAGTTTCAAGCGACGCGGTGCCCTGTGACAGCGTGACATTGCCCAGGTTTTCATTGATGATGGCTCGGCTGATGTGCAGCCCGTTCAAGTTGCCATAGGACATGTCGCCCAGCGGCACGTCATCTAAAGTGAAGCCGAGCTGGTTCTGGTTAAAGCCGCGAACGGAGATGCGCAGCGCCCACTCATACGCCCCATAAGGATCGGCCGAGGTTACGCTGACGGAGGGCAGTCGCGCCAGGATGGAGATGGGGCTAGTGCCCGGGGCCGCGTCCAGCAAGACTTTGCTGCTGATGGACTGTTCATCACGCGTTTCACCGACGGCGACAACGGTCACGGTATCAGTGGTGGAGAGAACCGATTTGGGCTGGTTAGGAGCGGTGGGAGCGTTGGGGTTGGCAGATTGGACGGCCTGATTTGCTGGGTTCGCCGGCGCGTCGGTATTTTGCTGCGCGTAAAGGGCAGAGGGCACGGCTGCAACAGCTACAAATGCGAGAAGGGGAAAGGACTGCATGAAGCCTCCAAAAGGGCGAATCTTCGCTTCCGCAATGCCGATGGGCGTGCAAGGGCGTTGGCTGCGGATAGGGATGACTGCACGTTAGGGCTTCATGTGGTGAAGAAAAGTTTCAGTGCGGTAAAGATTCGATGAATGAGGCATTGGCGGTATCAGACAGCTTCTTGCCGCTGAGAGCCTGTTCCTGCCGCCACCTGAAAGCTCCTGGGCGGATTTCCTCATTGCAACCAGAAGGTATACGTGGCGGTGTACGGAACACGCCTTACTGCATTCAGGTGCGTAGCATCGCAGCTGTCATTGGGCGCGGCTCCGCCATGCGTGTCCGTGCGCGTGATGTGCCGCACCGGTGATAAGTAGCCGTTCGGGCCGGAAGTACTTGCCAAACCGAGCACCAGGCTCGGGATGTCCCGGGCGGGTTGCGCCGACGGCTTGGAGCTGATCAGCTTGCCCGTGATGCTGCTGCCGTCGTTCCATGTCCAGCTCGGGCCCTTGCCATGTCTTCCCACGACTTTGCCGTCCAGATAGAGAGTCGCTTCCGGCGCGGTAAAGGTCCACTTGCCTTCCGCACCGCACGTATAGACCTGGTCACCCTTACCGTTGACACTGACAAGCGGCCGGGTCAGAGTGGGCACAGCCGGCGCAACGGGACCGGGCGCGGGCGGGGCAGCAGCCTGCAGAAGAAAAAGGGCGGTAAGCAACATGTGGTCAGCATAGAACCTGATTGGCGCGCGCGGGAAGGCGCATTGCTGGACGAGCTGCTGACGCTGGCGGGGCATGCAGCATCTATGCAGCTATGAAAGCCGTTGGATATATGCTGCCGTCGCCCATTGAGGCGCCTGAATCACTGTTGGATGTGGAGGTGCCGACGCCGGAGATTGGGCCGCGCGACCTGCTGGTGGAGGTGAGGGCAGTGTCTGTAAATCCCGTGGATACAAAGGTGAGAGCGGGAACCAGGCCACCCACGGGCACAACGTATAAGGTGCTGGGCTATGACGCGACGGGGGTAGTGGTGCGGCGCGGCCGGGACTGCTCTCTATATAGGGTTGGAGACGAAGTCTGGTATGCGGGATCGATTGCGAGGCAGGGCACGAATGCGGAACTACATGCAGTGGACGAGCGCATTGTGGGAGCCAAGCCCAAGTCGTTGAGCTTTGGCGACGCGGCCGCGCTCCCCTTGACGGCAATCACGGCCTGGGAGCTGCTGTTTGACCGATTGGGCGTGGACCAGTTCAAGGGTGCACAGGCTCACCAGCGCAAAGGTGTTCTGCTGGTGGTGGGAGCAGCCGGCGGTGTGGGTTCCATTCTGACGCAGATCGCCAGCAAGCTCACCGCGCTGACAGTAGTGGCGACTGCCTCCCGCGCCGAGACAGTGCAATGGTGCCACAGTATGGGCGCACATTTCGTGATCGATCATCACCGGCCGCTCCGGCAGCAGATGGAAGAATTGAACTTTCCTCAGGCTGAGTACATTGCATCCCTTACCAGAACCGAGACCCACTTTGCGGAACTGGCGGAGATCGTGGCGCCGCAGGGCAAGGTCGGAGTGATTGACGATCCGCCAACACTGGACGTTAAGCCGTTGAAGCGCAAGTCGGCATCATTGCACTGGGAGTACATGTTTGCTCGGCCGGTTTTTGCAACCCCGGATATCCTGCGCCAGCACGACCTGCTGACGGAGGTGGCGCGCCTGGTGGACCTGGGCACGCTGAAGACGACGGTGACGAAGCGCTACGGAGCAGTTAATGCGGCAAACCTGAGACGGGCGCATGCGCTGGTAGAGACTGGGAGCGCCATCGGCAAGGTGGTGCTTGAGGGCTAACTTCCGCGCCGGTAACGTAGTGCACCCGGGAGACGTCTCGATCTCCAGTGGGGCGCTCTGCTGGGACAAGGTGATTGGCGGGATCCTGTACGTCCTTTGATTTTTAACCGATGGACGCTTTCGGTTCTGCATCTGAGTGATTGAATTTCGCAACTGCCGCGTTGATGGACAGCCGGCGAAGGAGTCGGGAATGCGCATTGGATTCATGACGCGGGAGTATCCGCCACACGTGTATGGCGGTGCCGGTGTACACGTGGAGTATCTCAGCCGCGAGCTGGCCAAGCGCGCTGATGTAGCCGTCTATTGCTGGGGCGAGCAGCAGAGCGACGCAGGACCGCTGACCGTCCATGGAGAGCAGCCGTGGGCGGAGATCACGCACGGCACGACGGGCAAGTTTAAGACGGCGCTCGAAGCCCTGAGCCTGAACCTGACACAGGTCAAAGCGCTGGAGGGCATTGACGTCATCCATACGCACACGTGGTACGTGAGCATGGCGGGCTTTCTGGCGCGCAAGCTTTACAACATTCCCTTTGTGCTCACCACGCACAGCCTGGAACCTCTGCGCGCGTGGAAGGCCGAGCAGCTGGGCAGCGGCTACGCGATGAGTTCGTGGATGGAGCGCACGGCGATCCTGGATGCGGATGCCGTCATCGCCGTGAGCGAGGGAACGAAGACGGACATCCTGCGCGCCTACCCAGAGATACACCCCGAACGCATTCATGTGATCTATAACGGCATTGATTTGGAGGAGTACCAGAAGACTGGCGCGACGGAAGCGCTGGTGAAGTACGGGGTGGACCCGGGAGTGCCCTACGTTCTATTCGTGGGCCGCATCACGCGGCAGAAGGGTGTGACGCACCTGATGGACGCGCTCAAGTACCTGCCGGCGGAGACTCAGGTTGTCCTCTGCGCCGGAGCGCCGGACACGCCGGAGATTGAAGCCGAAATGCGAGCCATGGTCGGAGCAGCAAAGGCGCGCAATCCGCGCGTGATCTGGATTGAAGCGATGGTGAGCAAGCCAGAGGCCATTCAGCTGTACAGCAACTGCGCGGTCTTCTGCTGCCCCAGTGTCTATGAACCCTTCGGCATCATCAACCTGGAGGCCATGGCGTGCAAGGCTCCGGTGGTGGCAAGTGCAACGGGCGGCATCCTGGAGGTCGTGGTGGAGGGCGAAACCGGCCACCTGGTCCCATTCGTCCAGGATCCAATCACCAGCTTTCCGTACGAGCCGGAGCAGTTTGCGAGGGACCTCGCGGCCGGGCTAAGTGATCTGCTCGCCGATCCAGAAAAGGCAAAGCGTTTCGGCGAGGCCGGGCGAAAGCGGGTGGAAGAGAAGTTCGCCTGGAGCGCGATCGCAGAGCAGACGCTGGATCTCTACCGCAAGCTGGTCGCCGAGCGCAAACCTGTTTGACCAGGATGGTTGGAAGGGCGCAGCCGCAATCAGTTGTGTCGCGCCTCCAGCGCTCGGAATTCTCCGCGCCATTCGCCGGAGCTTTCGTCCTCAGGCTTTTATGTAATGAGCATGCGGACCTTAAGAACGCGATCCACCAACCCTGGGAGGAACACTTGTGTCGATGAGGCGTCCACGATGAGCCCTTATCCACCAAGCCCCAGATCATCCGTATACCGGCCACCCAACTGGTGGTCGAACCCATCTGGAAAATTCGTCGTGAGGGTGTTGCCGCTGATGTAGTGAAAGCGGTAGCTCCGGCCGCGCACGCGGATCTTGCCATCCACGCCGCAGCCGTAATAGGCGTACCAGTCGTGCATCTCCCCGGATGCCAGCTCGTGAAATTGGCGGAAGATGCGCCGCATTGCCGCCGGTGTTTGCGGAGTGCCTTCACAGCTGCTGCTCTCCTTTCCGTAGGCGCCCTCCTCCACCGTTGCACGGCCCAGGTGAATGACCGCGCCGGGCGGCAGCGCGAAATCACGATTCAGCAGTATCACCACCGGCTGCCGCTGCCGCGGGATCGGCTTCTGTTGCTCGCGTTGTTCCCGCGCGAGCTGTGCTGGACTCTCCGGCGGCGCGGGATTGGGTTCGCCACCCAGCACGTCCTCGCCTTCCTTGCTGCCGAAATCCGTCAGCAGCTGATTGCCCGGATGCTTGCGCCAGTGGTACTGCTTACCGTTCAGCGTTATGCGTCCGCGAATCTCGCAACTACCGTCCGAGCTGTAGTGGTCCAGCTCCGGGATGGACAGCCGATGATAGCTCCGCAGCATTTGCTCAAGGGCCCCGCGTGTAACCGTGAAGCGGCGGCACGCCGGCGTCACCGCGCCATGCACCGGCCAGGCAATTTTGGTGTCCGTGGTCACTAACGCAGAGGCAGGGAGTTCGGTCTGCGCGGCCGCACGCGTCGCCGCGGCAAGAACGACCAGCAACATCAACCAACGCCGCCAACACAAGTGCATGCGCCCAGTCTGCCACAATGCCGCGGTATCGATTGCAGCAACGTGTCAGGCCGGCAGCGCTCCCCATAGACAGCGCACCGCGCAAGCTCTTAAAATCCGGCTGCGCAGGAGAGACCACATTCCGGCGCGCCAAGCCGGAGTTTCTCCCCATGCGTCTGTTTGCCCGTCTGTTCCTTTTCCTGGCTGTTTTCGTACTGCCCGTCGCCGCCGCTCTCTCGCAAAGCTCACCGATCCCCGCAAGCCATGTCCGCATTCACTACTTCCGTCCCGATGGCGCGTATACCGGGTGGACGGTGTATGCCTTCGGAGATACAACCGAGGACCAGGGGAACTTCAACGGCGGCCCCGTCCAGATCTCCGGGAAGGACGACTTCGGCGCGTACTTCGATGTGGGCGTAACCGCGGGTGCCAAGGACGTTGGCATTATTGTGCACACTGGTGGAACGAAGGACCCCGGGCCGGACGAGCACATCAACCCGTCGGCGCAGGGCAACGAGTACTACCAGGTTTCTGGCGTTGTGGGTCTCACCACCACGCGACCGGCGACAACCTCGAAAAAGAATCCGGCGATCCCGGCCAACACAGCGCGCGTTCACTTCTTCCGGCCAGATGGCAACTACGCCGGATGGACGGTGTACGCCTTTAACGACACCACGGCCGACACCGGCAATTACGGTGGTGGGCCGATTCAGCAGACCGCCACCGACGCGTATGGCGCTTACTATGACGTGCCGCTGAAGGCGAATGGGCAGGACATCGGTTTCATCGTTCACAACATTCAGACCAACGTGAAGAACACGCCGGCGGATCTTCACCTGAATGTCGGCATTTACAACGAAGTCTGGATCATCTCCGGTGACCCGACCGTGTACCTGACCCAGCCAACGGCGGCACAGCTGCTGAATGCAAACTTTTTGAAGCTGCAGGCGTTCTGGATTGACCGCGGCACCATCGCGCTGCAAAGCGGCTATGAGCAGAGCGGTGGCACATACACCTTGCGGAGCGACCCGGGTGCGGGCCTGCGAGTGACGGCGACAGGTGTGACAGGTGGCACGGCCGTGCCGCTGGCCGCGGGCGGCGCGCTCACGGCGGACCAGCTGGCACGTTTTCCGCAACTGAAAGGCTATGCAACGCTGACGCTACCCACAAGTCTGAAGGCGCAGGACTACCGGACACTGCTGACAGGGCAGCTCGCGATTTCCGTGCAGCGCGCGGATGGCACGCTGGTGTACGCCACCGGCATCCAGGACGCGGGAGTGCTGGATGATCTGTACAGCTACTCCGGTAAGCTCGGCGTCATTTTGGGTTCCAGCCCGGCGTCGCTGGAAGCGCAATCAGCGGAAGTAGAAGAAGCCGCCGCGCCTGCGGCCAGCAGCGGAACGGTCCAGATCAAAGTCTGGGCACCCACCGCGCAGTCGATGCAGTTGCAGCTTTTCAATGCGGATGCCGACGCGACACCCGCGAGCGTGGTGCCCATGCAGATCAGCAACGGCATTTGGACCGCAACGCTGAACAACTCCTGGATCGGCAAGTATTACCTGCTGGACGAGAAGGTGTACGCGCCGAGCACACGGTCCGTGGTGGAGAACTTCGTTACCGATCCATATTCCATCGATCTTGCGTTGAACGGCACCAAGAGCCGCATCACGGACATGAACGCGAGTCAAAATAGACCGGCTGGATGGGAGGCGGACCGCGCGCCGGCGCTTTCACGACTGAACGATCTCAGCATCTATGAGCTGCATGTGCGCGACTTCAGCGTGGGCGATGCGACGGTCCCAGCGGAGCACCGTGGGAGTTATCTCGCATTTACTGACGCCAACTCCGATGGGATGCGCCATCTGCGAACGCTGGCGAACTCAGGCTTGCGCGCCATCCACCTCTTGCCGACCTTTCACTTCAACAGCATCAACGAGGACAGGACTACCTGGAAGGCCACACCGGACCTGAACGGTCTGGGGCCGGATAGCCAGCAGCAGCAGGCCGCTGTTGCCGCGGTGCAGGGCAGCGACGCTTACAACTGGGGCTACGATCCGGACCACTACCTCGCCGTCGAAGGCGGCTATGCCACCAATCCCAGCCACCGCGTCCGCGAGTACCGGCAGATGGTCATGGGCCTGCATCGCTCGGGGCTGCGCGTCATTCAGGACGTTGTCTTCAATCACACCAGCGGCTTTGGCGAGGCGACTAACTCCATCCTGGATGAGGTGGTGCCGAACTATTACAACCGCCTCGATCTGGACGGTGCACTGCAAACCGGCTCGTGCTGCGCGGACACTGCCACCGAACATTTCATGATGGGCAAGCTGCAGCAGGACGCCATCCTGTGGAACGCCAAACAGTACAAGATCGACGGCTTCCGCTTCGACATCATGAGCTTCACCTTTGTGAAGAACCTGCAGGCGATCCAGCAGGCACTGGCAAAGCTGACGCTGGAGAAAGACGGCGTTGACGGGTCGAAAATCTACATCTACGGCGAAGGCTTCAACTTCGGCGAAACGGCGAACAGCGCCCTCGGCGTAAATGCCTCGCAGCTGAATCTTTACGGCTATGGCATTGGCACCTTTAACGACCGCATTCGCGATGCGGTACGTGGCGGCGGCCCGTTTGATGATGAGCGTGTGCAGGGCTTTGCGACCGGGCTCTTTACCGACCCGAGCGTATACACCTCCACTAACACGGCACTGCTGGACCAGAAGGCCACGCTGCTGCATCGGTCTGACTGGATCCGCGTTGGCCTGACCGGCAACCTGCGTGACTACAAGCTGACCGACAGCACGGGAAACGTGATTACCGGGGGCCAACTGGATTATCAGGGGCAGCCGACCGGGTACACGGCTTCTCCGGTGGAAGCGGTGAACTACGTCTCCGTGCACGACAACCAGATTCTCTTTGATACGGTGCAGGTGAAGTCCGCTGAGAGCGATACGGCGGAAACACGGGCACGGCGTCAGGTGCTGGCCATGAGCACCGTAGCGTTGGGGCAGGGTGTGCCCTTCTTTACCGCTGGCGATGACCTTTTGCGCTCGAAAGACATGGACCAGAACAGCTACGATTCGGGAGACTGGTTTAATAAGATCGACTGGACAGGCCAGGGCAACAACTGGGGCATCGGTCTGTCCATTGCAAGCCAGAACAAGGCACAGTGGAGCTTTCAGCAACCGCTGCTGGCCAACGCTTCGCTCAAGCCGTCACCGGCAGACATCGCCCGCACCACAACAGCGTTTCAGGAGTTCCTGCGCATACGGCAGAGCTCACCGCTCTTCCGGCTGGGAACCGCCGCGGAAGTTCAGAACAGCCTGAGCTTCCTGAACACTGGTGTGAACCAGACGGCAGGGCTGATTGTGATGCGGCTGACAGGTGCGCCCTCCTTTGAGGGTGGCCATGAGGTGGAAGGCGGCTACCAAAACATCGTTGTCATCTTCAACGCGACGAACCAGCAGCAGAGCTATGCTGCTCCGTCCGTGGCTGGGCTGAAGTTCACGCTGCACCCGGTGCAGCAGCGCTCCGGTGATGCAGTGGTGCGAACTTCCAGCTTTGAACGCAAGTCGAATACGTTTACCGTACCCGCGCTCACCACGGCGGTGTTTGTGGAGTAGGAACCGGAAGAGGATCAATTACCGTTTCAGCACAGCCCTTGCACCGTCGAGCCTCATCGCACCAGGCTCGATTCTGGTGCAGCGGAAGCTACTGTTCGATCTTGGCAGTTCAGGAGTCAGCTTGCTTTGGCGAGATCCAATGCCACTGGAACGCCTCTGCCCTCTTTCGCTCTATGCTGGTGTTGCATCTCGCGCCGAAGTATGTGGTTGACCTCTCGACTCCCTAACCCGGTTTTCCTGAATAAGCCACGCCTTCACCTCTTCATCGAGCCAGAGATTTACTTGTGTCTCCGCGACAGGTAGATAACCACGAACGGCTCGCTTGAATTCATGCTGCGTAATTTCCGGCATCTCTTGAAGATCGACCTCATCGTTCGCGATTGCTGCTTTTCTCAAGCTGCCCTCTGCTTCGGTGGGTGTTCTGTGGTGGCGCGATTCTTTGGAGCTCTGAAACGAAGTGGGAATGGTAAAAGGCTCGCTCGCTTCGCGTGGCTTGCGGGCAGGTATGAGACGTATGGTCTCTTCGCCATTGCTGTGCCTCACTGTATGCGCGACAAAAAGCAGAAGCACGCTGCCTGCGCTGCCAAGGATGTGATTTCTAAGCTCACCATGAACGGCCCTTGCTCCAATGTCGATCAGGAATGGATCGCCAAAGGCGCTTTTCGCATCTTCGAACCGGACTCCGTGCTTTGCCAGGTTCGCCCTGGCCTTCTCAGAATCCCACTCGAACGTCATCATCTTAGCCTCGTCCGGCCATTCTGCAAGGGCTCTTCACTCACTCAGCACCCAGGTGTCCTTGCTGCCGCCACCCTGTGAGCTATTCACCACGAGTGAACCCTTGTTCAGCGCCACGCGGGTCAGGCCGCCGGGTACGATGCTCACCTTGTCGGAGCCGTAGAGCACATAAGGCCGCAGGTCGACGTGACGCGCTTCAAAGCCGTCGTCCACCAGGCAGGGTGCGCGGCTGAAGGTGATGGTGGGTTGGGCAATGTAGTTCCGCGGGTCTGCCTGAATCTTCGCGGCAAACTCAGCGCATTGTGCCGCTGTGCTTTGCGGACCGATCAGCATGCCGTAACCGCCGCTCTCTCCCACGGCTTTCACCACCATTTTGTCCAGGTTCTGCAGGACGTGCCGGCGCTCCTTTTCTTCAGACATCAGGTAAGTCTTTACGTTCTGAAGGATGGGATCTTCGCCCAGGTAATACTTAATAATGCTGGGAACATAGGCGTAGACAGCCTTGTCGTCGGCCACGCCGGTACCAAAGGCATTTGCCAGCGTCACATTGCCGGCGCGATATGCATTGAAAAGGCCCGCGACGCCAAGCATGGAGTCAGACCGGAAGCTGAGCGGGTCGATGAAATCGTCGTCCACCCGGCGATAGATCACGTCCACCCGGCGCAAGCCGCTGGTCGTGCGCATGTACACGATGTTGTCGTGCGTGGTCAGATCGCGGCCTTCCACGAGTTCAATGCCCATTTGCCGGGCCAGGTAGGCATGCTCGTAATAAGCGGAATTGAAGACGCCGGGTGAGAGCAGAACAATGTTGGGTTCGGGCCGGCCCTCGGGCGCGAGCGAGCGCAACGTGCCAAGCAGGAGTTGCGTGTACTGCTCAATGGGCCGGACGTTGTAACTGCGGAAGAGCTGGGGAAAGATACGCTTCATCACGCGGCGATTGGTAAGCATATAGCTCACACCGCTGGGCACGCGCAGGTTGTCCTCCAGCACCACGAATTCACCGCTTTCCAGCCGGATCAGGTCCGTGCCCACGACGGCAATGTAGACGTTGCGCGGTACATCCAGGCCGATCATGTGCCGGCGAAATTGCTTGCAGCTGTAGACCAACTCCCGCGGCACGATGCCGTCTTTCAGAATGCGGCCCTCGTTGTAAATGTCCTTGAGAAAGAGATTGAGCGCGGTGATTCGCTGGCGCAGACCATGCTCCACGGTCTCCCACTCGCGCGCGGTAATCACGCGCGGCAGCAGATCGTACGGGAAGATGCGCTCCGTGCCTTCATTCCGACCGTAAACCGTGAAGGTGATGCCCTGGTTCAGGAAGGACAAATCTGCGGCCTGCTTCTTACGCTGCAGTTCAGTCTGTGGCAGCGCACCAAAATGCTCCATCAGCGGGATGTAGTGGTCGTGAAAGTGCTCCGCCGACCGGAACATTTCGTCGTAGGCATGGTCAAGCTGGTAGTTGTCCAGCGTGGGGTGCTGCGGCTCGGTCATTGAGTTGAAGTATACGAAAGCAGCAGGAAAAAGCTGGTCTGCGAGGATCGGCGGGCGCATGGAGGAGGTTTACAGGGCAACTCTGCGACAGATAAGTCAGTCGCAATGAGTGCGAGAGGGATGTGCGCGCATGTTGAAAGAGCCGGTCAAGCAAAGCCGTTTCAAGTTCTGTGCCGGAGTGTTGGCCGCGTTTGGTATCTTCACCGCAGGGAAGATGCATGCGGCGGACAAGCCTCCAAGTATCTTTCTGCAGGCGCTCACCTGTGAGGTGCCTGACGAGGAACTCGCTCAGCTGCCGCAGACTCTAGCCCGGGCGGACAGAGGCATGATTGCTTCCGCTCAGCGCTTTACGTTGCCTGTCTTGACTCTGTACAACACGCGTATCGATGTCAGAGCGTTCGGTTACACCAGCCGGCAAATCGTGCTGCAGCCCGGACGCATTCTGATGCTGGTGCCCGCAACTGAGCGGGCCAAGGTGGAATCCATGCTGGAACTGACGCGTGATCGCTTTAAGCCAAGCTCCAAGGAGGCCGGGCCGAATCGCTCGATCGTAGCCTATGAGTTGTCGTCGCTACCCGGTCAGCTTCTGCTGGGCTGCCAGTACCAAGTGCCGGCGGCCTCAGCCTGGGGCGCCAACTAGCGTCAGCTTACCGTGGGAGTAGCACAGCGAGCCACCGGGTCTTTCCTGCGAAGGGTCATTTGCCGGCGGATCCAGAGCTCCGCGCTTTTTAGCTTCGGGCATCATGGTGAGCGTTTGCTCATGACGGTCCCGCATTACGAGCACGGCAATCGGCCGGCCCTTGCCGTTGCGCACGGCGCGGCTCCAGTCGCTGCGGTTACCGATGGCACGTCCGTCCACCTGTGTGACCACGTCGCCCGCATGCAGCCCGGCGAGAGCCGCCGGAGAGTTCGGCTCCACGCTGTGCACCAGCAGGCCTTTGCCGTTCTTCAGGCCAAAAAAGTCTGCCAGTTGCGGCGTAATCGCCTCCAGCATTGCTCCTGTGTAGGTGCCGAAGGGAGTGGGCAGCAAATGGCCGCTCATAAAACCCTGGCCGAATGCGTGTGAAGACAAATGCGAGGGCGGGGCAGGCACGGTGCTCTCAGAAACCGCGTCAGCAGGCGCTGGCACAACCCAGTGTTGCTCCCAGGCTCGGCGTCCAATCTCGTTCCGATCGGCGAGTGTGGCGTTCAGGGCCTGCTGGTTGCCGTCGCGGCTGACCACGATCGACACTGTGCGGCCCGGCTGCAATTCAGCCAGGGTGCGGCGAAGCTGTTCCTCGCCCTGAATATTGGTGCCATTCACCGAGTAGATGACGTCATGCTCGCGTATGCCGGCAGTCCAGGCGGGGCTGTCATGATCGAGCGCAATTACAACCGCACCATGCGTTTCATGCAGATGATAGCCGCTCACCACCGGGTCACCAATGGTGCGTATATCCACGCCAAGATAACCCTGGTTGTTGCTGTGCAGGCCTGCCGCACCGTAGGGGGCTCCGTTGGGCGGCACGATCCTGTAGAACGAGAAGGCATCAAGACGCGGCAGCGGCGCGGCCAGCAGCGGTGCCGTCATCGCGACGGTTAGAAGCAATCCGCAAAGGGGGAAAGAGCCGCGGCTATTGAATCTCATCGCCGGTCTCCAGGGCCTGCATGGAGGCTGTACGAATATACGGATTCTCGTCCTGCGTACTGACGGTGTGCAGCACCTGTCGCACACTGGAATCAGCGTGCACGGGTTCCAGCAGGCTGATCGCGCGGGTGCGTACCGTGGGGCTCGAATCCCGCATCAGGCTTTCCAAAACCGCGTCGCGAACACGCTGGTCCACGCGAACAAACGGCTGCAGACCTTCCAGTGCCTTGAGCCTCACCTGCGGACTCTTGTCATAACGCAAGCTCACGAGCAGGGCATCACGAAAGCCGTGACCGTCTACCGCAGTCTGGCTGCCGCCCTCACATTGGTGCCCGGCGCGGCACTCGCTGGCCAGCAGGCCTACGCTTTGCTCGCGCACCGCATTGTCTGCTCCATGCTGCGCGGCGTTCATCAGCAGCTGGCGGATCTGCGGGTCGTCCAGCGATCCCTGCATTGTCTCCGGAACAACACGGTCGTACCTGACCTGAACCACTTCACTGTTGGGTGTTTGGGTCACGGCACTTACGTTGCGAATGGTGCCGGCGGCACTGCTCTGTACGATGGCTGGTTCCGGCATGCGGGCCTGTGGCGGCGCTGAGCGCCGGCTGACCGCGTTGCCACCCAGGAAACCGGCCCCCAGCAGAACCAGTGCCAATGCCGGCGCACGGCGCAGCGAATGCCATGTCCCACCGAAAAAATTGCGTACACGATCGGCCAGGCTTAGCTGTGGAGTTTGGTCCAGGGCCTCATCCAGGCGCATGCGGCTGGCGGCGAGCAGATTTGGAGAAACATCAGGTAGAGCTTCACCGGCCATCTCGGCGGCGAAAGCCTCCATGGCCTCGCGCTCCGCTTCGCACTCGGGGCAGCCATGCATGTGAAGCTCCAGCGCCGATTGCTCTTCCGGGCTGAGCTCACCATAGCTTTGCAGCACGACTTGTTGGATTGCCTGCTCGCAGTTCATCACTTTTATTACCTTTACTGGCTCTCTTGAAATGTTTATTGCTGTCTTGCAACGCCGTTGGGTCTTTGCCTGTCGTGCGCTTTGCTGAGTGAGTACTTATACGCAGGTAGTGGGTAGCTTAGAGCCGCCTCAGATCATTCACAAACATCCAGTGTGTTCGCAGAGTCCGGCGTTCGCTTACTACCACCCATTACTGCTTACAACTGACTCCTACTACCAACTACTTACTACCTACTTACTACCTACTTACAACTAAAGCTTTTTAAGCATCCGCCAGGTTCATGCGGAGCTTTCTCGTTGCTCGGAATAGGGTATTCTTCGCCGTTTCTTCCGTTGTATTCAGCATCTCGCCGATGGCCCGCAGCTTCAAGCCCTGATAGTGCTTCAACTCGAAAACCATCCGCTCGCGCGGGGTGAGTTTGTCCAGAGCTTCGTTGATGCGGCCATTCAGAATTTTTCGTTCCAGTTCGGATGCGGGATTGGCACCGGAACGGTCGTCTGAGACGCTTGCCATCAGGTCCATCACTTCACCACTTGAATCAGTGATGGTGGAGGGGTCCTCGCGGCGACTCTTGCGGCGGCGAAGCGCGTCCAGGCAAAGGTTCGTCACAATCCGGTAAAGCCAGGTATAAAAGGAACATTCAAAGCGAAAGTTTGACAGATGGCGATACGCCTTCAGGAAGGCATCCTGGTGCACATCCTGCGCGTCCTGTTCATTGCCCAGCAAGTGCAAGGCCAGCCGGATCACCGCAGAGTCATACCGTCGCACCAGAACGTCAAAGCTTTCACGCTGGCCACGCTGCGCCTGCCGGATGAGTTCATCATCCTCCAGCCGCTGCTTGGCGCGCGCTTCCATCTGCGCCGGTGTCAGCGCTGCGCGTCCTGCCCGGCCTGCCGCCGCTTTCGCCATCCCCGGCGATTCTACCGCGACCACTCCCGGCCCAATCGCGCCATTCGCGCCGATTGCCGTACCACCAAAACCAAAAACCTGTGTTCCCATGCGCTGACTCCGGAGTCAGAAGATTGATCTGTATTGCGATAGACCGCCTGCGTGGGAAAAGGTTAGTGGATGATGTGGGTTGCTGGCCAGTCCTCACACGCGCAAAAACCAGCCGCGCCGGTAAAGCGGGAGCAGAAGCAGAAAATTCAAAAACACGATTGCGACTGCATAGGCCAGGGAGCCATTGCGGGCGCTGAGCCAGCCGGCAAAGAGGTGCTCATGCAGCCAATGATGACTGGAAAGAGAGCCGATCCGGATGCGGTCCAGCAAAACCGTGACCGCGCCGGAGACAAAGAAGGCCAGAATCGCATTCGTGCCGAAAACCCGGAATGGCAGCCAGCCGCGCCGAACGCCGCGCAGGTCAATGAGGTAAAGCAGCAGGGCAAACGCAGCTAACGCAACCCCCGTGCTGAAGCAGGCAAAGCTGGCCGTGTAGATCTTCTTGATCCACGGCTGCACCGGCTGTAGTCCAATGCCGGCCATCAGCAGGATAGCCGCCGTAAGAGCGACGGCACGAATCCGGCTGCCAAGGAGGACCGTGCCTCGCAGGAGCTCCCCGGCAAAAACGCCCAGGAGCGTGGCCGCGAGTGCCGGAAGGGTAGACAGGAGGCCTTCCGGGTCATAGGTAACGCCCACACCGGTCGTGAGTCCATAGATCCACAGGTGTGCGGTGCCGAAGACTTTCCGGTCAAGGAAAGCAGGCAGGCTGCCATTGCTGTCCAGGTGACCCGCGCCAAACCCGGGAACCGGAACGAAGCGCAGGAGCACCGTGTAAAAGACGAGCAGACCGCAAGCGCTCCCAGCCAGCACGAGGAGTCGCCTCATCTGGTCGGCGCCACTATCACTGGCGAAACGCCGGCGCAGCGGTAGATAGAGACTGCCAGCCAGCAGGTAGCAGAGGGCGATCCGCTGCAGAACGCCCGGCAGCCGCAACGTGCCCAGGTGAAAATCCGGAAACCCATTCACTACCAGCCCAAAGGCAAAAACGATCAGGCTGCGCCGCAACAGATGAAGCCACAACCGGCGAGGCGGCGCGCCCTGGGCCATCCGCCTGCCCAGCGACAACGTCAACGCGACGCCGACCATCACCAGAAAGCACGGGAAAACCATGTCTGCACCGGTTGCACCCTGCCATTGTGCATGCAGCAGCTGTGGGTACACAGCGCTGTAAGTTCCGGGATCCGTGACCAGGATCATGCCGGCGACCGTGATGCCGCGCAGGACGTCGAGCGATACCAGGCGTTCCGATGTGTGATTAGACAAACGATTGTCCGTTCTCATAATGAGCAGAGTCTACAACGCGGAAAGTACAAGACGCCAGATGATCTTCGAATCTCTACACTGACCTTATGAATTGGTGCGGGATACTGCTGGTTTGCATTGCCGTGACAGCAGGGGACGGATTTCCTCGGCAGCAGCAGGTAAACGGTGGTACTCGGTCAACCCGTGATGAGGCATTGCGCGCCCGTATCGCGGCTTCTCCGGAACTGCCCTTTACCGGTGTGCACCTGCGTGTTCATCCTCCTGGCAATGGCTGGCAATCCGGGGCAATCTCTGGTGTCGCCGTGAGTGCCGATGGCACGATCTACGAGGTGCAGCGCGGCGATAAAGCGGACCCTGTCCTGAAGTTGAACTCAGCGGGGGAGTTGCTGGGCTCATGGGGGAAAGGTGATTCCCTCCTCCCGCACGCCATTCGGCTCGACCCGGCTGGAAACGTATGGACGGTGGATGCCGGATCATCAAAGGTCATCGAGTATTCCCCGGCCGGTAAGAAGCTTCAGACGATCCCTGTCGGCTTACCAAAAGGGGAAACCGGTCCATTCGTGGGAGCCACGGATATCGCCTTCGGTCCGCAAGGCACCGTCTTTGTGTCGGATGGTTATGCGAACGCCCGGGTGGTCAAGTACAGCCGCCAGGGCCAGAAGACCAGCCAGTGGGGGCATCGCGGCAGTTCGCCGGGCGAGTTCCACCTACCCCATTCCCTGCAAATCGACGAGAACGGCGTGCTGTATGTCGCCGATCGTGAAAATGGCCGGATTCAGGAGTTCGATAGAACTGGCCGGTACGTGAGAGAAATTCCGAACCTTGGCCGCGTCTATTCCATCAGGTTGGCGGGGAGCGTTCTCTGGGCCAGTATGGGCAGCTTTGACCAAGACCCCGGAACGGGTGGTGGATGGGTGGTCAAGCTTAACCGCAACACCGGGGCCATTCTGGGCCACGTTGACATTCCCGAGGAGCGAGCGGGCCACGCGCTTGAACTCATGCCGTCCGGTGAACCGATCATCACCGCCGGCGATGCACTCCTATGGTTTCGAGCAAGGTAAGTCGGTACAGCGTAGGCTCAGCCGAGCTACCTGCCGGCGGCGATCTCGCGCACGCGTTCCTGGCTTAGCTTTTCAAAGTTCTGGTGAGCGTCGGTGCACCAGCGCCAGGTTTCCTGGATCGCGGAGCGGCTGTCATTCTGTGTGCGCCAGCGGCAATACTTTGCGTAGTCCAGATGGAGTGCAAGGGTTTGCGCCAGACTCTTTTCACTTTCGGAATTGGCCGCTCCGTTGAATGCGGTAACTGCCTGCTGGGCGTTGGCGAGGGCCATGCCGTACTGGGCGAGATCGCCATCCTGGTGCGCGTAGAGCCGGTCGACCGCATACGCTGGAAGGCTTGCGGCAAGGGCATGCTTGTGCCGGGCACGCGTGTCGCCTTTCACCATGGCCAGCAGCCCGATAGCGGCAAACGCGGTGAGACAGAAAAGAATCAAGATCCGTTGCAACGACGCCCTCGCCACCCGGAATGCACGATGGCGCAGAGGCCACGCCACCCGGACAGGCTCGCCGCCCTCCCAGGCTTCCAGATCGCAGGCGGCAAGCTCACTCATAAGGGTAAATCCTTCAGCCATGCGCGAAATTTCGGTCCAAGATCGTCACGCTTCAGCGCGAACTCGACCGTGGCCTTTAGGAAGCCAAGCTTGTCGCCGGCATCGTGGCGCTTCCCCTCGTAGGTGAAGCCGTAGACCTTCTCCGTTTGCAGCAGCGCCTTGATGCCGTCGGTCAGCTGCAGCTCTCCGCCGGCCCCAGGCTTGAGTTGTTCCAGCTTTTCAAAGATCGCCGGTGTCAGAATGTAGCGGCCGATGATGGCATTCTTGCTGGGTGCTTCGCTGGGCTTGGGTTTCTCCACCATGTCATGCACATCGCACAGTTGCGGCCTGCCCGGAACAGGTGTGCAGTCCAAACAGCCGTAGTTCTGAATGGCGTCGCCCTCGACAATCTCGCTGCCGATGATGGAAGCACCGGTTTCCGCAAAAGCCGCCACCATCTGCTTCATGCATGGAACTTCGGCGTCCACAATGTCATCCGGCAGGATGACAGCAAAGGGCTCGTCGCCGATGAACTCCCGGGCCATGAGCACGGCGTGGCCCAACCCCAGAGCTTCCGGCTGGCGGACATAGCTGATCTTCGCCATCTGATTGATCTTCACCGCACAACCCAGCAGTGCCTGCTTGCCGCGTTTGGCGAGCGATGCTTCCAGCTCAGGCGAGCGGTCGAAGTGGTCCTCCATGGTGCTTTTGCCGCGGCCGGTGACGATGATGATCTCCGTACAGCCGGCGGCCACGGCCTCCTCGACGCCATACTGGATCAGCGGTTTGTCGACCAGCGGCAACATCTCCTTGGGAGTGGCCTTAGTGGCCGGCAGGAAACGGGTACCCAGGCCGGCGGCGGGAAAGACAGCTTTACGTATGGTTCGAGTCACGGTAGAGAAAAGCCTCTCTGAAAAGAAGTGTTGCTGGCGCGTGGAGGCATGTTGACGATCCTAGCCATCCCAACCAGGGGAATGCTATAGCACAGGGGAGTCATTGCCCAGCATGCTTCGTCGTACAACCCGCAGGGGCACTGGCCCCTGCAGCATTAGATCGTCATGAAAACGCTGCAGTTTGAACGCCGCACCCTGCTTGGCGCGCATATCCGCCCGCAGCTTCAGGATCTCCAGTTTGCCCAGCGTGTAATACAGATAGGTTGCATCGGCTGAGCCGCGCCGGATTTCCACCCGGGCCACCGCCGCAGATTGATAGCCTTCCTTTACGAAATAATCTTCTGCCTGCGCCGGAGTCCAGCCCTCCGTGTGCATTTTGATGCCTACGGTAAAGCGTGCGTTCCGCAGCAACGCATCCTGCAATTGTCCCAGCCGGATCAGCTTCTGTGTTCGTTCGTCGGCTCCGGGCGGCACAAAACCCTCGTCCAGCATCATTTGTTCACAGTAGTGCGCCCAGCCTTCTACCTGCGTGGCCGCATTCACCAGCTTGCGCACCTTGGACGGGAAGCGCTCCTGCCACAGAAACTGCGTGTAGTGGCCGGGGTAGGCCTCATGCACTGAGGTGGAGACGATGGTGCCGACGTTGAAGGCGGCCATGTAGTCCTCCGTCTTCGCGGCGTCCCAACTCCTGTCCGGCAGCGTTACGTTGAAGTAGGCCTTGGTGCTGTTGCGCTCAAAGGGGCCCGGCGGGTCCATGCTGGCCTGCGTCGTCGCGCGTTCGAACGGCGGCGTTTCTTCCAACACCGGGCGAACTTCGCTGGGCAGCGTAATAATGTGGCGCTGCTGTAGAAACGCAATCTCCGCGGAGAAGCTGTCACGGAAAGTGTCCAGCAGCTTGTCCGGCGCAGGATGGATGCGCGCCAGTTGCGCCAGCACCTCCTGCGGTGTCTTACTCGGGTCCAATTCCTTTCCAATGCGGGCAAAGTCGGCCTGATTTTGCTTCATGTTCGCGCTATTGATGGCGAGCAGTTTATCGAGCGGCGTATCCACCATCTCGTCATACTGCAGCTTCTTGCGATAGGTGTCCGCGCCAAAGGCGAAGCTGCCGTTGGAGCGGGCCAGCAGGTCGGAGCGCATCCATTCGCCATAGCTCTTCAGCGCGGCAATCACGGCGGCGTTGGTCTGCACAAACTCCGCCTTGGTCATGCCGTCCGTGGCATCGGCGAAGGCGGAAGGCACGTCAGTCTGGAAGAAACTGATAAGGCCGTCATTCTGGTCCAGGGCGATCTCCGTGTAGATCTTCGGCGGGTTCTTCAGGTTCTTGCGGGCCTCCGCAAAGACCACGGGAATGAGCCGCTCGCGCTCGACCACCGCGCGCAGGCGTGTGTCGGCCGAGGCATAGGGCCGCTCCATGAGCGTGAAGATGGAGCCGGTGACGCCGCTCTGGTAGGTGTCGGGATTCTTCTCCCACATGCGGATTGTTTCGAGCGAGAGCAGTTGCGAGCGCAGGCTGTTCAGCAGAATCTCGCGATCATCCGCGACGGAGCGGTCCAGGCCC
>CAXTRR010000029.1:0-49632 GCA_964246795.1 uncultured Terriglobus sp. | reverse complement strand
TCCCCTGACCGTCGAAGACTGGCGGAACGGTCGACAGCAGGAAGCCGATCAGGTTGCGAACATCCTTCCGGCATCTCGCGGCAAAGGCCTTCTCCTTGACGATCTCGATGATCTCGGCAATCGCGGCATCCGAGCAAACTGAACGGCATTCGGCGATCAGGCGATTGGCAGCCCCGGCATCTGCGACACCGGCCTGCTCCGCCAGCGCCTGAACGACCAAATCGACCTCCGTCGTCGTCGACGGTACTTCTTCCTCAATACTTCCTAAAAGACTTCCTAACGGTGTGGTCGTAGCGACCCCAGCCCCTATGGTCGAATAGCTTGCCGGTAGATTGCTGCTCGTCAGCGGAGAGCCGTCTTTCTGGAGTCGCGTACGAGTGGATGCATAAGTCCGCACGGTGAACGAGTAGGTATTCTTTGCACTAACTACCTCTATGGCTAGCTTCTACTAGCCCCATGGCGTTTCGTTTGCAGTTTTTATCCATCATCCCGCAGAACCGCTTCATCGTTCTCCAGCCTGCAGTGATGATCGGGAAATCCGCAAAGTTCAGTTCTGCGCGCGCTATGGACGGCTCGACTGCATACCTGGAAGGCCTTCACCATGACGCCTTTAACGCACTCCTGCGCGCTATTCCCTAACTCGCGGAATCATTCACAATAGCGTTCTAGTCGTAGCGCAGTGCTATGACTGGATCAACCTTGGTTGCGGACGCCGCTGGAAGTAAAGCAGCAACAAAGGTGCTTAGCGTCAATGACAGGGTGACGATAACTAAGCTGAAGGGGTCGTACGGCATGACATGGAAGAGCAGGCTAACCAGAGCATGCGAGATGGCAAAAGACAACAACAATCCAATGGACAGACCTGCGAAGATGAGTCGTAAGCTCTGCTGAAGTACCATCCGCAGGATATTTCGCCGGCTCGCTCCCAATGCAATCCGCACTCCAATCTCCTGTGTGCGCTGGGCCACCAATAGCGAGACAACTCCATAGACCCCGACGATTGCCAGGCATAGGCCGGTGCCTGCAAACGCACCGACAAGCAGCGCCTGAAAGCGCGGGCCATCCGCCAGTGTTCTAATCCTTTGATCCATTGTCGCTATGTCAACTGGAAGGTTTGGATCGAGCGCGGCAACTTGTGAACGGATCCAGGGAGCCACAGCACTGGCAGGCAATGATGTCCGAAGCGCAATTGCTGCTGTTCCTCCCCACGCCCCTTCGCGCTGCCAATCGTCGATGCTGTTCCGTCTCAGGCGGTAATACTCCGGCAGATTTTCATCGGCCAGGCTGCCGTTATTTACGTCTGCGGCTACACCCACCACGGTATAGAAATCATTGATGTCTAAGGTCTTTTCGACAACATCCCCAACTTTGCCGGAAGAAGAACGGTCCAGCTCCAACTGCTTGCCGAGCGGATCAGTCCCTGGGAACAGCCGTCCGGCGAGGGTCTTACTGAGCACCACAAGGTGAGCTTTTGCCGGCACGTCATTTTCCATAAAACCTGGTCCACGAAGCATGCGAATGCCGAGCGTACGGAAATAGTCCGGAGAGACCCAACGGTAAGTGATGGAACCTCCTGCCTGGCCTGGAGAGGGTGGACGGCCGGAGATGCCAATCGAGCTGAAGCGCGATTGATTGTGACCTGCAGCCGGCGGAAGAGAATCTGCAATCGCGATTGAACTGACACCCGGACCGAAGCGCAAGCGGTTGGATAGCTGATCGAAGAACCCAGAGACTTTGGTGCTCGTTTCATAGTCGTGAATTCCGAGGGTAATGTTTGCGGTGACAATGCTGTCTGCTGCCATCCCGAGGTTTTGTTGAGAGAGGTTCCAAAAGCTTCGCGCGAGCAGGCTGGCTACAGCCAGGAGCAACATGCTGACGCCGATTTGTGCAATGACCAAAACCTTACGGAGCAGTAGCCCCTGATGCGTCCTCATCGACCGTGCGCTCAGGGACTCATTGCTGGACTTATGAAACGCCGAGAGAAGGCTAAAGCTGAAGCCGCACAGAACTGAAATGGCAACTGTGAAGAGAATGATTCGCAGATCGATTGCAGTATGGCTGAAGTAAGGGATGGCGGGAGGCGCAATTGCAACGAAAAGGCGGACGAGGATCGCAGCCAGCAGTACTCCTCCGGCGGCTCCTGCAATGGAGAGCAGCAAGGACTCTGTGAATGCCTGAGCCACAAGCCTTTGCCGCGTCGCTCCCAAGGCAGAGCGCACAGCCATTTCTCGCGTACGTACCGTATTCCGTGCCATCAAGAGACTTGCCACGTTGGCACACGCGATCAGCAGAACCGCCGATGCTGTCCCGAGCAGAGCCCAGGCGAGAGGTCTAGCATTCTGCATTTGCCGGTCGCGCAGCGAACGAACACGCAAGTGAAAATCCTTTCGAATTTCCGCGGGAATGATCTGGAGAGCGCCTTGGTAAAGCGGGTCCATCTCCGCTCGTGCTTGCTCAATAGTGACACCTGGCCTTAAGCGGGCGAATGCTCGCATCGGGGTGCCTGGGCTTAAAGTTCTCTGAACATTTTCATCAAGAACAAAAGGCAGAATGATGTCCGCTGCATGAAGACTGGGCAGCTCGAAATGTTGTGGCAGAATGCCGATTACATGCGTGGTGATGCCGTTAACGTGGATGTTTTGATTCAGAATCGCTGGGTCGCGGTGATAGCGACTGGACCACAGGCCATAGGTAAGGAGTGCAACCGGAGCTCCATGAGGGCGGGTCTCCTCTGGCTGGAAAGTGCGCCCAAGAAGCGGCGAGATACCGAGCATGGGCAGAAGATTTGCATCTGCAGCCGCACAAACGATCTGAACTGGATTGTGGTCTGCAAGGTCGCACTCATCCGGAACTGCGCTCTCTGCTGAAATCATTTGGAATGGCTGCTGGCGATCGCGCCAGTTGTAAAAAAAACCTCCAACCATGAATTCCTGCGGCTCAAGTGATTGCACAAGACCCAGAGAAACGAGACGATCGCCTTGGTAGTAAGGAAGTGGCCTAAAAAGGATGCGATCGACTACGCTGAGAACAGCCGTCGTCACCCCAATGCCAAGGATCAGTGTCGCGATGATCGTAACCGCGAAGGCAGGGGAGCGCAGGAGTCCACGAATCCCGTAACGAACATCCTGAGCGATAACTTCTAGGTAAAAACTCGGCCGCTGATGAAAGGTCCGCTCTCGGACACTTTCTACACCACCGAAAGCGATAGCGGCTTGCCTCTTCGCTTCAGCTTCGGTCATACCGGAGGCGATGTTCGCTGCGATCTGCTGCTCCAGATGAAACTGGATGTCTTCATCGATGTCTCGTCGCGTCGCCGGTGCGAAAAAACTTTGGAACCGCTTGAGTAGAACTTTCGTCTGCCCTCCCTCTCTAGCTGTGGTTCAATACCAGCGCAATCGCCCCGGAAAGCCGGCTCCACTGCTCGATCTCGGCCGCAAGCTGTTTCTTGCCGGTGCGGGAGAGGGAGTAAAACTTAGCTTTCCTGTTATTTTCAGAAGTGCCCCACTCCGACTTAATCCAGCCCTTGTATTCCAGGCGATGCAGTGCGGGGTACAGGGAGCCCTGGCCGATCTGCAGCACTTCTCGCGAGAGTTGCTGAATTCTTTGCACGATCGCCCAGCCGTGCATCAACTCAGGCTCCAGTGTTTTCAAAATCAACAAATCCAATGTGCCTTGCAGCAAATCCGATGGCGGCGGCATCCTTCCTCCTATGACGTTCAACAAGAATGCTAGTATCTCGTGTCGATTGTCAAGGGGAATCAGCAGTCATCAAAAGTGGATGCGCTTGGTGCCGGTAAATCGCCATCACTTGCCGATGCAGAAGGTGGAAAAGATCAGGTTCAGGATGCTTTCAGGGGTGGTTTCTCCGGTGAGTTCGTCCAGCGCGTGCAGCGCTTCGTAGAGATCCAGCAGCAGCATCTCATGGGGCACAGAGGCAGCAAGAGCGTTCTGTGACTTGTGAAGAGCTGCGAGGCAGCGCGTGATGGTGTCATGCTGGCGCAAGTTGCTCAAGGGCGCGGAGCCGCTCAGGTCCGGCGCGGCGCCCGCGTGGGTCAGAATGGCCTGGCGGAGCTGCTCGATGCCCTCGCCGGTGAGAGCCGACGTGAGCGTGTGGCCGGCTTCGCTGAATTCCTGTTTCTGCGCGGGCGAGAGCAGGTCAGCTTTGTTGAGGATCACAAGCGCCGGCGTTTGCAAGGCGCGCTCGCTGAATGGCGAAGGTAACGATTGCGTCGCCTGCAACCGCGTTTCTTCTGGATATGAGCCGGCTGACTGCACAAGATCCGCATCCGGCAGACGCACGCAAGCAGGCGACGGAAGGCCAACCGAAGCCGGCGAAAGCATTGCCGCGGACGCGAGCACTGGCGGATTGCCCGGTGGACCATCGCGTGCATCCAGGATTTGCAGGACCAGATCGGCCTCTGCCGCAGCCTCATGGGAGCGCGCGACGCCAAGCCGCTCGATCTCGTCCTGTGTGTCACGCAGGCCTGCCGTGTCGAGCAGTTCGACCGGGATGCCCTGAATGGCGGTACGTTCGCTCACCACATCGCGCGTGGTTCCAGCTACCGGAGTCACAATGGCACGTTCGCGTTCCAATAGCCGGTTGAAAAGCGAACTCTTGCCCGCGTTGGGTTTACCGATCAGTGCAATGCGCAGGCCTTCGCGGAGGAGCCGGCCGTGCGCATAGCTTTGCAGCAGTGCCTCGAGCGGAGGAACAAGATCGGTGATGCGCCTGGCAATCTCAGCGGCGGGTATCGTCTCCAGATCGTCTTCCGCGAAGTCAATACCGGCTTCAAGCATCGCGACCAATTCGACCAACTGCTGCTTGACGGGCCGGATACTCCGCGCGAGTGAGCCGCCCAGTTGCTCTGCGGCCATGCGCGCCTGTGTGAGTGTTTGCGCCTCGATCAGGTCGCGTATGGCTTCGGCCTGCGTCAGGTCAAGCCGCCGGTTCAGGAAAGCGCGCTCGGTGAACTCACCGGCGCGGGCAAGCCGGGCACCGTGGTGCAAGGCCCGCTCCACCACGGCTTGCAGGATGACGGGAGCGCCGTGGGTGGCGATCTCCACAACCTCCTCACCGGTGTAGCTGTGGGGCGAGGGGAACCAGGTGAGCAGAGCGTCGTCCAGACGCCCACCGTTCTGATCCAGCACGTGAATATGCCGTGCGTGGCGCCCGGCAGGGTTCTGTTTCAGAGTGGTGAGATGGCGCGCCACTGCCAGCGCATGCGATCCAGAAAGCCGGACAATTCCGATGCCGCCGCGCCCTGGTGCCGTAGCGATGGCAACGATGGTGTCGCTTGTGGGATCACCGGAATCATGGAGCGGCAACACCCCTCCAGTATCACCGGAGCAGAGGCGGCCCGGGGAGCGTTGCCCGCGCTTCAGGCCAGAACGGTTGGCCTGCTACAGCCCTACCGCCGCCGGAACCGTTTGGCAATCTCCTCCGCGCGGTTCATGTTGTTGGGCCGTGCCGGCATGTCTTTTGGATAGAGCACCACAAAACGACGGCTGCCTTCGCCGCTGGATTCCGTGCGCAAGTCCTCATGTGGCTTCAGCAGCAGGTGTAGCAGGCGGCGCTCGCGGCTGCTCATCGGGTCAAAGCTGAAGGGCCGCTCGCGATCGCGGACATAGCGGATGCCGCGGTCGGCCATCTCGCGCAGATCGGCTGCACGGTCAGCTTTGAAACCGAGTGCGTCGAAGCTGATGCGGTCGTGCTCGTAGGGCTCCAGGCCAATGATTTTAGCGGCCAGGTGCTCCAGGGCACGAAGCGCTTCGCCATCCCGGTCCAGCAGCAGCTCGGCATCAGGACCATCCATGTCGACATAGATGAGCCGGTCTTCCAGCCCATCGGGGTCCGCCGCTCCAGGGCCAGCCACAATCCTGTACTTCAGTCGCAGACCGCCGGTGGTTGTCAGGAGTTTCATCAATTCGGCGGCCTGCCGCGCCGCTGTCGCAAGGTCTTGCATGGACCCTTTCCGCCGTCGCCTGTTGCTGGGCTGTTTCCGATTTTATCGAAAACAGCCGTTCGGCGAAGAGCACCGCCCGGAAAGCAGGCCAGCCTACAATGGGCCAGAATCCCTGGCAAGATGCGATCGCGCCTCATCGACCAGGGTGCGGTATTCCGGCAAAAATGGCTCTACCATGGCTCGTTCGAGCGATCCCTGCAAACGCACTAATGCGAGCTTCTCCACGGGGCTCTTGATGGGGAGGCAAGCCTGACCGTAAAAGTCGGCCAGCATTTCGAAGAGCACCAGGGCTTCATCTCGTCCGATATTCAATTCCACTCGATCGCCACTGTTGATCAATTGAGCCTGCCTTTCGAATCGATGTAGCCGATCTGTGCGGAGCTTGCCTTAAAAGCCGCTACTACTCTGTTCGCTGAATCGCTGACTACCACAATACCCGTGTCGGCGTTCAGAAATAAAACAGCGCCCTGCCCCCGATAGTAGCCTTCTCGTTTCTTTGTCTCCAGAGCTTCAAGATGATGGGCAATGAGGTCGCGCAACCTGGAAAGCTGTTGTGGATTTTTCGATCCCGATAGACCGAAATCTCGGCCATGAAGATCGTAGATATGTTGCAGCTTGCTTGGACTTATCGTGAAGTCTTTCATCGCCAATCTTCGAAATTCAGCAGGAATCTCTAAACGACTTCTGCACCCCCGTCTACCTGCGGCCCTGGATCACCTTGCCCTGCGGCGCGCCGACGCGCTTGCGTGCCCGCTTTGCGGCCAGTGACCGCATCTCTTTGCCAAGTGCCGTCTGATTCATAACCAGTTGTGTGATCACCATCAGGATGTTGCCAACGACCCAGTAAATCCCCAATCCAGAGGCATAGTTCCACGTGATGAAAAGCGAAAATGCTGGCATCATGAACGCCATCATGCGCTGCTGCGCCGGGTCCACGCCCGGGCTCGGCATGTAGAACGAAACCAGGAATTGCGAAACCACCAGGGTGATCGGCAGAATGTGATAGGGGTCGGCAGCGGTTAGGTCATGGAGCCAGAACCAATGTGCACCGCGCAGCTCAAAAACCTTGGGAATGGTTGAGAGCATGGCGAAGAGCAGCGGCATCTGGATCAGCGTGGGGATGCAGCCGCCGAACATATTTACGCCGTTGTCCTTTTGCAGCTGCATGATCTCGCCATTCATCTCGGCCTTCTTCGGATCAGTCACCTTGTACTTGGCATATTTCGCCTTGATTGCGTCCATTTGCGGCTGAATTCGCTGCATTTTCAGCGCGGACTTCATGGTCTGGATGCGCAACGGGATGAGCACGGCGTTGATGAGCAGCGTGAGCAGCACGATGGCCCAGCCCCAGTTGCTGGCAAAGTGGCCGTGGACCCAGTACAGCGCCCAGAAGAGTGCCTTCGCGATGGGGCCGAAGAAGCCGAAATCCATCAGCTGTTCCAGCGTTGCGTCAGAGCCGGAGACCTTGACCGCACGCAACACCGGTACCGACTTGGGGCCCGCAAAGACGCGCAGCTTGGACGGCCCTTCTACGCTTCCTACGGCGATGCCCGGCAGGGGAACGTCCACGCTTTTGCCGGCGGGCGTGCCGTCGCGCCTCAGCTTCTGCACGTCAATGGTGTGAGACAGCGTGACGGCGCTGGCTGTCTGTGAGTCGTCCGGCAGCAGCACCGCCGCAAAGTACTGGTCGGAAATGCCGGCAAAGTCCAGCGGCGCGTTCAGTGTGTCGCCCCCGCTGATCTTCTTGAAGTCGGTGTGCTCCTCCTTGCCGCCGCGCATGGTCTCCAGCTTGGCGCTGTTGTAATCCTGGGGCTGCTCCTGGTCACCAAAGCCGCCGGGCCAGCTGAGCAGCGCGCGCATGGGCACGCCGTTGTGTTTCACTTCGGCTTCCGCGTGCACGGTATAGGTTTCGTCAAAGCGGAAGCTTTTGGTGATCTCAAAGCCGTTCTGCGCATAGTGAAACGTCAGCGTTTGCGGTGCGGTGAGCGCGCCCGTGGCAGAAGGCACAAAGAGCGATCCACTGATACTCCTGTTCAGGTTTGCGTCATAGGTATAAATCGCCAATGGGTAGCCAAACTGCTTGGCTGCCTGACCGTGCACCAGATCCAGTGGCGTGCCGTAGCGGTCCTTCTGGTTCTTCAAGATCCAGGAACGGACTTCACCACCGCGGTTGGAGAACTGTATCCGGTAAAGCTCGTTCTCCACGGTGGTCATACTCTCAGCGGAAGCGACCACGGCTGGAACGGCGGCTGGCACGGCGGATTGCGCCGCGGCCTGTGCATTGAACGAAGCCGTGGAACCTGTGGGCGCGGGCGCGCCTGCCTGGCCATTCGTCGGCATGGCGGGAGAGCCGGACGCCGTGGCGCCTTGCGATTGCGTCTGCGTCGTGGGCTTTTGCAGCGGCTCCGTTTTTCGGCTGCGGTAAAACTGCAGTCCCGCGAAAACGACGACCATGGCCAGCATCATAAAGAGCAGCGAGCGGTTCTCACCACCGCCGCCGCCCTGGTTGGGATTGCGGATCTCTGCCAAGTGCTTCCTCTTCTCCGAGCGGGACACCGCACGCTCGACGGCTTGCTCGCGCACCAGCGGCGCACAGCGGCCCATCCCCAATGGTAAATGGCTCCGCCGGAATGGGATGGCGGGCATGCTCTTTTGCGCTTGAAAGGAGTTCACCGCCGTGAAACGAACAAACGGCAAATCCGCAAGCACGGCCCGAGAGTGTTGCCCCGGAGGCGCTTGCGGATCTGTTTTCCTTGAATCTTGTCGCGGAACTAGAGAGCCTTCTGCAGCGCCTCGCCCAGCTTCTTGACCTCGTCTGACTCGCCAGCCTTTGCGTGGCTTGCCAGTGCGGCGGTTTCCTTGCCAAGCTTGTGCACCAGCGGCTTGATCTTCTTATCATCTAGTGGTGTTTCACCCAGCAGCTTCTTGAGCTGGTTCAGGTCGGTCACCAGCTTCTTTGCACCCTCAACCTCATGCTGCTCCAGAAACTTCTCCCAGCCGTCAATATTCTTGATGGCCGCTTCCGGCTTGAGCGAGCTGATATCGCCAAGCGCCTTGATCGTTGCTTCAAAATTCTTCGTCGCCATACTAATGTCTCCGTGATTGAACGATTTGAGAGGGAACATTACTGTCCCCTGTCCGCGCAATGTGATGCCAACCTCCACGGAGGGGGGCTTACGCCACCTTCACCACCTTTGGCGTATGAACGGAAAGTGCTCTGCGCGTGCGGGTCGCGCAATGCAGCGAAACTCCATCATCTGCCCCGGACCGGGGCTCCCTCGCTCCCGGATTCCCACCTGCACGACAGCTGTATTGCCAAAGAGGCGACCACGGGCGCCGCGAATCTCCGTGCGCGAGGACAGCGGGGATGCATACAACACACATTCCCGGCTTACGCATATAGTTTCAGACAGAGGGAGACGGCCTCTCCCGAGGCACCAACCCGCATTCTCCACCGCCGTTGCACCACGAAAGGGTCTGTCATGCGCCATGTTCTCTCACGCGCCGCTCTTCTCTCCACTTTTACTCTGCTCGCCGTTGTGCCTTTGCACGCGGATGATTCCTCCAAGCGCGAGAAGCTGCATGAGATGTTTCGCCTGGCCCACATCGACCAGGCAATGACCCAAACCTTTCAGCAGCAGGTGCAACAGCTGCCGCGCATGATGCAGGCCATGTTTCCCGGCGCCAAGATCACGCCGGAACAGCAGAAAGACATGGATGCCTTTATGCGAAAGGTCCTGGGCATCGTACAGACGGAAGCGAGCTGGACCAAGCTCGAGCCGCAATTCACCTCGATTTATGCTTCCACCTATTCCGAACAGGAGATTGACGGCCTGATTGCGTTCTACAAATCACCCGTCGGGCAGGAGATGGTAGCCAAACAGCCGGAACTGCTCAACAAGTCCCAGGCCGTCACCCAGTCCATGATGGTGGATCTGCAACCCAAGCTGCGCGACGCCGTGATGCAATTTGCCAAGGAGATGCAGGCGAAGTATCCGAATGGCGTGGGAGGCAGCGCGGCGGCCCCGAAATAGCGGCGGGGCCCGGTCAACTCCGCCCTTGCTTTGGCCGACCTGCTCGCACTTTCCGCCTCTGACAGGCTGCTTACGATAACTTCATATCAGCCAAGCCGTCATAACCCCTGGAAGACGCCGTGCCCGGAGCACAGGCCATCCCTATTCATTCCGGAGATTTCATGCACCGTTCTTTCGCACTTGCCTGCAGCCTCACCCTTTGCCTCTTTCCGCTCGCCGCCCATGCGGACGACGCCTCCAAGCGCGCCAAGGTTGAGCAGATGCTGACGGCCACCAAGATTGACGCAGTCTCGCAGCAGATGCTTTCCAACGTCCCCGCGCAGATACGCTCCTCGGCCTCCCGCCAGGTCATGGTGCAGGCAGCCACCTCTCCTGAGCAGAAGAAGATTGCGGCCGATTACCTGGACCAGATCCAGACCATTGCCAAGGACGGCGCAAAGTGGGATACCGTTCACCCCAGAATTGTGGATCTCTACATGGCGACCTTTACCGAGCCGGAGCTTGATGGCATTCTGGCGTTCTACAAGACACCCGCCGGCCAGGCCCTCGTAAGTAAAACTCCCGAAGTTTCGCAAAAAACCGTCGAGATATTACAGGGAACACTGAGCGGCATGCAGCCGCAGTTCCAGGCAGCTACGGCGGCCTTCCAGACCAACATGCAGCGCACCTCACCAGACGGCGGCGCAGCCCCCGCGCCGGCCAGCAAGGCACCCACGCTGGGGCCGGCCACTCCGGACAGCAAGCCGGCGGCCGCGCCCGGCTCGGCACCCAAGAAGTAAGCGTGTCCTGCGTTCTGACATTGGCGCTGGATGAGCAAGCGCAGGAGCGGTTTGAGGTGCTTCGGCAGCAACACTTCCCGCCGGAGCTGAACCGCATCCCTGCCCATCTCACGCTCTTTCACAGTCTGCCGGAAAGCGATGAAGTGCAGGCGGCCCTGGGGTCGATTGCAGGACAGACAGAACCATTCGCGATGCAGGTGACTGAGCTGAAGTCCTTAGGCCGCGGCGTGGCTCTGTTCTTGACGTCACCCCAGGCCAGAACGCTGCACCGCAAGCTCACGGAGTTGTTTACAGCTGCGCTCTCCGCGCAGGACCGGCAGGGTTTCCGTCCCCACGTGGTGGTGCAGAACAAAGTGGCTCCCCAACTGGCCCGCGAGACGTTTGCGCTGCTGCAGGCGGGTTTTCAGCCTTGGCAATGTCAGGCGGTCGGGCTTGACCTGTGGCGCTACCTTGGTGGACCCTGGCTGCATCTGCGGCGATTCGACTTTGCTGCACGGTAAGACGGGCGAAGCCAGCTAGACGCCAGCGACCCGCCGAGCCGCCTCACGTCCGTCACGGATCAACTCCGGCAGACCCACACCGCGATAGCCGTTGCCAAGCAGCTGCAGCGTGCCATGCGACTTCATCCGCTCGGTAAGTTCCGCCATACGCTCGCCGTGGCCGACCGCGTACTGCGGCAGAGCGCGCGGCCATACTCGCTCAACGGTCAGCGCGGGATCCGGCAGCGGGCCGACGATGCGCTCCAGTTCGGCCCGGGCATTTGCAGCATGCAGATCCCGCATCGCCCAGAGCGGAAGTTCACTCCCATCCTCTGCGACGTCAATACCGCCGTAATAGGCACGCACCAGACGGCCGCCCACCGGCACGCGATGCTCATACTTCTGGTCGCTGAAGGTACCGGCGAGCAGTCTGGAATCTTCGCCGTCGGGCACCAGGAAGCCGAAGCCCTTCGGCCAGCTGACCTGCTGCTCCGCCGTAAAGCCAAAGGCGACGATCGCCGCGCTGCTGGTGCGCATTGCCATCAGTTCAAAGGCGCGTTCATCAATGGACCGCAGCAGTTCCCGCGCGAGCAGCACGGGCAGCGCCAGCAGCACCTCGTCCGCTTCCACAGTCATGGGCGATGTGCCCTGCGCGCCTGCTTGGATCTCCGTGAAGACACGCCAACGGCCGCCCTCACGGGAAAGCCCCGTGGCGCGGCGGCGCAGGTGAATGCTTTCACTTGGCAGCGTGGCCGCCATGCGTTCGGCCAGCGTGCCTGTGCCGCTGCGCAGTGAGGTAAAAATCGATGGCTTCGGTTTGCCCTGCTGCTGTGCGTTGCGTGCCTGTGCCGCAAGGATGAGCGAACCGTGCTCGCGCTCCATCTCAACGAACGGCTTCATGACCGAGCGAACGCTCAGCTCTCGCACATCGCCGCCAAAGATGCCGCCCAGCAGCGGAGCGCCCACGGTGTGCAGAACTTCCGCGCCAAAGTGCCGCTCCACAAAAGTCGCAACGGATTCGTCGTGATCGGGCGCGCTGCGCTTCAGCTCCTCCGCCCGGCCCGGTTCGGCGGCATAGGCGGCGCGCGCCTCCGCGTTGAAGAGCGGGGTCTCCGCAATGGCCGCGGTGGACGAGGGCACCATCATGCGCATGCCGTCCGGCATTGGCTCCAGCCGGCCACCGTGCAGCACATACGTCACGCGTGCGGCATCGTTGGAGGGCAGCAGCTCATCTTCCAGGCCGAGTTCCACCGCTGCCTCGCGCGCCCACGGCTTCTCACTCACCCAGCCGTCCGGGCCGCACTCCACAATGAACTCGCCCTGGCCGTCTGGCGAAGCATGGCGCTGCGTTTCAAGAATGCCGCCCAGCCGGTCTGACGCTTCGATGAGCGTGAAAGTGACGCCGGCACCCTCGCGCTGCAGCTTCGCAAGCTGATACGCGGCGGCCAGCCCGGCCACGCCGCCGCCCACAATAGCAATGGAGCGCGGCACGCTCAGGCCACCACGGCTTCTGGCTGCGCTTCACTTACCATCGCCGGCTCCGGCAATGGCGCAAGCACGCGGACCACCTCGGCCATTCCACCCGGAACAGCGTCGGGCGTGTGCACCACACCGTGCAGCACCAGGTCCTCCAGAGCGGAGATCAGCGTTGGCGAATCGTTCAGGCTCATGGCGCGGGAGACCGTGATGCCCACCTCCTTCGCCGTCTGCTGGAAGGCGATGTCAATGTCGTACAGGATCTCGACGTGATCGCAAAGGAACCCGACGGGCTGCATCACGACATGCTCGTAACCCTGCTGTTTCAGCGCGGCCAGCGTGTCCTCCACGCTGGGACCTATCCACGGACCGCCGCTCAAGCCCTGGCTCTGGAAGCAGAAGTACCAGTCGCTCTCCTGAAGAGGTGCGCCGCCGCTCGCGCTGCCATTCAGCGAACCGCCCGGTGCCAACTCCGCGGCGATGCGTTTTGCGGTCAGCTTGCACTCGGAGTTATAGGTGTCCGGCTCAGTGGCCAGCACCATGCCGTGATGCTCCACCGGCTTGACGGAGGCCTGCACGGTGCGGCAGGGAACCGAGTGCGCCGTGAACAGTACCGCCGTACGCGCGCCGGTCGCACGGGCCTTGTCGAGCGCCGTGCGCATCGTCTGCGCAAAGGCCCGCGCCAGCAGCGGATGCTCCGCCCAGCCCGCGAGGAAGTCGATTTTCAACTCGCCGCCGGCAGCCGTTTCCACCACGCGGCGATACAGGCCCACGCTGGTGCGGCTGTTCTGTGGCGCCAGGCAGAGCGTGCGTGCGGAGCGGATGCCGTCGGCTTTCATCTGCGCCACCACGTCGGTAATAAACGGCTTCCAGTTGCGCATGCCCACGTAGACCGGCACGCCCATGCGCTCAGCCAGCAGCCGGCCCTGCAAAAGCGTCCAGCGCGTCAAGTGCGGGCCTTCCTCGGTCGGCTCCTCGCGCAGACCGATCTCCGCGTAGCGCTCCTGCAGCTCATGCACCACGTGCGGCGGAACACCGCGGCCGCCGGTCACCAACTTCAGGTACGCATCCATCTCGCCCAGCACATCAGGCGTGCCATGAGCCAGCAGCAGCACCGCTTCCGGCTTGGTCACTTCGATCACACTCGAAGTGTCACCAATGACAGGTTTTTCAGGCGCACGATCACCCTGAACCGACGCAAAGGCGCGATCGATCTCCGCGGCGTTACTCCGTTCCAGAGCGGCAAACTCGCGAGCGGGGCGGGCACTCGCCACTACGGCCTGCTTTGCCAGTTGCTGATGAAACGGTTCCAGCACCTGCGCAAGACGCAGCTTTTCCGCCGCGAAGCCCAATAGGAAATACACAAGGTTATTCATGCGGCCACCTCACGCCGGCTCATCTCGGCGACCCACTTCGTTACGGCGATCACGTTGTCCACCGGCGTACCCGGCACAATGCCGTGGCCCAGGTTGAAGATGTGTCCATCGCGATTGCCCGCCGCATCCAGCACGGCTTTCACGCGAGCATGCAACACCTCCTGCGGGGCAAAGAGCGCAATCGGATCAAGATTCCCCTGCACGGCCACATGCCGGCCCGCCAACCGCCAGCCCTCGTCCAGCGGCACGCGCCAGTCCAGGCCCAAAACATCCGCGCCGGTCTCGCGCATGGTGCTCAGCAGTGACGCCGTGTCAACGCCGAAGTAGATCACCGGCACGCCCAACGCCTGCACCCGCTGCACAAGCTCCGTGGTGCGCGGCAGAACATATTCGCGATAGTCGTTGACGGCCAGGGCACCGGCCCAACTGTCAAAAATCTGGATGACATCTGCACCCGCCGCGACCTGCTGGCCAGCGTACTCCACCAGCACGGTAACCAGCTTGTCCATCAGCAAGTCCCACGTGCCGCGGTCTCCGTACATGATCTTTTTTGTCTCGATGTAATTGCGTGAGCTGCCACCCTCAATCATGTAGCTGGCCAGCGTAAACGGCGCGCCGCAGAAGCCGATGATGCCGAGCTGGTCGCCGTCAGCGCGCGGCGGCGCAAAGTGCTTCGCCACCTTCTCGATTGCCTGCGCTACGTACCTCAAATCGTCGGTCTGATCGGTGCGCAGCGCCTGAACGTGTTCGCGCGTGCGTACCGGCTGGTGCACCACTGGACCTTCACCGTTGATAAATTCGAAGTCGAGCCCCATGGGCGTGAACGGCAGCAGCAGGTCGGCAAAGATGATCGCCGCATCCACGCCCAGCCGCTCGGCAGCCGTGATGGTCACCTCAGCAGCGATCTCCGGCGTGCGGCAGATTTCCAGCAGCGAATGATGCTTGCGCACCGCCATGTATTCCGGCATGTAACGCCCGGCCTGCCGCAGGAACCAGACCGGCGTACGGTCCACCGGCTGACGGAAACAGGCACGCACAAAGCGGCTACCGTTCGCCGCGGCATGGCCGTGCATGCTTGTTTCGATGGTCGTCGAAAAATTCATGGGTCTCCCTGGGGCGTTGCACCCACCTTAACGACGATGGTCCTGTCGTAAAGATGAGGCACCCAATGCATGCCCAGACTATGCCGTGGGCGCGACGAATTCCTTGGGCAGTTCGCCGCCGGAGCCATAGAAGAAGTCGTTCATCTGCTCCACCAGGAACTCCTGCGCCTGCGGTGTCCAGGGCTGCAGCCGGTACTCATTGAGCAGCATCTTCTGGCGCTCAATCCACTCGTTCCAGGCCTTCTTGCTGATGGTCTTGTAGACCTTCTGTCCCAGCTCGGAGTCGAAGGGCGGCTCGTCCAGGCCTTCCAGTTCCTGCTTGTACTTTGCGCAAAACACCATATGTGCCATCTGTCTGCCGTGCCCCCGTCGATTCGTAATCATTATAGATTTGCGCGACGCGTGGCGTGTCCGCTCATCGAATCAGGTATGCCCATCACCCCGCCCGACGTCGTGCACCGTGCCGCGGAGTTCGCGCTTGCCGTTATGACTGGCAACGAAGTGTGCGTTGCGGCCTTTGTGCAGCCCATCCTCCGGCAGCAGAATGAGGCGACGCAGGTGCTGCTGGCCCCACGTGTGGCGGGCCGGCTCGGACGCGTGATGCCGTTCTGGTACGCGGCAGCGCTGCTGCTCTCAGCGGGCGACTGGTGGCTTCACCGCGGCGGGCCCGCAAGCACGCTGATCGCTGCGGCGGTACTGTTGCAATTCATTATCCTGGCGATGACCCTCGGCCTGCTGGTGCCCAGGAATAATCGGCTCGCCCGAATGACGACGGCTTACGATGGCTGGAAAAACGATGCCGCGAGCTGGGACCGGCTCCACCAGATCCGAGTCGTGCTGCTGGTTCTGGCAGCCATCCTCCTGATTGCAGCGCCCGCGCTCTGCACGGTGTACCAGATCAACGGCGTCTGATCCGTCTGCTCGTCTGCTTCGCCTGCTCGTCTGATTTGCTGCTCGGATGAGCGCGGGCTCTACTCAATTATCCTTCGCGTGCAGGGTGGCCACACCCTCAATGCCTCGCTGTTTTTCAATGCGCAGCAATCCGTCGTTCGCACCTTTGCAGTTCGCCGGCGTGGGTGCTTTTTCCTTCGGCATCATGTTGCAATCGCGGCTTACGTGGAAGAGGCGGTAGTACTCCGGGTCGCGCATGAGTGTGTTGATCTGGTGCATGTGCATTGAGAAGTCCTTCTTGGTTGCGGCAATCTGTCCTTGAACGGCGGCCGCGCTTGCAGGGTGCGAGCTCCTCCACAACGGCTTGAATCCGGAGGGGAGCACGGGCGTCCATGCGTCATAGCGGACAAGCGCACGTTCCTGTGCCGCCGGATTGTCCGCCGCCGTTATGTTGATTGAGCTGCCGAGTTGATACTGTAACGCGTACACGCCTTCGCTTTCTCCGGCCTCGTTGTCCGGTGGGAAAACACCGGTCTCCAAGCGGCGGCGCAGCTGGCCCGCATAGAAGTAAAAGATGGCGTCTTCCGCTTTTCCTGCTTTTGCAGCATTGGCGGAAGCCATCAGCAACTCGTAGCAACTCGCGGTGGCCGGAGACGGTGCTGGTGTTGTTTGGGCGACAGCAAGCGTCGCGGAAAGTGGAAGTGCCGCAATAAGGAAGAGGATACAACGTACGCTACATTCCATTGAGACGTAGAGCCGCATAGCCCGTCCGGCGTTGCCAATGCTATTCGCCTTTGCCGGGCACCGGTTTACCGTCTTCATCATATGGACAGTGGCGGCATGCATTGCCGCAGCAGTAGCCGCGCTTGCGATGGAAGGCGGCTGTGAAGACAACGTAGGGCCCATCCTCGTAGAAATCACCGGCGGGGTCGTCACCAGAAGGTGGATGCTGCAACGTTTCAGGATCACGCAAACAGGCCATCCTGGGCGAGCTTGCCCGCAAAGTCCGGAATTGTTGTCACCAGGCCAGAGTCTGCGTGTGGATTGGGCCGCGACTTGCGTAACTGCCGGATACCCTCCGGCGTGGCGATGGCGTCGAGCGATTCACCATGTTCATCACAGGCCGCACCGCCACGCAGCCACACGCGCCGGCCCGCAACCGCAGCGGTGCGTTCCCCCGGCACAACGATGCCGATCAGGTTCACTGGATCGCTCGCAGCCAGGCTCACCACTTCGTCACTCTTCAGGTCGCGCGTGGCGCGCATGCTCTCCACCGCTTCAGGCAGGGCGAACTGCTCACCGCTGAAGCCGGTCACGAAGCGGCCGCCACGCACCTCACCGCGCGCCTCCAGCCGACGCAGCATGCGCAGCAGATCTCGCCAGCGGGGTGCATTGGCCTCCCGCTGAAGCAGGTCGCGGAAGAGCACACCATAGCGCTGCAGCAGCATGCGTGTGGCGGCTTCCAGTGAGGCTTCTTCCACGCGGGCGCGTTGCGGTGCGGTGAGCTGCGGCGCGTGATTCTCCAGGAAGAGTGACCAACGGCCCGCCGTGGAACGTGTGCCGCGCTTTGCGCAATTGGCCACCGGCTCAGCAAGCTGTGGCTTGCGCTTTGGATCCATCATGGCGCGCAGTTGATCGAAGCCGTCGGCGGAAGCCAGGCCCGCGGTAGCCAGCTCCCACAGCGCAGTTTGCGTTTGTTGTTTGCTCAGTACACACAGCCGCTGCAGATCACTCGAGAAGCAGGCGCCGCGGTCGCGCAGGGTTCCGCGCATGCTCAGCGCTTCAGGAGAGAGCGCGGCCTGCAGCTTGGATTCGTCCACACTCTTTGCGTCCAGTGCGGTGGTGAGCCACTCGGCGGACTCGCGCACATAGAAAGTAATTGGCGCCATGTTGGTGGGGATGACGCGCCGCGGTGCCGCGCCATCGCCCGCGGCCCACGCCGGGTGCGGCGAGATGCGGCCCCAGCCGATGGCACCGCTCAGGCACAGTGCGTCGAGCCACTTGCCGTCGTAATCCTTCACGCGTTGCGGCAGCAGGGTGCGCTCCCACTCCACGGCTGGAGCTTCAAAGCCTTCCAGCTGCAGCAGAGCTTCCAGCACGCCTTCTTCACCGCTGAGCTGTGTCTGCGCCGCAAGGTGCTGCCAGCGCAACAGCCAGCGCAGAAAGACGGCGGGCGAGACTGCCTCAATCTGCTTGCGCAGCTTGCCCAGCGTGAGCCTGTGGATACGCTGCAGGATGCGGCGTTCGCACCACTCGACACTCGTCTCGTTAGCTGCTGGGCCGGTGCTTTCGAATACTCCACGAAGCGCAAGTCCCTGCATCTCGATGGCAACTAGCTGCTGAAAGATGGCACGCGGTGCGAGACCGGCGAGTGAGGCAATCTCGTTCGCAGTGGTGGGGCCAAGGAGCTGCAAAAAGCCTTGCGTGAGCAGCTTGAGAGCTTCGTCGACCGGCACGGCTTCCTGTGCCCCATGCTGCGCGACTCCATCGCGAAGGGCGGTGTCCACACTGTCCCTGCCCACCTCCGCTTCGCGCAGCACCTCCACAAAGCCAAGCCGTTCCGTGGCGACCCAGCACTCCTGATCGCCAAGATGAATGACACAGGCACGCCCGCGCGATTGCAGCCGCTCAAAGAACAGCGGCCAGTGCCGGCTCACCTGCGCGCGATGCGCGGCAAGCTCTGCATCGCGGGCCTGCTCCTCCCTGTTCCCTACTCCCTGTTCCCTGTCACCTGTGTCCTGTTGCCTTCCATCAAACAACGCCACCGGAAGAGCCACACAACTGAGCAGCAGATCGTGCAGCTCATGCTCATCACGCAGGTCGGGCCAACATTCGCAGCGCGCCTGCAGGATGGCCGCGGGGTCCAGGCGGCCGGCTTCGCCCAGCACGGAATCCGGGATGGTACGGCGCAGTGAGACCGCACGCGCGCGGCGCTCTTCCAGATCGGCGTCGTCCAAAAACGCGTTCTGGTTGGCGTTCAGCAGCTCATGCGCAAACTGCGAGGGCACGGGCGTGTCCACGGCGATGCACTCGATCGAACCATCGTCGATGCCGCGCAGAACGGCCTGCAGGCCTTGCAGGTCCATCGCCTCCTGCAGCACGTCCTGCATTACCTCGCGGACCAGCGGATGATCGGGAATCTGAATGTCGCCGACGATGGTTTCAAAACATGCGGCGGCCTGCGGAAAGACACTCGCCAGCAGATCTTCGCCGCGGGTGCGCTGGACCTGCGGCGGTACCTTCTTGCCCTTCTGGAAACGTAAGAGTTGCAGCGAGCGGTTGGCGGCCCAGCGCCAGCGTGTTTTGAAGATGGGCGAGGCGATTGCGGCCTGCTCCAGCAGTTCCTTCGCGGTGCCGTCAGTGAGGTAGTGAAAGACGTCGGTGAGTGGAAAGCTGTGCTGCTCGGCCAGGCAAATGTTGATGCCGTTGTCGGTCGCGGCGGCCTGCAGCTCGTAGTTGAAGCCGCGGCAGAAGCGTTTGCGCAGCGCCAGTCCCCACGCACGGTTCACGCGGCCGCCGAAGGGTGCGTGCAGGATCAACTGCATGCCGCCGCCCTCATCGAAGAAGCGCTCGGCGATGATGCGCGTCTTGGTCGGCACTGCACCCAGCACGGCGCATCCGCTCACCACATATTGCAACAACTGCCGCGCCGCGGACTCACACACGCAGCACTCGTCCATGAGCCATGCGGCGGCGGTCGCGATCCGGGGATCCTCCATGTGGACACGCTCGTGATGTACGCCGTTGGTGCGGCGGCAAACTTCCTCCCGCAGCGCGCCGACAAAGTCGCTCAGCACGTCTGTCCGCTGCGGAGCCTCACCGGCCCAAAAGGGCACGTTGGGCGGCGCGCCATGCGCATCCTCCACCAGTACGCGACCTTCTTTCTCCACCATCAAAACGCGCCAGCTCGCGTTGCCCAGCTGGATTACATCGCCGGGTCCGCTGTCGATGGCGTAGTGCTCGTCGAGCGTGGCGATCTGCGTCCCTTCAGGCTGCAGGATGACGGAGAAGATTGCCGTATCGGGGATCGCGCCGCCATTGCCGATGGCGGTCATGCGCGCACCGCGCCGTGGATGCAGCTCGCCCGCAATGCCGTCGCGCAGCAAGTACGCGCCGTAGCGGCCGCGCGAGTTTTCGATGCCCTGGTGCAGCAAGCCGACCAGCTCGTCAAACTCCGTGCGCGTGAGATCGCGGTACGGATAGGCCCGTGTCACCAGGCGATACAGATCGTCTTCACGCCAGGGCTCCGCCGCGCACATCGCCACCATCTGCTGCATCAAGATGTCGAGCGGCTTGGGCGGAATCTCCAGCCGGTCGAGCGAGCCGGAACGCATCGCCTGGACCAGCGCGGCCATCTCCAGCAGGTCGTCGCGCGTCGTGGCAAAGAAGCGGCCCTTGGGAATCGCGCCGCGCCAGTGCCCCGCACGTCCCACACGCTGCATCGCCGTGGCCACCGCGCGTGTGCTGTTGAGCTGAATGACTAAATCGACTGCGCCAATGTCGATGCCGAGTTCAAGCGAGGCCGTGGCGACCAGACATTGGATCTCGCCGGCCTTCAAGCGCTGCTCGGCGTCCAGGCGCAGCGCTCGTGAGAGCGAGCCATGGTGCGCGGCGACATTCTCGCCGCCAAGCCGTTCGCCGAGCGCACCGCACAGCCGCTCCACCATGCGGCGGGTGTTTACAAAGACGAGTGTCGATCGGTGCTCACGGCAGAGTTCAGCGATGCGGTCGAAGATCTCCACCCACATCTTGGAATCGCACACGGAGCTCAATTCGCTGGATGGTATTTCAATGCCGAGATCGAGTGTGCGGCGCTGGCCCACCTGGATGATGGTGGCAGAAGCAAGGGAACAGGGAGCAGAAGTAAGGGAACACGGAACAGAGGGCAGGGAACAGCTCTGTCGCGCCGCCGGTATCGAAGCATCGACTTGAGAGCTGGCAGCTCCAGACGCACAGGCATTGGATCTCCCTGTGAAGCTCAAGTCCCTGCTTTCTGTTTCCTGTTCCCTGTTCCCTGCTCCCTGACTTCCTGTTTCCTGACTTCCTGTGTCCTTTCGCACTCCCGTCAAAAAATCCGCCACCAGTTCGATTGGATTCTGCGTTGCCGACAGCCCAATGCGCTGCGGCGCGCGTGACAGGCCCGTCAGCATCGCGCCCGGCGTGAGCCGATTCTCGCCGGTGACGAGTGCATCCAGCCGCTCCAGCGTGAGCGCCAGGTGAGCGCCGCGCTTGTCGTCGGCCATGGCATGAATTTCGTCCACGATCACGGTCCGCGCCCAGCGCAGATTTTCCCGCGCCTTCGCGCTGGTGAGTAACAGATAGAGCGACTCCGGCGTGGTGACCAGGATGTGCGGCGGCGTTTTCAGCATCGCCACGCGATCCTTGGGCAGCGTGTCCCCGGTCCGCAGGCCGGTACGGATTTGCGGGAGCAGGTAGCCCCGCTCCAGGGCGAGTTGCAGGATTTCGCGCAGCGGCTCGTCCAGGTTCTTCTGCACGTCGTTGCTCAGCGCCTTGAGCGGCGAAATGTAAACGACTTGCGTAAACGGTGAGAGCCGGCCTTCCATCGCCTCGACGATCAACCGGTTGATGGCGACCAGAAAAGCCGTGAGTGTCTTGCCGGAGCCAGTAGGGGCCGAGATCAGCGTCGCTTCACCGCGAACGATCGCAGGCCAACCCTCGATCTGCGGCTCGGTCGGCGATCCGAAGCGGCCCAGAAACCATTCCCGCACCACGGGATGCGCCCACGCCAGCGCATCGCTATGAGCGCTCTCCAGTAAGGCAGGATCGGGGGGACAGGCGAGGGAAGCCATGCACACATTTTAGCGCGGGCTTCGCCAGTTGTTCGCTGTTGCAGTCATTACAAGTTCACGATCCGGACGCCCAGGTGCTGAAAGTGCCGGCGATTCAGCGTGACTATCTGCAGGTTGTGCACCTCGGCCGTAGCGGCGATGAGCGCATCGGCAAGCTCGATGTTGTGCCCGCGGCTCTTGGCGGCGATGGTGCGCACCGCGGCAAGATCAGCGATGCTTTCCGTCACCGGCAGCATACGGCCCGCGAACTCTGCTCGCACGAAAAGATCGATCCACCGCTCAAGGGCTTCGCGCCGGCGACCTATCGGCAGAAGTTCGGCTCCAATACGGAACTCATGAAGCGTCATAACACTGATGGCATTGTCGGCCTGCGGAAACGTACGCATCCAGCGATCCGCCGCAATATTCGGTAACGGCTTCCTCATCTCGGAAATTACGTTTGTGTCGAGCAGATATCTCAAAAAGAAACCGGCCGGGCCTTCCCTCGTACCCTCGGAAAATCTTCATCGCCCCACAGCTCCGGTGGTGGACGAAGCGCCTCCCATGCACTCCTTTCTTTTGGAGCTGCTGATACCTTCAACCGCTCCATCTCACTTTCTGAGACAAGGAAATACTTGTGCTTACGCCGCGTCACTACCTGCGGCTCAGTCTCCGCGCGGTCCAGCATTTCACTGAAACGCGCCTTCGCTTCGGCGACACCCCATGCTGCTGCCATGCCCTCTAGATTATTCCGAATGACCAACATGGTCAAAAGCGAGTGGTCACAACAAAACAAGTCCACAATGCGATGATAAAAGCCATGGACGAACTCACCGCAGAGGACCGCGCACGCCGCGTCAAAGTCATCGTTTTCGACGTGGACGGCGTACTCACCGACGGGCAACTTTTCTTTCTTCCCACCGGCAAAGACAGCAACGGTGCGCCGGTCGCCGTTGAGACAAAAGGCTTCTCCGCGCATGATGGCCTGGGCATCGCCATCGGCCGTGCCGCCGGCCTGCGCTTTGGCGTTATCACCAAACGCCAGTCGGACACAGTCGCGGTGCGCATGCGTGATCTAAAGGTCGACCACATCCATCAGGGATCGCACTACAAGACGGAAGCGCTGGCGGCCATCGCCTCTGAAGAGGGCGTCTCACTGGAAGAGATCGCCTACGCAGGCGACGATATCATCGATCTGCCGCCCATGCGCCAGGTGGGCTTCGCCGTTGCCGTATGGAACGCGCGCGAACAGGTGAAGGCGGAAGCGCACTGGATCACCCCAAATGCCGGCGGGCACGGCGCTGGTCGCGACGTGATCGACTTCGTTCTTGCCGCCCAGAACCGCCTGCCGGAGGCCCAGGAGTTCTATCTGAGCAAGGAAAATAAGACCGCCGACATCGGCACCGGCGGCATGTAAACCCTACGGGGATACGGCTCCCGCAACGGCTGGAGCCGCTGCCGCGGCTGCGGCGGGTACAGAGATGTTCAGCGCCGGCATATCGCCCACCACCACCAGCGGCTGTTCCACAGGGCCGAAGCTGCGCACCAGCTTCTCCTCGGTGTGGGTCTCCGGCATGCAACCGTCACAATTGGGTACGGCGGTCCTCACCACGTCGCGCGCGTCCTTCACCCGCAAAACATACTCCCCCTCCGGCACATAGTCGAAGCGGAATGCGTCCTCCTCCTCATGCACTTGCGTGGTTGCCAACTCTGTGTCGTCATCTTTCCAGAACAGGCTCACCTTGCCGGCGTTGACCGGCCTGCCGCTGCTTGCCTCCAGCAACGCCCCACTCAGGCTGTGCAGGGCGGACAGCTTCACCGTCACGGTCAGCCCACTCAGGTCGTCTCCCTCGCCCACCTTGATCGGCTTCGCATCCCGCGTTCTGAAGGCATCGCCATAAAAGGTATCGAGACTGAAGCGGTCTTTCCACATCGACGATGTCTGGTTGTTGAAGACGCTGCCCACCTGCATGTCCTGCAACTGAAGGCTGGCTGCCACCAGGTACTCGCCGGCGGGCAGGCCCACAATGCGAAAGTGGCCCAGATCGTCTGTGCGCCGCGGTCCAAACTCACCGGTCTGCTGAATGTTTACCGGCTTCCACTTTCCGCTTGCATCCTTACTCAGGACCTTCAGCGGCACATTGCTCGCCGCACCGCCATCTTCAAACTGCACTACCCCGCTCAGCGCCGCACCCCGGTAAAGGCGCGCCTCCACCTGAACGGTCCGGTTCGCCGCAACCGTAACTGGAACAAGCAGCCGCTCCATCAGCTTCTGCGCGGCGGCGTCCGGCTTGTTCATCTGCTCCCGCGTCAGCAGGGCGAGTGGGTGCAGATAGCCGCTCCTTTGTGCCACCAGGTAGTAATTGCCGGGCTTGACCCGCGCCAGCACAAAGCCGCCATCCAGCCCGGCCTGCACGATGGAGGAGCTCGGCTCCCGCACCTGTTTGTTTTGTTCCATCGCTTTGGCGGCATCTATCGGAGCGGTGTCATACGCGGGTACCAGCAGCACACGCGCCAACCGCGCGGGCGAATTCGTTTCCGCCAGCAAAACCCGGCCACTTACCGCACCGTACTCCGGCCGGCGGGTCTGGGCCTTCAGGCAGGAAACAGTGAGAACGAAAAGCAGCAGCACGGAATAGCGGCAGCGCATTGCAACACCTCTCGGTCTGCTGCAAGTTTGCCGCCATCTTAGAGCATTGTCCCTGATGCTGTGAACTGGAGAATTCCGAAAATGTCGTTTCCCCCCAGCGCGTGCCTTTACGGCTGTGGCCGCGAGCTGATCCGCGATTCCAGCGTGTGCACTGGCTGAATCACAAATCCGGAAACCCGCCGCAGGCCCAGCGACACCAGGTGAACGCCGATGGCAATGCCGCAGCCCGCGGCCGTTGCACCCACGCGGCGGACCAGTACGTCGTGCGCGGGCTGGTGCACGATCGCCAGCAGGAAACAAATGTACCCCGTGAGCACCGTTGCAAACACACCGTAGTTGACATTCAGAAACAGGTAACTCAGAAAGAGAAAGAGCAGCACCAGCGCCGTGAGCACCTCACCCCGCGGGTGCGCCAGCACCACAATCAGCGTGCACACCGCCGCGCCCAGCACCGTGCCGATGGTACGCAGCATGGAGCGCGCCGCGGTTTGGGTCCACTCCGGCTTGGGAATCAGCACGGCCGTCATGCCGATCCAGTAGGCATTTTGAAAACCCAGATGCCGGTAAAGGCCCACCGCGAAGACGCAGGTCGTAATTAGCCGCAGGGTGAACAGGAATGTCCCCGAGTGCAGGGAGAGCTGCTCTCGCAGAAAGCTTGTTTGAAAGTGGGTCGGATCAAAATCCGGTTTGCTGAAGTGCGTTTGCGCCTGTGGCCAGATGCGCCGAAACAGCAGAACCAACCCGGTCTGCAGCGCGCCCCCGGCCAGCACACCCGCGCCCCGCAGCAGCGCACTCTTCACCAGGTCATGCGTGGTGCCCGGCGTGGAGGCAGCCGCGGATGAAACGATGAGAAAAACACAGCACTGCTGGCAGACCCAGCCCGTGGAACTGCTGATGCTGGTGCCCAGCCCATAGAGCAGCGTCCAGATCAACGTGGCCACCAGCAACGCGGGCGTGCTGTCTCGACAGAGGGCGCCAACCATGGCGGAAATCGCGATGCCGACCGCTGCAAAGATCATGGGCGCCGAACGCCGGAAGAGCGGCTGCTGAAAGGACCCGAAGCCCACGGTCTGCGCGCCGCCCGCCATCAGCACGCCCGTGCCCGGGTACCCCAGGGCGACGCCCAGAATCAGCGGCAAACCAATTGCCGGCAGCAGCAGCACCGAGTGAAAGGGCTCCGTCGCTGTCCAGTTGAAGGTTCGAAGCTGCTTGCCAAGGTCGCTCAACGGTCTCTCTTCCATGGTAAGCCGCACTGCTCCACGGAATTGTGTCAAAGCTCGTCTTGGCACCAAAGCTGGTTATGCTTCACGCCATTCGAAACTCACGCAAACAACGGAGCTCGCAGTTCAGCTAGCATCAGAACGGAAGGGCACCGCGGCTAGTCAAACTATGCAGGCACTGGTTCTTGAGGATGTAAGCACGCTCACATTGCGGGAAGTCCCGCTGCCCGCCATCGCCCCGCATGAGGTGCTCATCCGTGTCAAAGCGTGCGGTATCTGCGGCAGCGATGTGCACGGCTATGACGGCAGCACCGGCCGCCGCATTCCGCCGCTCATCATGGGGCATGAGGCCGCCGGTGAAGTCGCTGCGATTGGCGCGGAGGTCCACGATGTCTGCGTAGGCCAGCGAGTCACTTTTGACTCCACCGTTTCCTGCGGGCATTGCGCCTTCTGCAAGCGCGGCGAGGTGAATCTTTGTGACACCCGCCAGGTCCTGGGTGTTTCCTGCGGCGACTACCGCCGCAACGGTGCCTTTGCCGAGTACGTCACCGTGCCGGAGCACATTGTCTATCCCCTGCCGGACAGCTTCGCATATGAAAAAGCGGCACTGATTGAGGCAGTCTCCATTGCCGTTCACGCGGCCAAACTCACCGGCATCGCCCCGGGCAGCACCGCCGTGGTGGTGGGTGCCGGCATGATTGGCCTGCTGGCCGTGCAGGCCTTCCGGCATTACGGCTGCTCCACCGTTCTGGCCGTCGATCTGGATGAGGCGAAGCTTGTACTGGCGCGTAAGCTGGGTGCGGACCAGAGTTTTCTTGCGAGCGACCCGGAATTGATGACGAAGCTGCTGGCCGCCACCGGTGGCCAGGGTGCCGACATCGCGGTAGAGGTAGTGGGCGCTCAAAAGAGCATCACGACGGCAATTGCCTCCGTCCGGCGCGGCGGCACCGTCACGCTCATCGGCAATCTTTCGCCACGCGTTGAAATCCCGCTGCAGCAGGTGGTTACGCGTCAGCTTCGGCTGCTTGGCTCCTGCGCCTCCGCCGGAGAGTACGCCGAGTGCATTGCGCTGATGGAAAGCGGAGCCATCAACGTGGATCCACTCATCTCCGCGATAGCCCCGCTGGACGAGGGCGCGGCTTGGTTTCAGCGCCTGCATGTGCGAGAGCCGGGCTTGATGAAAGTGATCCTGACGCCTCGTGATACCGGCGGAAGGCCGGCATGAGCGAGAACGAGTTCGATCTTTCCGGCAAGGTGGCCGTGGGCACTGGCGCCAGCCGCGGCCTGGGCCAATACTTTGGCCGAGCGCTGGCCCGGGCCGGCGCGGACCTGATCATCACCAGCCGCCATCTGGCGGATCTAAAGCCCTTTCAGCAGGAGATCGAGAGCATGGGCCGCCGTGCCGTGCCGCTGGAGCTCGACGTGCGCGACCATGGCAGCATTCGAGCCATGGCCGCAGATGCGCTGCATGCTTTTGAGAATATTCACATCCTGGTCAACAACGCAGGCTGTAACGTGCGCAAGCCAGCCGTGGACGTGAGCTGGGAGGACTGGAACAAGGTGCTGGAGACCAACCTCCGCGGCCCCTTTTTTGTATCGCAGGCGCTTGCGCCGCACATGATCGCGCGAGGCAGCGGACGCATTATCAATATCGGTTCCGTCACCAGCGTCTTTGGCTACGCAGGCATTGGGCCGTACTGCGCCAGCCGCGGCGGCATCAAGCAGCTCACCATGAGCCTGGCCGACGAGTGGGGAGCGCACGGCATTACCGTGAACTGCCTGGCACCGGGCTGGTTCAAGACGCAGCAGAACGCCGTGCTGTATGAAAACCAAAAGTGGGTCGACTACCTGGAAGACCGTATTCCGCTCAGGCGGCCGGGCCAGCCCGACGACCTGAACGGCGCGATTGTCTTCCTTGCCTCGGATGCTGGCGCCTACATCACCGGCCAGACCCTGCTGGTGGACGGCGGTATTTCCACCGGGGCCACACGCGCAACGGTCTAGGCGGCGTGAGCGGTTTGGGCCGCCGCCGCGACTGGAACTGCTTCGGCGACTGGTTGCACAAGCGCCGGAGTCGCCGGAACCCCTCCCGCGCTCGGGTGGAATCCCGTCGGCGGTACGGGCAAAGTCGCAGGCTGCCGAATCGGTTCAACCACCGATCGGCGCGCACGCTGTTCCGCGATCAATACGAATGACACCGCGGTGAGCGAACAAAGCTCACCGTAAATGCGCGTTTCCAGTATGACGCCTGTGTAGAACATGATCGGCAGCCACATGACGGCGATCCACACGTAGTTGCCAAAGCGGACCGGACGGATTTGCCGCCAGTAGATCAGCACTACGGGAAACAGATAACCACAGATGTTCAACATGGCGGGAAGCAGGCGTATCTGCAGTCGATGCGCGTTTTCCGCAATGCGGACATAGTTTTCCGACTCATCGTTGGCCCGGAAAACGTGCGCCAGGATTGCTTTGAGGGTCACCCAGACCAGCAGCAGCGCCGCCGCCCGCAGCCAGGGCATGTGCTTCAGCGAAAAGCGGTCTCGCAGCCGGTCTGACAGCGGCTCGGCCACACTTGCCGCATCCAGCAAATAAATCCCAATCAGGAACAGAGTCGTTTCCCGGTTCAGCGTGCCGATCAGCATCACCACCAGCAGCGGCAGGTATTGCCGGCTGTAAATAAACAGCAGCCCCAGCGTGAAGAATGCCAGGCTGATGAAGTCGTAAGGATAGGAAAAGTTGACTTCATTGTGGATGGTGTAGGTCCACATCACCGTAAACAGAAATATGGGAAAGACAAAGATGCCCAGAGTGCGCTGCTGGCTCACCCGCCGGTACAGCATTTGCGTCGCGATCGCGGCGATGCCGAGAGCCAGCGCGCTGATCAAATAGAACGGCGCCCGGTTCCAGTCCGCCACGCCATTCGCATGCACCAGGCGGCTCATGATCCAGTGCGAGTGAAAAATGGGTCGCAACAGCAGGATGGGCAGCACTCTTTCCTGAAAAGGCATGCGCTCATGCCCCGAAAGATATAGTGGCATCTTCAGGTAAAAATCGGTGGTTCGGGCGTAATACCGCACAAACTGCAGGGTGGCACACGCATAAAGCAGCGCCATGAAGGACGTTGGCAGCAGGCGTTTGGCGGAAAGAGCCATAAGGAGAAGTATCGGCGATGGTGTATGAACGTTCTGTAAGGTATCGACTGCAAGCGACAGACTTCCGTGACACGGCGGAGATTGACGCTTTTTGAAGCGTGCAGCTACCCACTCGTAGTTACTACAGAGTGCTCGAGAACGTGTTCATAAGCGGAGACGCGTACGCAGAGATAATTACGGCCCGTCACCGAATTACTCTCCGGTAGATGAAATAGGGCGTAGCATCGCACTGGCGAGCGAATACCGATCGAATAAGAATTATTATCACCAACTCGGGTTATTCCCAGTTCGCGGAATCTCTGAAACTGCCTATTTTCGGAGAGTCAGCACAAACTTGCAGGTTCGATGCGCCTTTCCTCGTCGCATGATGTTCTGAATCATTTTGCTTACAGCACAATGCGATTTGATGACACAGGAGATCTCCAGTGACTTCCCCTCAACCGATCATGTCTCTACCCGCGGCGCAGCCAGCCATGCCGCTAACTGCTCCGATTTCCCTCTCTGAAAGCGCTGAGAGTACAGCGTTCTCGCCGCGCGATGTCAGCAGCCGCTTCGGCCTGAAGCTCCGTGAGTTCCGTCGCGAGCGGAATCTCACACAGCTGCGCATGTCAAAGGAGTTCGGCATCGACCGCAGCTTTATCAGTGATGTGGAGCGGGGACGAAAGTCCATCTCTCTGCCGATGCTGGAAGTCATGGCGCTCGGCTTACAGGTCTCGCTTTCGGAACTGATGCGGGACCTGTAGCAGCAGCTGTCAAAGCGAAGTTGGCCTTGTAATTTCAGCCTCCTTCTCCGAGACCCAGTGGCAAGCACTGCCTGCTTGGGCCCTGGTTGCCGCTTCCGCCCTCGTACCCACCTGATTAGGATCGCGCTTTCATCGGACTTCGGCCATGTCTTCACAATCGCAGTCACACACGTATGAAATGCAAAGCGGACCGTTTCCGCCAGAGTTCCCCGGCGACGGCGGCAAAGTCCTGCTGCTTCCTTCAGCCGCGCCTGCGCGGGTCTTGCAAATCAGTGATGATCTGAGCCTGGCCAATTCCCGCCGGCTCCTGCTGCGGCGTGCCGGCTTCCCTGTGATGATGAAGACGCGCCGGGAGTTCTGGGCAGAGAGCGAGCACCTGGACTGCGATGTCGTCGTTCTGTGCCAAACCATCTTGCCGGGCGAAGCCTATGCGATCGCCATGGCCGTTAAAGCCAAGAAGCACGCGGCCCCGATCGTAAGATTCACCAACGGTGAGGAAACACTGCCATCCGCATTCTGCTGCTTGCTGCAGGCACCTGCTTCGCCTGACGCGTTTTGCGGTGCCGTCAGGCATGCCATCGCGTCCTGCTGACACACGGCCTGGCGCCCTGCCGCTTCGGGGCGTGTGTCATCGGCGCTCTCTCAATTCGTTTGTCACTCCAGTAGCCTCTATACTGAGCAGTGATGCAACTTCGCGGAAATCGCGCCAAGCGCGCCAACTTTTCTACGCCACATGGAGCAACGCCCACGGCTCTGCAGCCACACCGCCACAGCCGGGAGAGGCCGCTGGACGAGGACCCGGATGGAGTCCATCTCCGCATTCGTTCCACGACCGTCCTGTGCGTCCGCCGCAAGGGCTCCGTTGTAATGGCCGCCGACGGCCAGGTCACCATGGGTTCAGCCGTAATGAAGCAAAGTGCCCGCAAGCTGCGTCGGCTTTACAACGACAAAATCCTGGCGGGCTTTGCCGGCTCCACCGCCGACGCCTTCTCCCTCTTCAGCCGCTTTGAATCCAAGCTGGAGCAGTACGCCGGCAATCTGCCACGCGCCGCCGTGGAACTCGCCAAAGACTGGCGCACGGATAAGCTGCTGCGCCAGCTGGACGCGCTGCTGCTGATCGCCGACCCGAACCACATCTTGATGCTGGGCGGCAACGGCGACGTCATTGAGCCGGACCAGACCAACGACGGTGCCATCATGACCATCGGCTCCGGCGGCAGCTTCGCCCACGCCGCGGCGCAGGCGCTGCTGGAAAACACGCAGATGTCCGCACGGGAAATCGTGGAGCGAAGCATGAAGATTGCCGCGGAAATCTGTATCTATACCAACGATCATTTTGTGGTGGAAGAGCTTGGTGGGTAGTGATGCACGCCACCAAAGTACCTTATTATGGATTGATGCAATATGAGGTTTAGCGCATAATGGAGATAGTTTGTACGACGTTGAATTTACTGAAGAGTTCGAGGCCTGGTGGGATGAGTTACGAATAGCAGAGCAGGAAAGCTGTGTACACAGCGTTAGGCTGCTTGAAGAGCAAGGGCCTTCTCTGGGCAGACCCACCATGGATACTCTGAAAGGCTCTCGATATCCAAATCTCAAGGAGCTTCGAGTTCAGCATGCTGGGTCTGCGTACCGGATTTTCTTTGCGTTCGACCCGCGAAGAGTCGCCCTGCTTCTCGTGGGTGGGATCAAGACGGGTAAAGGCTTCTACAAGCAGCACATCTATCAAGCTGAACAGATATACGCACGGCATTTAGTTGGACTGGCGCGAGAGGGCGAGAAACATGGCTAAGAAATGGAGCGAGATCAAACGAAAGGCATCTCCTGAGCAGCAGCTGGAAACGGAGCGTCGCGTTGCGGCTACCCTTAAAAAGATGGCTTTGCACGATTTACGCAAACTCCGCAAAACCACACAGGTAGCGCTCGCGTCGGCTACAGGGATAGCGCAAAGCGAAATATCGCGGATTGAAACCCGTTCGAATCTATCGCTGAGCACGCTCGACGCCTACGTCCGTGGTTTGGGTGGAGAGCTTGAAATACGAGCGGTGTTTCCAGAGAAGGTCATTGCGATCGACGTACCGCACGAGCCTTGGCCCGAAGTCGGCATAGCCTCCTAAGCCGGATCAGCCCTCATAATCTTTCCTGGCTTCGAGCCGGGGCGCTCTTGCTAGGAGCTAACAGCTAGCAGCCAGGAGCTTGTTCTAAATGGCAATTTTTCTCCCCAGCATCGCCGAAGATCAGTCCGTCTCCCTGGAACAGCTCACCCCGCGCGAGATCGTAGCGGAGCTGGACAAGTACGTCGTGGGCCAGCATGCGGCCAAGCGCGCCGTGGCCATTGCGCTGCGCAACCGCCAGCGCCGGCAAAAGCTGCCGCCGGAAATTGCCGATGAGATCATGCCCAAGAACATCATCATGATCGGCGCCACGGGCGTAGGTAAGACGGAGATTGCCCGCCGGCTGGCCAAGCTCACCAATGCCCCTTTCCTGAAGGTGGAGGCCAGCAAGTTCACAGAGGTCGGCTACGTGGGCCGCGATGTGGAATCGATCGTGCGCGACCTGGTGGAAACCGCCATTGAGATGGTGCGCGAAGAGAAGCTGGAGGAGGTAGAAGACAAGGCCGAGTTGAGCGCGGAAGAGCGCATCCTGGACCTGTTGCTGCCGCCCGCGCCGGAGAAGAAACTCGACCTGGCCAAAGACACTGCGAAGAACGCCGGCAAGGATCAGGGTGCCCCGCGTCTCGCCTCCGAGACGTGGGATCAGAGCGCCCCCGAAGCTTCTGCTCCAGTGATCAAGCAAGAAGCAGAAACCCATATCCCGGAAGCGGGACATGGGGCACCCACGCCTGGCGATGAGGCCTCAAGCGACCGCACCCGCGAGAAGCTGCGTCAGCAGTTCCGTGAGGGCAAGCTGGACGAGCGCACCGTGGAAGTGGACGCGCGTGAACGCAACATGCCCAACATCGAAATCGTGGGCGTGGGCGGGGGCGAGGATTCCGACGTCAACTTGAAAGACATTCTGCCCGGGCTCTTTGGCCCGCGCTCCCGCAAGAAGAAGATGAAAGTCAGCGAGGCTTTCGAATACCTGATCGAAGAAGAGGAATCGCGCCTCATCGACATGGATCAGGTCACGCGCACCGCCATCGACCGTGTCGAGGAGTCGGGCATCGTCTTCCTCGACGAAATCGACAAGATCGCCGGGCGTGAGGGCGGCCACGGCCCGGATGTGAGCCGCGAAGGTGTGCAGCGAGACATTTTGCCGATTGTGGAAGGCACGACCGTCAACACGAAGTACGGCTTTGTTTCCACGGACCACATCCTTTTCATCGCGGCGGGTGCGTTTCACGTCTCCAAGCCCAGCGACCTGATCCCGGAACTGCAGGGACGCTTCCCCATCCGCGTGGAGCTGCTGCCGCTCACGGTAGAAGACTTTCTGCGCATTCTGACGGAGCCGAAGTCGTCGCTGGTCAAGCAGTCGATCGCATTGTTGGAGACCGAGGGTCTGAAGCTCGAGTTCCAGCCCGAGGCTCTGGAGGAGATGGCCTCGTTCGCCTTCAACGTGAACGAAACCACGGAAAACATCGGTGCACGGCGGCTGCACACCATCATGGAACGCGTGCTGGACGAGATCAGCTTTCAGGCACCGGATCTGGTGAAGAACGCCAAGCCCGCCAGCGAAAATGGCGGTGTGATCGCCCAGGTGGAGGCGAGCACCGTTGTTGCCAAACCTGGTGAAACTCTGCCGCAAGCAAGCACGCCGCTGCCGGTGATCGAGCGCCGCAATGGCGACGTGGCGGAAAAGGTCGTTACCATCGACGCCGAGTACGTCCGCCAGCAGGTCGCCAATATCGTGAAGAATCAGGACTTGAGCCGGTACATTCTTTAGTAGTAAGTAGTAAGTAGTAAGTAGTAAGTAGTAAGTTGGGAGTAGTAAGTAGTAAGTAGTAGGTGGTGAGTAGTAGATAAGTAAGTAGTAGGCAGTGAGTTGTAGGTAGTGAGTGGCGGGTGTAAGTGCTGGGTGCCTCACCCTTTCCGATCGCTTTATCGCCGTTCGGGTGGGATCGACGCTGGCGGTACTGAATACCGACACCGTCTACCCTAATCTTCGTCGACGCGGCTCTTTGACTCGTTCACGGGCACTCGTGCGCTTCCTTTCCGTCCGGCGGCCTCCACCAGCTTGGTCAGGGGCTCCAAAAAGGTAAAGCGCACCAGCGCGGAGGGCTGTTTGCCTGCTTCGATTTGCTGCAGGCTTGCCGCCTTCCACTCCGCGGACAGCCTGGTTCCATTCAGCGCTTCCATGGCCTGCTGACCGATGGTGGCCAGCTGCTTCAATTGAATCGTCCGCTGCGCCATGGGCTGCAGGCGCGGCGTGCCGGCCAGCATGGCTTGCACCTGCGGGGCCGCGGCACCCATCGCCTGAAAGAACTGCACCAGCTCCAGCTTTGCCGCCAGCGCCTCGGGCGAAGAGAGTTTTGGGTCGCGTAAAACAATCTCCGTATCCCGCTCCAGCGCATGGCGGATGGGCGGATCCGGCGTGACCGCATCCACAAAACCGGTCAGCGGCGTGAGTTGTGAGGTGTGCTGCCCCTGGTAGCGGTCGCTGAAGCTGACCGGCTCAAAGGCAAGGGAAAAGGTCCGCAATGTGGCAATGTGTTCCGAGTCCGCCAGACTGCGCAGTGCCATGTCCCGGCTGGTCAGGTGGCGCACGCCGAGGGCCTCCAGCTCCAGCGAAACAGGCTCCAGCCTGCGGTACATGTCGTCCACGTCCTGTACAGATTGATTCGACCAGAACCGTTCCGCAATGGCCGCCGTGCGCGGCCAGAGGCGCGAAGCTAGATCGCGGGCGTCCAGCTGCTCGGCCCACTGGCAAACCTCGCCGCCAAGGATCAGCTTCTGCTGCTCCGGCGTAAGCGTGGTGTTGGCCGGCACTGGATCGGAAAGGTACAGCGCGCCCGCGGGCCTCATTGCGTCCAGGTAATAGGGCGCGGAGAGCACGCCCTGGTAGCCCTGCTGTGCGCTCTTTACCAGGGATGCCTCTCCCCGCCAGGACTGGATCACGATGTCCTTCGGCAAACCGGGGCTGAAAATCTCATCCCAGCCCAGCATGCGCCGATGCAACTTTGTGAGGATGGACAGCAAGCGCGTGTTGAAGTAGGCCTGCAGCGCATCGTTGTCAGCCAGCTTGTGTGCCTTCATGAAGCTCAGAATGCGCGGGTTTGTCTTCCAGTCCGGGGCAGGTGTTTCATCGCCGCCAATGTGCACATAATCATCCGGAAAGAGGGTGACCATCTCACCCAGGAACTTGTCGAGAAAGCGATAGGTCTCCTCGCGCGTCGGGTCGATTGCAATGTCGGAGATGCCGAATTCGCGGCGAATCCCCGTGGGTTGCGTTCCGCTGTTCAGCTCCGGATACGCGATCAGGAAGGCAGTGGAGTGGCCCGGCATCTCAAACTCCGGCACCACGCGGATGCCGCGGTCGCGCGCATACCGCACCAGCTCGCGTGCTTCTGTCTGGGTGTAGAACAGGCCGTCGGAAGCCGCCTCCGTCAGCCTGGGAAAGGCGTGGCTTTCAATACGGAAACCCTGATCGTCTGTCAGGTGCCAGTGAAAGACGTTCAGCTTGACCGCGGCCATTGCGTCGATGTTTCGCTTCAACACATCCAGCGGCTCAAAATGCCGGACGCAATCAATCATGAGCCCACGCCAGCGGAAGCGCGGCTGGTCCTGCACGGTGACTGCTGGAACCAGGTAACCGCCGGTGCCCGGCTGCACCAGTTGCACCAGCGTCTCCAGCCCATGCAGCGCTCCTGCCGTGGTGGGCGCTTGAATGTGAATGGCGTCCGCGGCGACGTCCAGCGTATAGCTTTCGTCTTCGTCGATGCCCTGCACCGCAGCGCCATCCGAAGCAACGGCAACTGTGACCTGGGCGAGTCCACCAACGGCAACGGAGCGCGGCAGCTCCACACCGGAGGTATCCTCAATACGTTTCAGCGCGCGAAGAACCCCGGCCTGCAAGCGGGGCGAGGCCGGTCCAGTCACGGCCGCGGTCATGCCCGGCCGCAGCAGAAAGCCGCCGGACTTTGTTTCCAGCCGGGCGGGCAGCGGCATGAGGGCCGACCTGGCCAGAGCGCTGTTCCGAGGCTGTGTATCCGTTGTGGTTTGTGCCGTGGATGGCACGGCGGCACCCAAGGCAGCAGTCATCAAAAGCCCTACACGGCAGACCCGTCCCAGCACAATCACCTTCCCGGATGCATCAGCGTTAGCAACCATCATGCCTTACGGCGGCGCGCTGGGGAATAGCATTTGAGACTTTCCTCTACACCTTCTCGCGTTCGACCTCAAGATGTTCGCGGCGCAGCGTGACTGTGCGTGTGTCGACCCGTTCCGTATCCCGCCGGGTGACGCGGACTTCTTCTTTCAGCAGGAGCTGCTTTGTCAGGATCAGCTGCTCCTCCACCAGCGGGTAGATCGTGGTGTCACCTTCCTGGCGAACCGGCGGCGCGGCGTCGACTGGCCGGTTCAGCACAACCCGCTCCACATCAAAGGTGCGCACCGCCAGCGTTTCATTCAGGGCCGTTTCGTACTCCTGCACCGTCTTGTGCAGCAGCACTTTTCCGGTGGGTTGCACGCGCCGGCCGACCGTCATCGTCTCCTCCACAATGGGCACGACCGTCGTCTCCCCGGCTCCGGCCATTACCGGATCCATCGAGGCTGCCGGTGTGCCACCAGCCTGCTCCAGCGCCGAGGTGGGCAGGCGCAGAATCAGGCCGTCGGCGAAGCGCAACTCGGTGGTCGCGAGGGACGGATTGAACGCGCCAACGGCGACAAGAATGTTGGAAGGGGGTGGGTTGTCCGGGAAAGTTTCACGCGAGGTCATGGTGCTCCAGGAGTACTGCAACCACAGTTGAAGGCAGGTTTGAGGAAGTCGAATGACGCACAATGCGAAAGGGCCGGGCGTTTGCACCCGGCCCCTTTCTGCAAGCGGCGTTAGTAGTTATTGCGAGTCGTTCCGGCACCGGTGCGGGTCTCCGCACCATCGATTTTCTCAACTTCCACTTCCGTGCGGCGCACGCTGTCGTGAATGGCTTCAGTGCGCTCGGTGGCATCCTTACCGACAAACACTTCTTCCACCACGCGGGCAGTCTTGCCCACTACGGCTTCTTCACCCATGGCGCGCACCTCCATGGTGCGGGTACCCGGGTTGAAGTCGGCTGCAGTCGCGGCGCGGTTTACCGGGCGGCGCTCCACCTGAATGGTTTCATCCCGCAACGTCACGTCCGCGCTCACGGGCTCTTCGACCACGTGGGAGTAGATGCGCACACCGCCGCGGTCCACCTCACGCTTGCCCACCACCAGATTCTCTTCGACGACCGGCAGGGTTTCCTGGCCGGTCATGTCTGTACGGGCGGTGTTGCCGTAGCCGGCATTGCCAGCGGCATAGCCTGCACCTGCCGCGGTGCCCGTGGCTTCCAGTTGACCCAGTGAGCCCGCGCCCGTGCCAAACTGGTCGCCCGCGTAGGTGCGGTCCGTCGTGGAGTAACCGCCGGCAGTATCGCCCTCAATATTGCGGGCGCCATGCTGCTTCAACAGCGAAGCCACGTCGTGCGCGCGGCCGTCATCCGCCTTTACGCTCAACAATGCGCCACCCTGGTTCAGGCCACTGGCGTAGTGCTGATGCACATCTTCGTCGCCACCGGTCAGTGATTTGAAGAAGTGGCTCACCTTCTCGCCGATACCCGGCTTCTCGCCGTCACCGTAGTTGCCGGCGCCGAGATCCTCGTCATGGTCGTTCGCCATCACTTTGATGTCGCTCGAATTGTAGCCCTGCGAGACAAGGGCCTGCTTCACTTCGTGTGCCTGGGTGGTGCTGGGGAAAAGTCCCACAACTGTCTTCGACATATGCATTCTCCTGCTTGGGATGTGTATTTGCGTTACTGCTGCTGTGAGAAAAGTTCGACGCGGCGGTTGTCGGCTTTGCCGGCCTCGGTCGCGTTCGTGTCTGCGGGATTGCTCTTGCCGAATCCTTCGCCGGTCAGCCTTTTTCCGTCCACGCCTTTGGCTTTTAAGTAGTCGGCGACGGTGATCGCGCGCTGCTGTGAAAGCGACAGGTTATGCGGGTCGTTTCCAGTGCTGTCGGTGTAGCCCTCCATGCGGAGATGCACGTTGGGGTTGGTCTTCATGGCGTCCGCCGCGCGATCCAGCGTTGCCTGGTCTTCCGGGGTCAACGTTGCCTTGTCCGTGTCGAACTTGACGGTGCCAAGGTCTGGAAAGGCGTTCGCAGCCGCGGGCGCCGGTGCGGCGGCTGCAGGTTGTACAGCAGCGGTCGACTCGGCACGGTGCCGGGTCAGGAAAAACGCCAGCAGCCCAAGAATCAGCAGCAGCGGCAACAGCCAGGCCCAGATGGGTACACCGGCTTTCTTCTTTTCTTCATAAACTTTGACGCGGTCAGCCATGGTTTTCTCTTTCAGGCGAGCTTGATCAGCGAAGCTGGGTGGTGGCTGTGGACGAGACTAGTAGTTGCCGCGAGTGGTGCCGGCAGGATTGCGGAGTGCCGTTTCCGTGCCGGGCAGCTCTTCCACCTCGACCTCAGTACGGCGCACCGTATCGCGAACCGTTTCTGTGTGCTCCGTTGCGCCCTTGCTGACGAATACCTCTTCCACGACGCGGGCGTCCTTGGAGATGACGGCCTCTTCTGCGGTTTCGGTAAGTTCGATGGTGCGGTCGCGGAAGGCTGCATCACGGTCAGTCACGGCGCGGTCTACCGGTACACGATCCACGCTGACGTGCTCTTCACGAAGCTGAACGGACTCCTCGACGGGAACTTCCACGATGCGGCGATAGAGCCGGACACCGCCCTGGTCGACGGTCCGCTTGCCGACTTCGAGCTCTTCCGCCACCACTGGGATGGCCTTTTCCGTGCCCATGGGCTCAGACATGGCGAGCGGTGCCGCGGCAAGCATGCCGGTTTCGCGGCGGCTTGCTTCAACATCGTCAATCTTCTCCGCCCGGTGCTTGCCAAAGATGCTCTCCACGGTGTCGACGTGGCCGGCAATGGAAGCAACGGCAACGACCGAGCCGCCCTCGTGAATGCCGGCCTTCAGATGATCGTAATCGCGATCCGGCATGCCTAACGAGGCCAGCGCGGATTTATCAAGTGCGTCTGCCGCGGCACCTTCGCCGCCGATGATGGTAATGGCGGCTTCCGGAAGGCCGGCCTCGCGCAGATCGCGGACGGCAGCTGCCGCCTGGTCGTCATGGTGAAACAGGCACACCAATGTGGTGAGATCGTCCTGCATGCATTGTCCTCGGTTGAGTTCAGAGCCTGGGAGGAGGCGCACAACCCCGCTTCATAGAGAGGGGGTCGCCGGGCCCGCGTTGGGGTTGGGGAGCTGGCCTTCGGATCGATACCTGCAGCCGCTGTTCCCACTGCATGAGAGCAGATAAGTCAAATCAAAGTTGGCCTGTGAAAAACACTGGGTACGCCAATTCAGGACATCGAAAACTTGCAACATTTTCCCGTTCAAAGCTTTCGATTCTGGCGTGGGCGCGGCTGTTCACTTGTGGGCACCGCCTGACCGCTTCCGGACACTGTGTCGGCCTCCCCCAGCTCCACCGCTGAAGAGTGACGCACTGCACTTCCAGACTTTTCAGTGTCTACAACGCCCAGGGAGCTCTGACCGGCTTTGGTCATCAAGATGCTTCCAGGGATTGCACGTGAGGTCCCTGCCATCATGCAAACGCTCCTGGACGATCTGCGGCTTACCCTGCGCCAGCTCCGGCGCTCGCCCGGCTTTCTGCTCACGGCCGTGCTGACGCTCACGCTGGCCATTGCCGCCAATGTGGTCGTCTTCGGCGTGGCCAACGGCGTGATCTTCCATTCGCTGCCCGTGCCGCAGCCGCAGCAGATTGTGCAGGTGCAGAATCCCGGTATGGGCGTGGCGTGGTCGTACCCCAACTACCGCGATGTGCGCGACCGCACGCACGCGACCTTCTCTGAATTTGCGCTGGCCCGTTTCTCCCGCATGTCCATAGGCGTGGATGGCACGGCCCAGCCGGTCTGGGGCTTTTTGGTAACCGGCAACTACTTCCAGATGCTGGGTATTCAGCCGCAGTTGGGCAGGTTCATCGCACCGGCCGACGACGTGGCCGCGAACGGCAGCCCGACCATAGTATTGAGCGATGACTGCTGGCGCGTGCGCTTCCACGCCGACCCGCAGATCATCGGCAAGGTCGTGCCTGTCGGCAAGACACCGTACACCGTCATCGGCGTTGCGCCGCGCGGCTTCCACGGTACAGAGCTGCTCTTCCGGCCGGATGTCTGGTTCCCCTTTCATCAGGGCCAGCAGGTGGATGGCTACCGGCAGTACGAGGTGCATGGCAGCCAAAGTTCGTGGGCTTTCGGACGGCTGCGGCCCGGCGTAACGCAGGCAAAGGCTGACCAGGATCTACGGCGCGTTTCCGAGCAGATGGCCGCACAGTTCCCCGCCGAGGACAAAGGCACCGCTTGGCACACCGCCACGCCGGGCCTGATTGGAGAAGTGCTGGGCCGCCCGGTACGCGCCTTCATCGCGGGAGTTGGGGTCATGTCGCTACTGGTGCTGCTGGCCGCCTGCGCCAACCTGGGCGTGCTCTTCTCCTCGCGCACCGTGGACCGCGCGCGGGAGATGGGCATCCGCCTCGCCATCGGCTCCAGCCGCACGCGCATCCTGCGGCAGCTTGGGATGGAGGCTGTCCTGATTGCTTTGATCGGCGGAGCTCTTGCCTCAAGTCTGTCCACGCTGCTGCTGCACGCCATCAGCCGGTACCGCCCACCCGCCAGCCTTCCCGTGGCGGTCCTTGTGGATGCGGACTGGCAGGTCTATGCCGCGGCGCTGCTGCTGGCACTGGCCACAGGTCTGCTCTTTGGCATGCTGCCTGCTCGCCAGATATGGCGCACGGATCCGAACCGCACCATGCGCGCCGCCGGAACCACGGTCGGTGCGGATCGCTCCTTCTTCCGCTCTGCCCTTCTTCTTATTCAGATCGCCCTCTGCTGCTTGCTGGTCACGGCATCGTTCGTGGCCTTCCGCGGCCTGCAGCGAACGTTCACCATGCCGCTCGGCTTCCAGCCGGAAGGCGTCACTCTGGCGACGGTGGATTTGTATCTCGCCGGCTACCATGACGCGGCGCGCGATGCCATGCAGCAAAAGCTGCTGGAAGCGGTGAAGGCACTCCCGGGCGTGACCTCCGCGGCCTACTCCAACAATCAGCCGCTTTCCGTCAACACCTCCTCCAACGCGCTTTATGCTCCGGGCACGACCCAGTTCGATAACGCGCATGTTGCCTCCACCGCGTTGATCTATGCCGTCTCGCCCAATTACTTCGTGACCACTGAAACACCTCTGCTGGCCGGCCGGGCCTTCACGGATCAGGACAACAGCAAGGCCCCCGATGTCGCGATTCTGAATGAGACAGCGGCCCGCCAGGTTTTCCGCTCCACCGACGTTATCGGCAAACACTTCCCCAGCGGCGATGGTGCCAAGCAGATCGAAGTCGTTGGCCTCGCCAAAGACGGCAAATACGAGACTTTGTCGGAAGAGCCCAGCGCCGCCTACTTCCGGCCCATGCTGCAGTACCCTGACAGCACACAGGTCCTCATCGTCCGCTCCCCGCGCAGCTCCGGCGAGATGGTCCGGGCCGTGCGCGCCGCCATCAACAGCGTGGACAGCTCTATCCCGATCTTCAATGTCTCCTCCTGGCCGGACGCACTCGGCATCGTGACCTTCCCGGCGCGGGCCGCCACCGTCGCGCTGGGCGTCATGGGCGCGCTCGCCGTCATGCTCGCCGTCACCGGGCTCTTCGGCGTGGCCAGCTACACCGTCACGCGGCGCATGCGCGAGCTCGGCATCCGGGTAGCTCTGGGCGCGCAGCATTGGAGCGTCTTGCGCGCGGCGCTTGGACGGACACTCGCCCTGCTGGCCGCCGGCTCCGTTGCCGGATTGCTGCTGGGCTTTGCCGCCAGCAAGCTGCTCGCCAACGTGGTCTACCACGCCACCGCAGCCGATCCGGCGGTGCTGCTCGCCGTGGTAGGCACCATGGTCGCGCTGGGTGCCGCCTCCGCCGTATTCCCGGCAAGGCGGGCCATCCGGGTCGATCCGGCATTGCTGCTGCGTGAGCAGTAATCATCGCCTCAAGCGATGAGGATCCGGAGGGAGCAGTGGCCTTCAGGCCACTGCTCCGCAGGTTCAGACAAAAGGGCCTTAGCCCGGGGCTCTTTCGGTATGCTGCGGTCATGCACCGCGCCCCTCAAGAGCTTCGCACCTACTTTCTAACCTTTGTCACGGCGCAGCGCAGGCGGCTTTTTCAAGTGGAAGCCAATTCAGAACTGTTTCTCCAGGTGCTGCACACGCAACGTGAAAAGGGCCGTTTTCACCTGTACAGCTTCGTGATCATGGCCGATCACATACATCTGCTGCTCACTCCTGAGCCGGATGTCTCTCTGGAAAAGGCAGTACAGTTCCTGAAGGGCGGCTTCTCGTTCCTCCTCAAAAGCAAGCTGGACGTCTGGGAACGCGGCTACAACGAGAGCCGCATCGCAGACGCGGGAGCCTTCGAGGCCTGCAAGCGGTACATTGAACAGAACCCCGTGCGGAAGGGTTTAGCTGCGGATGCCGCTGATTACGCGTATTTGTCAGCAAGCCGGCCAGCGATCGTGCAGCCTGCACCGCCGTGGCTGCGACGGAAAGCCCTGGGCTAAAGCCCACTTCCATGACAGGCAAAGTCAGTGGCCTGAAGGCCACTGCTCCCTCCCATTTCCGGTGTCCGCACATAGACCCAAGGCTCCCTCATGCCCGGCCATCGCTTCAGCTCCGCCCTACTAATCCGTCTTGCTTCCCTCATACCTCAATCGCAGAGCCGTGAGCTCTTCCCGCAGCTTGTCGCGTTCCACCGCAAGATCGCGGGCAAGGGCGCAGGTGGCCATGTGATCGTTCAATGCCTGGACGAGCATTTCGGAACCGTCCAGGCGAATGGTGACAGCGACCTCGTTGAGTGGCGAACTCATCATGGGTGTCCCTCCCGCAGCAAAGTGTCGATCTGGTGTGTCCAAATTATCGGCCTGTTCACACAAGCTCTCTACCACTTTGGTGGAAGCGGAACCAGAAACGTGACATCCGTTCCGGTTGCAGGCCTCACCAGACCGCGACAACCGGATAACGGTTCGCTCCTGCAGCTTGATAGTTGCCACGGCTCAGCCACCATGCCAACCGGGCCTGGGGGTCGGCGGCGAACGCGGGCTCGGCTTTCAGCTTCGCCTGAAACTCGTCGTAAAGCTCTGGGTTGTCGGCGGCAGTTTTCTCAGCAATGGGAATGCTCAGGTAGTCGCCGGCACCGATGCGGCCGACCCGCTCGAATATCTGGTCGAAGTAGCCCCAACGTAACAGCGCGTCCGGCGCGGCCGGGTGCAGCAGCGCCATGATCAGCCGCGCCCTCGCCTGGTTCAGCGGCACGCGGTAACTGCCCGCCGGAAACGTCACGGTTTCACTGACTTCCTGCAGCTTGTAGTCGGTGAAGGTATGGCCCTCGAACGGGGCAGCGGCTTTCTTCACCTCAGTGAAGCGCCAGAGAGTGAAGGCCGGTTGATTCTTTGCTGCTTCGGGATTCGTTGACATCGCAGATTGCGCGGAAACCACTCTTTGCGATGAAGCCGCAAAGGGTGGGGCACCCGCGCCTTCTTTTACGGGCGCTGTCAGCGTCTGGTCGGCCGCCGTCCGGGTCATCTGAATGCCGTGCAGCTTCAGCAGGTCGGCAACGTAGCCGTAGGCCGCTGGAATCAGGAAGGCCGTGGGCACCGGCGCGCTGGCGGTCGTGTCCACGCCGTCGTGCGTCACAGTTTCAAGATCTTCTTTCTCCCCGGTGAAGCGGGTCACCGTCTTCCCGGTGATGGGGCTGGGCACCTGCTCGCTTTTCAACGAATAGTAGGTGAGCGGATGGCCGCCGCCGCTGGTCTTCCCAGCGAGAAACATCTGCTGGTCGCGCTGGCCGGCCATTGCGGCATCCGCGGCGTCGGAGTCCTGCACCGCGCGGTGCAGCAGCCCGGGCTGCTCCGTGACAATGTCAATCGCATGAAACATGAGGTCATAGTTTGACCAGGCTCGGGTGCGCGGCGACTTGAGCGAATGCGTCTCCACCAGCAGGCAGGGCCGGTTCCGCGCGGCCGAGTACAGGTGTGAGTAGCGCGGCGAAAATACCTCCACGAAAAACTCACGTTTGCCGGTTGCCGGATTTACCCGCAACTCGCCATACGGGCTGATCCGGTGGCCGTCGTGCTGCATGCGGCTGTTCAATTCCGGCAAAAACCGCTTGTTCACCCAGTCGCGGCTAGCCGGGCCAATGTCGCCGTTATGCGCAATGTCGTAGGTCAGGTCGTACTGGTAGTCCGCGCCGTCAGTCACGTGGTTGTCAAACATGAAGTCAGGCAGCCACGCGTTGTAAAGCGCCAGCAATGCCCGCATCTCCGGCGTGTCGGCCTTCAGGTAGTCGCGGTTCAAGTTCAGGTTCTGCGCCGTGTTACGCTCGCCGGTTTCGCTTGGGCCGTTCTGCATGGCGCGGTTGAAGGGGCTCCGGTGCTCGTGGCCGTCCACATTGAAAACAGGAATCACGACAAAGATGGCATGCTCCAGCCAGGCCCGCTGGTGCGGTTTGTTGCCCACGGTCATATCGCGCAGCAGCATCAGCGCGGTGTCTTTTCCTTCGATCTCGCCGGAGTGGATGCCGGACTGAATCAGGATCACCGTCTTTCCCGTTCTGCGCGCCGCTTCCGGCGTAAACGCCTGATCGTTGCTGGCCACAATTGCGTACATGGTGCGACCCTCCGGCGTGGTGCCAAAGGCGACGGCCTTGAGATATGGGCTGCGGGCTTTAAGCCGGCGGGCAAGCGCAATGACTTCGTCATAGGGTGCGGTCGTCTCCCAGCCGGAGCGTTCCCCGGGCGTCAACAGATCCGGCGGCACACCCTGTGCACTGCTGGCCAATGAGGCCGCGGCAGCAGCGGCGGGCGGCTCGTACATGCTGCGCGGGCGGAGCTGCTGCCGCTGGGCAAGCACAGGCAAAAGACTGAAGCAGGCGAGGGTGGCGGCACGGATGAGCCGGGGCTTACAGGGCATAGGTCATTGTGCCGGAAGCGTGACCACTCTCTTCCTCTTAAGTTCCGTTTTGGGAATACCTGAAGGAGATCGGCAGTTGACTACATAAGTTTCGATTCTCGATACGACCTTCCTAGCACGTGAACATCTCTTTGTGTATTCACCATTTGGGCCGCCTCCTACCACAAACGTCGTAGTAGGCTGCAGCAAGCCCAGGGGATTATCCCAGGAGACCTATGCGTTTTCGCTTTGTACTACTTGCCCTCGCCGTGTTGCCCGCCACCCTCGCCGCGCATGCGGATACACTCACCTCTTACAACGTAAACGCCTCGTTCATCCCGTCGGTTGTGGGCGGCTCCACCGGCACCGCCACCGGCACCGTGGTGCTGGACGAAACCACCGGCATGTTTACGGACAGCAATCTCTCCGTGGTCTACGGCGCGGGCACCAGCAACCCGGCCGGCAGCTACACCGTGACAGGTGGACCGACGACCCAGGGCATCACGGGCGCGGGCAACTCCTACTACACCAACTTCGGCGTCTTTGGCGCGCAGTACTTTGGTCTGGTGCTGCCGGGCACGTCATTGGTGAACTTCAGCGGCGGTACCCTTTGCTCCATCGCCGCGCCGTGCGTAGGTATGGGCGGACAGACTGCCGGCTCTTCCACGAAGGACATCAATCTGGCCTACAACTTTGGCGTGGTCACTGGCACCGTTGCTCCTGTCACCGCGGCGACACCGGAACCCTCCAGCTTGATGCTGCTGGGCACGGGCGCGCTTGGGCTGATTGGTGCCGTTCGCCGTCGGCTTGCATAAACCTGGTTCTCTCGTTGGTAGAAGGCGCGGATATTCTCCGCGCCTTCTGCTTTGTGTCCATACCACTTCCTGGCCACGCGGCAGGCAGAGCCTCCCAGACCTATCAGGGTAGCCACCCCTGCTTTCCAGCAGGACGCACACACCTCCCGCGCTTCATGCGCTGCGGTTATGCTTTCAGAGACGGCATCGCCTTCCCCTGACCGATGCCGCCGGGAGAGCGCTGTTTTGACGAGTTCGGCCCAGCGAAGGCTTTTGCTGGTCTATTGCGTGCTGCTGGTACCCGTGGCCTGGTTTGCCATGCGCTTCGATCCCTATGCGGTCGATGGCGATGCCGTGGCTTACATGGACCTGGCCGACTTGATCGGCGCGCACCAGTGGGCGGGCGTGGTAAACGCCTACTGGCACCCGCTCTACCCGGCCGTGCTGCTGCTGGCGCAGAGGCTGTTTCATCCATCACGGCTGACAGAACTGGGCGCCTGTTACAAGATCAACTTTTTCATCTTCCTGCTGCAGGCCGCTGCGGTGATCTGCTTTACCACGGCGCTCTGGCGGCTGCGGGAAAGCTTGGCCTCTTCCAAAGAGGAACACCTGTCTCTCCAGCGGGAGACGGGACACCCACACGCTGAGGTTGACAAGGCAAGCACGTCATATTTGTTGGGCATGGATGGACTGCGGCTGCTGGGTTTGGCGCTGGTGGTGATTGCGTCGCAGCGCGAGTTGACCCTGGGCAAGGTGCGGCCGGACGGCCTGCTGCAGGCGCTGCTGCTCTTCGCCTTCAGCGGCATGCTGGCAGTGTGCCGTGTGGAGCCGCTGAGGGCACAACTGGGCTGGGCGGCGGGCACAGGCCTGGCCTTCGGTTTCGCTTATCTCACCAAGTCTTTTGCCTTCCTGGTGGCGCTGCTTTCCATCGCGTCACTTATTTTTTTTCAGCGACGGATCTTGCGGCGGGGCCTGCTACCGGCCTTGCTGACGGGCACTGTGGCCTTTGCCTGTTTCGGGGTGGTGGCCGGGCCCTACATGGCGGCGCTCTCGCACCAGAAACACCGGCTGGACTTTGGCGATTCCGGCAGCTTGAATTACGCGTGGTATGTGGGCGGCACGGAAAAATTTCATCTGGAGCCGTGGATGACGGGGTCGTTCGGCAGCTCCGACGTCCACCTCCTCCATCCGGAGCGGCAACTGCTGGCCTCGCCCGGTGTGTACAGCTACAAGGCCCAGCCCTATGGCACGCTGCCACCATGGTTTGACGCCAGCTTTTTCAACGAACGCATTGTGACACACATACGGCTGAGGCAGCTCTTGCCGAGAGATGCACGCAATGCCGTGCTCGTCCTGCGCTACTTGCTGAATCATCCCGAGGCCTGGATCCTGCTTGGCTTGCTGATCTGGATGGGTGCGCGGCTTCGAGGCAATCGACGAAGCTTCCAAGAACTTGCCTTTGCCGCGTCGCCCGTGTTTCTAGGCTTTGCGATGTGGTGCATTTATGGCCTGGTGAACGTGGAGGAGCGTTACGTGACGGCTGGCTATCTGCTGATCATACTTCCGCTTTTTGCCGCACTGCGAAAGAAGCAGACAGAAGCTTCGTCCAGCCTGCCGAACATGGCTGCTGCCGCGGTGGCGCTGCTGGCACTGCTGGCCATGGGCGAATCCGGACGGGTGGCCGCGGAAGAGCGCCGGCAGGAAAGCCTGCGCGGCTACCATGAAGGCTGGCAGCAGACACCCCTGCTGGAGGTGGCCCGCAGCCTTCAGCAGATGGGCGTGCGGCCCGGAGACGAGGTGGCCTGCATCGGCACCATCGCCTGCATCAACGACCCCTACTGGATGCGCGCCGCCGGCGTCCGCACCCTGACGGAGATTTTTGTGAACGACGACCATCTCGTTGAGGATTTGCAGAGGATGCCCAACCGCGATGAAGCCTACCGCGTGGTTAAAGGGGAGGGCGCACGCGTGCTGGTGGGGCACTTCGAGCCGGGATACATGGAAGCGGCGGGTACTGTAGCTTCAGGATGGGTCAGGTTGGGCAACACCGACTATTTCGCATTGCCATTGAACCTGCCGGGTATAGCGAGCGCCGTAAGTGACGGGCCGGTCCCACTTCCACCCGTTCACTATGGGAGCAGTTATACATTCATTCCAGCTCCGGACGGTGCGCGGTGACGAGAGACTTACAGGCGGAGGCAAAGGCGGAATGAGAGAGAGCATCACCGAAGGCATGGAGATTTTCCGGCCTGTCGCGGAGACTCCTCCGCCCAGTCTGGAACTCACGGTCGTGATGCCCTGCCTGAACGAGGCAGAGACACTGGCAGTCTGCGTCGACAAGGCAGTGGCGGCGCTCCATGCAAACGGCATTGACGGTGAAGTAGTGGTGGCCGACAACGGCTCTACAGATGGCTCACAGGCCATTGCACAAGCGCACGGTGCCCGCGTCATTCCCGTGCCGGTGCGCGGCTATGGCGCGGCGCTGAACGCCGGCATCACCGCGGCCCACGGCAGGTATGTGCTGATGGCCGACGCCGATGACAGCTATGAATTTGCCCACATCCCGCGCTTTCTTGAGCAGTTGCGCGCCGGTGCTGACCTGGTAATGGGCAACCGCTTTGCCGGCGGCATCGGCCCCGGCGCCATGCCGCCGCTGCACCGCTATCTTGGCAACCCTGTGCTCAGCTTCCTCGGCCGGCTGCTCTTCCGCGCGCCCATCGGCGACTTTCACTGCGGCATCCGGGCCTTCTCCCGAACAGCTTACGACGCCCTGCACCTGCGCACCACCGGCATGGAGTTTGCCAGCGAGATGGTCGTCAAGTCGTCTCTGCTGGGCCAGCGCATGGTGGAGGTGCCGACAACGCTGAAGAAGGACGGCCGCTCCCGCCCGCCGCACCTGAAAACCTGGCGCGACGGCTGGCGGCACCTGCGCTTTCTGCTCATGTATTCACCACGCTGGCTATTTCTGGCACCTGGCCTGCTGCTGATGCTGGTGGGCGCGGCGCTGACGGCGTGGCTGCTGCCGGCTGAGCGCCCGCTGGGCCACATGAACCTGGGCGTGGACACGCTGGCCTACGCCGCCGCCGCCATCCTGCTCGGCTTTCAGCTCGTCTTCTTCGGCGTGGCGGCCAAGGTCTTCGCCATCACCGAGGGCCTGCTGCCGGAAGACGCAGACTTTGACCGCTGGTTCCGCTACATCACCCTCGAAACCGGCCTGGCCGTGGGCGTGCTGCTGCTCCTCACCGGCGTGGGCATTGCCGCATCGTCGGTCATGGACTGGTCCCACACCGGCTACGGCCCCATGCCGCCCGTCCAGATGATGCGCCACACGCTTCCCGCCATGCTCTGCCTGATGCTGGGCACGGAAGTCTTCTTTGCCAGCTTCTTCCTAAGCCTGCTGGGTTTGAAGCGGCGCTAAGCAAGCGGTTTACGTTGCAGATGTGAAGCATGCCAGCTGGTTCTACTCAGGGGAGCGGGTAGGAGGACCGCATTCGTCAATACATGCGACATATCGGTACTCATCCGGTGCGTGTGAGTGCATCAGTGATTTCAGCACCAATCCAGATTGCTCCTGATCACACGGCTTTTGCTGACCAGCATGACAACTTATTTGGGGACAGAGTAGCCGCAAGGTGTTGTGGCTGGGAAACTAGTCCAGGAGAATGACGACTTTACCAATGCTTTTTCCGGACTCCGATGCCTCATGAGCCGCGACGATCTGGTCGAGTGAGAAACGAGAAGCGATTGTTGCTTTGAGCCAACCCTCTCTTAAGCCCACTGTGGTTGCCGCAATTGCGCTCTGATGCGCCTCCCGCGACATCATGTACACATTCACAAAACGGATGGTGGCGTCGAGAAATAGGAGCGGCAGGAACGGAATGGTTGGCTCTGGCTGAGTGTCTGAGGAGTACGTGGCAATCACGCCGCCCACTTTGAGGAGCCTGATCGTGTATGGGAGTGTCTCGCCAAACGCAACATCAATGACCCTGTCTATGGCTGCAGCTCCTGCCGTCTCCTGGATACGACCCACCACATCTTCTTCATGTCGGTTGATCACAAGAT
>CAXTRR010000028.1:0-51560 GCA_964246795.1 uncultured Terriglobus sp. | reverse complement strand
GGATTTGAACCCTCGACATCGGGTGCCACAGACCCGCGTTCTAACCCCTGAACTACAGCCGCCGTACTACGCAGATTGTAACAGGGACGCCCCACCCCACAGTGCACCAGCTGGCGTAGGCTGAAGGAAGCGATGCCGACCGCCAACCAAAGCCGACGCACTGCCGAACCGGAGATTCTGCGGCCGCGCGTGGGCCGGGGCGCGGACCTGTTCAGCGATGAAAACCTGGACATGCTCTCGCATCTCCTGGACGATTTTCTTCGCATCCCGGGCACCAACATCCGTTTCGGCCTGGACGGCATCATCGGCCTGATTCCTGGCATCGGTGACGTGCTGGGCGCGATGGCCTCGTGGATCATCATCCTGGCGGCATGGCTGCGCGGCGTACCCAAAGTGACGCTGGTGCGCATGCTGGTGAATGTCGCCATTGGAACCATCATCGGCTCCGTGCCCGTGCTGGGCGATGCCTTTGACATCGCATGGAAGGCAAACCGTCGCAACTTCGCGCTGCTGCAGCGTTCCACGGCTGCCGCCGGTTTCGCAGGCTACGCCGGGCCCGGCCCGATGCCGGCGAGTTCCACGGCACCTTACAGCGCTTCTGGATCAGATACGAGTACGCCCACCCGGCGGCGGCTTGGACCTTCGCAGCAACAGCGCAAGCGCCACGCCTGGTCCGATTGGCTGTTTCTGGCCGCTCTGTTCTTTGGCATGCTGCTTCTGCTGGCGATTCCGATCGCGCTGTTCGCCTTCCTCGTTGGCAAGTTTCTGGCCCTCGGCATGCGGCACTAGGGACCCACGCAAGTCATTCATTTCTGCAGACCATGGCGCTACAATGGAGAAAGTCGGGGCGTAGCGCAGCCTGGTAGCGCATCTGCTTTGGGAGCAGAGGGCCGGGGGTTCGAATCCCTCCGCCCCGACCATCGAAGTCTGTACACCCGCGCCAGCGCTGGGGTTCGAATCCCTCCGCCCCGACCAACTTATTCGGACACCCGCGAGAGCGCTGGAGTTCGAATCCCTCCGCCCCGACAAATCTCTCTCTTCCCTACCGAAGCCTGAAGGCCCCTGCTCCCTCCCACCGATCCTCTGTGGGGTATCCACACAGACCCCTCCCCGCAGTTTGCGGTTGCGGCAGCCTCTGCATGACACTCCAATTGAAATTGGGGCCATCCGCAACGTCGGCAAGTTGCCGTTTGCCTCCAAGGGAGCAGCCATGGCGACAGAGCAGACAGGTGCACCGCGCGGTCCTGGAGACCGCAAAGAGTTTAGCGAAGAGGTTCGCCAGGCGACCGCGCGTGCGGAAGAAGAGTTGCAGCGGCTCATCCGCTATCTGAATGACGAGGTGGTGCCGGACGTGCGCCGCCACAGCTCCGCGGCGCTGCGTTCCGCGGCCGAAGGCCTGCACAAGCTGGCCGGCAAGATGGACGATCGGCGCCCTTGAGGCTGTTGCGCCGCGGCCCGCCTGCACCCATGCGCGCTCACACCGGGCGTGCCGCACCCACGCGCGCTCACACCGGGCGTGCTGCGATAGCTGCGTCCACACTGAAGCACGGGCCGGCGCCAATCGCGAGAGCGAATTCCGGAGCATCCACCGGCCAGCCCACGAACGATCCTTTCCCGCGAGGAACTCCCAATCCCTGTGCACCCGCCCTGCGCCGGATTGGCGTTGCGGCGGCAACACTGTTCCTTCTGATATTGGTCGAGGGCTGCCACAAGAAAGCGTCCGTGAGCCACCGCAGCACACCACCGCCGCCTTCCACGCGGCGCTCGGGCGGCGATGCCGGCCGCAGCACAACCGCGCGCCGGACGCCGCCACGCACCACATCACCCAGCCGCCCAACGGTGGATGACAACGTGCCAGCTTCAGGCCGGGCGAGCTCGGTGGAAGTCGGCATGGCGAGCTGGTATGCACCCAACGGCCGCCGCAGCGCGAACGGCGAGGTTTACGACGGCAACTCCCTCACCGCGGCGCACCGCACCCTGCCGCTGGGCACCATGATCCGCGTCACCAACCTGGCCACAAGCCAGTCCGCAACGGTGCGCGTCACCGATCGCGGCCCCTTCGTGCGCGGCCGTGTGCTCGATCTCTCCACGGCCGCCGCGAAAATAACCGGCGTCTATCGCATGGGCGTCGCGCAGGTCCGCATTGAGGTGGTGGCGGAGCGGCCGGACGTCTCGCCCGTCGGCCGCTGGTGTGTGCAGGTGGGCGCTTTCGTGCAGGAGGAGCATGCGCTGCAACTGAAAGACGACCTGCTGCGCCGCTACAGTTCCACCAGCAAAGTGATTGAATTTCCCGGAGCGACCGGCTATTGGGTCCGCATCAACCCGGTGCAGAGCGATCGCGCGCATGCGCTTGGCATCGCCCAGACGGTACGCGTGGCGGAGCCCGACGCACAGGCGTATCTGGTGCGGCTGGATTAAGAGTGGCAGGTAGTCGGTGGCAGGTAGTCGGTGGCAGGTAGTCGGTGGTCGATAAGAAATCATCAGCATGGCCGCCCGACGCCCTTCGAATCCGGACCGGAGAGATCGCTGCTCTCATGCGCAACATCGCTGCATCATCCACGTGGAATTTACAACAGATTCCTCGATCAAGTAGAGGCCGCTCTTCACGGCTGAAGGCCTGACATATGACAGCCTGGCAAGTAAGCCCCAGGAAGAGGTTCTCCAAGGCTCTCCACCTTCACGGAAACCGCCTTGGCACTTACCACTTAGCACTGCTTCTCACGCATCCTAGCCCACCATGGCCGTGTTGGACTGGTTGCTGGGCAAGCCTCTTTCCTCAGAGGAGGATAGCGAAGAACGCGTTGGCGTGCTGACAGGCGTGCCGACCTTCGGCCTGGATGCCCTTGGCTCGGCCGCGTATGGGCCGGAAGCCGCGCTTACCATCCTGATCCCCGCGGCGGCTGCCGGCATCGCGTATGTCATGCCGATCAGCCTGACCATCATGGGCCTCTTGCTGATCGTCTTCTTCTCGTACCGGCAGACGATTGCGGCCTACCCGCGCGGTGGAGGTTCATACACGGTAGCGAGCCAGAACCTGGGCGAGAATGTGGGCTTGCTGGCCGCCGCCGCGCTCATGCTGGACTACCTGCTGGATGTGGGCGTGGGCATCTCCACCGGCGTGGGCGCGCTGGTCTCCGCCGTGCCCGCGCTCGGGCCGCACACGGTGGCCATCTGCCTGGGAATCCTGGCGTTGCTCACCATCATCAGCCTGCGCGGCGTGCGCGAAAACGGCCTCATTTACACCCTGCCCACGTACTACTTCGTGATCTGCCTGCTGGTGCTGCTGGGCTGGGGAGTGCTGAAGATCTTCACTTCCGGCGGCCACCCGCACCCGGTCGTCGCTCCGCCTCACCCATCCGGGCACGCCCTTGCCGCCGTGGGCGCTTGGCTCGTGATCCGTGCCTTCGCCAGCGGCTGCACCGCGCTCACCGGCGTGGAAGCCGTGAGCAATGGCGTGATGGCCTTCAAGGACCCCAACGCCCAGACCGCGCGGCGCACCCTCACGGTCATCGTGGTGCTCCTCGCCGTGCTGCTGGCGGGCATTGCTTATCTCACGCGTAGCTATGGCATCATCGCCACCGAGCCCGGCTCGAAGGACTACCAAAGCCTGCTCTCGATGATCGCGGCGGCGGTCGCCGGCAAGGGCATTTTTTACTACGCCACCATGGGCTCCGTCCTGGTGCTGCTGTCGCTCTCGGCGAACACGGCCTTTGCCGACTTTCCCCGGCTCTGCCACGCCATTGCGGAGGACGGCTATCTGCCCAGCTTCTTTGCCATCCGTGGCCGCCGGCTTGTCTATACCGAGGGCATACTTGTGCTCGCCGTGCTGTCCGCGCTCATCCTCATTGCCTTCGGCGGCGTCACCGACCGGCTGATTCCTCTCTTCGCCATCGGCGCCTTCCTCGCCTTTACGCTCTCACAGGCCGGCATGGTGCAGCACTGGCGCAAGCAGGGCGGCGGACGGTCGCGCGTCTACATGGCAATCAACGGCATCGGCGCGCTGGCCACGGGCGTCACGGTGCTGGTGGTGCTGGTGGCCAAGTTCAAAGACGGTGCGTGGATCACCGTGCTGATGATCCCGCTGCTCATCTTCTTCATGCGGGCCGTGCACCGGCATTACGTGGGCGTCTCGCGTCAGACAAAGGTCAACACCGTCGACATTCTGCCCATGGAGCAGCCGGTGGCCGTGCTGCCTGTCTCCAACTGGAACCAGGCCTCGCAGGCGGCGCTGCAGTTTGCCTGCGTGCTCACGCCCGACGTTCGCGTGCTGCACGTGGAGTGCCCGGACGAACATGGTGAGACCACCGCCAGTACATGGCAGCGTGAACTGGACGAAGCCGCTCAGCGCCACGGCCGCAACAGTCCCCAGGTCATCTCCGTGCCGTCGCCTTTCCGCTTTATCACCTCGCCAATACTGGATCACGTCACCCGCATGCAGGGCGAATTCCCCGGCCGCAAAATCGCTGTGATCATTCCGGAGCTGGTGGCCAGCCGCTGGTACCAGTACCTTCTGCACAATCACCGGTCCACCGTGCTGAAATCGCTGCTGCTGATGCAGGGCAATCGCAACGTAATTGTGATCAACGTGCCGTGGCACCTGCACGGTTGAATGCGCGCTTTACAATGAAAGCGTGGCGCCCAGCGCGGAACTGATTCAGATCGATCTTTCGCCCCAGAAGCCGGCACGCAAGCCGGAGTGGCTGAAAGCGCGCGCGCCCATGGGCGAGACCTTTCACGCGCTCAAGCAGCTCACCCGCGAACTGGGGCTGCACACCGTTTGCGAGAGCGCGCACTGCCCCAACATCGGCGAGTGCTGGAACCACAAGACGGCCACGTTCATGATGCTGGGCAACAGCTGCACCCGCCGTTGCGGCTTTTGCGCCGTACCCAGCGGCAAGCCCGAGCCCATCGATCCGGATGAGCCGCGCCGCGTCGCCTACGCCGTTGCCTCCCTCGGCCTGCAGCACGCCGTCATCACCAGCGTGAACCGCGATGACGACAACCTGGGCGCCGGCCGTGCCTTCGTCGAAGTCATTCAGCAGATTCGCCTGCAAGCCCCCGGCTGCCAGGTGGAGGTGCTCACGCCGGACTTCCAGGGCACGGAGGAGGCGATCCGCATGGTCGTCGCTGCCCGGCCGGAGATCCTGAACCACAACATCGAGACGGTGCCGCGGCTCTACCGTGTCGCCAAGTCCGGCGGGCGCTATGAGCGTTCGCTCGGCTTCCTCAAGCTTGCGAAAGAGCTGAACCCACAACAGGTCACCAAGACGGGCATCATCGTCGGCATGGGCGAGGAGACGCATGAACTGCTGCAGGTCTTTCGCGATCTGGCAGCCATCCGCGTCGACATCCTCACCATCGGCCAGTACCTGCGCCCCAGCAAGGACCACCTGCCGATGAAGCGGTACTACACGCCGCAGGAGTTCGCCTTCCTGAAGGAAGAAGCTCTGCACATGGGTTTCCGCCACGTGGAAAGCGGGCCTCTCGTGCGCTCGAGCTATCACGCCCATGAGCAGGCGCAGTCGACTGGCCTGGCATAGGTTCCACATAGTCAGGTCGTTGCCCGCATCTTTCCAGCAAACGCGTGAGATCTAGCTGGTTCTTTTTCAGGGCTGAAGGCCCGGCATATCGGCCTGCCATGGAACCTTCCCATCCTTAACGGCCACGGCTCTTGTGTGCGGCCCACGAGTAAGGCGGCATCTGGGCCTTGTACCGCCTGGTACCTGGTCGTGTCGCTGAACGAACAGCCAAATCCTTTCCCAATCTGGACCATTTCGCCTGATTTTCCCGATTCGGCATGATTCGCCCTTCCTTCGCTCTCACAAAGCCGGAAGATCCTCGCGCGCACCCTTCCTCTCGTGAAAAGAAAGAGGCAGACCGGCAACGTGCGGGCTAACAAACAGCCGCAAGTTGCCGAAGAGGTGACTTGAGGCCAATGCATCTTCCCAGCCGCATTCCGAACCGTTCCACGCGATTCCGCAGCCTGTCTTTCTGTCTGGCGATGCTCTGCTCTTTTCCGGCGTCCCTCCAGGCCGCTGGGCAACAGACATCTGCCGTGGTCGCCACCACCGACACGCAAAACCTATTGGGTACGGTGCAGTTGCTGAACGGGAGCCTGAGCACACCGGCACGCCGCTCCGGCATGCACGCCGCTCTCGCAACATCAGAGCGGTTGCTGCTGCAGCAGCGTGCGGCACTGCTGCGCCAGCTTGTCGCGGAGCACCCGGAACAGGTACGCGCCGCCATGCTCCCACCCGGAGTCGTGGCAGCTCTGACCGTTTCCGATCCGCAAGCGGCACCACTGCTGGAGCGTGAGGTCTCCGCAACGGGAGAACTCACGCGGCAAATCTCCGACGACTTCGACCATGGCACGCACAGGGAGCTGCTGCAACTCCACGTCACAGACGAGACCGGCGCTGACCTGCATGTCTTTGCGACTGCCCCCAGCGCAGGTATGCATCTGCAACACCATCGCGTTCAGGTCACGGGCATTGCGCTGGGAGACAGCCTGGCCGCGGAGACGATGGCACCGGCGGTGCCCGCGCCAACCTCATCCCTGATACGCACAGGAACCAAGGAGCATGCCCAGCTGGCCGCAGCCGCGGGCAGCCCACTCAGCTGTGCTCCCACCGGCGAGCAGAAGACGGCCGTACTGATGCTGCAGTTCCCCGGCAACAGCCCGTCCTTCAGCAGCACCTACGCGGCCAGCAGCTACTGGCAGGCCGCCATGACCGGACCCCGCCTTTCCGTAAATGACTTCTGGACGACACTTTCCAGCGGGCGAACCTCAGCCGCCGCCGACATCTACAACCCGATTCAGATGCCGCAAAGCTATAGCTGCCAGGACTACCTGTCGCTGCGTACCGCCGCGCTGCAGGCGGCACAGGCCTCCGTCGATCTCTCAAAATACACGCGCATCGTGCTTGCCTTTCCGGTGGGCGATTGCAGCTATGGTGGCCTGGCGGACGTGGGTTGCAACGCCGCAGACACGCTGGTCAATCATCCCTACTCTATTGTCTGGCTGCCAGTGCTGACGCGCTACGGCCCAGACGTGGCAATGTGGGGAGGTCTGGCGCACGAGCTGGGACACAACCTGGGCTTGAACCACGCCAACTCGCTCGACTTCGGCAGCCAGCCGCTGGGCCCGCTGGACTTTCAATCCACCAATCCCGGCACGGTGACTGGCTCCGGCGCAACCTCTGCCGCAGGCAGCATCACCGCCGTCGATACCGAGTATGGCGACCCCTTCTCCACCATGGCGGTCCCGTGGACCGGCGGCGCCTACTCGGCGGATCATCGCGCCCACCTGCTCGGCTGGATCCCGTCCAGCGGTACGGATGCAGGCGCCCGCACCGTGCTTGACGCGGGCCGCTACACCTTGCAACCGGCTGAGGACGGCAGTGGTTTGCGCACGCTTCGCATCCTGCGCGACGCCGTTTCCAGCTCTTGGCTCTGGGTGGAATACCACCAGCCTGACAACGGCTATACCAGCGCAAACCTTGCACTGGTGCCGCACCAGAATGCGGCCGCCGGTGCCACCGTCCATTACGAAAACGGCTATGGAGACCCGGACAAGACGTGGCAGCTGAACATGGCGCGCAGCCCCGCATCATCCGGAACCAGCTTTGCCGATGCGGCGCTGCTGCCCGGCGCAGCCTGGTCCGATCCGTACTCGCCACTGACCATTTCAGTGGAATCCGCGACCACCGCCGGGCTGACGGTAAACGTCGGCTATGACACTCCCTGCGCCACCTTTGCCGCACCGCCAGACGCCGTGCCCGCAACGGGCGGCAGCGGTACCGTTGCGGTCCAGGCACCCGCGGGTTGCGCCTGGACCGCTTCCACCAACGCCACGTGGCTCACACTTACGGGAGCCACAGGCGCAACAGGCAACGGCAGCTTCACCTGGACCGCCGCGGCCAACAGCGGCAGCGCGCAACGCGTGACCTACCTGACGGTGGGCCGGCAAAGCTCGCGGCTCTTGCAGGTGGGCACAGGTGCCAGCGTTGTGTCGTTGCTGCCGCAGAACGGCTCGGCGGCCCCGGGTGCCTCCACCGTCTTCACCCTCAACGTGAGCGGCGGTCTGGGTGCCGCGGAAGTGGGCGAAGTAGAACTGGACATCAGCGGCGCGGGCACTGACCCCTGCACGGTGCTCATCAACTCCGCCGCGGGTGCGCCTGTCTTCTATCTGTATGACCGCACCAATGACGCGTACACCGCGGGCGTCATCGCCGGTTCCAGCGGGGTCCTGTCTTTTCCTGGATGCACGTTTTCCGCCGCGCGCAGTGGCCTCGCCGTCACCGGCTCCGCTCTTCAATACACGCTGGACCTCGCCTTCCCAGCGGACCAGCCGGGCGTGCGCAGCTTTTTCGCCGCCGTGGGCACGGCTGATGCCCTTCCCGTTGGACTCTTCGATGCAGGTCGAACTTTGCCGGAGAACCCACTTCCGCCTCCTCCACCGGCAGCCGCGGTAACGTCTTCTTTGGCGCTCACCGCCAACCCGTCGGCCGCTCTTTCCGGAACTCCCGTCACCCTTGCCGCCACGGTCACCGGCCTGGGCAGCCGGCTGATTCCGGGGGGCTCGGTTCGCTTTCAGCAGGGCTCCACAGTGCTCGGGGTTTCCACGCTGGATGGCAACGCGCACGCCACTCTCATACTGAGCCAGGCAGATGTGGGAGTACACACGGTTGTCGCTATCTACAGCGGAGACGCCGTCTTCCCGGCATCCCTGTCCGCCCCGCAGAGCTTCACTATTGCCAGGCGCACACCGTTGATGAGTGTGAGCACGAGTCTGACGAAGGCGCTCGCGGGTCTCCCCATCGTGGTGACGGTGAGCGTAAGCATTCCCTCGGATAACCCACTGGCATCACCCACCGGCACCGTGCTGTTAAAGGACGGTACGGACATCGTCGGCAGCGTCACCTTGTCGGCCAGTGCATCCGGCATTGCGGCGGGGAATCTCGCCCTGCCGTCGCTTGCGGCGGGCATTCACACCTTCACCGCCACCTATGCCGGTGACGCAGCCAATACTGCAGCCGCCGCGGTGAGTGCTCCGGTGCAGGTAATGGACTTCGCGGTGAGTGCGCCGGGCACGCCGCTCGTCATACCGTCGGGGGCCATGGTCCATAACACCACCACAATTCACCTCACGCCGGGCCAGGACGGCTTTCTTGCAAACGTGACCTTCACCTGCAGCGGAGCACCCGCCCACAGCACCTGCAGCGTCCGGCCCGGCCCCGTGATGCCGGGCTCTACCGCAGTGCCGGTGACCGTACTTGTGCAAACGACCGCCGCCTCCACCGCGTCCCCCATGGCACTCCGTCATGGCTCACTCGATCAAAACGTCAACACCAGGAACGCTGTCACGTGTGCACTGCCCTTCACCGCCCTGCTCGCCTGGACGCTTCGGCGCCGCCGCGGTTTGGAGTCCGTGGCACGTCTGCTTTCCCTGCTGGCCATCGCAACCATCGCCACTGCGCTGAATGGCTGTGGCTCGGGCGGCCGCCTGATCGATGCGGCAGCCCCACCTCCCTCCGGCAACGGCGCACCAGGAACGCCCACCGGCACCTATGTCCTGACCGTGACCGGAACCGCCTCCGCCGCGGGCAGCACACTCACCCACACGGCATCCTTGCAGGTGAATGTGCGGTAACGCCCTCACATGCACTCCTTCGAAGAACGTGAGCCAACGCCCCACGCCAATGCCCACGCCAACTCCAACGCCAACGCCAACGCCAACGCCAACGCCAACGCCAAGTGAGAAGATAAAACGTTGCTTACCGCTGGAAGGTAGGCATCCACTTGGGAGTGAGCCGAACGGTGGTGCATGGCGGCAATGGACAATCCGTAGGCGAACGGGCTGTGAGGCGCGCCCGTGTTCCGCTCGGCTTTGCTTTCGCCGCTGCATTTCTGATTTTTGCCCGGCCCGATACCCGCTCTCTGCTCTGCTCACTCACCCTGGTGGTGCCCGGCCTGTGGCTGCGCGGCTATGCCGCCGGATACGTCAAGAAGAACGCCGAACTCACCACCACCGGCCCGTATGCGCACACACGCAACCCGCTTTACCTCGGCAGCCTCACCGCGGCGCTCGGCTTCGTTGCGGCCTCGCGCAACGCCCTGCTTGTCCTCGCGTTCCTGCTGCTTTTCACGGCGGTGTACCTGCCGGTCATCCGTTCGGAAGAGCGCTTTCTCGCCGCACATTTCCCCAGCTTCCGCGAGTACCTCACGTGCGTGCCCCGACTCTTTCCCCGTTCCTTTCGCCCTCCACCTGCGGGCTTGGTCACCCGCAGCGTTGCAAACCGGTTCGCAACAAGTCAGGGCACCGGCGGCTTCAGCATGGCGCTCTACCGCCAGCACCGCGAGTACAATTCTGCTATGGGCGCGGCGGCCATCTATGCCGCGCTTGGTGTGCTGCTCGCTTTGCGGCAGCACGGCATCCTGCCGGAGTAGTCAGGCAGCAACGGGCTTTTTCAGCCGCGGCAGCATCCCTCGGGCGCGAAAGGGCTTCGCCAAGGTTTTGATTCACTCTCAAACTCGTTCGCAGCCCCTCATCCTGGGTCGTTTCCGTGCTCACCGGCAACGTCCCGCCCGCCGCCTTCTAGCCGCAGCTCTGGCCCTCTTCTCGCCCGCCCTCGGTACACTGGCGCAGAAGGAGGGCGTTCCCCCCGCGCAAGCCCCGCTCGCCGCTCCACCCGCGGCAACGTACACCTTCCCGCAGCACCAGACACTCACCTTCGCGGTGGACTGGCGTGTCTTCACCGCCGGCCGCGCCGTCTTCCAGCTCGATCAGCAGAACAACACCATGCGCGTGCAGGCCACGGCAGACACAGTCGGCGCGACCAACATGATCTATCAGGTCATCGACAAATTCCAGTCCAGCTTCAGCACGGAGACCGGCTGCTCCGCCGGCTTCAGCAAGCAAACCCAGGAGGGCCGCCGCAAAATCTCCAGCGACCTCGTCTTCACACCCGGCACCTCAGCCGCTTCACCAAGAGCAGGAAGGGCCCCGGCACTCGGCACACAGGCCTTAAGCGAACGCAACCTGATCCGCAACACCACCAAACACCAGGAGGGCCAAATCCCCGCCTGCTCCATCGATTCGCTCTCCGGCATCTTCTACATCGCTTCACAGAACCTGCAGCTCGGCCAGGACCTGCACCTCCCGCTGGCCGACGCCATGCGCACCGTCGGTGTCACTGTCAAGGTGGAAGCGCGTGAAGAAATCAAAACACCCGCCGGCATCTTTCAAACCATCCGCGTCCAGCCCACCGCGGACGCGGGCGTCGTGAAAAACCGGGGCACCATCACCATCTGGTATTCCGATGACGCGCGCCACCTGCCCGTCCAGATCCGCGCAAAGCTCTTCTGGGGCACGCTCACCTTCCACCTGCAATCGGTCGCTTGATCTGGTGCAGTCGAGAGTGGGATGCCCACCCGTTACGGCGCTCTCTGCCGTCAGGGTGGGTTGATCTCAGACAAGAAACACGAAGGGAAGAAACCCTACTGCCGGCCCTGCCCACTCCGCATCTTCCCGATGCGCTCTTTCAGCCGCCGCAACATAATCAGGCCGGCAGGATCCTTCACCTGCTGCAAGTGGTCCTGCAGGGAAAGCGCCTTGCGCTCTTCCAATTCAAGATCGGCCGAAACGGATTGCACTCCCAATTCCGGTTCCATAATCGTGCCGTTCTCCGGCATCTCCCTGCGGCTCATCGGATACCTGCGCTGCGACCAAGACTTATGAACGGCGACATACATTCCTGACTCCTCCCAAAAACCGCGACCTATGCAACCCGACACATGCAAACCGCGACACAACCAAACCGTCCTGCACGGATCGCTGCATCGACCTTCAATGCAGCCCCCACACGCCGCTGGATCGCGAGTCGCTTTCTCTCACGGCAGTTTCTAAGGTTAGGCAGACGGTCGTAAGTATTCCGTAAGGGCAGCTTTCGCTTGTTTCCTCGTCAAACTCAACGAAAGTCTCTGGTTTATCGATTGCCGATATGCATGAAACGGGATTGTTCTATGGATTTTCATAGATCCTTATCACTTTCTCCGCTCCGCACGCTTCAAGCCGTTCAAAAACGGACACTTACTGCTCCCTGCATTTTGGCATTTCACGTGCATCTCTTCGTACTGCCGATCAGAGCACTCTTCCGGGGTCCACCCACCCCCTGTCCTCTAGTCGTTGCGCATTCCGAATCCAAGGAACCTCTATTTTGAAGAAGAGCTTGTTAGGCCTTGCGCTCGCCGCGGTCACGCTTTCCGCACCCGTCGTACTGGTTCCGCCGACCATCCTGGCCCAGGCACAGGCGCAAATTTCCGGAACCATCACGGACTCCGGCGGCTCCATCATCGCGGGTGCCGCCGTGACCCTGAAGAATACCGGCACCAATGCGGAACGCACCGCCACCAGCAGCGCAGAAGGCGTCTACATCTTCACCAACCTGGAACCAGGCACCTACCAGGTCACCGCCACCAGCGCCGGCTTCTCCACTTATGAGGCCACGGTGGTCGTCACCGTCGGCGGCCGCTTCACCCTGGACGCCAGGCTGCCCGTGAACTCCACCGGCACCAATACCGTCGTGGAGGTCTCAGCCGGCAGCACCGCCGTCGTCAACACCGCCACCCCAGAAGTCTCCCAGGTCATCTCTCAGACCCAGGTCACCCAGCTACCCTCACTCACCCGCAACCCCTACGACTTCGTCGCCCTCTCCGGCAACGTCAGCGGCGGCGACAACACCTCCACTGGTGCTACACAGAACAGCACCACCCGCGGCGTCGGCTTCGGCCTGAACGGCAGCCGCTCCACCGGCACGGAAATCCTGCTGGATGGAGTGGAAAACCAGTCGGTCTTCGGAGACTCCATCGGTGTTCGCGTCCCACTGGATGCCGTGCAGGAGTACCGCATCATCACCAACAATTTCTCGCCCGAGTACGGTCGCGCCTCCGGCGGCGTGGTTTCCGTCGCAACTGTTGCCGGCACAAACACCATTCACGGCCGTATCTGGGAGTTCAACCGCATCTCCGCGACTACCGCAAATACGGTCACCAACGCGCAGAATGGCATCGCAAAGGGCATCTACACACGCAACCAGTTTGGCGGCATCGCCAGTGGCCCCATCGTGAAGGACAAACTCTTCTTCATGGGTGCGCTTGAATTTACCCGAGTGCGCAGTTCCGCTCCCAGTACTGCCGCGATTCCTTCGCCGCAGTTCCTGGCCGCCGCCTCGCCCAACGTCGGTGCCTTTTTTCAGACCTATGGCGGAACTTCCAATGCCCGCGTTCTCTCGCAAACGACTAACCTGCAGGCGGGCCAAGTCAGTGGCAGCGCAAAGCCGCTCTACCCCACGCTGGATCCGAATCTTCCCGTCTTCAACAATGTCAGCTACACCGCTCCCATTGACGCTGGTGGCGGTCTTCCGCAGAACCGCTACAACGTCATTGGCCGTGTCGACTACAATCTGGGCGAAAAGACTCAGGTGTTCTTTCGCTACGTCAATGACCATGAAGATGACATTGCGGGCTCCGTCTTCGCGTCACCCTACAACCAGTTCAACGTTGGCGCGGGGAATCACGCACAGGCCTTCCTCCTGAGCGGCGCACATGAGTTCTCGCCGACGGTCTCTTCACTCACGCGGCTCAGCTTCACCCGCGCCAATACCTCCAACTCTTACAACACCGCCCTGCAAAACGTTCCAACGCTCTTTGTCGCCGCGAACGCCCACGATCCGTTCACCAATAAGCCCTTCCAGCTGCCCGGCTTTTATGACACCAACCCCGGCAATGGCGGCTTGCCCTTCGGCGGGCCGCAGAACACTATCCAGTGGAACCAGGACCTGAACCATCTTCGCGGAAACCATCAGCTCCAGTTTGGTGGCCAGGTGCTCTACATTCAGGACAATCATGGTTATGGTGCCTATGCACAAGCCAATGAACAGCTTGGCGTGAACCAGACAACAGGTCTGCAGAACCTGCTCACCGGTAAGCTGTATCAGTTTCAAGCTGCCGTGAACCCGAACGGGGCCACGCCCTGCGCGCGCAACCCCTACACCGGAACACTCACGCAAACACCGTCCTGCACCATCACACTGCCGGTCGGCCAGCCTGCCTTTGCCCGCTCCAACCGCTTTCACGATTGGGCCGTCTATGGGCAGGACCAGTTCAAGGTCACACCGCGTTTCACCTTCACCTATGGCGCACGTTATGAGTACTTCGGCGTCCAGCACAACAACAACCAGGCTCTGGACGCGAACTTCTACTACGGAGCGGGCAGCAACATTCCGCAGCAGGTGCGCAACGGCGGGGTCTCCACCTCGCCCAAGAGTCCCATCGGCCGGCTCTGGAATCCGCAATACGGCACCGTCTCGCCACGCATCGGCTTCGCGGTCGACCTCTTCGGCAACGGCAAATCCTCCCTCCGTGGCGGCTACGGCATCTCCTACGAGCGCAACTTCGGCAATGTCACCTTCAATGCCATCCAGAATCCGCCCAACTACGCTGTCGTCGTGCTGCGGTCAGACGCCAACAACAGTTATAACGTCACAAATAGCAATACCGGCCCACTCGCCGGAACCGGCTCGGTCGCGCTGCCGCCCACCAGCCTCCGCCATATTGATCAAAACATCCGCACGGCGCAGACCCAATTTCGCTCCGTTTCCATCGATCAGCAGGTTGGCCGGGCCTCCGTTGTGAGCGTCAGCTATAACGGCGCTCGTGGCATCCACCTCTATGACATCAAAAACTACAACATCGCCGGCATGGGCAATCTGTATCTTGGCGACCCCATCATTGACCCCGTTACCGGTCGGCGCGGCATCACCTATCCCAACGCCAGCTTCAGCAACGACAACAACCGCGGCTCCAACGGCGACAGCCACTACAACGGCGTGAACGTTCAGTTCACCTCGAACGACATCCGCCACTCCGGCTTCTCCGTTGTCGCCAACTACACCTTCGCCCATGCCACGGACGATCTTTCCTCCACCTTCTCGGAGTCGGGTGCCACCGGCAACATCGGGGCGCTGGGATACACAAATCCATTCAACCCGTCACTTGATTACGGGAACTCGGACTATGACGTGCGGCACCGCCTGGTGCTCGCCCCCATCTACCGCACGCCTTCCTTCTTCAAGGACAAGGGCGGCTATCTGGCGCAGCTAGCCAGTGGATACCAGCTCACCGGCATCTACACCCTCCGTTCCGGCGTGCCCTTCAGCATCCTGGATTCGACCAATGACGTCTCCGGCTATGGCATTCCCCGCTATAACCCGGCCACGCCCGTTCAGCACACCACCTTCAAGTCGATCCCGAACGGCGCGGCAAATACCGGCAATAGCTACACGCTTACCACGGCGAGCAGCCTCCCCGCCGATACCCCCTTCCTGAATCCACTCATTAACCGGTCAGACCTTGGCCCCTATCCCAGCACCATGACTGCCCGCAACAGCTTTCGCGGTCCTGGTGCCTACAACCTGGACGTAGCCGTTTCCAAAACCTTCCCCATCCATGAGCGCCTCAACCTGGAACTGCGTGCCGAAGGCTTCAACATCACCAACCACCACAACCTTTACATTCAGAACAGCCAACTGGACGCCGCCAACTTTGTAGACGCCAACGGCAACCCCACACCGCCCCAGATTTTCGGCTCCAAGGGTGGCGTGGCCGGTGGTGCCAACGACGAACGGCGCTTCCTGCAGTTCGCCGGCAAAATCAACTTTTAACCGCATCCATAATCAACGGGAAAGGGGAGAGCTTTGGCTCTCCCTTTTTCAATTTTCAGCACAATCCGGATGGCCCACCCGCATCAGGAGCCGCTTACCCTGTCAAGCCCCCGGCGCTTCATCCTGCTCCATAACCTGAACATTCAAAGCTGGATAGCTTCACAAAAAACTTGGCATGTTTTCCAGACCCACTCTTTAAAATAGAAAGAGAGGAACAAACACATACAGCCATCTCCTGGGAGCGGCTCTCCTCCGGTGTCGCTCATTGTTCTTCGAGCTGGAGGCGCTCTACTCTGGCCCGAGGCAACTCCCCGCTGGAAATGAAGGAAAGAGCAATGCGGGCGGAAGGCCGGTGCTAAAGTCCGACTCCGGCCTGGACGACACCCGTTCGCAAATTCCTCAAAGCGAGGATTTTATGAACAGGGGGGTGGGGTGCTACCGCTAAGCCTGCTCTACGGTCTCCGGCTTCGCGCCCCAGTATCCATGATCCCGCGCAAAGTGTGCCCGATTGCGGCAGTTCAGCATTGTCCAGAAAAAAAGCCACACCATGCGGAAGCGGCCCGTCTTGCGGAAACGCCGGTTGGACGTAAACAGCTCACCGCGGATCACCGCAAAGCGCAGTGGCGAAATTTGCCTGGTGAAGAAGAAATCCTCCGCGAAAAGCGCATCCTCGGCAAAGCCTCCAAGCTGTTCAAAGCGCTTGAGATCGCACAGCAGAAACATGCCCGTTCCAAACGGCATCACCCACGACGAGATGCGCTGCACCGCGTTGTTGGCCGTGTAAAGCAGCCGATCGCTCCATCGCCCGCCTTCACACGCGATGCTCACCGTCACGCAGTGCAAACATCGGCTCTTTGCTGATTGCACGGCGCGACGCACCAGCGTGCGATCGCTCAGCACGACATCCGCATCCAGAAACAGCACATACTGCGATTCGGCCCGGCGCGCCCCGGCATTGCGCCCCACTGAAGGCATGCCGCCTGCAATGACCTCCACCTGCAACCTGTCTGAAAAGCCAAGCGCAAGCCCGGGCGTTCCGTCCGTGGAGTCCGCATCAGCAACGAACACTTTCGTATGCCGCATATGCGGGTAGTCCTGCGTGCACAAAGAGGTCAACAGTTGCGGCAGGAAGCTGGATTCGTTCTTTGCCGGGATAACGATCGTAAGTTCCGCCCTGGTACTCATGAATGGTCACTCCTTGTTCGTCGACCGTGATGTACGTTGCGCGCTTGTCCATCCACGAACCCGTGTTGTAGTAGGAAACGCCGCGTTCCGTGCCGGAGTCCGCCACATGCGTGTGTCCGCAGAAGATGCGGTCCACGTGTCCCTGCCGCGCATACGCCAGCGCGCCTTCCGCGACCTTCGTGCTCAATCTCAGCCAGCGCGTGCTCAGCCGGTCCAGCCAGCGCGACATGCGTTTGTGCTCGCTGTCCACCTTCTGCAGGCTGTTGTAGAACCACTCGAAAAAGCAGCTCATCGTCACATTGCTGTGGATGAACCGGTCAAACTGATGACCATGAATGGCCAGGTGGCGAAGCCCCTGATACTCCCACACATACCGCTCATACACGTCCACGCCCACAAGATGGCTCATCACATGTGACAAGCCCTGGTCGTGATTGCCTTCCACCCAGATCACGTTCTTGCGCCGTTTCGGGTTCGATAGTTTTCGAATCGTCGAAAGGAACTCCCAATGCGCGCCGGTGAGCCGCGCAAAATCGAGATGGCTGAAGATGTCCCCAAGCAAAATCAGTTGGCGGAACTCGATCGACTGGATCAGGCAGGTCGCGTCCTTGGCGCGGCTCACCTCTGAGCCCAGGTGCAAATCGGAGAGGATCAAGGTGTCGCAGCGGGTCACCATGATGGCCCTAGTGTCGCAGTGGTGAATGTCAGCCCCGTGACTCCCCCGTGAATCCTGAGTGACCGCTCACTGTTGGTTCTCCGCATCGCCGGCTCCTAGGCAAACCGTCGTCGCACCCGAGGATGCAGCATCTCCAGATCCATGAGTGTGAGAAAGTCGATGGTGCCGAACGACGCATCCAGTGCCGGCTCCGCGCAGATGCGCGCGCCCAGTGCCAGGTACGCCCGCAACAATCGAGGCGGCTCAATCTCCGGGACTTCTCCGCGGTATGCCGGCAACATGCACGCAACGCGGGGCACCGTCAGCAGGTCCGGCTCCACCATGTATGCGGCCAGATGCTCGTACACGGCGCGGCCCTCCGCCGCGCTTTGCGAGTTCATTGAGCAGCAGCCCATCATATAGCGTCCGCCGCGCTGCCGGCTGTATCGCACCAAGCCCTTCCAAAGCAGGTTCAGCACCTGCGACGTGCGGTGGTTGCGGTGAATGCAGGCGCGGCCCAGTTCGATGATGCTGCCGCGCATTGCCTCAAACGGCGCAAAGTCGAACTCCTGCTCGGAGTAGTAGCCGAAATTGCCGGCTGCGGTGAAGCCGGACTGCATCCGGTAGGTGCCGACGACCGTTCCTGTCGGCACATGCTCCACCATCAAGTGATCGCATGGCTCGTCGAAACAATCGGTGTCCAGGCCGTCCAGGTAGGCGCTCTCCAGCCCCTCGTGCAATTCAAGATTGAAGACCAGAAAGCGCAGCCGGTAAACCGCCTCCCTGTCCTGGGCATTGGCTGCAAGCCGCGCGCGGTAGACGCCGCACTCGGCTAAGACATCGCTGTAATTCGCGGGAAGTGGGCAGAACAACGGCGTGGCATGAAGCAGAACGGCTGGCACTGACGACAAGGCATCCCTCCGGCACGGCAGCATATGCAACTGCACCGAAGATGAGGCCCCGTGATGAACGTGGATTGAATGACCGGTGAGGGAATCTTGAATTTCGGGCTCCACCTCTGCAACGAAAGTGGGAATTGCCGGGACGGGACGCAACACTTTGACCGAAGTGAAAATGGGCGGCGCTGCTAAAAGCAAAAAACACCACACACTTTGACCTTCATCAAAGTATGTGGTGATGCACGTAATTTGGCTAAGGTGTTCAGGTGCCTGAGGCGTTTCTAAACAGCCGCCACTTCCCGCTGCGGCAGCTCCCAGTCCTTGCGCAAGTAATGGCACGTATAGCCATAGGGAATGCGCTGCAGATAGTCCTGGTGCTCCGGCTCTGCCTGCCAGAAAGGGCCTGCTGGCGCAACTTCTGTCACCACTTTTCCCGGCCACAGCCCGGACGCATTCACGTCGGCAATCGTCCGCTCGGCCACCTGCTTCTGCTCGGGCGAAGTGTAAAAGATCGCCGACCGATAGCTCATGCCCATGTCGTTGCCTTGACGGTTGCGTGTGGTTGGATCATGTATCTGAAAGAAGAACTCCAGGATTTTGCGGAAGCTGATCACTGCGGGATCGAAGACCACCTCGAGCGCTTCGGCATGCGTACCGTGGTTGCGATACGTCGCGTTTGCAACATCGCCGCCCGAGTAGCCTACGCGCGTCTTTAGCACGCCGGGGTAGTCGCGCAGCAGTTCCTGCATGCCCCAAAAGCACCCACCTGCCAGAATTGCCGTCTCTATTGCCACTTCCTTTTCCTCCTATACGGTGTTTCTTTGGAAGAGCTTGCGGTACTCTCCATAGCCTTCACGCTCTAGCTCGCCGAGCGGCACAAAACGCAGTGACGCCGAATTGATGCAGTAGCGTAGCCCACCTGACTCGCGTGGTCCGTCGGGGAAAACGTGACCCAGATGGCTGTCGGCATGGCTCGACCGTACTTCCGTCCGCCGCATGCCGTAAGCGTTATCGCTCTTCTCCAGTACGTGTGCCGGTTCCACGGGTCGGGTGAAGCTTGGCCAGCCGCAGTGGCTGTCGAACTTGTCCAGCGAGGTAAACAGCGGCTCGCCGGATACTACGTCCACATACACTCCAGGTTCATGGTGGTCCCAGAATTCATTGCGGAAGGCCGGCTCCGTGCCGCTCTCCTGCGTCACACGGTACTGCTCCTTCGTCAACTTTCCAATCGCTTCCGGGCTCTTGCTGTAGGTCGTCGGCATGATTTGGTCTCCGTCTCTGGAAATTAGATGACGTTTCACCCGGCTGGATACAGACCGCGATTGACGCAAGCAAATGCATCACTCTCGGTGGGCGCGCCCATGTCCCACTTCTGAGACATGGGTTTCAATTGTCAGTGCTATGCCTGCAACTGCGGAAAGGCAGTTACACGCAGCTTTGCCGCCGCATAAGGGATCAGCGTAAGCGTCTCCTCCGGCCGGTCACTGGCAACCGGGCTCTTCGGCATAGGTAGCGCAACGCCATCCTCCGAACGCCACTTGTCCAGCACCCTTCCGGAGAGCTGCAGCTTCACCGCCGCACCTTCCGCGCTGAACGGACGCGCTCCTACCGGAAACTCCTGAACGCGCACCGTGGCGGCGCGAGCCTCATCCACGGCGAGGGCGTAATTCCATCGCTGCGTGGGGAAGACCTGCCAATCGGCCGTTGGCTTGCGGTCGCGCAGCTTGACCCACTCCCCACCCGGCTGCAGGCTGAAGACCAGCGGCCCACGCTCCAGCGCGACCGAGTTGCGGAACCAGCGTGACACCCTCGGACGCATCGGCAGCTTGACTTCAACTACGTCGCCGGCGGCCCAGACTCGCTCCACACGGGCAAAGCTGCCGGGCTTTATCGGCGTGCCAACAGCCTTTCCGTTCAATTGAATGGAAGCATCGGTGGCCCATGCCGGAATCCTGAGCAGCAGGGGAAATCGCATCGGCTTCTCCGGTGAAACGTTAACGCGAATCGTTTCGCGAAAAGGATATTCTGTCTCCACCGCCAACTGAACGGCACCGCCGCGCAGCTTCGTCTTTACCGTGCAGGGCGCATACAGCGTAGCCGCCAATCCCTCATCGGGTGTCTTCATCCACAAGCTTGACGTGAACTTGGGCCAGCCCTGGTGAAAGTTCGCCGTGCAGCAGCCAAAGTTCGGCTCCAGACCATACAGGTTCGATTCCGGTCCGTTGGTCGTCCACGGTTTCGAGTTCAGCCCCACCTGGATCTGGTTGGGCTGCTGGTCATATTGGTGCGCCCACATATCGTCTGTGAAGGTGCCAGGCAGTGCGTTGTAGGCCAGCCTTTCAACCCGGTCGCCGATCGTCGCATCACCAAAGGCGGCCAGCGCCACCTCCATGCTGAACATCGTCTCCACCACACTGCACAGCTCCGTGCCCTGGCTTGTGTCCAGCCCACCCAAGTGTTCGTCGCAGCTAAACATGCCGTTGGGCATGCCGTGATAACGGTCCAGCAGGCCGATCTGGTGGAAGTACTTCTCGCGCTCACCTCTGTCGCCGCTCATGCGGTATTGCACCGCCGCTGTCTTCAGCGCCTGCGAATGGTTTACACCATGCAGCTTCAGCGCCGCTTCATCGCTCTCTGGCGTATGCGGCGTCAGCAGATCGTGCGAAGTCGGCTCCGTCGCTTTGAAGTCCGCGAAGGCCGCCTCCCAGTCATAGCCCTGCTGCTTGAGCAAAGCGCACAGTTTCAGCAGCTGCGGGTCACGTGTCTGGTCATAAAGCCACTCCACCACCAACACTTCGTCCTGCCAGCGATACTTACCCCAGCTCACAAGTGGCCGCTGCGGCAAGGCGTCAAGCTGATAGTGAAAATACTTCGTCAGCAACGGCAGGACACGTGGATTCCCGCTCACCTGCTGGTATTGCATCAGCGCCTTCACGATCACCATCCGCGGCCACCAGTCGTCGTTGCTCCCCGGGCCAATCATGCCGCTGGGCTGCTGGTTTTCCAGTGTCCAGTTCACGAATTTCAGTGCCTTGGCCTTCAGGCCCTCATCGTCCAGCAGGTACGCCAGGGGCAGCAACCCATCCAGAAAATAAGGCCCACGCTCCCATGATTCTCCCTTGCCGCCCAGCCATCCACTGTCTGCGCCCACGTCCGGCCAGAACTCATCCAGGTGGCCACCCATGCCGTCTGCCTGTATGCGCAGCTGCCGCGTGAGCCAGCCAGCCGGCCTGACTTCACCCAGCGGCAGCATCTGAAACGCCGCAGCTGTCAGGCCGGGTTTGCCGCTGGCCATCTCACCCATTAGCCCGCCGGAACGCGCCGCCAGCGCCACGCCCGCTGCACCACTTGCTTTCAACATCTGCCGCCTGCTCATACCCATAAACGAGTCTCCTCTTTCCTTCTGCAACGCTGTAGGGGGCCTCCATCTCGGCGCGGCCCCTCGATTCTGCTGCTCTACTTCACCTTCAACTCCATAACCTGCACGCTGTAGGGTGGAACGGTATGACTGAAACTCGCACCCGTCAACCGCACTGTGGTCCGCTTCGGCACAATGCGCGTGGGTGCGGAGATCGTATTTGTCTCCGCCGGGTTCGTCCCGCTTAAAGTGATGAGCGTAGCCTGCCGCTCCACCGCGCCTGCACCGACGATTTGCATGTTGACCGGCTGCGCCTCAGACGAGCCATTTACCAGCTTCACATACACCATGCCTTTCGCCGGATCGTTCGTGACCGAGTAGAAGGTCCGCTCCGCCGCGCCGGTGATTGAACTTGTGGGTACGCTCGTGCCCAGCGACTCGGCAAACATTGCCTGCGCATAATAGCTGGGCGAACCGTAGGAGTTCATCGCGTCATAGCCGATCAGATCACTCTCCCACTGCATGCCGCCCGGGTTCACGTTCACAAACAGCGGCGCGTAGGAGGCCAGAAGGATGAGATCGCTGTTGCGCTCCATGCCCGTCATCCACGCCGCATCGCCCAGTGCCGCGCCAAAGTTCGAAGTGGGGAAGCCCTCCCGTGTGGCCCACTCACCCACAAAGATCTTCGGGCCGCTGCGGTCAGCTTTGTCGTAGTGCTTTGCCTCGTTGAAGATGTCGCCCGCGCGCAGGTAGTAATGGTCGTCCAGCACATCCGGCGTCATGCGTTTCAGCGCGGCCGTGGCGATAATCTGCAGCTGCGGATACTTTGTTTTGATCGCCTTGTAGAACTGCGCGTACCGGCCTTCATAACTGCCGGACTTATCGAACCAGTCCTCATTGCCGACCTCGACATACGTGAGCGGGAACGGCTTGGGATGGCCCAGCTTTGCGCGCACTGCGCCCCACTTTGTATTTGTATCGCCACTTACAAACTCAATCTCATCCAGAGCATCATCCACATAGGGCGCGAGCGCCGGACCGGGGTCGATGTGATCGCCCTTCAGCGAGTAGCCTGCGTAGACCGCAAGCACCGGCTGGATGTTCAGGTCTTCGGTCCACTCTAAAAATTCCAGAAGGCCCAGCCCGTCACTCGACTGGTAATTCCACGGGCTGCGGTGAGTAGGCCGGTCCACCAGTGGGCCGATCGTCGTCTTCCAATCGAACCGTTCATCGATCTGGTCGCCCTCCAGGTAGTTGCCGCCGGGCAGCCGCAGGAAGGTCGGGTGCATGGCCGCCAGCTTCTCCATCAGGTCGGGGCGGTTGCCGTTCTCGCGGTTCTTATACGTGGGCGGCATGAGCGAGACAAGACCGAGCCACAGCTTGCCCGGATGCGCCACCGTCAACATCAGGTGGTTCTCCGCGGAGGGCGCAATCTGCCCCGTCGTGAGCGTGAACTCATACCGCTTCCACTCCGTCGTGGGCTCCGCAACGGTCGCCGTTGCCTCCATCTTGCCGGTGTTGTCGCTCATGAGTGAAGCTGTCACCGGCCCCATGCCGGCAGCGTCAGCCTTTGCATAGTACGAGCCGTGGTACGTGGTGCGCGGCCGCAGCGCCATGCCCCAGTAGCCCTCGTTCATCACGCCCACCTGGTTCGCTGCGTCGGCCTTTGTTACCGTGACCTGCAGGCTCGATTGCAACGCGTCACTGGGCCCCTGCGTGCGGTCTGTCTGCATGGTGCCCACGCCCTGGCCACTCTGCACCAGGTACCAATGCGCCGGGTGTGAAATGTCGCGCTCGCGGAAGACACGGTTGCGCACCATCTCCGCATACAGCCCGCCGTCATAGGAGTAGTTGATCTCCTCCGTCATCAGGCCATACAACGTAGGGCTTACCGCATGCAGCGGCTTGCTCAGGTCAACCTGCAGCGTGGCGGGCGAAGGTGCCTGCGCTATAAGAGCCGCACCCCAAGCTGTCGCGGCAATGACAAACATGAATTTCTTCAAAGCTGAAGGCATTCGCTCCGTCCCATTTCCCATAAAGTCCCGTCACAATCCTTTAAGCTGCACAATACGGGTGCCCCACCTTCACGACAGCTCCATCGTCGTCAAGGTGGGTTCTTCCTTCGACATGGAAATCACTGTTGCTTCGGAAAACTCCACCTTAGCGTCGCAAAGGTGGGCACCCGGCTCCGTGACTCCTTCAACTACTTACTACTTACTACTTACTACTTACTACCGACTACTTACTCCCACCTTCTTCGCCCTGCTTCGCCACTTCTCCGCCAACGGTTTATCCGCGAGCGCTTTGATAAAAACACCACCCACCACCGTGCGTGCCTGAAATCCCGGCTGCTTCAGGCCCGTCTTGGTGTCATACCAGTCATTCAATGGAACGCGGCTGGTGGTTTCGTTGCTCCACCGATACACCGGGTCGATCAGCTTGTTAAACACCTCGGGCGAGTCGGTGAGGGTCGCCGTCCACAGCTGCCAATCCAGCTTGGTGTAGTCCTTGCGGCTGTCCAGCGGCAAGCCATACTGGTTCAACTTGGTCTGGTAGAAAGCAATCTCACTCTGCCGCACACTGGCCGGAAACAACGAGTAGTCCAGCACCTTATCCCAGACCAGGTTGTATTTCTGGCTCCAGCTGTCCGGCGTCTGATAGCCCAGCTTGTAGTGGTCGCCCTCCTTGGCCAGGCCGACCCACTTCTTCGCATAGTCCTTCGCCGTGGCGTCATATAGCCGCGCTTCCGCGGTGTGGTGCGTCAGCTTTGCCAGGTCGGCGTAGGCCTCCAGCGCGTCGATCGCCTTGATGGAGAGGTTCGCGTTATGAGCGACGTGGCCGGCGAAGTCATCGGTCGTCAACTGCCGCTCCGGGTCGAGCCCATGCTCCTTCAAATAGCCGGCCCACTGCGTCAGCTGCGGCCAGAACCGTTCCGCGATCGACGTGTTGCCGTCCATCCGCGCCAGCGCATCCACCAGGATCAGCAGGTTGCCGGACTCCTCCACCGGCATCTGGTTCTCCTCGGTTTTCTCGCCACCGCCATAGTCCTGCCCATTGGCCAGCGGATACAGCCCCAAATCATGCGGAGCAAAGGGGAAGCGCCAGCGATTGGGCAGCGCCGCGTACTGCATCATGGGCAGAATCTGCGCCTGCAGCAGCTTGGGGTTGAAGAACAGAAAGATCGGCGCCGACGGATACAGCACGTCCACCGTATCGATGTCACCGTCAGAGAAATTCTCCTTGCCAAAGAGCATCGGCTCGCCCGTGCCGCTGGCTACCAGCTTGTGCCCGCCAATCGCCTGCCGGTAGGCCAGCGTGCAAATCCACGCGTAGTGCTCCCCGGCTGACCTGGTCAGGTCGGCGAGCAACTCCTTATCAAAGGCGACACCACGCGCATCCAGCGCCGCATACTGGTCCGCCGCCTCGTCCAGCATGGTCGAAACGGGCTTGCCGTTCCGCTGCCACCACGGGCGCAGGTTCTGCTGAAAGAGCTGAATCGCAAAGCCTTCCGTGTAGCTCACCAGCACATGCCGCGCGACCGGCTGCGTGCCCACCCGGCCCAGCGGCAGCGCCACCGCAAGCTCCGGAATCGTGTGGACCGACGGCACCGGACCTTCCATCGTGTCTGCTGCGGCCAGCGTCCCGCTCTGGGCAAAATCGTCCGCCTGACGCTCGCTGATGCTTGAGGTCGCCTGCTCGTCCTTCGGCACGGCCAGGTGCAGATAGCCCCAGTCGATACGCAGGTCGTCACCCGAGCGATTTAGCACCGGCTGGTCTCGCGTGCCGACGGACAGAACGTTGGTGCTCGCCGTCTGATTGCGCGAGTACGTCACAGGCTGGCCGTCATAGCTGGTGGCAATGCCCGCCGACGCGCTCAGAAAGACCGCAACATCATGCTCGGCGCTGTCCAGCGACTTCGACGTCCACGTCACATACGTCACCGGACGTGACAGCAGGTCCAGATCGTCCAGGAACGCCGGCGTGAAAAACGTCAATTCGATCTCCATCGAAGCATTGCGGAAGGTGTACCGCGTGTGCGTCGGTGTGAGCACATTCGACACCTGCTCCATCGCCGGAACATTGCCCGGATCGCGCCCCATGATGCGGAACGGCTTGCCATCGATGCGGACCAACCCATTCAGCTGCTGGGCATGCCCCGTCCAGTGCTTCGTCGAAGAATCGGTCAGCTTGTCGCCACGCTCATCCCTGCCCGGAAACGACCAGATGCTGAAGTACGGATCATGCACAATCAACGGCGTTGCCGGTGCACGCTCCACCGCGCTGGCCTCCTGTGCAGAAACCGCCGCTGCCGCCAGCATGCCCGCCATCATCGCCGACGAAACCGCAAACCTCTTGCTCCAGCCAATACTGCCCCAACCCGCTGACTTCAACTTGCCCGTCATGAACTCGCCTTTCTTACATTCGGAAAACCTGCCACCATTTACCGGCAACATCTCGAAGCTGTAATCCCGTGGGTGCCCACCTTTACGACAGCTCCATCGTCGTTAAGGCGGGTTCCGTGGCAAGGGCCTATCCACGGCCTGAAAAACCGCTCTTAGCTTCGCGAAGGTGGGGCACCCACGTTCATCGCTCCATCTCCGCCAAACCTTGAACACGTCACCACAGCATCGTCATTTCGACCGCAAGCCGCGCCCTTTGCGGCTGGAGTGGAGAAACCTGCTGTTTCACTCTTCACTCAATTCGACAACACAACTTACTTTGCCGGCTCATCCACCTTCACCTGCTGGTCCACCTTCACACCCGTCAACTTCTGCACTATCCCGCTCGGCCACTTGATCTCCACATCCGCGGAACTCTCCAGACCCAAACCGAAATGCACCCGCTTGTCACTCGCCGACAGATATGACCCTGAAGTGGACACCGTCAGATACTGCGACCCTTTCTTGGTCGTCACCTTCACCAGCGCTCCGATCGCATCGCGATTCGACACATGCCCCACCAGCAACAGCGTCAACCAATGGTTCCCCGATTCCGTTTGATTGTGCAGCAAATGCGCCGCACCGTCATTGGTGGAGATCACCGCATCCAGCCGCCCATCGTTGTCCAGGTCGCCCACCGCCATGCCGCGGCCAACCCAAGGCTCCTGCAGCGCCGGCCCTGCCTCGCGCGATACATCCACAAACTTGCCCGCACCCATATTCCGCGCCAGCAGCATCGGCTCCTTGTAGTGCAGCTGCGGATAATTCAGCTCGACCGTATCCAGGTCGTGACCCTGCGAGACGAGCAGGTCCTTCAGGCCATCATTGTCATAATCAAAGAAGTGAATCCCCCAGCCGGAATGCAGCAGCGTCATGCGCGCCAGCCCGGAGAGATAAGTGTCATAACTGAACGAGCCATCGCCATTATTGCGATACAAGGCATACTTCTGATTCGCCAGATTCGTAATCACCAGGTCGGGCAAACCGTCATTGTCGTAATCCTGAAAGTCAACGCCCATACCGGCATAAGTCCGGCCTTCAGAATCAACCGCGATTTCCGCCGTTAGACCTGTTTCCTCAAAAGTTCCATCACCCTTGTTGTGGTACAGAAACTCCAGCATGGAGTCATTCGCGACAGCAAGATCGATCTTTCCATCCCGGTCAAAGTCCGCCAGCGCGATGCCCAGCCCCTTGCCCGGCTTGCTCAGGCCGATCTTCTCGCCTATCTCAGTGAAACTCCCGTTGCCATTGTTGTGATAGACCAGTGGCCGGATGACCGGGAAGATATCCGGGTGGCAGTAAGCGCGATAACCCTCGCGATGCTCCCCGCAATAAACATCCTCAAAATCCCAAACAACATACCGCAGTATCACTAAGTCGAGCCTGCCGTCGTTATCCAGATCGACCCACGTCGCCGACGTGGACCACGATTGCCCCGGCCGCGTATCCCCAACCGTGCCGGACTTCTCTGTAACATCGGTGAAGGTGCCGTTGCCGTTGTTGTGGTAGAGCCGGTTGCCGCCGTACGCTGTTACATAAAGGTCTTCAAAACCGTCGTTGTCAAAATCCCCCACGGCCATGCCCATGCCGAAGCCCACGCCCTTCAGCCCTGCGCGCTCGGTCACATCCTCAAAGGTGCCGTCCTTCTTCTGGTGGAAGAGCCGGTTCCAATCCGCCGGCCCGCTCTTTAGCGGGACGGTGCCTTTCGGTGCAGGATTCGGAATGGGCGCGCCGTTCGTAAAGAAGACGTCGAGCAAGCCGTCGTTGTCATAATCGAAGACCGCCACACCCGAGCCCATCGTTTCCAGCAGGTACTTCGTCGCCGTGTGGTATGCCTTGCCGCGAAACTTGAGCCCGAGCTTCTCCGCATCATCCGTGAAGCTGGCGTGGTCACTGTCCACCTTCACCGGTACCTGCTGCGCAAGGCCAAGGCCGGTTGGGATCATTAGCATCCCGCAAAGCCAGACGACCCAGCGTGCCAGCAATCCAGACCTTTGCGAAGTACTCATCAGGGACAAACCTATGGCAGGAAGAAAACTGAACGACATGATACCGCTTACAGACAGGAGCTGTCTCGAAACTCCACAAGCTCCTGTAAAAGCTGCGTTATGTAAGAAGTGGGTGGCCCACCATTACAACACCGCCGTTGTTGTAAATGTGGGTGTGGCGCCACGAGTGCATCTCCGGCTTTAACAACCCACCTTAGCTGCGCGAAGGTGGGGCACCCATGTCACCTTCACCCCTACTTCCGCAGCGGCACCCGCAGCACCGTCACACTCGCATTGGGAAACGTATACCCCAGCGTCCGCGCCACCGGCATCTCATCCCGCACGGGATGCACCCGCTCCGGCCGCCGCTCATCGTTTTCGGCGACAATGCTATCCGCCGCGATCGTCGAGACCCGCACCTTGCCTCCAGCCGTCTTGAATGCACCCAGATCCAGCTCCGCCTTGAGCGGCCGCGTCAGGTGCCGGTTCACACACGTCAGCACCAGCTCCGCCCGGCTCTCCGGCTCACTGGCGACGCAGTCAAGGTAGGGCACGCCGCTGATCTCCGGCAGCCGCGTGACCCCATGCGTGACTGAGTACGCCGGCCCGTCGCTCGAGACATCCATCAGCCAGTGCGGCTCGGCCTGCGCAACCTCTCGCAGCACCCAGTACGCGGGAGCGCCATACACACGCGACCGCTTCTTGGAGATTCCCGCAAAGTCGATGATGCCGGTCATGTCCGAAATCGCCACCACATCGGAGTTCCGCATGAGCATGTTCAGAAAGCCGCCCGCAAACAGGGCGCCACCCTGGTTGCTGAAGTTCGGCCCATGCCGGTCGTCAGAGACCATGAGCCACTCTGTAAACGCCACCCGCACATTGGGGTGACCCTTCTCCACGGCCTGCTGCTGGATGCTGTGCATGCGGCCGGCCAGCCCCCACGGCAACGCGAGTGAGGCCATCGTGCGGAACTCGTCATCGGCATTGATCTGCACGCGGTCGTTCACGACGTAGTGAGTGGAAAGATAGTCGAAGGTGCCCGGCGGGTTCGCCAGCTGCCGCGCATTCCAGTCCGTGAAGTGGTCCTCATCGCCGCCCGTGGCGATCATTTTCGCCTTTGGGTCCACGGCATGGATCGCCTGGCTGGTGGCCAGCGTCACTGCGGCAATGCGCTCCTGGCTCGGATAACCGATCTGAAAGTCGCCCCACAGCTCATTGCCCAGCTCCCACAGCAGGCCGCCCTGGTGATTGCCCCAGTGAGCGTTCACATACCGCACCCACTCCGCCGCATCCTGCGGCTTGCCCGTGCCCAGGTTCAGCGCGATCTGCGGCTCCGTGCCAATCAGCTCGCAAAACTTCAGGAACTCGTCCGTGCCAAAGGTGTTGTACTCCGGTATGCCCCAGGACGGATTGATCATCGAGACACGCTTTTCGAGCGGCCCCGCGCCATCCTTCCAGTTATAGGCCGAGGTAAAGTTGCCGCCGAAGCGCACCTCCGGCGAGTGCAGCGCCTTCGCCATCGCTAATACATCCGGGTCCATGCCGCTCACCGCGTCGGCCGGAAAAAGCGTAATCTCATCCACCTGCGCGCGTGCATCATCACGGATCGAAACGACTAAATCCACAGGTTCCAGCGGACGCACACCGCCATGCTTCAACGTAAGCGTCGCCTTGTACGGTGCCCACTCCGCGGTGCTCGCATCCACGTTTGCCGTGGCCAACACCTGGTCGGCATGGTTGTGTCTCCGCAGTGACACCTGCACCTCACCGCCGCCGCGCACATGCTTCACCATCAGCTTGCATTCGTAGTTCAGCTCGCGCTGCACCGGCAGATAGACACGCTGCTTGATACCTGTTTCCTTGCCTGGCAAGGACATCACCAGCAACGACTGGTTCGAGTTCGCCGCATCGCCCCGCACCGCCAGGTAGCGGTTGCCCTGCCGATCCTCCAGCGGCTCCCACGGCAGTGGCAGACCCAGGCTGGAGGCTCGCCGCAGCTCCGGCCGTTCCGTCAGCATGTCCGCCACATTACCCGCGGACCACAGCCCCTCTTCCAGCGACGGGTTCTCCACCGCATCCGCCCATAGCCCGCCATACGTCGACTTGCCGATTGGCTCCAGAAAACTGCCAAACAATGTCTTCGGGATCGCGCGAGGCTGGGCAGGCGCACTGATCTTTAGGTGAACAGTGCCGTTTGCCGGAAACGGCGTCTCGGTCAACTGCGCCGCCGCCGCCCCAGTCATCAGCAGACCCAAGACTGGTACCGTAAACCCGCCAAACTTCCAACCTTGACTCAGCTTCTGGCTGCGACTCATTCGTTCCTTCCTGTACCCACAAGTCATTCGTAATCACGACCAAAGACCGCACAGAAGATGCGCTGGAAGACCACAAATCTCGAAGCGACCGGAGCGGAGAAGCCTGCTGTTCGAGCCCGAATCAACTCCGCTTCCACACTTGATTCCCTGAAGCTGTACAACAACCCAGGTGCCTCATTCTTTCGCTGTAACGCCACGAAGAATGGAGTCCGGACTTATCCGGCAGCAAAGGCCTCCATGCGTCCGGATGTCCGCTCATTGCGCCGCCACTGGCTCACCCTTCCCCTGCTGCTTCACCACCAGATCCGTCGCCACCCGCAGTTCTCGCTCCGCCTCCGGAATTCGCCCCAGCCGCCGCAGCGTCAGGCCCAGGTAGTAGTGCGCCGGCTGGTACTCCGGCGCGGCCAGCGCGGCTTTGCGAAGTGACCGTTCCGCGGCCTCATACTCCTTTGCGCGATAGGCAAGCATTCCCATACCGGTCAGCGCACCGCCATGCGTGGGCAGCCGCTCCAGCGTTTTCTGAAAGTGCTCCCTTGCCTCGTCCTCTCTCCCGGCCTGGAGCTCCAAATCGCCAAGCTGGTAGTAGCTCTCTGTCTGGGCGGGCTGCAGTTCAATCGACCGCTGGAACTCCCTGGCCGCCTCGGCGCCGCGCTGCTGCAGCTGGTACACGCGGCCCAACCCATAGTGCGCTGTCGAGTCCGCCGGCTTCTGCTTCAAATAAGCCGCGAAGCCTCTCTCCGCCTTCGTAAAATCCTGCCGCTCCAACTCCACCCGTGCCAGCGCATAGGTCGCCTTCGAATCTCCCGGCAACACCTGCAGAGCCGCCTCAAGCGCCTCACCCGCCACCTTGAACCGCCCCATGGACTGCGCCTGGATCCCCAAATCCGTCAGGATCTCCGGCTCCACCGGCAACACCGCCCGCCCATGCTGCAGCGTCGCCAGCGCGCCTTCCGCATCGCCCGATGCCCTTTGGTGCAGAGCCAGCGCCACCACCGTCTTCCGCTCTCCCTCCCGCGCGGGCACATCCGCCGGGCTCACGCGCAGAGCCGCCTCATACTGCGCCATCGCCTCAGCCCACCGCTGCCGCGACGCAAACAGCTCGCCATACACAACACGCACCGGGACCGAATCAGGATGCGCCGTCAACACACCCTCCAGCAGCTCCTGCGCCTGCACCGACTGCCCCTCGCGCAGAAGTTCTTCGGCCCGTGCCGCTACTTCTCTATGAGGATCAGACGGGGGTGACTGCCCGAAACACGAGCATGAAACAGCGCTCCAGCACAGCCCTGCCCACGTCATCAAACCGGGACGCCAACCAGCGACGTCCAAAAAACAAGGCAGGAGCAAGCATCGCTCTGCTCCTGCCTTGTTTCGCACATAAGTCAACTTTCTAAAACTGGATGCGTGCTGTAAGTTGCATCTGCCGCGGCCCGTTGATGGTTGAGGTTGGTACTCCGAAGTTCGGATCGTTCGGCTGGTTAAAATGATTGTCGTTGGGTGCCTGAAATGCGTGGCGGTTGAACGCATTTAGCAGTTCCACCTTTAAAGTGAAAACTGAACCTTCGGTAATGGGCGTCTTCTTCAGAAAACTAAAGTCTTCGTTGTAATAACGGTAATTGCGGATTTCACTTGTGACACGCGGCACGTTGCCAAATAGGAATCCACCATTGTCGCAATTCGGAGTAGCCGCCACGGGGCACGTGACGCGAGCGCGCGTAATTCTGTTCTGTGAGTTGTTCTGATCGTAAAATGCTGGTGCCGTCTGCGTTGCGGAATAAGCAGCATTTCCTGTTGGGGTCGCTCCATTGAACTCGCTATCAACGCTCGGGTCAGAATAGAAGTTTTGCGGGTTGCCAGCCTGCAGTCGGCGAAAGGGGTTGATGTGACCGCGGCGTGCCGAGCTGTCAAACTGCGAGCCGGGCACACGAGTGTACTCAATGAAATTCTGGAAGCCGGGAATCCCTGTTGCGCCCTGGAAGGAAATTGGCTCTCCAGATTGATAGCGCTGCACGCCACCGATTTCGAATCCGCTTACCGCGGCACGCAACAAAGGATTTTTGAAGTTGCCAAAGGATTTATTTAATCCGAAGGGCAATTCGTAGAGATAGCTCATTACGAAAGTGTTCGGTATGTCCTGAATGGAAAGAGATTTCGTCGACTTGGGATTTGAGGGATTTTGCTCTTGATTGATACCGGCATTGATCCCCGGCAATAAGGAGTCGGCGTTCGTGATGTGCTTTGACCAGGTGTAACTTGCCTGCAAGTTCAAGCCCGCCGAAAAGCGTCGCTCCAGGGAAGCAATAAGCGCCTGGTAGGACGAGTGCCCGACATTTTGCAGGCAGCAGTCCGTCGCGATGAAGTCATATTGCGGGAAGGGACGCAAAGCTTGGAAGTAGTTTGCGTTGGTGTTGAAGTTGGCATATGGCAGAGCCGTTCCATTTGCGGCCGCTTCGAATGCAAATGGCCTTCCGAGTTCATCGCCCAGAGCGAAGGTGTTGATAGATGTGTTGTTTACGTTTTCAAGGGCAGACCGGAGATGCGAGCTCGCACTGCCGATATAGCCGAGAGTAAGGATCAGGTCTTTGCTCAGTTCCTGCTGTATCTGCAGGTTCCACTGGTCCACTGCAGCTGGGCGGCCATAGGACGGCTTAATGTAATTGCTGAAATTGCGAGGTGAGCTGGAGTCCCCATTGTCATAGAATCCGGGATCCAGGTTGGCAGCAAACGACGGCGTGCCCAGGCCTGATCCTAGGTTATAGCTGGCGTCAAAACCGTTGCTGTTCAGGTTATACGGGCTGTTATAACCGGTTGTTGTTGCTCCTCCGAAGTCGGTGTATTGCAGTGGGCCGTAAAGTACCGCGAAACCGCCTCGCAGCACAAATTTGTTCTGTAGGGACGATGGCGAGTACGCAAAGCCAACACGTGGAGCGATGTCTTTGGTCCACGTATCTGCCCAACGCTTATTGCAGTTGGTGCAAGTAGTCGCGAAAACCAGTGCGCCGGGCAAACCTGAGCGCGGATCGATGGCGGTCGGGCTGAAGTTCGAAGTGAAATTCTGTGCCTCTTTGCGTGGCTGGTCGATGTCGTAACGGATGCCAAGGTTCAAAACGAGGCTGTTGTTGACCTTGAAGTCGTCTTGGAAAAAACCAGCCCAATAGTTGGAGATCCAGCGGGGCTGATGATTCGGGATCAGAACGTTCGCGTTATCGAACAAGCCGAGCAGAAAGCTGGCCTGTCCAAGTCCAGTGCCATCCTGGTAGGGACTGGTCCGAGCCGCTTTGGTCTGATTGCCACTGAATGCAATATTGCCGTTCGTTGTTCCATTGCCGATGGACGAGTACTGCTGATAACGGTAATCGAAGCCGATCTTAAAGCTGTTCCGGCCGCGCTGGTAGCTCACAGAATCGTTGAAGCGGATGCCATTATCGATATTGTCATCGTTCTGGTTCCGACTTAAATCGACATAGCCTGTTCCCCCAATGTGGGGAAAGCCGGTAGTGATTCCTGGGATACCGAGCTGCGTCGCGTAATTCGTTCCACCTTGCAGATAGATCGACCCGTTGATTGAGTTCGAACGGTTGTAACCAAGGTTGAGGTGGTTCAGGATGTTAGTCGTAAATATGTGGTCCCAGCCGGCACGCCCGAAGTGAGTCAAAAAATCCTGTGTCTGCACGTTGGGTGTGACAGGTGCAGGGAGCTGGAAGTTCTGAGGACTATTGCGGGTGTTCTCACGAGTGCTATAGGTGCCGAAGATTTTATCCTTGGAACCGATCGACTCATCAACGCGGACGCTGTAGGTTGTGTTTGTCAGCGGTGACGATGTGTTCAAGGTGTAATTACCGGTGACGCCCGCGGACGTCGGGAGTGGGTAGTACGCCAGCAACTTTTGAGCGAGCGGGCTAATACGCGTAGCGGGGATTCTGTTTCCCGTAAACGCCGTGCGGCACTGAACACCGTTCACGGTTCGAGAGGTGTTCGGGTCGAAGATTTGACCGTTGAAAAGCGGTGTCCCATCACAAGGATTAATGATTGGTTGTGGCGGTTTCTGATTGTCAAATTTCTGCGAACCTAGGCGGTCTGAAAAATCGCCGCCACGCTCAGCCAGCGTCGGCACGTCGCTCGTAATTGGGCCGCCCAGGGTATGCCGGTACTGCTCCCAGCTGAAGAAAAAGAAGGTCTTGTCCCTTCCGTTGTAGACGTGGGGAATGGCAAAGGGCCCGCCCAAGCTACCGCCGTAATCGTTTTGCTTGTCGTTGCCCCGGTTGTAAGCGGCCTCATTTCCTTGTGAAGGGTTGGCCTGATAATAGGCTTTTTTGCCATTGTTGAACCAGTCGTTGGCGTTCAGGTCCTCATTGCGGAAGATGTCGAAGATCGTTCCGTGGAACTGGTTGCCACCGCTCTTTGTCACGAAGTTTTCGATGCCGCCGGTGGTCCGCCCAAATTCCGCCGCCGGCGTCGACGTAGTGACCTTGAATTCAGAAATGGCTTCCACTGAAGGCGCTTCTTCGTCGAAGGACGAGCCATTCTCAGATCGTGTTTGTGAAGCACCGTCCAGCAGGACTTCGTTGCCGAAATTCTGGCCGCCACCGATCTGAGAAATGAAAATACCGTTATTGCTGTTGCCGGATCCTGGTCCGACCGTGCCGGGGATGAGGAAAACGAACGACTCCGGCGCACGCAGGGCACCCACACCACCCAGAGCAAGCGGCAACTCCACAATTTGACGCGTGTTCACCGTGCCACCCACGTCCGACGACTCGGATTCAACTGTCGGCGCATTCGCCGACACTGTCACCGTATCCGTCGCGCCACCGGCAGACAGATTCAAATCCAGACTGGTGGTGGTGCCCACGCGTACCTCAACACCCGTGTTGACGCTCGACTTGAAACCAGGCGCAGTTACTGTGAGGGTGTAGCGACCCAACTGAATCGACGGAAAACGGTAGTTGCCGCTCGACGTCGATTTCGCCGTGTAGCTGACGCCCGTCTGCTCGCCTTTCGCGACGACCTCCGCATTCGGCACGGCCGCGCCGCTTGCGTCCAGCACGTTGCCGGCGATCTGGCCCTGGTTCGTCTGCGCCCGCAGGCAGACGGTGGCCACCAGCAGCAGCAGGAGCCCTCCCAGTAGCCGGGCGATCTTGTTCACTTTGCTCACGTATTCCTCCGAAAGTGGTACCTGTTGCAATTGCGGGAGTGCGCCCACTTGTCCTGGCAGAGGCTTCCACTGGAAAGCCGGAACCTGCAAGCCTGTAAGCGCTTACACCCTATATCTCTGGACTGGCCGAATCTACCGAGCCGTCCTATCGATTGTCAAGCGGTTACATCCTTTGAAGGACGCAAGGCGTCCCGAAGTGGGAATTTCAGGCAGGGTTAGAGTGCATAGCTGGCCGGCCGCCAGCTCTTTTTTCTCGGGGCAAAGGTCTTACCTGGTCGACGTCTGCCCGTACAGTTCCGCGCTCAGCCGGAATTCCTGCTGGGCCTGCTCTGGCATCTTCGCGGATTTGTAGAGCCGGCCTAACTGATAGTGCAGCCGTGAGTTACGCGGATTCAAAGCCACGGCGCGCTCCATGGCCGCGCGTGCCGGAGCTAGTTGGCCTAGCCCCGTGTAGGCACGCGCCAGCTCCTCAAAGCCCTTGCTGGCCGTGGGAGCGATCGCCGTTGCGCGAACCAGCAAAGGCACCGCCTGCTGAAATCCGTTGCGCGTGTTCAGCAGCGCGCCAAAGTCGGTGAAAGGCTGCTCGCCGGGATGCCCGCTTGCCTCCGCCGCCCGGACTGCCCCGGCATAGGCCTCCAGGGCCTCCTCCGGGCGGTTTTCCGCCTCCAGGCAAATGCCCAGGTTGTCGAGCGCGCGTGCATCGCCGGGACGAACCGCCAGGCTCTGCTGCAATGCAGCAGACGCCTCCATAAACCTGCCCTGCTGCATGCGTGCCCGTCCCAGGTCGTACCAGGCTTCAGCATTGTTGGGGGCGCTCGCCACCGCCCGCTCCAGCCACAGCACCGCGTCCGGGTAGTCGTCCAGCAGGACATAATTGAGTGCCACTTTGCGCAAATCCTCCGCCGTGGGCGTGCGCACGGCAGCCGCTCGGGTGTATACCTCGAGCGATTCCTTCGGCTTGTTCTCCTTTTCCAGCACAAGCGCGAGCAGGTAAAGGGGATCCGCGGAGCCGGCATGGTCTTTCAGATAGCCACGCAGCGCCGACTCAGCGCGTGCGTACTGCTTTGCATCCACCAGCCGCTGGATTTGCGGAAAAGAAAGATCAGCGTTAGCAGGCGGAGGCAATGGCCCGTTTACCTGGGCCCGGCAGACCATGACCGATACCGCAAACAGCCCTGCGCACCGGAGACCCACGCGGAAGATGCGAAGCCACATACCAGCAGAAGTGTACCGGTCAGGCCACGAACACCCACGCACGTGACCAGTCCGCGCCCCCCTGGCCATCCGATCATCCACTACAACGCAGGCGCCATGGGCGCTGAGCCTTTGCAGAGCATCCCTCCACCGGCTATGGTTAAGCCAGCCATGCGCGGCCCGATCCAACACACATTTCTCCAGCTTTTCGCAGGCATGGCGTTGCTGTTGGCTGTCACCCTCCCCGCGCAGGACGCTGCCGCCCGCACCTCCATGGAGCGGGGCGCGGCCGCTATGCGCACCGGCAACGGCGCGGCTGCCGAAGCCAGCTTCCGAGATGCTGTGCGATTGGCCCCCAACCTGCCCGAGGCCCACCTGGACCTGGGCCTGGTGCTCGCCCGCCAAGGAAAACTCGCCGACGCGATTACCTCTCTGCGGCAGGCCGTTGCGCTTAACCCAACCATGCCGTCGGCCCATATGTTCCTCGGCATCTTCCTCTTTCAAACCAACCAGCCTGAGGAGGCACGCACACAGGTGGCCGGCGAACTCGCCCTTGATCCCAACAACACGGAGGCACTTACCTGGCTGGCCCAGATCGATCTGACCACCGGACATCCGGAGCGCGCCGCTGCTTCGTTGGACCGGGCCGCCGAGCTGCTGCCGGACGACCTGAACCTGCTAGAGTTGCGCGGCCAGGCCCACAGCCAGGCGGCGCATGACAGCTACGCCCGCATGGCCAGGCTGGACCCAAATAGCTGGCACGTCCACCGCGTGCAGGCCCAGCTCTACGCTGACGAAGGCAAGCACGCTGACGCCGCCACCGAGTACCAGGCCGCGCTCAAGCAGCAGCCCCGCAACCCCGACCTGTATGAGCGGCTGGGCGATGAGTACCGCGCCCAGAGCCTGCTTGACCTTGCACAAGCCGCCTATCAGAAGGAACTTGACCTCGCGCCCGCCAATCTTGTGGCTATGTACAACGTGGGCAGCGTTGAGGTGGAGCGAGGCCAGAGCGCTGCCGGAGTCGCCCTCCTCACAAAGATGACTCAGGCCTATCCCAGTTCACCCGTCGCCGAGTACTACCTTGGCCGGGGACTTGCGGCTCTTGGACGTGACGAAGAAGCGGTTGACGGGCTCAAGCGAGGCGCGAAGGGCGACAAAGACGGCGAGATCGGCAAACGGAGCTATTACGAACTTGCCCGCGTCTACAACAAGCTGCACCGGCCAGCCGACGCCCGGGCCGCCATTGCGCAATATAACCGCATTCGCCAGCTGCAAGAGAGCCAAATGAGTCCGAAAGTGGAAGACTGGAAAAAGCTGGCCCCGCCCGTACAAGCCAGTGCCGCCACAGGCGGCCCTCCTGCACAGTAAGGCTCTCCGTCATTGAGCACCTCTGGGGTTTTCCAACCTCTAAGCTGCGATATCTCCTTTGACAGCTTCCATCAGCTACACAGCGTCATCTTGACCAGAGCACAACACATCGGAGAGACCTGCTTTCGCAGTCTGTGAACCGAGTCGGGTCTGGCTTCTTCCCTCCGTCACACACCGTGGTGCAGCTCCTGCCTGAGTCTTCCTCTTCCCAACAGCAACAAAACGTGCAAAATAGACCTGCTGCCTGCTGTACTTAATCTTGGCAACGAACGGCTGCGCAGTGCCGCCTCTCCGGAGAAGATCGAACCGATGAACATCAAGGCGGTCGCCCGCAAAGCACGCGTTTCCACCGCCACTGTCTCCCGCACCATCAACGGCTCGGCCAGCGTGCGGCCCAAGACCGCGGACCGCGTCCGCAAAGCAATCGAGGCGCTCGGCTTTCACCCGGACGTGAACGCGCGTGCCCTGGGCTCCGGCCGCTCCAGCCTGTACGGCCTTATCATTTCGGACATCACCAATCCCTTCTTTCCGGAACTGGTCAAGGCCTTTGAAGACATCGCCGTCACCCACCGGAAAGACATTCTGATCGCCAATACTGGCTACGATCCTGAACGGCTGAAACTTTGCGTCAGCCGCATGCTGCAGCGTCGCGTGGACGGCGTCGCCATCATGACCTCTGAAATGGATGACCGGCTGCTGGAGGACTTCAGCAAGCGCAAGATCCCCATCGTTCTGCTGGACACCGCGGAGCCCGGACCCGGCATTCACAGCGTTCGCATTGACCACCACGCGGGCATGCTTGCCGCCGTCGGCCACCTTACGGAACTGGGCCACTCGCGGATCGCTTTTATTAGCGGGCCGCTGCGCCTGCCCTCCGCCACGGAGCGGCACCAGGGATTCATCAACGCCTGCCAGCAGCACGGCATCCCCTTTCATCCTCACAATGTTGCCCAGGGCGACCACGGCGTGCGCGGCGGCTTCACCGCCATGGAGCAGCTGCTCGCCGAGCCGGGCAAGTACACCTCCGTCGTCTGCTCCAACGACCTGACTGCCCTTGGTGCGATGGAATCCATCTACGAGCACGGGCTCCGCATTCCCGACGACATTTCCGTCGTCGGCTACGACGGCATCGAGCTCACCGCCTATACCCACCCCGGCCTCACCACCATGAGCGTGCCGCGCCGCGACCTGGCCAGCGCCGCTTTCCTGAGCCTGCTCAACTCGCGGGATCCCGGCGACAGCAACGCAATTGGCCAGGGCCACATCTTCACCCCCACCCTCGTCCGCCGCAACTCCACCGCGGCTCCGCCGGCACAGCAGCTGTAGAGCGCGGTCGTCGCGTCTACGTCCTCCTGCCTGATCCATCCCCTGCAAGTGTCCGCGCCCAAGCAGCGAACCGCACGCTGGAGCTCATCGAAGAGCCATGGCAACGCAAACATGCAAGGCCGAGGCTTCCCCCAACGCCTCCGCTTCTGAAGCACACCATCGCCTCCACCTCCTGCTCCACGCCGTACGCTGCATCGCTCAGCATGAAGACCGGCTCTGTACCCTGCTGCACGCCAGCCGTAACAGCCCGCGGCTCACGCCCGCTCTCCGCCGTGAACTGGAAAAGGTGCTTGACAGCATGCCCGCACACGACTATCTGCACGATCTGGAGTCTGTCCGGGAGTTGCTCGACGTCAGCAAAGCTGGATCTTCCAGCTAGAAGGAATAACCCGATCGTGAAACTTTATCTGGAGGGACGCGGGAAAACACCGTCTCTTTAGTAGTCTGGTTGGCGTGTCTCGACTGATCGCCGTCTCCAAGCTCACAGACGTGGCGCGTGCCGCCGGTGTCAGTAATGCAACCGCCTCGCGGGCGCTGAATGGCGGAAAGAATGTAAGTGACGACGCCCGCAAGCGAATCATGGCCGCCGCCCAGGAGCTGAGTTACAGCCCCAATCGCGCCGCGCAAAGCCTGAAGGGTCGCGCTTCCGGCATGATCGGCATGATCGTTCCTACCATTTCCGATGATTTCTTTGCCAATTGCGCCCGCGCCGTGGAAGGTGTTGCGCGAGACCACGGCGCCCTCCTGGTCGTCCTTTCCGCACATGACCGCAGCAACTTATTCGTCGGCGGCCTGCAACAACTCCTGCTGCATAACATTGACGGCATCATCCTGGGTTTTAGCCAATATCTTTCCACGGAATTGATCGCGGAGCTGAGCAACATCCGTGTCCCGGTCGTCGGCATCGACGCGCCACTTACCAGAGCCGGCCTGCCATCGGTGCTTTGCGAGAATTTTCAGGGCGCCCTGCTGGCGACGGAGCACCTGATTGCTCATGGCTATCAAACCATCGTCAGCCTTCAGGTCAAGCCAAACCTTTACACCATCCGCGAGCGCCACCAGGGTTACAGGGCAGCCATGCAGAAGGCCGGCCGCGAGCCCGTTCATGACGTCATTACCGACCGTGCTTCCGCTCTGCAATTTCTGGAAAAACATCTCTCTGGCGCTGGACCGCTGGCTGTTTTCGCCAGCAACAACCTTGCCGCGCAACTGCTCTATGGCGCGGCCCGCCTGATGAAACTTACCATTCCGCGGCAGCTTGCGATCATCGCCTTCGACGACTTCGACCTCGCGGATACACTTACCCCACCCATGAGCGTGGTGCGGCAGCCAGTGCAGGAGATTGGCCGCGCCGCCGCCAAACTCCTCTTCCAGCAGATACCCTACGAGAATAATCAGACTCGACAGGGCATCGCCCTGGAAACTTCCCTCGCTCCACAACTCATCCTGCGCCAATCCTGCGGTTGCAATGATCCCGAGGAGAAGCTGACTGCAGAGTTAGCAGTCAGTAATAAGTAGGTGGTAAGTGGTGACCTGCCTCTTTTGCCGGGAGCGAATCTCCAGCAAATTCTCTGCAGCCCGCACCGCCAGCAGCGCCGCCGTCAGCAGGGCAACCCAGACCGTCACGCCACTTACCACCTTCCAATTGTTGCTTCCTACCTGCCACTTACTACCTACCGTCTACTGATTCGCCTGGATCACCGAACTGGCGTGCCGCTCGGCCGCCTGGTGCTGCAGCTGCTGCAGTTGCTCGAACCGCCGGTTTGCCGCCTCTGACTTGGCCGGCTCACCCAACACGCGGTAACACCGCGCCAACAGCTGCTGCACGGACGGTTCGCCCGGAGCAGCCTTCTCCGCAGCCAGCAGATCCTGCAGCGCCGCCTCGGCATTCGCGGTTGCAGAACCTCTCGAACTACTACCGGCCCCGCTTCCGGCCCCCGCGCGGGCACCGCCATTTGAGCCGGCGCGCAGCAGCAGCCTCGCTCGCTCTGCATGGGCCTCGGCCAGCACTGGGCACTGCGCCAGAGCTGTGTTCAATTCACGCAAACCTGTCTCCACCGGCTCGCCCAGCTCCGTCATGGACTTGGCCAAGTGCCAACGCGCCACACAGTCTCGCGGATGGTGCTGCAGCAGCACTGTGTACTGCTCCCGTGCATGGGTCCAGTCGCCCGTGCTCCAGTACAGCGATGCCAGATGCTGGAGCGCGCCGGCATCCTCACCACCGTCCGCCGGACTCCCCACCGCGCCTGCCGCATCGGCGCCCACCGCATTCCCGGCCGTGCTGCTGGCCGCGTTCCCCACGGCAATCGCCTGCTTGTACGCCGCCACCGCCCCCGGCGTATTCTGCATGCTCTCCATAATCTCGCCCTCCATCACATGAGAGAGTGGCGTGTTGGGGTCGATCGTTTGCACCCGCGTAAAAGCCTCACGCGATAAGTCCAGATGCACTTTACCCAGCAAGTACCAGGCCTCCTGGTCCTTGGAGTCAGAGGAGGTAATCGCCTCCAACTGCACGGCAGCCTCCCCAGGGCGATTTAGCCCGAGCAGGACCCGGGCCAGTGTAATCCGGGCAAAACGGTCCGCCGGCAACGCCTGCACCCCCGCCTCAAGCAGCTCCAGGGCCTGTTGCAATTGCCCCAGCTGCAAATAGCTGGCCCCCAGCACAATCTTGGCCGGAACCAGACTGCTGTCCAGCGCTAAACCCTTCTGTAGCGTTGCAGCGGCATCGGAAAACCGGCTGAGGTTATAGAGCAATCGGCCAAGATTGTTATAAGCTGCGGCGATCGACGGATCAAGCCGCAGAAGTTCCTGATAGTCCACAACCGCCTGCTCCGGCCGGCCCGCCTCCTGGTCCGCATGCGCCTTTTGATAAAGCTGCTGCACAGCTGGTGACTGCGCACGCCCCGAGACCCCACCAGCCACCGCGAAAGCGGCGCAACTCAGGCTTCCCCATACGATTTGCTTCCACTGAAACGTTTGCATCTTCCGCCCACCACGAGCGGCGAGTTCCCACTCTTGGAAAGTGTAAGTTGTTCGCGATCAGAAGAAAAGGCGCGGAGGCCCGCCATGATGCAGCCCTCCGCGCAGTAAGTACTTACGAATTAGAACGTGACACGGCCGCTAAGTTGTCCCTGCCGCTGCGTGTTGGCTTGCCCGTTATTTACATAGCCGAAGTCACCGTTACTGATGTTGTTATTCGGCCCGTTGAACTGCGTCCGGTTCAGGATGTTGAAGTAATTCATCTCCAGGATGAAGTTGGCATGTTCGCCCAGAGCAAATTTCTTGGATGCTTTTACATCTTCGTTTGCAAAGCCAGGGTTGCGAAGATCGGAGTAGTTGCGAATCGCATTTCCAAGCTCAAAATCGCCGGTCGGTGCAAACGCCGTGGTGGTGAAGGCCGAGATGGCACTGCGTCCGCTCTTTGAATTCCGCTGGAGCCCAAGATGCTTGTAACTTACACCCCGCGCTACGCCGGGAATGACGTTCGGACGGTTGAAGCAGCCAGAGCAGCCCAGCGGGTTGCCGTTCTCTCCGATACCAAATGGTGTTCCTGAGAGGTAGGTCAGGATAAAGCCAACCTGAATACCGCCGAAGATTTGTCCCGTGACTCCCTTGTTGTTCAGGAAGCTCTTTCCAGGCCCGATGGGCAGCTCATACGTTCCGCTGACTTTTGTATTGTTCCGGATATCCGCGCCTGTCACCGTGTATTCCGCCGATTGGTTGTACTTATTCAACGGCAGAGATGCGAAGGTTGCAAATGCACTGTCGACGTTGCCCATTGATTTCGACAGAGTATATGAGGTCAAAAAGGAGAGTCCGTCGGAGAAACGCTTTTCCAGGCTGATTTGCAACGCGTTATAACCCGCGGCACCGGTCAGGTCAAAATTGTTGTAGATGTTCTGATACTGCGGAAAAGGTGAGAGCGAATGCGCCAGTGTGGCGTTACTCCCTAGGTCATTTGCGAAGTTTGCATAAGGCGCCTTGAATCCGGCGGCCGCAAGCACCGCCGCATCCGTCGCGTTACTAAACTGACGAGTTAGCAGTGAGCCGTACTGCAGAATGGAAGGGTTCGGCTGGCTGATCGGGTTCAGCTGCCCATCCAAATGGACCGCGTGGTTTCCCACATAAGCGACCTGCAGGAAGGTGTTCCAGGGCAGCTGCCGTTGAACGTTCGCATTCCATTGTGAGATGTAAGGAGCGCGCCCGCTGACCCTTGTATCCAGGGCGCGGATGGTGGTGCCGATGCCGGTGGCCGGTCCTACGGGAGCCGCACTCGGAGCAGGAAGCGGGTTCGCGTCCCAGGAGCCGTAGCCCGGCCTTACACTGTTGGTCCCGTTGCGTGTGAATACGCCCTGCAGCAGGTTTCCATAACTGGTTGCTACCTTGCTGGTGCCGTACTCATAAGCTCCGCCATTCAGGAAAGCCAGGTTATAGCCGCCCTGAATCACCGTTTTCTCGTCGATTTGGTACGCGAATCCAAGCCGCGGGCCAAAGTTCTTATAGTGAGGGTCAACGCGTGTGATCTGACCCTGACCAGTGCCGAACTGGTTGGCCACTCCGGGCAAGCCGCCAGCCAGCGAGTTGACTGTGGACTGGTTCAGGTACACAACCTGGTTGCGTTTTTCCACGAACGGCAGCATGATGTCCCAGCGAAGACCCACGTTCACTGTCAGCTTCGGTGTGAACTTGATGTCATCCTGAATATAGGGCGCGATCAATAGGTTGCGTAGGCTCAACTCATTGGCGAATATACGGTCCGCACTATCCACCTGTCCAAGCAGGAAGCTCGCAAATGAACTGCCAGTGGTGTTGAGTCTTGTTGAATCGGCTGTTGTCCGCTGGCTGAAGTTGAACTGGCCGCCACATGCCTGGCACTCATTGTCATCCTGGTAGCTGCGCCGCATTTCGCCACCGATGTTAAAGGTGTTACGCCCTCTGGTCCACAGCCAGTTGTTCACCGCTGCAATACCCAGCTTACGGTTAATGGATTGCGACCAGCCACTGCTGGTGCCGAACTGCGTCCCTGCGTTCTGACCGTCGAAGGTGATCTCCGGGAAGATATTAGCGATGGGGCTTGCGGCCACGCCGGGAAAGTTCACACCAGTCTTGACGTTGAATTGGTTGTTGATTTCACCGATCCACGAAACGCCAGCCGTTGCCACCAGGCTCGGCGTAACCGCGTTGACATAGTTCAACAGATAAACTGAGCCCAGCGCGGGATTGTTCTTCGCGCTTTGCAGCACACTGCTCGTCGGCACAATTGGCGCTGCATCGAAACCGGTCGAAGTGAAAGAATTCCGCCATTCCGCCCAGTGAATCGATTGTTTGGTCGTGATGTTGTGATCGATCGTAAAACCGAAGTTGTGGTCCACATTCGGAAAAGCGTTCGGCACAAAAGTCTTATTGTTCACCAGGCCGCCGAGGTCGGGATTGGGAATGAGTGGCAGGATCGACTTGGCCAGCGCGCTGAAGCGCGCCGGATCAATCACATTCAGACGTCCGTTGTACTGGAACTGCTGGCCAGTTTGCGGATCGAAGATTGGGATCAGTATGCCTTTGCCGTCCACAAAGCCCGTGAAGTCGCCCGTCTTTTCCGCGGCCGTGGGCACAGTACCCAGGCCGGTGTTGGTGTTGTTCTGCTTGGCAAAATCCAGGGCAAACAGGAAGAAGGTGCGGTCCTTGCCGTTATACAAACGCGGCAGCACCACCGGTCCGCCCACGGTAAAGCCGTAGTTATTTTCACGGTCGGTCGGCGTGGTGTTGTTGAAGAAGCCACGCGCGTCAAAGTACTCATTCCGGTTAATGTAAAACACATCGCCGTGCAGTCGATTGGTTCCGGACGCGGTGTGATACACAACAGCACCCTGGGCAAGACCGAAATTCGCGGAAAAAGTCGAGCGCTCCACACGGAATTGGTCAATCAGTTCGAACGGCGGATTGAAATTGCTGGAGTAGCCCGCCGTTTCTGATTGGGGCGCGGGAATGCCGTTGTAGAGAATCTCTTCTTCGAAGTCGACACCGCCGTTTACCCGGTGGGAGAAGGTGCTGCCTGTTGTGCCCGGCGCCAGAAATTGCAATGAGTCAATGGACCGTCCGCGTCCGCCACCAATCGCCACGGGCAATGCAGCCACCACCGCCGGCTCAATCGTGGTGCCGAGCTCCGGCTGTGTCGTGTTAAGCGAAATCAGAGGTGATGTTACCTCCACCACCGTCTCGCTCCCCGCCGCGACGGAGATATCGATCGTCGCCTGAGTGCCGACTTCGACGTTGACGTCATCCCGTATCGCTTTACTGAAACCTTGTGCGTTGACCGTAATTTTGTAGCGGCCCGGCAGCAGGCCCGTCGCGGTATAAGTACCCGCGGAACTTGTGGTGACATTCTGGACCGTATCCGTGCTCACATTGCGGATCTCCACGGCGGCATTCGGCACCACTGCGCCTGAGTTGTCCTTCACCGTCCCGGTCACGCCGCTGGAGGCCTGCCCAACAGCTACAGCAGAGGTGCACAACAAAAGTGCCGCTCCGAGCGCAAGTGGGCGGGCGTTTGAAGCACGCGAGGCCCTATTGAGGAATGCCGGCGTCAGAGCCAGCCGCTGAATCAATTGCGAACACTTCATATTGCCTCCAAAATGGGTAGAGCCGAAACAGGGAGCATGGCCTGTCTCAAAAGAACTTGAGAGTTGGGTGAAATCGTTTCCATCTCAATGCCGTGAACATTAAGGCGTTCAATGCACCGTTGTCAATCCTTAGGTGGAGAAAAGTCTCCGCAGGTGCCGCGGCTCTGCACGCAAGCCCACGTCAGGGCTGCATATCCGGGTTGGGTGTCTCTGTGCTGGACTTGTCACCGTAGAGCCGCGAGACCGCCGCGAACTCCACGTCCGCCTCCTGCGTGCGGCCGAGCCTGCGCAACAGCCGGCCCAGAAAGTAATGCGGCCGCTGCGCAGCGGGGGCCAGCGCAGCCGCCTGGTGGTAGGCGGCAAGCGCCGGGTCAGTTTGCCCATCGGCCTCCAAAGCTCGGCCGAGTTGCTGAAAGCACATTGCGTTGCCAGCACCCCGGTCAGCGGCCTGCCGAAGCAGCACAATCGATTCAGCAGCTCGCCCCTCTGCCAACAGCAGGGTGCCCAGGTCCAGGTAGGGCTGCGGGTCGCGCAAACCGCTTGACTCTGCCCAGCCAATTGCCTTCCGATACGCCGCCACGGCCTCCGCCGGCCGCTGCAGCCGCTCCAACGCGAGCGCCTGGTTGTACTTTGCCCGTACATCCAGCGGCCGCAGTTCCAGGCACCGCTGAAAGGCCGCCAGCGCCTCCGCCGCATGGTCCTGCATGTACTGCGCGCGGCCCAGCAGGTACCATGCCGTGGGGTTGGCCGGTGCCTCCGCTGTCACCACGGTGAGCCAGCGTGCCGCATCCGCATAATCGCCCAGCTGCACGTAGTCAGAAGCCACCACCAGCAGGTCGTCCGGCGATGGCCGTCGGAGCACCGCGCCCGCCGTGTAGCTCTTCAGTGACTTGGTACACTTCCGCTGTCGAAACTGTACGTAGCCCAGCAGGAACAGGGCATCCGCTGATCCGGGCCGCCGTCCAGCCAGCTCTGCCATCAGCTCCTGCTCCGCTCCGGCGAAGTCTCCCGCCTGGACCAGCCCCCGGGCATGCTGCAGCAAATCCTGGCCCCCTGCCAACTCGGAACCAGGCCGCAACCCGGAAGTCGCCTCCGGCGCACTTGGCAGATCTGCCACTGCAGGAAGCTCTGATCGGGGAGTTGGCCCGGCTGGGACAGTGTCACCAGAAACAGCAGGGGGCAGCGCCACGGGCGGGGCCGTCTGCCCCGCAGCCCGCACCGCCAGCAGCGCCGCCGTCAGCAGGGCAACCCAGACCGTCACGCCACACTCCCCGCTTACCACTCACTACTCATTACTTACTGCCTACTACTCCTTCACCGCCGCGGCATACTCTACCCGCACCGTTTGGATCATGTACGGTGTCACCGGCACGGTCACCTGGTCCTTGGCCACCGCGAGTGTCGCGCCCTCCGGCTTTTCCATCAGGTTAGCCACCTGGGCTGACCTGGCACCGCTTGGCACGGTCAGCGTTACGTTGCCGCCCTTGCCCGCCCACTCATAAAAACGGACGATCAGAGCGTTTCCGTCCTCTGCCTTCTTCATCGCCGTGACCACCACATTCGGTGCATCCGTGCTTACAAAGGAGTGCTCCGCGGCCATCGCACCCGGGTGCGGCTCCACTTGCGTCGCTTTCACTTCATAGTTGAAGGTGTAGCCATGCCGCACCGTGTTTGCCGCCTGCCACGTGCCCGCATGCGGATACAGCGCATACGCGAACTGGTGCCGTTCGCGGTCAGCCTCCGGGTCGGGCCAGGTGGGCGAGCGCAGCAGCGTGAGCCGCAGCTGGTTGCCCACCGCGTCATAGCCGTATTTGGTCCGGTTGATCAGGCTAAAGCCGTGCTGCCCATCGCCCAGGTCGGCCCAGCGCATAGCCGGCACTTCAAACATGGCCTTCTCCACGCTGTTGTTGCGCGTCGTTGGCCGCTCGATGGTGCCGTACGGAATCTCATACGTCGCCATGGGCCCGCTCGCCGCCAGCGGGAATGCCGCCTTCAGCAGCACATGCGTCTCATGCCAGTCGATGTCGTTCTTGACCACAGCATGGTCCGCCCCTGTGTACAGCATCACGTACTGCGTAAACTTGGAACTCTGCCACGTCCGTTTGACCTCGATCGACGCCACCAGCGGTCCCTGCTCCACCAGCTTCACGGAGTCCACCTGATGGATCGGCGTGGGCGGCACGTCATAGGTGCCGGGGTCAATATTCCACGCGTCGTAATCCTTCGGAGTGTCTTTGAACGCCTGCAGCTCGTTACCGCAGCCGCCCTTCGCCAGCGTTTCGTAGTTCGCCTTTTTGTCAAAGAGGGAAGTGATGCACCCCGTCTGCGGATCCACAGTCACGCGCAGGTTTGCGTTCTCGATCGTTGTGCCGCTCGCCTTCAGATCAGTTGGAAAGTCATGCCGGCCCGCCGCCACATGCATCACCTCATAACCCATCGCCGGCAGAGCCTCCGGCCGGAAGAGTACTTGATACGTATGCGTCGCGGCATCGCTTGAGACAACCTGCGAAGGCACCACATGATTCTTGCTGTCGTACACCGTTACACCGCTGCCCGCACCGGCCGGTAACTGGACCGAAACCTCCGTGGCACCGCCGCGCTGCCACGCCAGCGGATTAAACGCCAGCACCGGCACACCGTCCTTCACACGCGTGTCCACGCCTGCCGCCACCCGCTTGAGTGACGCCGCGGTGATCTCATTCGTCGACCAGCGCACCTGGTCGTAATCCTTCTGCGCCTCCTTGTAAATGATGCCGATGCCCGAGCCCGCCGCCAGGTCATGGAACTGGTTAAACAACACATGTTTCCAGGCGTCGGTCAGCCGGGTGCCCGGGTAGGGCACGCCGTCCAGCCAGGCCAGCGAAGCGTACTTCTCCGCGTCGATCACCTGCTCCTCAGAGTCGCGCATGTTGCGCTTGTGGTCAGCCTGCGTGGTGAACACACCGCGGTGGTACTCCAGATACAGTTCGTCCTTCCATGTGGGCACAGTAATCTGCCCCGCCGCCGGCGCAGGCAACTCCGTCTTGCCGCTGGCCAGCACGCCGTAGTTCCACATTGGCGAATTCGGCGACAGCTTCGCCTCCGTCCGCGTGAAGTAGGGCTGCGCCGTGCCGAACTCCTCCTTCGCCATCACCTTGTCCGGCTCCATCCAGTGCAGGCCTTCATCAAACATGGCGCGCGTCGGCCCGCCGCCGTGGTCGCCCACGCCGTACAGGTCCAGAATCTCCGTCATGCCCGGTGACCGGTCCTGTGCCGTCACCATGTCGCGCGACAGCCGCACCGGGTCCAGGTTGCCGTTGGCATAGTCATGCGGAAAGTAACTCAGCACCTTGCTGCCGTCCGGCGACTGCCACCAGAACAGCTTCAGCGGCAGCTGGTTCGTGTCGTTCCACGTCATCTTCTGCGTGACGAAATAATCGATGCCGGAGCGCTTATAAATCTGCGGCAGCTGCCACGTGTAGCCGAATGAGTCCGGATTCCAGCCGATCCGCGTCGTCTTGCCATACAGCTTCTGAAACGTCTGCTGGCCCACCAGAATCTGCCGCACCAGCGATTCGCCATCCGGCATGTTCAGGTCCGGCTCCAGCCACATGCCGCCCACCAGCTCCCAGCGGCCCTCCTGAATGCGCTGTTTGATTTGCGCATTTATCTGCGGATACTTGTCGGCCATCCACTGGCTATACGCCGCCGCGCTCTGTGTGTAGGTGTACGCCGGATATTCATTCATCAACTGCGCCGCCGTGCCAAAGGTGCGCTTCACCACGTCCACCGTCTCGGTCCACGGCCACAGCCACGCTGCGTCAATGTGTGAGTTGCCGGTCAGGTGAAAGGTGAATTGCTGCATGCGCGGCTTCAGCGCCTCCAGCGTACCCAATGACTGCTTCAGCGAAGCATCGAACTGCGCCTGATTGCTGCTGTCCAGCGCGGCCAGCTTCACCTGGGCCACCGCCGCGTCCAGCGTCTCCTTGTCTGCCTGCGCCTGCGCCGTGTCCAGAGATGTCAGGTAAGCCGCGCTTGTCAGCTCCGTGCGCAGGTCCTCAGGGTTGGGCCGCGCCGGCGAGAAAGTAATTCGCATCTCTACGCTGTCAAAATGCTTGACATCCACCGTGGGCAGCAGCTTTACCGCCACCAGCACCTTTTCGCCAGGCTTTGCGTTGTGAAACAGCTCCACTGCTTCCAGGTCGTCGCCCAGCGCCACGCGCCGCCCGTCAAAGTAAACAATCTGCGGCATCGGCCCGTTCGCAGAGGCGCGAAAGCGGAAGCTGATGTCCGTGCCCGTCAGGTCATAGCCGTGCAGCGTCTTCGGAACCTCGATGACACGCCGATACCAGACCGCGTCCTTGCCCGCATCACTGCGTGCCTGCACCGTCTGCCAGTCCCTGTCATCCAGCGTGGGCAATTCGCCGTGCGCCACATCGCCCGCATGGAATTTCCAGCCACTGTCCGGCAAGGACTGCAGCTCGCCCAGCCGCGTCAGCACTGTTCGCTCCGCCGGCGTCATGTTCAGCGAGGGATCGCTGCCCCGCCGGTTCTGTGCGGTCGCGCCGCCAGCCAGTGAAAGGCCGGCAACGATCGCCAGCAACGATCTCGCGTGTACCTGCGACCGGAAACGCGAAAAACCGGGAAGAAACGGTGAGACAGGAAAAACTTTCGGCAAAACGCACCTCAAAAGCTAGGATTGGAATCCTTTCCATGATGGAAACACTCATCGCATTCACGATGGAAAAGGGGGACCGCACCATCTTACCCACACACCCTCATTACCGTCACGGGCAAAAGGCCTTCAGGTAGTCCCGAATCCTGTGTGCGCCAAATCCTGTGTGGCCCCAAGTCCTGTGTGCCCCATTCTTTCGCGGCTCCATCGCGAATGGGTGGGTCAGGGAGCGGCGAAGACATCACCACGCCGCGTGCTCCCTCGGTCCATGCTTTCGCACATGAGTTTCAGAACTCCCCACCGCGCCCTCTTTTCAGCTCCTGCCTATCCCCCAAAAGATTCACGCGGAACCCCTTGTGCATTCCATCTTCGCGGGAGCAATATCTCCTCACCCTCGCTTCGCCCGGTGCCACGCGCGCCCAGCGGCAGGTGGAGCACCCCGATGCAGATGCCTCGTCCCCAAAACCCTTCCGATCTTGTGAATCCTGCCCTTGCTCTTGGGCAGATGTCGTTCCTTCTCGCCCTGCTGGCGATCCCTACGGCGATGCCCGCGCAGCAAACCGCTCCGCCACCCGTCGCTGCGGAGCCTGCCGGGGCCTCCCCCCAAATGGGGGCACCCCCCCCCCCCCCAAATCGAACCCCCCCCCGCCCCCCGCCCCCACCCCCCCCGCCCGGAAACCCCGCC
>CAXTRR010000027.1:29790-51724 GCA_964246795.1 uncultured Terriglobus sp. | reverse complement strand
GAAGATGCGGGAGGTGCAGGGGAGCGGCCCGCTGCAGAACGCGTCCATGCCGCCTTTCCTATCGCCTTCTTTGTCGCCTGCCGTGCAGGGCGAGCTCGCCTTCAAGGTCGCCGCGATCCTGCATCCGGTCGCGCTTTCGTTCGCTCGTGCTTCGTCCGCTTGCCCTGCCGGAGCGCCCTTGACTCGGCGACCTCTGATCCGGTAGTTCCGTGCAAACGGATATGTTCTGTCCAGCATAGAAAGCACAACCTTCATCGAGTCGGACACTTTTTGCAGGAATGGCGTGATCTCAAAGAACAATATCTCCCGTTTCACGGTGCTGACGCTGAGCCGGCTGTTGCTCGTGCGAAACCGTTTGACCGGCGTCCGGCGCAAGTCCATGCGGGGCATCCCGATTGCTGGCAGGCCGGAACGGTTGAAGCTGCAGAGCGGGACAGACCGGCTGGATGCGGTGCTGGTCACACCGGCAACGGCAGCGGCGCGCGCCGCTGTGCTGCTGTGCCATGGCGTGGGTGAAACGGTGGATGACTGGTTGGCGGTGCAGCATCTGCTAGCGGCCCGGGGCATCATGAGCCTGGGCTTCAGCTATGCGGGCTATGGCCGCAGCACAGGCAGCTTCTCCCCTGAAAACAGCGAGCGTGATGCACGGACCGCCTTTGCCGAACTGCAGAGCCGCACCCATGGCTTGCCACTCAGCCTGCTGGGCTACTCCATGGGCACTGGCGTAGCAGCCGCCATTGCACCGCACGTTCGCGCAAATCTGCTGATTCTGGGCGGTGTCTTCACGACCCTGCGTGAGGGCGTGCGCAGCATGGGCGTGCCGCCCAGACTTGTGGCGTGGGTGCCGGATATCTGGCGAACGCGCGAGATCGTCCCCGATCTCAACATGCCGGTGCTGCTGCTGCATGGTGCACAGGATGAGCTGTTCTCCGTGGCCATGGCGCAAGAGCTCGGCGCTGCTGCCGGGCCTAAGGGAAAGCTGATCGTCTTCGAAGACTGCTCGCATGACACGCCGATCTTCGGCCCGCACCGGCCGTTTTGGGAAGCCGTGATAAACGCCCTGCTCGCGCCACGCGAAGCAGCAGAGTGAGCCTGCTCGCGGTAGACAGTGCTTGATGACCTGCTAGGTGATTCCTGAGAAGTCCAGCAAAGGCCGATCCTGAATCGGGTGAGACACTAACCGCCGGCCGGATGTGGGCCAAAGCGTTTGACACATAAAGAGATGAACATGGACACGATGACAATGATCAAAACAGCACCGCCTGCATGGCTGCTGGCGTTCTGGAAAGAGATTGACGACAAGACGTTTGGTGAAGGCTTTAGCTGCTTTGCTGAAGATGCGACGTGCCGGCTGGGCGTGGCGGAGTGGAATGGGCGGGAACAAATCCGGGAGAATCTTCGCGCCTTCATCGACACGGGATTCACCGCGCACCATGACATCGTGGAGTACTGGGACGGCGGTCTGTTGAAGGTCTTTCGAGGCATTGTGACGATGACGCCGGAGGACCCTAGCGAGCCCGTGCTGAAGCCCGTGATGACGCACTTCTTCTACATGGACGAGGCAAATCCGGCTCAGGTGCGCAGCTGGATCGGCTCGGTGGGTCCAGTGCAGTTCTGACACGGTTCAGATTGGCAAGAAGAGTCCGGACCATGGCGATGAGCTCAACCGGCGAGCGAGGCCAAGACTCGGTTGGGGGAGCCTGCTGGGTTACTGGAAAACAGCGCGGCAATAGCCAGCTTGCGCTGTCGCTCGACGCGGCTTCGTAGCGTCACATCAGCTTTGTAGAGGAGGGTGCACTGTGCCCAGCCGGCATGTGCTGCTGACACAGGCGCAGCATCGCAGATTCCGCTGCTTGACAGGCATTTGCTTCTGCTGGCCTCCGGGTTCTTCGTAGGCCTCCAGCGAAGCCTCCACGGGATGCGCCGGGACCAGTCTCCACTTTTTAGGTATCGCGTGCCGCTTGCAGCTGCGGTACGCTGGCGAGGATGCAAAGTCGTCTTATTTCAATCTGGGCTCTGCTGCTGTGCCTTCTGGCCGGCACGCCCATGGCCCATGCCTATTCGGTGCTTACACATGAGCAGCTGATCGACCTCACCTGGGAAAGCTCGATTGTGCCGCTGTTGCTGAGCCGCTACCCCAACCTGACTCCGGAGCAGATCGAGCATGCGCGCGCTTATGCGTATGGCGGCTGCGTGATTCAGGACATCGGCTATTACCCCTACGGCGATCCATTCTTCTCTGATCTGACGCACTATGTGCGCAGCGGCGATTTTGTGGTGAACCTCTTCCGCAATGCCGGCAATGCCAACGAACTCGCCTTCGCCGTGGGCGCGCTTTCGCATTACATCGGCGACACCATCGGCCACTCGCAAGCCACCAACCTGGCCGTGCCCGTGGAATTTCCCAAGCTTGCCGCGCGTTACGGCCGCGAGGTGAATTACGCGCAGGGCGAGCGGCAGCACGTACAGACTGAGTTCGCCTTCGACATTAACGAAATCGCGCACCACCGCTTTGCGCCGGTCCATTACCTGCGGCACGTGGGCCTTGAGGTGCCGACCAAGCAGGTGGCCATCGCGTTCTATCAAACTTATGGCATTGGCGAAGACTTTGAGAATGGCCGTGGCCGCCGCATCAACGTGCGTGGCTACCGCTTCGCCGTGCGTGCCTTTCTGCCGCGTATCGCTTACGCGGTGACCATTCTGCATCGCCGGCATGAGCCGGCCGATGTGCCGAGCGCAGAGTTCAGCCGCATGCAGAGTGAACTCGCCGCGGTGGCCCAGCGTAATCATTGGGATCAGTACCGCAAGAAACCTGGCATCGGCACCTATTCGCTGGCTGGACTGCTGTGGATTCTGCCCAAGGTCGGGCCGCTCAAGCTGGTCGCGGTGAAAGGCCCCACGGAGCAGACCGAGGTGGAGTACGTGCACTCCGTGATGCAGTCGACGGATGCACTGAACCGCGCGCTGCGCCGCTTCACCCCACCACCGGCCACGCGGCCCACCGCCGCCGTGGCCGCAGCGGCAGACAACGCCAAGGACGCGAGCCCCACGGCAAAGGTGCCCACGCTCGTTTCCGGCAGCGTGCCGAATGCTGAAACGAAAGCGCTGCACCCGCTGGCCAACCGCGACCTGGATACCGGCCGCGTTGTGCGCCCTGCCGGTTACCCGTTGACGGACCAGACCTTCGCCAACCTGCTGCATCGCCTGGTCTCCCAACCCACGCAACCCATACCGCCCGGCGTTAAAGCTGAAATCAATGCCTACTACGCCGACATGAGCCAGCCATTCATCACAAAGAAGAAACCGGAGCAATGGGCCGCCCTGCAGAAGGATTTGCAGACCCTGCAAACCATGCCGACGGCGAAGGCAGACGTTGTCTTCGCGACGTATGGCGAGGACGCTGGGGAACAATAAGATGACCGCACAGCGATATACTTGGCGCTGGCGGAAGCACGAAAAATCAAGGAGAACGCATTGCAGCAGGCAGAGATCGGCATCATCGGCGGCAGCGGTTTGTACAACATGCCGGGCCTCACGGACACCACGGAAGTGAAGGTAGAAACCCCTTTCGGCAGCCCGTCTGAAACGATCGTGCTCGGCACGCTGGAAGGCCGCAAGGTCGCCTTTCTCGCCCGGCACGGCCGCGGCCATCGCATCCTTCCCTCTGAGCTGAACTTCCGTGCCAACATCTATGCCATGAAGAGACTCGGCGTGGAGTTCATCCTGTCCATCTCCGCGGTCGGCTCGCTTAAGGCGGAGCACAAGCCCACCGACTTCGTGATTCCTGACCAGTTCATTGACCGCACCTTCGCCCGCAACGCCACCTTCTTTGGCGATGGCATCGTGGGTCACGTGGCCTTTGGCGATCCCATCTGCGCTGTCGCGGCAAAGGCCTTCGAGCAGGGATGCAAGCAGGCTGGTGTCGTCGGCAAGCTGGGAGGCACCTACGTCAACATGGAAGGCCCCCAGTTCTCCACCCGCGCCGAATCAAATCTCTACCGCAGCTGGGGTGCCGACGTGATCGGCATGACCAACCTGCAGGAAGCCAAGCTGGCCCGCGAAGCCGAGATCAGCTACGCCACCCTGGCCATGGTCACCGACTACGACTGCTGGTACGAAGGCCACGACGACGTAACCGTGGACCAGGTCATGAAGGTAATGCACGACAACACGGCAAACGCGCAAAAGGTCCTCGCCGGAGCCATCCGTGCCCTGCCCGCCTCTAACCAGGGAACACCCGCATCGAGCGCGCTCAAGTTCGCCATCATGACGGATCGCAAGCTGATTCCGCCAGCCACCCGCGAGAGGCTGGCCATCTTTCTAAACAAATACGAGCAGTAGCATCGGTATCACGCGAGTTTTCAGACCCGCCATCCCGATCAAAACAGGACTTCTCCGCATGCCAATTCTTGAGTAGCTTGCACCTGTTCCGGTCGGCACAGCTCCAAGCGAAGGTCTTCTGTGCCAATCACTCGCGAAAAATTAATCGAGTTGCACCCAACACTCTTCCACATCTCACTGGCCGGCTGGGACCAGATACAGCAACGTGGCTTATTGAGCACAAGCGCTCTGCTGGATCTTTTTGAGTACGACGAGACCAAACGCTTTCCTCTTGAAAGTCGGAGAAGACCAGAGCGGGTACAGCTGCACCATCCCGTGCACGGTAGCGCGTGGCTGAACGATCAAAAGCCGCTGCACGAAGACGTCCTCGCGAAGTGCTGCCCGCCTGCGTTTACCCCTCAGAGATGGATTGAGTATCTGAATCGCCGGGTGTTCTTCTGGCCCAGCACGGATCGCCTGAAAAAGTTGCACAATGCGCGGGCAGCACAGCAATACGAGCGTATCGTTGCCCAGATCAAGACCAAAGATCTGCTGGACCACTTTGGAGATAGAGTGGAGTTGTCCCCGATCAATGCGGGTGCTACTTTTCCTTTGGGCCCGGCACGCCGGGTCGAGTTCTTACTCCTTTGCGATTACCCGTTTGAGTTCTGGAGCCAGAAGCGTGGCAGCGACAAAAAGGCGATCGTTGAAGTTACTGTTCCGAATGCAATGGACAGACCCGAATTCCTTTCCATTCATGCTCTTGAGTAGGCTCCCGTCCGGAAGAATTGACTTAATCTACTCGTCGCTTCCATCACTTGCCACATAGGTTCAAGTGGCTCCATGTCCGCACTTGGTGCGTTGTGAGACGGGGTTTCACTTCCTGCTCTGTAAATCTAGTCGTCGAGCCTCCGTCAGCGTCCAGGCGGGAAAACAGGAACTGTGCCGAACAGCACAGCTTTCCCCTGGGCGCGCAGGGATGATGGCGGCAGAGGGCAAACCCCATGCCAACCTGCAACTCCTTCGGCCATAGCGCCAATCCCGCTCTTCTTCTATTGGAACCCGAGACACTGGAGCAGTCGGAAACGTCGGCCCGGCTGGATGGCTCGGCGTACCGCGTCAGCAGGGCTGGTAACTTACGCGACCTCTTCCGGATGCACGCCCTGGTCAGGTTTTCCGTTGCCATTCTGAGCGACGCGGTGGGCTCGCTGGCCCTTCGTGCCTCGGCGCACGCCGTCCGGCGGGAGTGGCCAGGGGCCCAGATTTTGATCCTTGGCCGGGCTCCCCATCGCTTTGACGACTTCCTGTACGACGAGGCTGTCGTCCATACCGCAAGCAATGCAGTGTTGATCGCGAGCCTTGACCGGCTCACCGGGCGCTCCACTCCTCACAAGACTTCCTTCAAGGTCTCCGGCAAGCCGCAGAGGCCCTTGTATGACTCATGCATCTGGCCGGTTCAGGGCGACGGGCCGGCAAAGATGGTCAGTCGAGATGCCGCCCCCATCTTGCACTCGTGCCCCAGTCGAGGCTCTTCACCGTGGGGTCTGTGAAATGCGGCCGGGCCGATGCACCATCCGCGCCATTGCAAGCTTGCTGCTGCTTAGTTGTGGACTTTCGTTTACGCCGCCGGCGCATGCGCAGCACACCTCCCGCACGCTCACGGGCACGGTGACGGACGAGCAGAACGAGCCACTCCGAGGCGCTGTGGTTCAGGTCCATGGCGAAGCTGACGGCACCATCGTCTCCTACATCACTGACAAAACAGGCCAGTACAGCTTCAAGCGCCTGGATGGCGATCTGGACTACAGCATTTGGGCGACCTGGCGGGGCCATCGCTTCTCCGCCAGAAAGATCAGCCTCTTTGACACCAGCCCCGCGAAAGTGATCAATCTCGAGATCGCTCGATGATTCGCCGGTCTGGACGATCTTGCATGGGCAGCACGACCTTCCGGACCTATTCATTGCCTTCCTTCTGGCGCGCAGCGTGCGGACACAGGCCGACCTTGTCGACCAGCTATTCGATTCAAGCGAGAAAGCCTCGGCCGCATTCTGCTTCTCGTGGCGGAGTTCGGCAAGTCCGGCGAACCCGAAATGCTGTCCAAAAATCTCTCAGGAACACCGGCCGAACTGATCCGGACCACTCGCTCGCGGGTCAACCTCTTCATGAACAAATTCCGCGAGCTTGGCTTCATCCAGTACAACGGCCGCATCCGTGTCGACAGGTCTCCGTTGAACGTCGTTTTGCAGGATCAGCTTGGGGACCCGGATGCGGTCAAGCACCGGTGTTTGGGACGGGAGAGGAAGAGGAGCAGGTCTCCGCAAGACCCGCCCAGCCAGCCAGGAAAAGGCAGAACGGAACGGCATAGCCTGTCTGTGCATCACCGTATCGCTGTGCGCGGCGGCTTCCTATCCGGCAGTGTACTCAGGCTCAAGCCATCCGCGTTTGCAAACCGCATCATCAGTCCCCAGCCATACTTTGTTCGCGGGCGAAGGTCGTCGTGCACGCCGGCATACAGGGCGATGGCAATCTCGTTGCTGCCTGATTGCAATGGCAGGTCGAACGACCCATTCTGAAGGGAAAGCCTGCCGTCGGGCTCGCGCCGTTCGTTCTCCGGATCATAGAAATTCTTGCCGCTCGTTACTGGCTTGCCGTTGGCAAAGACCCATACTTCGCCCAGCCATCCCATTGAGACCCGCCGGCTGCCGCCCTGCTTCGCGTTCACGGTAAAGCGCAGCCACCCGATCGCTGGCGGCGCATCGCTCAACTGGTAACGCCGGTTCAGATTCACCAGGCCGCCCCGCTCCGCATCCACGCTCTGCCAAACCGCGGGCTCTCGCGGTAGTTCGGAGTACGCGGGTGTGCGCATCTTGCCGAGCGGCTGGAGGGCCGACATCTGCCAGTGCCGCACCATGCCGCGATCCGCCGCCGTTGGATCAGCCTCAGCCTGAGGCGGCAAGCCGTCCACCGCGCCGGGCGTGATCACCAGGTTCGCAAAGACGGCGGGCCCGCGCAGATGCACCGCACCCTCGGCTGACCCGCTTTCCAGGTTGCCCACGGCCAGCACCGGCTCAGCCGACCGGTTCACATAGACCCGCATCCGATGGCCGGAGACGACCATGCGCACATGGTTCCAGCCATTCACCAGCGGTGCCGGGCCCTGGTACTGCGGATACACATCCCACAGCATGAAGCCGTGAATCATGGGGGCGTACTGGATGCCATCATTCGACGCGCGCTCGTCGCCAAACATGCGCAGGTACACCTCTTCGCCCTCCGGCATCTTCTCCGGCCCGCTCACACGGAACTGCAGCCCCGGCATATCCGGTGCCAGCGGCTTGAAGTCGTACTCAATGGTGCCGTCGCGGAAGCTCGCTCCATCCAGCGCCATGGACCCTGCCTTCAGCACAAGCAAGCCTTCCGGAAAACCTTCCTTGCGCAGGAACTGGGCTTCGCCCTTCGGCCCCATGCTGTCCTCCGGCAGTGCGTGCCAGTGCCCGGCCGACATGGGCACTCGGATGGGTTCGGCCGCGTGCGCAGCGGTGCAGCAGACCAGGAGAAGCGGCAGGATCCGAGTGAGTCGCACAAGGCAGGTACAGCATCCAAGTGCAGCGGCGAGAAGCTCAGGCATGGCTGCAGTTTACCGTCATGGAACGGCAACTATTCGGCCCATGCAGACTGGCTCCGTGCCGACCGATGTCTGTCAACCGCCTCGGCGGCTCGGCCCGTTCCGGACATTTTCCGCGGCGCACTTTGCTCGCGGCAGGCGTGAAACCAAGGAGCAAAGCATGGTGAAGATATTCGTCATTTACCCGGGCGGCAGTTCCACGCGGTTTGACCGCGATTATTACCGCAGCCATCACCTGCCCATGGTGATGGACGCTTGGCGCGAGCATGGCTTGCAGTCGCTGGCCGTTTTCTACCCGGAGTCAGACGGTGCCGGTACGATCGCCATCTGCGCCTGCGTATTTACCGGTGAGGCCGCCGTGCAAGCCGCTCTGCACTCCCCAGGAACACAAGCGATCATGGACGACATACCGCATTTCACAGACTCAAAGCCGACGCAGAGCCGCATCGCTCCACTCTGAGCTTCGTCCTGCGGCGAGCGTGCTTCGACCTGAAGAGCATGGGCGGCCCGGGCGAGCGGGTGAGCCTGCCGTCAACGGCGCGCTCACCTTACTCAGTATCGGGTCCCAACGAGCCGAGTCAAGGAGCGAGTCTTACGCCTTCTTGGCCTGCTGGATCGCCGCGAGCACTTCTTCGCTGTGATTGCTCACCTTTACGTCCGGCCACACCTTAGCGACTTTTCCGTCCGGCGAGATCAGGTAAGTCACGCGCGAGGCGAACTTCGCAACACCGAAGTTGCTGACCTTCACGCCATACTCATCCACCACTTTGTGGTCAGGGTCGGCCAGCAGCTTGAAGGTGAGGTTTTCCTTTGTACAGAACTTCTTATGGCTGTCCGCCGTATCCAGGGAGACGCCGATCACTGCCGCGTGCAGCGCATCGAACTTGGCCTGGTCGCGTTGAAAGTTGTGCGCCTCCATCGTGCAGCCGCTGGTCATGTCCTTGGGATAGAAGTACAGCACCACCCACTGCCCCTTGTAGTCGCTCAGTGAAACCTGTTTGTTCTCCTGTGAGGGCAGGGTAAAGCCGGGAGCGCTTGCGCCCGGGTTCAGCAGGTTATCCGCGCCAGCGGCCATGGCCTGCTTGGCGGTAAAGGTGCACGCGGCCAGCGTGAAGGCCAGCATCAGAGTCAGTCCAAAACGCTGCATCGGCAAATCTCCTTCGGTTCAGGTTGCCGTACCAGTATGCATCACGCTGCTGCGCGCCGGTGGCGACTCACGGCAGCGGTTCACCAGTGACGGTGATTCCGGCTGCATCGGCGGCTTGCCTCAAGGCCGCTTCATCGAAGATCAGGGTGCGTCCAGCCTCTACCGCCAGGCACGTTGCGCCCGCCTGCCGCATCGCTTCGATGGTCGGTACGCCCACCACCGGTACGTCAAAGCGCATGTCCTGTTTTGGCTTGGCCACCTTCACCACGGTCAGCCCCCGGTGCAGCGTGGAGATCTCAGCTTCCGTCGATCGTATCAGCGCGCCGGCCCGCGCGATCGCCGCATCTGTGCCTTCCATGGCTTCCACGGCAACACATGCGCCCGCGGCAATCACGACCGTCTGCCCCAGGTCGAAGCCCGCGATGCCACGCGCCACGGTTAAGCCATAGGCAATGTCGGCCCGCTCGTCTTCACTGGGCTCCCGCGCCGTTAACAAGCCTGCCCGCGCCAGCAGCGGCTCCAGGTAGGCCGTTGACGAAATCAGCTCGATGCCCTCATCGCCCAGCACCTTTGCCACCGCGCTCAACAACACATCGGTGGAGCGTGTACGCAGGTTCATCAGCAGCTTGGCCAGCCGCCAGTCGGGCCGGATTGCGGAGAAGATCTGCTTATGCCGGACCTGCCCGGCCATCACCGCCCGCGACACGCCTTCCCTCTGAAAGGTTTGAATCAGCCGCGACAGTTCCCCCAGCGACATCCAATGCACCGTCATGCCGGGATCCTGGGCGGCGAGCCGGTCCATCTCCGGGTCGGTCTCTTCCCGGATGGCGGCCACCACCACATGCAGCCCACGCGCACGCGCCGCTTGCAGCAGCAGAAAAGGGAATTGGCCGTTGCCCGCGATCAAACCAAGCCTGTCCTGTGCAACTGTCATGCTGATCTCAAGTCTGCCACGGTACGGAGATTCATTTCGGTGTTTGGAAGAGGTGCCTGGCCACGCCGGTCCGGCCAGTACTTAAGTCATCACGACCGGCAATCTTTTTAGGAGACACAACCCCCAGGAGTTTTCTTTGTGTCGTCAATCGCCGAACAATCCTGCGTATCACGGCCTATACTATGGGTCAACTACACGACCGAGGCACAATGATGCAACGGAATTCGAGAAATCTCCTTCTCCTGCTCGCAGGACTTTCCGCCTTGACAGCACAGCAGCAAGTAAACTCTGCCTACGCCGCCAGCCCACGCAGGCCCGCCGCCGAGCAGATCACCGCGTATCGCGGACGGCCCGAATTTCAGCAGGCCGCCTTTGACTCATTTCGCGCGTATGAAGCCAAACTGACCTCGCACTGCCAGAGCATCTCCGCCGACTGGAGCAGCGCCACTCATGCCGAGTACAGCGAACCCATCATGGATGATGAGGGCCACGTCGTGCGCGCCGCGTGGATCGAGAGTGTGCCTGGCCTGGCCTGCGGACAGCGCCGCGACTACCGTGTACGTGTCCAGATTTCCGATGGCAAGGGCTCCGTCATTCCCATGCTGCCGGGTACCGGGATCTCTTCTCCTGATCTGCCGGAAGCCGTGGAAGCTGTGCAGGCAGCGGTGAAGGCCTACCAGACCACTCGGAATAACTGCCAGGTGGATGTGCTGAACACACAGCTGAAGTCCACCTATCTTGCCGAGGAAAAACAGCCCTGGGTCGAAGTTTGGACCGTACGCTCATGCGGCAGGCAGATGAAGGTTCCCGTGCAGTTCACGCCGCTGGCGAAGACCTCCGGCACAGACATCGACATAGACCCGGGCAAAATCACACTGGCCCAATAGAGTCCTGGCCCAGCAGAGCCTGACCAAGGAAAATCAGGCAAGCAGAACCGCCCTAGAAGTGCCGCAGCGTGCGCGGCGTTTCAGTGGCGGTGGGACGCGTCGGTTGATCAATGGGCGTACTCCGGTCCGCGCTCCGCTCAATCGAACGAGCCACGATGTCACGGGAACCCAGCCCGATAGCGAGCGCCAATGTAAGCACCATGCCGCCAAACAGAATGCCAAAGCCCAGTTCCACGATCGTTCCCCCGATGCCGAGGTGGTCCAGCACCATGGCGCCCGTAAAAACGTACACCAGATACTTGACGCCAAGTGACAACATCCGCGCATATTGCAGCCGGGCGTTGGAAGCACTGATCAGCACGGACCGGGAAAGATAACGCGCGATCAGCGTGCCGACCACCGCAATGATGAACGCCCCGACCGAATGCGCCAGGTACGGGAGGAAAAATGGTGCAATGTCCTGGGATGCGGAAGCCGAGTCGTAAGCTGAGATGCCGACAGCCACGCCCAGCAGCACCAGCGACCAGAAAGCGATGCGGCTCACCAGCAGCGTGGGGCTGTGTGAGGGAGACCACTCTACCACGCCGGCGGCATTGTCGCGCTGGGTGCGCTCGTCGAAGCGCGCGCGCGTCAGGATCTTGCGCAACACCCATGCCACGCCGGAAGCCAGCAGCGTAAACAGCGCAATGGCCAGCAGCAGCGCCAGCACCGCCGGAAGAAAATGCGCCAGGTGGATCAGCACCTGCTGGAAGGAGCCGATAAGCGCGTCGTTGACCTGGGTAAGCATGGTGTATCTCCTCTGTTGCGGCTCCAAAAAGCGAAGGTGCGTTACGGCATCCATTGAAGAGTAAAGATCAGGGGTTGAAGCGGTCCGGCCATCGCCAGCGCGAGACAAGGTACGGCTTATCCGCCTCAAAAGCGCGCGCCAGGTCCTCGGAACTGTCACCGCGCCCGCTCTGACTGCCCAGTACATGCGACGCTACCCAGGCAAGATAAAGCGGTGCCATGGCGCCCATCAGGTGGTTGCGGGCCAGCGTCCGCAGCCGATGGGCGAGCACGAAATCGTATACAACGCGCACCCAAAGCGTATCCGGCAGCGCGAAGCTCTCGCGGGGTGCCACGGAAAGCCGCTTGAGCGCCACCAGCGTATTCGGCGGCAGCACCAGTGACCAGATTTCCTGCAGGTTGCGGTAGCCGTTACGAAAGGTTTCCAGAAGGCTGTCGATCTCCTGCTCGTCGATTCTGTGCTCCGGATCCGGTGCGCTCCGCGTCTCCGCGGAAGTCCCGCCGGAGAGGCTTACGTCCCGTGCGGGCCGTGTCCGCTGCCAGAAAGCCGCGCGCTGCTCCACGTCGGAAAAGAGCGACCCGACCACGGTATGCAGTATTTGCGACAGGTCGTTATTCAACTGCGGCAGTTCACGCGGCCCGGCAAGCACCTCCGCAATCTCGTATCCAGCGTTGGCCGCCTCGGCCACCGGCCAGACAATGGCATCTCCCTGGTTGGCGGCGGTAAAGCGTTGGGCAGAAGCTGCGAGCTTGCCCGCCATCCGCGCGGATAATCCATAATCCAGCGCCAGGGGGAACTGCACCTTGGCCCCGTACAGCGCCCTTGAGAGTGGAGACAATACCGCCGCATTCAGCAGGCCCTGGTTGCTGGGCAGGGCATAGCGGGGCACGGCCAGATCGCTTTTGCCCTGCAGCACAGCTTCTGCGAGTTTCTGCATTGCGTCCGCCGACAGGCTCTCGGCTTCCGCGCCCAGCAGCAGGGCCGCGTCGCTGCCGTGCGTACGCATCTGCTCATAGGTGCTCACCCATGTTGACGCCGGCTGGATGGCGACCATGGTGGCCGGCACCCCCTGCTGGTAGGTGTGCACCTGAAATCGTCCAGTCTGCACCGGCGTGTCATCTGACGATGAGCCTGGGTAGACGACCACTGCTTTTTCCATCGGCACCGCCGACTCGCTCAGCGCGGTTTCCAGCTTGCTCAGCAGCGGCTGCAGCGCGTCCAGGCTGGCCTCCTGAAAGGCCGAGCCCAGGCACACCAGCAGAGACGTCCGCGCAGTGGACCCAGGGGCCGCGGTCTGCGCTTCCATCACGGCTGAGCTTGATTCTGTAACAGCCATTGGCTCTTACTTCCTTCCTTCCAGCAGTTCCAGAATGCCAAACAGCGGAATCGGCACCCAGCCCGGGCGATTGTTGAGCTCATACATCAACTCATAGAGCGATTTTTCCAGCAGATAGGCCCGCATGAGCTGCTGCGTTGCCGCGCCCTGGCTGCTCTGGCCGGCGGCTGCCCAGTAGCCCTCCAGAAACGCACCCGATGCTGCATTCTCCCATGCCCGCCGCATTTGCGTTGCGCTCTCGTCCGCGGTGTAGCCCGCCACGCCCGCATAGGAAAAGGACCGCAGCATGCCGGCCACGTCGCGCAGGGGCGACTGCTTCGCGCGGCGTTCCGCCAGCGACCGTGCCGGCTCTCCTTCAAAGTCCAACAGGATAAAGTCGTCGGCTGTTTTGAGCACCTGTCCCAGGTGGTAGTCCCCGTGAATACGCGTGCGCCGGCCCGCCTGCTCCGGCGGCAGGGTGCGAAGGCCTTCGGCAACGGCGTGCAGCTCATGCCGACGTGCAATCAGGGTGGCCGCGGGCGTCAACAATTCTTCCGGCAGCGTCCCGATGCGTGCCTTCACGGCCGTCAGTGCCGCGGCGATCTGGCCTTCCAGCCGCTCCGCATCCGCATTCAATGACTCGGCCGTACTCGCTTCTGACTGGAAAGCCATGTCCTCTGTCGGCGTCGCCAGGGCGCGGTGCATTTCGCCAGTACGCTGGCCAAGCAGCCGTGCGCCCGCCAGGTAGCGTTCACTCAATTGCTTGTCCTGCGGTGCCTGCTGCTGGGCCTTGATCTCGTCCAGCGTCCAGTACCAGCCGTCGCCCTGGTTCGCCACCAGTCCCTGCAAGAGGCCGATCGTCGTCGGCTGATCGTCCTCTGCCTTGCCGGTGTACACCAGTTCCCCGGCGAAGGGCGCGATGTTCGAGAAGTGCGCGGCTTCCGTAAGGAAGCGGCCAATCTCCGCATCGGGATTCTCACCCGGCTGTACGCGGCGGAAGAGCTTCAGGATGAAGCGGTCGCCGAACAGGAGTGAGCTGTTGCTCTGCTCGGCCGAACCCTTGCGCGAGGGCATGGGCCCTTCTCCGCGAATCGACGGAAAAGCGCTGCTTGCAATGCCCTGCGCCGTGCCGCCGCTTTCCGTCGTTCCTTTCACACCGGTGGCGATCGCGTTCAGGAAGTACTCGCGCACCTCTGGCAGCGTGAGCCCGTCCAGCAGAACGCCGCTGAAGTTCAGGTCCAGCAGCTTGCCAATCACGGCTTCCGGCGGGTACGCGGCTTCGGCTGTCTCCGGCCGGACTGCCAGCGGCAGTGTGTAGTGGTCCGCATCGCCCCCGTCCGTATATTTCACTTCAAGAAACAGCAGCGCCGCGTCGGCGGTATCCAGTACCAGCGAGTCCTGAATGCTGATGTTTTGAATATGCCGGGACTTGGCACCAAACCAGCGCTGGCCGCACAGGTACTTTGGCAGGAACGCCTCCTGCAGCAGTTGCGATCCTACCCCGCTCAGAATGCCCTGTATGTCGTGTGCCGGAATCATCACCTCAGCCGGCGCGATCTCCGCGGGCGAGGCCTCCGACTCCGCGACATCCGGTGTCTGCAGCTCCAGCCAGAGAAAAGAGTACGGGCCCAGCGTAATGGCGTAGGGTGCTTGCCCGATCTTCGGGAAAGGCACGTAGCCCAGCATCTCTACCGGGATTGTGCCCTCAAAGCGGGCCAGGTCCAGCGTCACCGGCTGGGCAAAGCGCGACAGGTTGGCAACGCAAATCACGCGCTCGCCATCCAGCTCGCGCAGGTAGGCCAGCACCTTGCGGTTCTCCGGCTTCAGAAACTCCAGCGTGCCCCGGCCGAAGACCTGAAAGAGCTTGCGCAGCGCGATCATGTTGCGCGTCCAGTGCAGCAGGGAACTGGTGTCGCTCTCCTGCGCTTCCACGTTGATCGCCTGGTAGCCCCAGATGGGGTCCATGATCACCGGCGAGTACAGCGCAGCGGGAACGGCGCGGCTGAAGCCGGCATTGCGGTCGCTATTCCACTGCATGGGCGTGCGGACGCCGTTGCGGTCGCCCAGGTAGATGTTGTCGCCCATGCCGATTTCATCGCCGTAGTACAAAATTGGCGTGCCCGGGAACGAAAACAGGATCGAGTTCAGCAGCTCGATGCGCCGCCGGTTGTTGTCCACCAGCGGTGCCAGCCGGCGCCGGATGCCCACGTTGATGCGCATCCGCGGATCGGCCGAGTAGGCCAGCCACATGTAGTCCCGCTCATCGTCTGTCACCATTTCGAGCGTCAGCTCGTCATGGTTGCGTAGAAAGAGGCCCCACTGGCATATCTCCGGAATCTCCGGGGTTTGTGCCATGATCTCCGTAATGGGCAGCCGGTCTTCCTGCCGCAGCGCCATGTAAATGCGCGGCATCAGCGGGAAGTGGAAAGCCATGTGGCACTCGTCGCCATCGCCGAAGTAGGGCCGCACATCCTGCGGCCACATATTAGCCTCCGCCAGAATCAGGCGGTTCTCATACTCCGCGTCCAGCACCTCACGGATTTTCTTGATCACCACGTGCGTCTCCGGCACGTTCTCATTACTTGTGCCGTCGCGCTCTATCAGGTACGGGATCGCGTCCAGCCGCAGGCCGTCCACGCCCATGTCCATCCAGAAGCGCATGGCGTCCAGAACTTCGTCCATCACGCGCGGATTGTCGAAATTCAGGTCTGGCTGATGTGAAAAGAAACGGTGCCAGTAGTACTGGCCGGCAACTTCGTCCCATGTCCAGTTCGACTTCTCCGTGTCTGTAAAGATGATGCGCGTGCCGCTGTACAGCCGGTCGTCGTCGCTCCACACGTACATCGCGCGTTCGGGTGAGCCTTTGGGAGCGTTGCGCGCGGCCTGGAACCAGGGGTGCTGGTCGCTGGTGTGGTTGATGACCAGCTCGATCATCACCTGCATGCCGCGCTCATGCGCCGCGCCCATGAACTCCTTAAAGTCATCGATCGTGCCGTAGTTCGGGTTCACGTCCGTGTAGTCGGAGATGTCATACCCGTCATCGCGCTGGGGCGACGGAAAGAACGGCAGGAGCCAGATACAGGTCACGCCCAGCTGCTGCAGGTAGTCCAGCTTGCTGATCAGTCCCTGAAAGTCGCCAAAGCCGTCGCCGTTGGAATCGGCAAAGGCCTTTACGTGCAGTTCGTAGATGATGGCGTCCTTGTACCACAATGGGTCGGTGGCGCTGCCCATCTTCTTCTTTATCGGTCGGCTCAGGACGGCTGTGCTCAAAATGCAGTGCTCCCGCGGTTAGTGTTCTTGTCACAGATGAGCAGAGCGGGTGCGCTGTTGCTCAGTTTGTACCTATAGGACGGGAGACTCTATAGACCTTCTTTGGAAAGAAGGTGAGGGAACCAGCAAAGGTCCTGGGTGCCCCATCCTTGCAGCTTTACCGCAAGGGCGGGTTCCGGGTGCCCTCCGCGAAAGAGAGCAAGCCCACCCTTCCGCCCAAAGTCCTGGCACCGGACTTTATACCTCCACAGCGGCCGTGCCTGCCGCGGAGCGGTGGACATGCAACACATGTGCCGGCATTTTCGCCGGATCCAGAGCTACATAGTTCCGGTCACCGTTCCAGTCGTAAGTCTCTCCTGTCAACAGGTCCTCGACGGTATACGCTGACTCCGCTGTGAGACCCAGTTCCGCCAGATTCAGCTCCGTGAAGCCAGTCTGAACATTGTCCGGGTCCAGGTTCACCACGCACAGCATCACGTCATCTCCCGCCCGCTTGCTGTAGCAGATCAGCTGGTCGTTCCCGATCGGGTGAAAGCGCAGCGTCTCGTTCGTCTGCATCGCCGGATGCTGATGCCGGATCGTGTTCAGCAGAGTCAACAGCGGTGCCAGGCTCTTCGGGTCGTCACGCTTCCACTCGCGGAGCTGGTACTTTTCGCTATGCAGGTATTCCTCGCTGCCGGGCTTGGCGGGCAGGTGCTCCATCAACTCAAAAGCCGGACCATACACGCCATAGCTCGCGCCCAGCGTCGCCGCCAGAATCACGCGCTGCATAAATGCGGCGGGATTCGTTGTCTGCAGAAAGCCGGGCAGGATGTCCGGGGTGTTGGGCCACAGATTTGGCCGGAAAAACTCCGACACAGGAGGCGTCGAGACCTCTTCCATGTACTCCGTCAGCTCCGCCTTTTCCGTGCGCCAGCTGAAGTAGGTGTAGCTCTGTGTGTACCCGCCCTTTGCCAGGCCGTACATCACGTGTGGCCGGGTGAACGCCTCCGCCAGAAAGATCACCTCGGGATGCGTCTTGCGCACCTCCGCGATGCACCACTCCCAGAAGGGCAGCGCCTTGGTGTGGGGATTGTCTACGCGAAACACACGCACGCCCTTGTCGATCCAGAAGGCAAAGACCGAGAACAATTCCTGCCACAGTGATGCCCAGTCGCTCGTTTCAAAGTTCAGCGGATAGATGTCCTGATATTTCTTCGGCGGGTTCTCCGCGTACTGAATCGACCCATCCGGCCGAATCTGAAACCACTCCGGATGCTGCTTCACCCAGGGGTGATCGGGCGAGCACTGGAAGGCAATGTCGAGAGCAATATCGATACCGCTCGCATTTGCCGTTTTCACCAACGCGGCAAAGTCGCTGAAGTTACCCAGCTCCTTCGCGATGGCCTTGTGTCCGCCGTCCGCGTTGCCGATTGCCCAGGGGCTGCCCACATCGCCCGGCTCGGCCGTTGTGCTGTTGTTTTTGCCCTTGCGAAACGCCGTGCCGACTGGGTGAATGGGCGGCATGTACAGCACATCGAAGCCCATCGCTGACACCTCAGAAATGCGCTTCATGGCATCCTTCAGGGTGCCGTGGGTGCCCAGGGTGTAGGCGGCGGAACGCGGAAAGAACTCATACCAGCTGGAGAATCGCGCGCGTTCGCGGTCGACCCATAGCGGCAACTCGCGGCCGTAAGTCGTCGCAAAGCTCAGGTCGGGGTAAGTGAGCGCCATCGCAATCAACTCCTCGCTCAACGGAAAGTCGTAGCGCGGCTCCTTCTTGTCTGCCAGCCAGCGCAGGCTGCTGGCCGCGCCTTTCAGCGTGCGTGCATCCGCGTCGCGCGCCGCGGTGGAGGCCTTGTCCAGCAGGATCGCACCGCTGCGGAAGGCGAGCGCTACATCGGCAACGGCTACACCGGCCGCAGCCGCGGGCACCGCCAGGGAAGCTGCTGGCGAGCCTGCCGCGTTTAAAACTGAATTGCCGGGCACGGGTTCGTTCAGCGTGGTTACCTGCTGCTGGCCCGCGTCGCCCGTTTGCAGCGCGCCTGCCCCGGCACTCACCGCGGCCACTGCCGCATCCTGCGCTTCCAGCCGCTTATGAATGTCATGCACCCACGTGTCAAAATGGTCGATCCACGCCTGGATCGTATAGACCCAGCCGCCGATTGCATCCACGGTAAAGAAGGCCTCCCACAGATCGTTGCCCAGCGGCTGAAATGTGCTTTGCCGCCACGTGCGTTCATCCGTCCGGCGGTAGCGCAGGCGTGCGCCCAGGTGGTCATGCCCGTCACCATAAATGCTGGCCACCACGCGGACCGTGTCGCCAATGACCCGTTTGGCTGCATGGCGTCCGCAGTCAATCTCCGGTACGACCTGCTCAATGATGACGCGGCTGCGGCCTTCATGTGGCTTCAAAACGTTCCTCCTGTAAACCCATGCTGCTCTTACTGCGAAACGACCACCTATGGCTGCGCCGCATCCAATGCCCGTCACCGCGCACAGGTGAGACCGCAGCCGGGTGGACCGTCCACTTGGGCTAACAGGGAAGGATGCCGGGAGCGCGCATCGCGTTTGTCCCCGGATCCCACAGCATTTTTGCTCCACCTGTGCAGGTTCAAAGTTCTTCCAAAGGTTCACATGAGTCTTGTTTCTGAGGTCCTGTCAAAAGCCGCCACCATCGTTGGTAAAAGCACCGGCGAGGCACCGCTGCACGGCGCGCCGATTGAGGACTACGCCCTGATCGGTGATTGCGAAACCGCCGCGCTGATCTGCCGCAACGGTTCCATGGACTGGCTCTGCTGGCCCAACTTCGCCTCTAACGCGGTCTTTGCCGGCCTGCTCGGCACCGCGGAACACGGCTACTTTCAGATATGCCCGGCGAAAGACGAAGCTGTCGTGGAAGACTCCTGGCGCTACATTCCGCATACCCTCATCGTGGAAAAGACCTGGAAGACCCTTGAAGGTGAGGTCCAGATCCTCGACTTCATGCCGCCGCGCGACGCGCACTCCGACGTCGTTCGCATCGTCAAGGGGATTCGTGGCACGGTCAAGATGCGCATGGACCTGGTACTGCGCTTTGACTACGGCTGCACCATCCCATGGGTCACACACGTGGACCACCACATGCGCGCGGTGGCCGGTCCGCACCTGGTCACGCTGCGGACGGAAGCTCAGCTGCGCGGTGAAGACATGCGCACCGTCAGCGATTTCACCATCCAGCAGGACGAGTCCGTCTGCTTTGTGCTGAGCTACGGATCGTCGCTGGAGGAAGACCCGGAGGCCTTCAACGCTCTGAATGCCTACAACGACACCGTTAAATTCTGGACGGACTGGACCTCCAAGAGCACTCTGGACGGCAATGCCACCTATCACGAGGCCGTGGAGCGCTCGCTCATTACGCTCAAGGCGATGACCTATCAACCCACCGGTGGCCTGGTGGCTGCGGTGACCATGGCGCTGCCGGAGAAGCTGGGCGGCGAGCGCAACTGGGACTACCGTTACTGCTGGATCCGCGACACGGCTTTCACGCTGCTGGTGCTGCTGCACGCCGGCTATACCGAAGAGGCCATGCGGTGGCGCGGCTGGCTCTTGCGCGCTATGGCCGGCGACCCCAAGCAGATGCGCGCGCTCTACGGCATTGACGCGCAGCAGGTGCTGGCCGAGTGGGAGATCAAGTGGCTGCCCGGTTATGAGCACTCCAAGCCCGTGCTGGTGGGCAACGCCGCCAGTGAGCAGCTGCAGATCGACATCTACGGCGAAGCCATCGCCGCGCTCTCACGAACGCCCGAGCCTGACAAAGACATGTGGGCAGAGGACGTGCGGCATCTTGCGCAGGGCATTCTGAAGCACCTGAGCAAGATCTGGACCGAGCCCGACAACGGCATCTGGGAGGTGCGCGGCGAACGCCAGCATTTTGTGCACTCCAAGCTGATGGCCTGGGCCGCCTTTGACCGTGCCATCGCCACCTACCATGAGCGGCAGCATGACGACGACCCGGATCGTGAAGAGCAGGCGGCAATGGTTGCGCACTGGGGAAAGGTGCGGGATGAAATTCGCCAGGACATCCTGGAGAAGGGCTTCAACAAAGACCTGAACAGCTTTACCCAGAGCTACGGCTCCACCAGGCTGGACGCGGCGGTGCTGCGTATGCCGCTGGTCGGCTTCCTTCCCGGCAGCGATCCGCGGATCATCGGCACTGTCGAGGCGATCGGCAACAAGCTTATGCACGACGGGCTGATTCTGCGCTACGAAACGAAGGGCCGTGACGATGGCCTGCCGCCTGGTGAAGGAGCGTTTCTGGCCTGCTCCTTCTGGTATGCGGGTGCGCTCCATGTGATCGGCCGCCGTGAAGAAGCATCGCGCTACTTCGAATCCCTGTTGCAAATACGCAACGACCTCGGCCTGCTGGCGGAGGAATACGACGCCGACACCAAACGCCAACTCGGCAATTTCCCTCAGGCTTTGTCGCACCTCGCGCTATGTCACGCGGCGATCATCCTGGGGGATTCACCCGGACCATGGAACGGCGGGAAAGCAGGCATCGCGACGGGACATCAGCTGGCTGAATCATGACGTCGCGTTTTGTTGTGCAACCTGCCTGAACCGGAGCGCACCTAAACCGCCAAGTAGACGATTTCTTCCTGCGACGGAGCGCGTCCCGCTCCCTAACGGAGTATCTGTTACTCCCAGCATGACCGTGCTCCTGCACGGAAAGGTTCCGCGCGAGAGCATGTCACGCACTCCCCATTCCACCTATCGGTTACAGCTCCACAAGGGCTTCACTTTTGACGATGCCAGCGCAATCGCCGGCTACTTGCGCGACCTTGGCGTTTCACATGTGTACAGCTCGCCCTACCTGCAGGCCGGCCCCGGCTCCATGCACGGTTACGATGTCGTCGATCACCACAGCGTCAATCGCGAGCTGGGCGGCGAGTCCGCGCATGAACGCTTCTCCAGGCACCTGGGCGAACTCGGCCTGGGTCAGGTGCTCGACATCGTGCCGAACCACATGTCCGTGCACCGTGAAAATCGCATGTGGTGGGACGTGCTGGAGAACGGCCCGTCCAGCCGCTTTGCTACTTTTTTCGACATCGACTGGAACTCGGCGGAAGAGAAGCTGCGCGATAAAGTCCTGATGCCGGTGCTGGGCGACCAGTACGGCAGCGCGCTGAAGCGCGGCGAGATCAAAATTGCTCGTGAGGGCACCGAGTTCGTCGTCAAGTATTTTGACCAGACTTTTCCTATGGCACCCCGCTCTATCGCCTGGCCGTTGGGTCGCGGTGCCGCGCTCGCGCCGTCAGATACGCTGAACTTCCTGGCCGCTTCCTTCGCGCGCCTTCCCTCGCCGGAGTCCAACGAGCGCGCCGTGCAGCTTGCCCGCCACCGCGACAAGATCGTGCTGCAAAAGCTGCTCACCCGTTTGTGCGAAGAGGAGCCCGGCGTCTGCAAGGCCATCGACGAAGCCGTGGAAGAAATCAACGGCAACATTGAAAATCTTGATGAGTTGCTGAACCAGCAGAACTTTCGCCTCGCCTACTGGCGCACCAGCGACCAGGAGCTTGGCTACCGGCGCTTCTTTGACGTGAACTCACTCATCGGTCTGCGCATGGAGCGCGAGCACGTCTTTGAGGAAACGCACGAGCTCATCCTGTACTGGATCCAGCAGGGAG
>CAXTRR010000027.1:15690-29780 GCA_964246795.1 uncultured Terriglobus sp. | reverse complement strand
GTCCTGGACGGCATCCGCATCGATCACCCCGATGGACTGCGTGATCCGCGGCAATACCTGGAGCGTCTGCGCAAGCGCGCGCCGGACGCCTGGATCGTCGTCGAAAAGATCCTGGAACCCGGCGAGTGGCTCCGCAACGAATGGCCCGTGGAGGGCACCAGCGGCTATGACTTTCTAAATTTGTGCAACGGCCTGCTGGTCCACCCGGAAGGCCTCACGCAGCTCACAGCCATTTATCGCGACTTCACCCGCCAGCCCGCCAACTTCCACGACATCACCTTTGAAAAGAAGTCGAACATCGCAAAGGAAACGCTGGCCAGTGACGTCAACCGCATCGCCAACATCTTTGTCGCTATCTGCGAGTCCAACCGCGACTTCCGCGACTTCACCCGCTCGCAGATCCGGCGCGCCATTCGCAACGTTGCCGCGTGTTTTCAGATCTACCGCACCTATGTTGTGGCCGACCGCAATGAGATGACGCCGGAAGACCAGGAGCGCATTCAGGAAGCCATCACTGAGGCGAAACGCCGCCGCCCTGAAATCGAGGAAAGCCTCTTCGACTTCCTGTCCGACATCCTGCAACTCCGCATCATCGGCAGCAAGGAAGCCGAGTTCGTCGCGCGCTTCCAGCAGTTCACCTCACCCATTATGGCCAAGGGCGTTGAGGATACGGCTTTCTACGATTACAACCGTCTCACCTCGCTCAATGAGGTCGGCGGAAATCCGGCCACGGGTGGCGTCAGCATTCAGCAGTTTCACGAGTACAACGCCCGGATGCAAGCCACCTTCCCCAGCACCATGACCACGCTCTCCACGCATGACACCAAGCGTGCCGATGATGTGCGGGCGCGCATCTCTGTCCTCTCTGAAGCACCCGCGCGCTGGGCCGCCAAGCTCAAGCGCTGGTCCCGCATGAACAGCGGCCTGCGCACTGGCAAGTATCCCGATCCCAACACCGAATACTTTCTGTACCAAACGCTCATCGGTGCCTGGCCCATTGATGCGGAACGCACCAAGCAATACATGCAAAAAGCCATGCGCGAAGCCAAACTTGAAACCTCCTGGACGGCCAACAACAAAGAATACGAAGAAGCGGTGGAACGCTTCATTGATGGCCTGTTTGCCAGCTCCCAGTTCATTCAGGAGCTTGAGCAGTTCATTGCCCGCATCAACCGTGACGGCCGCATCAACTCTCTCACGCAAACGCTGCTGAAGTGCACCTCGCCCGGCATTCCCGACCTTTATCAGGGCGGGGAACTATGGGACCACTCGCTGGTGGATCCGGACAACCGCCGCCCCGTGGACTACGCCTGCCGCCAGCAGATGCTGGACCGGCTGCGCAACAGCACGCCGCAGGAGTTTCTGCCCGGCCTGGATGAACGGTTTGAAGATGGTTCACCCAAGCTCTGGCTCCTGCACCAGGCCATCCGCCTGCGCGCGGAGCGGCCTGAAAGCTTCAACGCATCGGCGGCCTACACCCCACTTCTTGCCCAGGGCAATAAGGCCGATCACACCATCGCTTACCTACGCGGTGACGATGTGATCGCCATTGCGCCACGCTTTCCACACCGTCTGCATGGTCTTTGGAGCAATACCACGCTCAACCTTCCGGCGGGCCGCTGGCAGGACCGCCTCACCGGTGTAACGCATGCGGGCGGCGTGCTCCGCTTGAGCACCCTGCTGGACCGTTTTCCCGTTGCGCTTCTTGTCCGCGACACAACGGCCGCGGCCGCATCGTAGTTAGCACAGCCGCATCTCACGGAGCAGATCCCAGCGAAGCGGAAGCAGAACCCGCCCAGGCTTGACTGCTCCGGAACCGAAGCCTCGACACAAGGAGAATTCATGCACCACTTTTCCGTATGGGCGCCGCGCCGCCAGAAAGTCGCCGTGCAGATCGGCGACCGCGTCGTCCCCATGCAGGGGCCATCGCAGCGCGGCTTCTGGAAGGCCGATGTGCCGGAGGCTGGCCCCGGCACCGACTATGCCTTCCTGCTGGATGAAGATCCAACGCCTTATCCCGATCCGCGCTCGTTCTGGCAGCCCAAGGATGTGCACTCCTCCTCGCGCGTGCTTGACCACAAAAAGTTCGACTGGACCGACCAGCACTTTCGCGCCATCCCGCTGCCCTCCGGCATTGTGTACGAAATGCATATCGGCACCTTCACCGACGGTGGCACGCTCGACTCCGCCATTGAGCGGCTGGACTACCTGTGCGAGCTCGGTATCACGCACATCGAACTGTTGCCCATCGCCTCCTATGAGGGTGAATTCTCCTGGGGGTATGACGGCGTCGCGCCTTACGCCCCAGATGAAACCGTAGGGGGCCCGGAGGCCGTGAAACGCTTCGTGGACGCCTGCCACGCCAAGGGCATGGCTGTCATTCTGGATGTGGTCTACAACCATTTTGGCCCGGCCGGCAATTACAGCAATCAGTTTGGGCCCTACTACACTGAAAAGCACAAAACGCCGTGGGGCGCGGCCATCAACCTGGAAGAAGGCGGATCAGACGAAGTGCGCCGCTTCTTTATCGATAACGCGCTCATGTGGCTGCGCGACTACCACTTTGACGGCCTCCGCCTGGACGCAACGCATGAAATGATCGACCGCTCCGCCATGCACTTTCTGGAGCAGCTTGCCCGCGAGATCGAGGACCTGAGCGCCGCCAACGGCCGCCAACTCATTCTCATCGCGGAGAATGATCTGAACGATCCTCGCGTTGTTACCTCGATTGAGGCGAGTGGCTACGGCATGGACGCGCAATGGAGCGATGATTTTCATCACGCTCTCTTTTCCCTGCTGGCCAATGAGAAGGTCGGCTACTTTGAGGACTTTGGCGCTGTCTGGCAGCTCGCGCACGCCCTCAAACATGTCTTCCTTTACGACGGCCGCTACTCCACTTATCGGAAGCATGATCACGGCCGCCCGGTGAAGAACCTTTCCTACCACAAGTATCTTGGCTTCATTCAGAATCATGACCAGATCGGCAACCGGGCCAAGGGCGAACGCATTCACCACATTGTGGGGACGGCGAAAGCAAAGCTGGCCGCCGGCATTGTCTTTACCGCGCCCTTTATTCCCATGATCTTCATGGGCGAGGAGTGGGGTGCCTCCACGCCGTGGATGTACTTTGCCGATTTTCAGGATGAGCAGCTGCGCATGGCTGTCCGGCAGGGCCGCAAGAACGACTTTGCCCACTTTGGCTTCGGCGAGGACGTACCCAATCCGGACGATCCGTCCACCTTTGAAGCCTCAAAGCTCAAGTGGGACGAACTCACGCAGCCAGAGCACGAAGCCATGCTCGATTGGTACCGCAAGCTCATCCGCATGCGCCGCCGGTCCATCGCCTTGAACCGCGGCGACATGTCGCAGATGTCCGTCACCTTCGACGAGGGACAACGCTGGATCCGCACCGACCGCACGGACGTCTGCACACTCATGAACCTTGCCGAGCATGAAAATACTCTGGACATGCCGCATGGAGCGAATCTGCTGCTCTCCAGCGCCGCCGCGCCCGAGCGCGAGGGACACACCGTCACCCTGCCGCCCTTCAGCATGGCCGTCTATCACCTGCCCCCGCACCTCATGTCCTCTGAGGCACCGCAGTAGATAGGACGCCGATGTGCATATAAAGGCGGGTGCCTTATCTTTCGCTAGCTAGACCAGCGAAAAGATGGGTCACCCGCCTAATCAATCTTGGAGATCTTTCGGAGAATCCGTAAGACTGACCGTCTGAAGAGACGTTGATGCTTTTCGACACGGATCGAAACACTCTTCTAACGAATCACGAGACACTACAGAGCCTTTCGCACAATCTTCCGCACCGTCTCCGCCACCACTCCGTACACCACGTGCGTCACCATTTCGCTGCGCTGCTCCCGTGGGTTCTGGTCCTTTGGCTCGGCGGAGAGCCCCAGTGCCGGCAGAGCACCCTCATGCGCAAACGCCATGAGTGTCATCCCGAAGGTCACGCCATTCTTCGCCGTTACCTGCGGGTATAGCTCGGCCATCATGCCATAGGCCGCACCCGCCAGCGCGCCAAAACCCCAGTGCACTCCCTCGCTCACCACCTTCTTCTGCGTAGTGGTCAGTTTGCCTGCTCCGGCTTTGTCCACCATCACGTCTGGCGGTTCCGCTTCGCCGTGCGTACGTGGCGGATAAAGCTGCTCGGCCGCTGTTTTCGCCGCAGTGGCCAGCACACCGCCGACCATGCCGGCGATGGCACCCTTCAACAGGCTGTGAGTGGGATGAGGAGGAGCCTTTAATTCTTTTGCCATAGCCGTATGGGACGCTCACCGCACGGCTCAGGTGGCCTCCTCTCCCACCCAATGCATCGTTTGCGCATGCTGGCGCATTTAGAATAGAGACTTGCAGCGCGGTGACTCACGCGACCGCAATTTAAGCAGGCCAAACCACACCATGCCAGACACAGCTACCACTACTGAGATTCGCGACACCGTTATCCTGGGCTCCGGCTGCGCCGGCCTCACCGCCGCCATTTACACCGCGCGCGCCAACCTGAAGCCGCTCGTGATTGAGGGCCATGAGCCCGGCGGCCAGCTCAGTGTTACCACCATGGTCGAAAACTTTCCGGGCTGGCCCGACGGAGTGCAGGGCCCGGAGCTTGTCGAAAACATGCGCAAACAGGCTGAGAAGTTTGGTGCGGAGATGGAGCTGGGTCACCTGATCTCGGCCGACCTGCACAAGTGCCCCATCGAACTTGACTTCGGCAACAAAAAGATCCTGACGAACACCATCATCGTCGCCTCCGGTGCCAGCGCGCGGTGGCTCGGCCTTCCCAGTGAGCAGGCGCTCATCGGCCACGGCGTCTCCAGCTGCGCCACCTGCGATGGCTTTTTCTTCTCCGGCAAGGACATTTGCGTCATCGGCGGCGGCGACTCCGCCATGGAAGAGGCGCTCTTCCTCACCCGCTTTGCCAAAAAGGTCTACCTCATCCATCGCTCCTCCAACTTCCGCGCCTCGCGCATCATGCTGGAGCGCGCCCAGGCCCACCCCAACATCGAGTTCCTCTCCAGCACCGTGGTGGAAGAAGTGCTCGGTGTCGAAGAAAAGGAAGTTCGCGGCATCCGCATCCGCAACCTGGTCACCGGCGAGGTGCGCGAGATCGAGCTCAGTGGCTTCTTCCTCGGCATCGGTCACACGCCCAATGCCAAGTTCTTTGAGGGACAGATGGACCTGGACGCCGACGGCTACATCATCAGCAAGGACAACGTCTTCACCACGCGTGAAGGGCATGTCATCCCCGGCGTTTTCTGCGCGGGCGACGTGCAGGACCGCCGCTACCGCCAGGCCATCACTGCCAGCGGCAGCGGCTGCATGGCCGCGTTGGAAGTGGAAAAGTACCTGGAAGAGCACGGGCGCTGATGAGCATTGCCGACAACCTTGAACGTGTTCGCCGGGAAGTCGGCGAGGCCTGTGAACGCGCCGGCCGCGAATGGAACACCGTGCAATTGATGGCCGTCTCCAAAACCCATGGCCCCAAGCTCCTCGCGGAGGCCTTTCACGCCGGCCAGCGCCTCTTCGGCGAGAGCCGCGTGCAGGAGTGGGAGCACAAGCGCGACGACCTGCACACGCTGCTCGGCGAGGGTGTCGGCGAGATCCAGGCGCATCTCATCGGCAACCTGCAGAACAACAAAACCAGCAAAGCCGCCTGGCTCTTTAGCGCCATTGACGCGGTGGACACCGCCAAGGTGGCCGAACGCTTGAACGCCCCCTGCGAACAGGCCGGGAAAGTGTTGCCCGTGCTCATCGAGGTCAAGCTTTCCGACGAAGCCAGCAAGCATGGCGTCGACCCCTACGCGATCCCCGGCCTCGTTCGCCGCATCGACGACATGCCCGGTCTGGAAGTTCGCGGCCTGATGATGGTGCCGCCCTACAGCGACGATCCCGAAGAAGCCCGGCCCTACTTCCGCCAGCTCCGCGAACTGCGCGACAAGGCACAGCAGGAAACCGGCATCGCCCTTCCGGAACTCTCCATGGGCATGACCCACGACTTCGCCGTCGCCATCGAAGAAGGCTCCACCTGCGTCCGCGTGGGCACCGCCATCTTCGGCAACCGCGAATACCAAACCACTCCACAGGAAGAAGCCTAGAAGCTGTACTGTTGTGGGTGCCCCATCTTCACGACAGCTCTCTCGTCGTTAAGGTGAGTTCAGTGGACGCTAAGCGCGGAGGCAAAACTTACCTAGACTAGCTGCGCAGAAGATGTCCCCACATCAGACCTAAGAGGAAGAAGCGTGGAAGCTGCACCACTGTGGGTGCCCCATCTTCACGACGGCTTTATCGTCGTTAAGGTGGGTTGAATGGACGCCAAGCGCGGAAGCAATCCACCCAAGCCGTGCAAGCGTGGGATGCCACGGCGAACCTACCGCAACTCCGCATCCTGCATCGATTCCCGCTTCGCGGGCACAGTTATCGTTTCGCCTTCCGGCAAAATCCGCATCTGCCCGGCAAGCCCGGCCTTTTCCGCCGCGGCTCGCAGCCGCACCGGCGGCTCGCTCATGGGCTCGCGGCCCAGCGGAAACGTTCCATAGTGCATAGGGATCAGCGTCGTTGCGCTGCGCAGGTCGAGGTAGCCCTGCAGCGCATCTTCCGGGCTGGTGTGCACGGCGCGGTAGCTGTCCGGGAAGTACGCGCCGATCGGCAAGAGCGCGACCTCCGGCTGCAAACGCCGGCCAATTTCGCGAAAGCCGTTGAAGTAGGCCGTGTCGCCCGAGTGATACACGCTATGCCCCTCGCCCGCCATCACGTACCCCCCAAACAGCCGGTGCGTGTCCTTGAACATGCGCGCGCCCCAGTGCTTTGCCGGCGTCAGCGTGACATCCACGCCGGTGGGCGTGCCATCGCTGCAGCGCAACTCGGCGTTTTGCCACCACTCCAACTCCGTTGCCATGCGGAAGCCCACCTTGCGGACTAAATCGCTCACGCCCATCGGTGTGATCACCTCCGGGGCCACGCCGGTCAACTTTTTGGTGTGCCGCACAATGCGTCGCAGCGAGGGCAGGTTCAGGTGGTCCATGTGCGCGTGCGTCAGCAGCACCGCATCGATGGGCGGCAGGTCCTCAATACGCAAGCCGGGCCGCCGCTGCCGCCGCAGCAGAATCAGCGCCCGCGCAAATACCGGATCGACCAGCAGATTGCGCCCGCCAATCTGAATCAGAAACGACGAGTGGCCAATGAAGGTGATGCCCAGCTGCTCCGGCAATACCAGCACCGGCGGCTGCGGAGCGCCCTCCAGCGGAGCGCGATAGCTTTCCCTTGCCACACGGTAAAGCTGCTGAAATTTCCGGAGGATGGTTGGATGTTGGCGCATCTGCACATTTGTTGGATGAGCATGGAGGCCGTCGCGTCGCGGCGTGAACTGGTTTGTTCCTTCACGGACTTTCAATTTCGGACGCTGCGGCGAGAGTTCCCGAACGTCGAGTCTTTCAGGTCGCCGTCGAACCCAGTGCGCCCTATTCTTTCGCGGATTTTGCGAAAGGGTGGGGGGTTGAAAGGCGGGTGAAGCCGCGGCATCCCACCCTCACGCCCGTGGCACTCCCCACATCCCCAACCTGCATCCAACCGCACAAGGGTGCCTCTGCGCCACGGAGCTCACATGCCGCAAAACACCTCAGAACGCCCGCTCAAACCGCAGGAACCTCAGTCTGCTTCCATGAGCCACCATCACCGCATGGAGGTCCACAACATGGAGCGCAGCATCTGGGCGCATGTTTCCCACAATCCCATCCGGTCCATGTGGGACCTGCAGGGCCTTTCCGTCAAGGAGATTGCAAAACGCACCTGGAACGGCATTGACGAGGACAACCTCTTCGGCCGCGCCTCCCAGCTCGCCTATGCCTTCTTTTCGGCCATCTTTCCAGCGCTCATCGCGATCAGCTCGCTCATGGGCCTGATCGCCAAATCTTCCACTCACCTATATCTCGAGCTGCTTGACCGCATCGGCCGTCTCATCCCGCCCACCGCCTTCGCGCTTGTCATTGAAACCTTTCAGCAGACCACTAGCGCGAGCACGGTGGGGAAGGTGTCGCTGGGTGTCTTTGTGGCGCTCTTCTCGGCCAGCGTCGGTATCGGTGCCATTCAGGACACACTCAACACCGTTTACAAGGTGAAGGAAACCCGGCCCTTCTGGAAGGCCCGGCTGCAGGCCATGGGCATTACGCTCATCGTTGCATCGGTGGTCACGCTTGCGCTGCTCACGCTTTTCTCCGGTGACTTTGCCGCCAACTATCTCCTGAAACGCGCCTTTGCAGGCAGCTTCTTCGTGTCCGTCGCGGTCCGTATGGTCGCGTGGATCCTGGCTTCGCTGCTCATGATCCTGTCGTTTGAGGTGATGTACTACCTGTGCCCCGATCTGAAAGAGCGTAAGTGGCGCGGCTTTACCCCGGGCGGCCTCATCGGCCTTGCCGGCTGGGTCGCTGGCTCCATTGGCCTTCGCGTTTACCTGCACTTCTTCAACACCTTTTCCGTCACTTACGGTTCGCTGGGCGCTGTTATCATCTTGCTGCTCTGGTTTTATCTCACCGGTGTCATGATCCTGCTCGGCGGAGAGGTGAACTCCGAGATCGAACATGCCGTAGCGGAACGCGCCCTGCAAACCGGCGCCGCGGCCGCTCCCACCGATTCCCAGATCTCCCGCACCGCTGCCTGAGTTTCATGTCCGCGTAACGGACACCGCGACCCGTGCTGCCCGGCGGCAGATCAGCAACGGAACTTTTCAGCAAACCTGGCAGACACATATCATTCTGAGAGGGCCTCAAAGCCGTGAACCTATTATTTTGAATTGCCTTCACATCATCCAGTCGCTCAGCAAGGAGTCCGGCGGCCCTGCCGAAAGTGTGCGCAGCATCGTGGAGGGCTACCTGGCGGATGGCCACACGGCGGAAGTCGCCACCCTCGATCCGCCAGATTGCGTCGCGACAGACCTCCCCGTGTCCGTCCACGCTCTCGGTACGTCCTTACATGGATACACGCGATCCCCGCTTCTCCGGAAATGGCTCCGTGCCAATGCTGGCCGCTTTCAGGTCATCGTGGTTGAAGGCTTGTGGCGTTACCCCGGGTTGGCCGCGCTGCAGGAGCTTGCGGGCCGCCACAGGTACGCCGTCTTCACCCACGGCATGCTCGATCCCTGGTTCAATCGGACTTATCCGCTCAAAGCACTCAAAAAGCTGCCCTACTGGCTGGCTGTTGAGCGTCGCGTGCTTGCCAAGGCCCACCGTGTCCTATTCACGTCCTCTGTTGAGCGAGATTTGGCGCAACAAAGCTTCCCGTTCAGCCGCTGGACACCAGAGGTCATCCCCTTTGGCACAGCTGGCCCACCGGGTGGGGATGCCACCGCTACTTCCCAGATTGCCAGCTTTTATGAAAGATTTCCCGCCGCCGCCGGAGAGCCCTTCCTGCTCTTTGCCGGAAGGCTGCACCCGAAGAAGGGTTGCGATTTGCTGTTGCAGGCCTATGCGCAAGTCGCGCGAGACACCCGGCTGCCGCGCATCGTGATGGCAGGCCCGGACCAGGTCGGCCTCGTGCCACAGATGCAGGCCTTTGCCGCGCAGGCCGGCATCGCGGATCGCATCCTGTGGCCAGCGATGTTGACCGGCGACGCAAAATGGGGTGCCTTCCGTGCCGCAGAGGCCTTTGTTCTGCCTTCGCATCAGGAAAACTTTGGCATCGCCGTCGCAGAGGCCCTGAGTTGTGGCACCCCCGTGCTCATTTCACGAGAGGTCAACATCTTTGCCGATGTGCTTGCCTGCGGTGCGGGCCTGGCTGAGCCAGACACCTTGCAGGGCACGATTGCCCTGCTGCGGCAATGGGCAGCTATGACGGCGCAGGAACGGGGAGCCATGAGCCAGCGCGCCATGGATTGCTGGTCCACTCACTTCAACAGCGCCGGAACTTCTCGCGCGATCATTGACATTTTCTCAGCCTGAGATCAAGGTCCACTTCGGATGAGAGTTTTCCGGGCCAGATCAGAGCAGCAGATCCGCCGTCATGGGAAGCCGCCGGATGCGCCTGCCCGTCGCGTTGAAAACCGCATTGCCAATGGCGGCGGCCACGCCTACGATTCCGATCTCACCCAGCCCCTTCACGCCCAGCTCGCTTCCGCGCGAATCATCCTCTTCCACCAGGATTGCCTCCAGCTCCGGAATATCGGCATTTACTGGCACGTGCGCCTCACCCAGGTTGCTGTTTACCCACGCGCCCGTGTGCCGGTCGCGTATCGTCTCCTCCATCAGGGCATGGCCGATACCCCAAACCATGCCGCCCAGCAGCTGCGACCGCGCCGTGCGGGCATTCAGAATTTTTCCCGCCGCAAATGCCGAGGTCATCTGCGTCACACGGATGCGGCCAGTTACCTCGCACACCGCCACTCGCGCAAACTGCGCGCCAAAGGCATGACGCGCAAATTTGGATCTGCCGAAGGTGCGGCCGGCGGCAGCCTTGGCTTCCACGCGCTCCAGCCCGTGCCGCCGCAGCAGCTCAACGGCATCTTCAGTCCGGGCTGATTCGACGCGGTGCCGCAGAACGCCACCGGTGAAGACAATGTCCTTCAAATCACAGCCATACAGCGGGCTTGCCTTATCCACACGGGCCTTGCGGGCCAACTCCAAACGAAGTTTTTCCGCGGCCGCCTGCAAAGCTGAGCCAACGGAAAGGGACGTCGCCGAGCCGCCGGTAAAGACGCCGAACGGCAGCGAGGTGTCGCCAATCTCCAGGCGGACGCGTGCCAGCGGCAGGCCAAGCGCCTCTGCCGTGACCTGCGACAGGGACGTGATCACGCCCTGTCCTATCTCCTGCGTCGCGGACTGCGCCAACACGGTTCCATCCGCCAAAAAAGTCACGCGTGCCACGGAAGGGAACTGGTGCGTGGGATAGGCGGCCGTCGCCATGCCATAACCGATTCGCTCGGTCCCTTCCCGCTCGGTGTCGCCGCCCATTTCGCGGCGGCGCTCCCAGCCGAACCGATCGGCTGCCACGCGGTAGCACTCGCGCAGACTTTTGGACGACCACGCCTTGCCGCTTTCCGGGTCCGTTTCCGCGTGGTTGCGCAGCCGGAACTCCAGCGGGTCCATTTTGAGCTCGTGCGCCAGATCGTCCATGGAGCACTCCACCGCGAACTGCCCAGGTGCGGCGCCCGGAGCACGCATCCAGCCTGGCGAATTTGCGTTCAGATAGATAGCGCGGTGCTGGATCTCCAGATTCGGCACAGCATACAGGTGCGGCGTCAACTCGCCCGTCGGCTCAAAGAAGCTCGCCGTCCTGCTCGACTGCAACACGCTCTGCTGCTGAACGGACTGCAGATGGCCAAGCGCATCCGCACCCAGCTTCACGCGGGTCTGGATCGCACCACGGTACGACATTTGTGAAAACACCTGCTGGCGGGAGAGAACCAGCTTCACCGGGTGCCCGGTGATCTTTGCCGCCATGACGGCAAGCGGCATATGATTCATGCCGTTCTTTGAGCCAAAGGCACCGCCAATCAGTGGCGCTACCACGCGGACCCGTCCCTCATACTCCACGCCGGCCACCACTTGAGCAACGATGCGCAAAATCTTGTCTTTATGGCCCATTTCAAAGGCCTCAGCCAGACCCATCGCCTCGCCATAGACAAACTGCGTGGTCGTCAACACCGTCACGCGGTTCACCTCGCCATCCTCCGCGTGCCAGTAGGCGAGCGTCGCCCCCGGCTCAATCGCGTTATGGTGAGCTGCTTCCAGCGTGTAAGTCGCGTCCGTCCGTACACTTGCGAGTTTGTACGCTTGTGCCGCGTCACCCCATGTCACGGTCGCTTTATCGTCGGCACCCACTTTTTTCACCGGCTCGCCAGTATCTCCTCGCGGATTCAGGCCGTTCCGGGGCGCAAACTCCATAACCGCCGGGCTTGCCGCGTAGCTTACCCGGACCAGATCCGCGCCCTGGGTCGCCGCCTCAAAACTCTTCGCAACCACCACCGCCACGGGCTGTCCGGAGTACAGCACTTCAGCGTTCTGCAGTGGCAAAAACTTGGTCTGCTCGCTGGAGACCATGGACTTGAACTTCTTTAGCCGGGGCGCGTTCTCATGCGTCATCACCATCGTCACGCCGGGCAGGGCAAGCGCCGCCGCCACATCCATCGCCACAATTGCCCCAGAGGGAATACCCGCGGGCACCGTCACCGCATACAGCATCGGCTTCGCGGTTTCACCCGCGTGCAGGTAAGGCCGCAGACTTGCATCCGTAAAATCACCGGTATACATGCCGCTGCCGGTAACTTTGGCGCGGCCGTCAATGCGCACCGGAGCAGTGCGAACATCTTCAGAAGACAACATGCTCATAGAGGCTTAGATGAGGAAACGTACACCATAGTCGCGCAGCTTGCGGTCGACTGACAGGACAGGTAAGTCCTCCACAAGCGCCTGCGCTACCAGCATGCGGTCAAATGGGTCTTTGTGGTGGAAGGGGAGAGCGTTCTGCCTTCGAATGTGATCGGTAGTGATGGGGAGGAAGTTGAATCCGAAGTTAAACAGGCCCTTAATGAAGCCATCCAGTCCATCAACCAAGGCAAGCTTTCCCTTCGAATGCTTGATGGAGATTTCCCAAAGAGAAGCATGACTTAAAACCAGTCTGTGACCAGGGTGCTGGATGATTGCCATTGTCGAGGTTTTCAAGTTTGCAGGCGCTTGCGTCGCCCAGAGTGCAATTTGTGTATCAACGAGAAGAATCAAGCTTCTGAAGTACCGTTCAACGCTTCAAATCTAGCATCGCTTTCAGAAAATTCTCGTTCAATCTCCTCATCCATAGCTCGCCACTCCTCGTCTGTTGGAGTAGTGAAAATGCCCGCCGAACGGCCCAGCACACGGTCTCCCTGATGGAGGTGGTCGCGCCAACTGTCCCGCGCTTTCCACTGACCGACTAGCCGTATGGGCTTTGCCCCATCACGCTCAATAATCACATCAACACCACTGTCTACCTCACTGAGCAACTCACTCAGATGTTCCTGCGCGTAAGCAAGGTCAACCGTCATGGCTTCAGAATAGATCATCCGAAAACCGCCTGCTATCAAAGTAAAGGGCAGGGTAGACTGCTCCTACCCATGACCCAGCCCACCCACGCGGCCGCCGCCGCATGAACCTTTACGCCGCCGTTCTCCTGCTCATCGTGCTCACGCTGCTCGCCGTTTCCCTCTCACGGCTGAGCAAAACACGCACCAAGGCGGACTACCTGGTCGCCGGCCGCAACCAGCCCCCCGCCCTGCGGGTCTTAACCCAGCGGTCCAGCTGGATAGGCGACGGCTCGCAGCTGGGTGGCGCGGAAAACGCCTATCGGCATGGCCTTGCCGCGCTGTGGCAGGGCGGTGGTGGATGGATCGGCCTCCTGCTCATCTACTTCATCGCGCCGCGCGCCCGCAAGTTTGCGCAATTCACCATCCCTGACCTGTTGGAGGCCCGTTACAACCAGGCCGCCCGCGTCCTGGGCGTCATCGCCGTCCTGTTCACTTACACCGCCATCACCAGCTACCAGCTCATCGGTGGCGGAGACATCCTCCATCTCATCTTTCCGGCCATCGGCTCCGAGCTCGGCCGCTACATCCTGGCCGGCTTTGTCATCCTCTTCACCGCCATCGCCGGCATGGCCTCTGTCGCGTATATGGATGTCGTTATCGGCTCGCTCACCACCATCAGCATGCTGCTCGCTCTGCCCATCCTGCTCCATTTTGCGGGCGGCACGGGCGGCGTACGCGGCGCACTCCCAGCCACCCACTTCCAGTTTTTCGGCGACTTCACGGGCATCCAAGCGGCGGAGCTCTTCCTGCCCACCTGCCTGCTCATGCTGGGCAACCAGTCCATGTACCAGAAGTTCTTCTCCGCCCGCAGTGAGCGCGATGCCCGTCAGGCCGTCATCGGCTGGATCGTGGGCACCGTTGTTCTGGAAACAGTGATCGTCGCCCTTGCCGTCGTCGGCTCCGCGCTCTTCCCCACAGGCGAGGTGCACGATCATCCGCGGGAAATCCTCGCCTACACCGCCCTGCACGGCCTTGGGGCGGGCCCCGGCCCCCCCCGCTCGGCCGTCTCCTTGCGTCCTTCCTGTCATGGTTT
>CAXTRR010000027.1:12968-15680 GCA_964246795.1 uncultured Terriglobus sp. | reverse complement strand
CGCTGCAGCTGCTCGGCGCACTCATGATGGGGGCCATCTTCGCCAAAATCATCTCCACCGCGAATAACTATCTCTTCTCGCCCGCCACCAACCTCGTCAACGACGTCTTTGTCCGCTACATCCGTCCCAACTCCCCTGACAAACAGGTGCTGCTCGTCAGCCGGCTCATGGTCGTGCTGCTCGGCATCTGGGCGCTCTGGCAGAGCCTGCACACGGAATCCGTGTTGAAGAAAAGCCTCTATGCGTACACCATCTATTCTGCCGCGCTTACGCCGGTAATCCTCGCGGCCTTCTTCTGGCGCCGCGCCACCGCCGCGGCGGCGGTCACCTCCATCGCGCTGGGAACGCTGGTCACGGTCACATGGGACACGCCTGCCATTCACCACATCTTTCCTGCTGCCATCGCCGACCGCGACGCCATCCTTCCCGCGCTGCTCATCTCCCTGCTTTCTTTGTTCGCGGTAAGCCTGCTCACACCTCCGCCCAGCGCCGCGCAACTTCAGCCCTTCCGCGAGTCCTAGGGACAGGTGCGGCTCTACATAATTGCTTGTCAAAGCTGATCGATCGAAGAGCCCACCTTGAGTAAGAAATAGGGGCGCCCGCTTGGGACTAACGGCTCTCGCCCTGAGTGAACGGCCCCCGACGAGCCCGGCTTTGTGGGGAGCGGGCGACTGCCGAGAGTGTCGCCGGCGTCAGCGCGAGATAATCAGGCAATGGCTTTAGGAGATTTGTTTGGGGCTGCTTCCCGTGAGCAGCAAAGCATTGAGCAGAGCGGCAAGCCGGGAAGGGAAGCCTCCTCTGGCCCGGCGCTGCTGGCGCACTGTGACGGCGGTGCCCGCGGCAATCCCGGCCCGGCTGGCTATGGTGCCGTCATCGCAGACGAGCGCGGCAACACGGTCGCGGAACTTTCGGAGTTTCTCGGCAACCGCACCAACAACTACGCGGAGTACTCCGGTCTGCTGGGTGTGCTGGCGTGGACACTGCAGCATGGCCATCGCCGGCTGCGTGTTGTCAGCGACTCAGAACTCATGGTGAAACAAATTCAGGGCCGCTATAAGGTCAACAGCCCAGACCTGCGCCCGCTCTTTGAAGAGGCGCGTCGCCGCATCGGACAGCTGGATAGCTTCGCCATCTCTCACGCGCTCCGTCACAAAAACAAGGACGCAGACCGCCTCGCGAACGACGCCATGGACCGTGGCATGGGGAAGACCCGGAGCTACGACACTCCGGCCGCTGCATCTCCACCCCGGATCGCCGCGGCTCCCCTACCCGCGAACCCCGAACCGGTCCGCGCGAGTTTCTCCCGGCCTGGACGCGCTGCTCCGGCCATTCCCTCCGGATCCGCACCTGCGTCGGCCGGTACTCCAGCCAGTACTCCAGCCAGTACTCCAGCCATGCTGCGGGGCTTCGTGCGTGGCGGCACCATTCATCTGCTCGGCGGCAAGACTTTGCCGGATGGCTGCTTTGTCAAGGTCATTCCGGAGTAGGTAAAACTCCTGAGAGGTATAGGAGCAACCCGCGCTGCGCGGAACGCATATAAGCCGCCATACCCTTCAGCCGGACCGCCTCAGAGTTGAGCATGTGCGGCCGGCCCATTGCCGGATGAAAAGGATGGTCCTTTGATGCCCAGTTCGATGTTCCGTGCTACGTCTCTGCCTTCCCAGGTCATGGCCTTCGGCTATGGCGGTCCCTCGGCGCCGCAGCCCGGCGGCTACAATCCAGGTCCTTACGGCAGCGGCCCTGGCCCAACTCCCGGTCCCGTCTCCGGTGGGGGCCTTACGCCCAATGCCGCAGCTGCTCTGGCCTACGCTTTTGGGCTCATTAGCGGCATCATCTTTTTAGTGATTGAGCCCTACAAGCGCGATCCCTTTGTGCGCTTTGCGGCAATGCAATCCATTTTCTTCAGCCTCGGCTTTGCCCTGTTGCGCATCGTCTCCACTGTGCTCGTCCTGGTGCTTCCCGTGTTGGCCGTACCGGTGGCAATCGTCATGGGCATCATTGCGCTCGCTTTCCTCGTCGTCTGGGTGCTGCTGATTGTGAAATCAGTACAGGGCCAAACCTTCGTGCTTCCGGTCATCGGCCCACTGGCGCAGGCGCAGGCGAGGGCTTAGCCACACGCCCGATCCTAAGCGCAGGTCCCGCTTGATCTGCTGTCGCGCACAGGCGGGCCTCTCCACCCGTGCGCGATCGGGTACACTGTTTGCTGGCCTGTCGGCCCGAAGGCGAGGTGTATTCAGTTGGCAGAAGTACGTCTGCAGGAGGGTGAGCCCCTTGAAAATGCGTTGCGCCGCTTCAAACGAAAGGTGCAGCAGGAGGACATCATCAAGGAAGTCAAGCGCCACTCCTTTTATCTGAAGCCCGGCGAGAAGAAGCGCGTGAAAGAAGCACTAGCGCGCAAGCGGAATCGCAAGAAAGTTCGCAAGGAACAGGACTGATCCTGTATCAACACCGAAGTGGGCCACGGTTTCCGCCGTGGCCTTCTTCATGTTTGGCGCGCCATGCCGTACCCTGTGGCACATGGATTACAGCCTGGCGGAGACTTCTGAAGCCCTGATTCGCGGACGGGCGCGCGTGGGTTCCGCGGAGATCACGGTCTGTACTGACGGCACCGCGCTCTTTGACGGCGGAGCCATGTTCGGCGTCGTCCCTCGCACGCTGTGGCAGCGCAAAGTCCAGCCCGACACGCTGAACCGCATCGCCATCGGCCTGAAC
>CAXTRR010000027.1:3497-12958 GCA_964246795.1 uncultured Terriglobus sp. | reverse complement strand
GGCCTGAACTGCGTCGTGGTCCGCCTTGGCGGAAAAACGGTGTTGATCGAATCGGGCTTCGGCAACAAGCTCACTCCCAAACTTCGCGAAATCCATGGCACGCAGGAACTGTTGCCGCGTTCGTTGGAAGCCGCCAGTCTGCGCGCGCAGGACGTCGACCTCGTCATCAACACGCACCTGCACTGGGACCATTGCGGCTGGAACACTGTCGTGGATGCAGCGGGCACGGCGGTGCCGTTCTTTCCGAATGCGACCTACGTGGCACACCATGGCGAGGTGGAGCACGGACGCCAGCAACTGGAGCGCGACCGCATCAGTTATGTGCCGTCCAATTATGAGCCGTTGCTTGCGGCGAAGCAGATGCGCCTTGTCGGCATAACCGCTCCGGATGAGCGCGAGGAACTCCTTCCGGGTATCTCCGTAAGCTGCTGGCCCGGGCACACCCGGCACATGCTGGCCGTGCACATCGAGAGCCAGGGCGAGCAGGCCGTCTTTATTTCGGACCTGCTGCCCACCACGGCGCACCTGCCAAATACCTGGGTGATGGCCTTTGACCTTGACCCACTGCGCACCATCCAGGAGCGTGTCCGCTTCTACGATCGTGCCATCCGGGGCGAGTGGCTGGTGATTTTTCCGCACGATCATCATCGCTGCATGGCCCGGCTGCGCAGAAGCGCAGATGGCAAAGTTGAGATCGCCGGCGAGCGTGACAACTTCTTGGGCGACATAAGCGCTCTCCCCAGCATCCCACTCGCACCTTCCATGTAGATCAAGGAGATTTCAACTATGACTCTTGCACTTCGTTTTGCTGCCGCTCTGTCAGCCTTCACCTTCGCCGCCTTGCCAATGGCTCAGGCGCAAAGCCTGAAGCAGCGTGAACTCATTGCCGAAGACAAGAAACAGGTCGCCGAGCGCCTGGCCAGGGCCAACCAAACCTGCGGCAGCGACGTGAAGCTCACCACGGACTACAACACCTTCTCCGATGTGACCACCTCGCCCGACAACCCGAACCAGCAATCGCCATGGGCCTTCATTGCGAACGCAACGGACGCGATGGATACCCTGTGCCGCGGCAGCGATGAAGGCAAAACCGCCATCCAGCAAAAGCTCAAAGTGATCCAGGTCAGCCATGCAAAGGAACAGTCGCTTAAGTTCACAAACGGCACTCTGAACTACGCAGTTACTTACAATCACTCGAATGTGGAAACGATCGTGAAATTTTTGAAGGACAATCTATAGGATTTCGAGTATGTTCTGCCATCAGGGTGAGCGATGCCATTAGCCCCAGTAATCACAGATATACCCGGCATGGTGTCACTCTCACCCTGGCATGGCAGCCGTACTGTGGGAAGCATCTTCTTCGCCGCGGGCGTCGTGCAGATTTTGCATGCTTTTCTTAATTGGAATTTCCTGGAGATTCTTCGTCCCTCGGGGCTCTCTCCAGCACTCCAGCGTTGGCTGCTTGGCCTTGCCGGCCTCGTTTTCATGCTTTTTGGACTCTTGTTCTTTCTAGCAAACTTCTAAATCAGCCGTGAGTAGATAAGCCGACAGTAAGTCAGCCGCGAATAAGCAGCCGCAAATAAGTCAGCTTCGAAGACCACGAAGCTACACGCGAGCCAAGTTCGTAAGGACGGAGCATGACTTGTTTGTCACCGGGCAACGTTTCGCGTTGTGAAAGGTCGCGTCTTCATCACGTTGCAGATATCCCTCGCGAGTGAACACTTACCTGCTCGAGGCATCTCCCCGCAGTACACGATCCGAGTGTCAATCCGGAAAGAGTGCGGCAGATCGCTCCATTCATCATCGAAGCAGCTTCTATACTCCGGGCATGACCCTTTCCGCGATTGTCGTGGATGATGAGCCACTGGCGCGCCGCGAATTGCAATACCTGATCGGGCGCGCGGGTGAGGTGGAGGTCGTCGCTGAGGCTTCCAATGGCGTGGAAGCCGTGGAGGTCATCCGCAAAGCCGCTCCAGACCTCGTCTTCCTGGATGTTCAGATGCCCGGCCTTGATGGCTTCGCCGTGCTGAAAAAGCTTCTCGAGCGCTCTGGCGATGCACCGATGCCGGAAATCGTCTTTGCCACTGCTTTTGACCACTACGCCGTGCGCGCGTTTGAGGTCAACGCCATCGATTATCTGCTCAAGCCATTTGAAGAGCGCCGTGTGCACCAGGCCATCGACAAAGTTCGTGCCCGTCGTACCGCCTCCGCCACGGTGTCCATTGAAACCGTGCCGCAGGCCAGCAGTGAAGAGCGGCTGGAGAGCCTGCTCAAGCTGCTGCAATCCCAGGCCTCACAGGGCACGCCCGCCGGTGTGGGCAGTGCCCTCCCTGCAAACGGCGGCGGCGCCAGCCGCTTGCGCTCCGGTAAAGTGGTGCTGCGCAGCGGTCAGCGGCTCATGCTCGTCGACCAGCGGGAGGTCTGCTTTGCCGCCATCGAGGAAGGCGACATTTCCGTGGTTACGGCCACCATGGAAGGCCTGGCGAACTGCCGCACGATCGAAGAACTCACCGACCAGTTGGACCCGGCCATCTTCTGGCGTGCGCACCGCTCTTACCTCGTCAATATTGAGCACATCCGCGAGGTCGTGCCCTGGTTCAAATCCAGCTACCTGCTTCGCATGGACGACCGCAAGCACACCGAGATTCCGGTAGCCCGCGCCCAGATCAAGCGCTTGCGGGAACTTTTCAGTTTGTAGACCACCGGCCTCCGGCATTCGCCTTTCCACCGTTCTGCAGGTGCATTCGGCCTGCATCTTTCAGGGGACCCGGAAAGAGAAGGCTGAAACGCGCATCCAATTCTCCGTCAGCCGAATCTGGAAGGGTGGCATCCAGGAGAAATGATGAAAATTGCAGTCATGTTGCTTTGCGCCGGTGTCACCCTTGCCGGGTGCGCTTCATACGCCCAAAGCTCCGCCTCAGCAGGCGTGATGGAAGCAGGTCTCCCGGACGCCGGACGTAGCCCCGTCTCCTCCAGCAGTCTGGCCTACGCAAGCCTTCCGGACGCACCTGAGACGCCCAACCATCCTGCTGATCCGCAGGCCGGCTCGCAGGCTTCCAATGGCCAAACTCCGGCAATCCTGGCGCCCTGGATGACTCGCTCTCCCCTGACCGGAAAAGAAAAACTGAGCCTCTACACCCATCAGGCCTTCAATCCGATCCAGATCCTTGCGCCGGTGGTTCCGGCCGCTTACAAAATGATCAATCCACCCAGCCACTACCCGCATGACTGGAAGGCGGGTGGCGACGGCTTCGGCCGCGAATATGGCGATGGCGTGGCCCGTAACGAATCACAGAAGGCCGGTCAGTTCCTGGCGGGCCTGGCCCTGCATGAGGATCCTCGCTACTACCCTTCACCCAGCACTAACGTCAGTGCGCGCGTGGTGCATGCCCTCGCCTTCACACTGGTCGACAAGAGCGATTCAAAGCACAACATTCCCGCTTTCCAGAACTTTGCCGGGGCGGCCGCGGGCGGCTTCGTGGGCATGGGCTACCTGCCCGACGGTTACCGTGATGCCACCCACGCCGGCCAGCGAAGCCTGACCACCATGGCGGGCTACGCCGGATTCAACGTTGCCAACGAATTCTGCCCGCAGTGGGCGCCCATCGTTGAAAAACTGCATATTCCCTTTGTCCATCCGTCCTGCACCGACGGGGGCGTTACCAACCAGTTCTCAAAGGCAGCGACCACGCCCTAGGCAACCTGCGCCTTACGTACGCCGCCGGTACTCCCCGCTCTTGCCGCCGGTCTTGCTCAAGAGCACGATCTCCCGGATGCGGATGCCTTTGTCCAACGCCTTGGTCATGTCATACACAGTCAGGGCGGCAATGCTGGCGGCGGTCATCGCTTCCATCTCCACGCCAGTGCCCGCCACCGTAGCGGCCGTGGCGCGGATGCGTACGCCTCCGCCTGTACCCAGCAGTGCGGCTGGCTGAACCACCGTTGCTTCCACATCCACATAGGAAAGCGGAAGCGGATGGCACATGGGGATCAGCTCCGCCGTACGCTTCGCCGCCAGAATGCCGGCAATGCGAGCCACCTCCAGCGGATCCCCTTTGGGATTCTGCGGGAGCGCTGCCAGCACTTCGGCGTTCAACTCCACAAAAGCTTCGGCCACCGCTTCACGCCGAGTGGCGGACTTGGCGCTTACGTCCACCATGTGCGCCTCGCCGGCACTGTCATAGTGGGAAAGACCTCCGATCTTCATGGTCTTCCCCGGCGTGGGCACCCTCACTTTGCTCATAGCTCCTGCCCGCGCATCAGCAGCATTCCCGTCACCAGCAGCACGGCATCGGCCGTGATCCATGGCCACAGCGGGCCGTGCACCCCACGGCCCACAAGATTTCCCTGCAGAAAAAGGTAAAGGCCCACCACCAGCAGCGCCGGCACCAGCACGGCGATACCGACCAGCACTTTACCGACGCGTGCCCGATTGCCGGTGCCGGAAGAGGAACTCATCTGCCCAGCGTACCGCATCGCCCCCCGCCCAGCTGCGATTTGGGGCGCGAAAACGAGCTGGATACGGGTGCCCCACCTTCACCACGATCTTGCGGTGAAGGTGGGCTTCCTTTCCGGTGAGGATGCTGTGGACGAACCTACCTTAACGACAATAAGGCTGTCGTGAGGGTGGGCCATCCGTCGCTATGCAGATTCGGACGGCGCAGGCGCAATCTTCCTGCCTATTGGCTGGAAATTCTGCTGCTTACTCCGCCGGTAAACGCGGCCTTTCGTCCTTCGGCGTCTTCCGCTGCGGAGCGGTCGTCAACTCCAGCGCCAGCTGCAGGTGGTACTCGGCCAGCGCGGCATCGCGATGCTTGCGGTAGTGTTCCGCCAGCACGGCCTTTCTTCCGTGTGTGCGGGCAGCCAATTCTTCCAGCATCAGCCAGTCGTGCCAGCGTCCGCCGGCCTGTTGCAGGTATTCAAAGCGCTCGGCGAGCTTGCCCGCCGCCGGTGAACCCTCCGGTATGCTTTCCGCCATGTAGCGGCATTGCTTACCGATCTTCCGCAAATCGTGCAAAGTCTCATCGTTCAATCGCTGCAGCGCGTGTTTGCCGCCGGTGTGCCGGTCCGCTTCCATGATCCGCGCAGTGCGCCGGCTGAACCACTGCTGCACGCGATCACTCAGCCCGGACACGGAGAACTCCGCCCTTGCACCTGGCCGGCGCGCGGCGGAACCGGCGGCGCTGGAAGTCAGAGATTTTTCCAGCGCGCGCATCCCCGCCGCCAGCGGTTCGCTCTCCTCGTGCAGGGTACTCACCAGGTCAGTGGCCTCTGTCTTGCGGCGGCGTTCAAGCTTGTGCAGCAGCTTTGCGGCCTGCTTGCGGAGCTGGTCGTCCTTTGGCCCAGCCGCCACGGCAGCCTTCTCCGGCATATCGGCGGTGATCATGTCGAACTGTACGTCCAGGTCGCGCACGGCGGCGGCGGCGCGCCGCCCACGCCGCAGCAGCCGGTGCACCTTCGCGGCTTAATCGGCATGTGGCGGCAACCCCGGCCGCCAAGCCCGCAGGGCCAGTTGCGCCTCCCTGCGGCGCGTCCCTGTACGCAGCTTGTGTACAGGGCCTTTTTCGGCCGAGCTCTGTGCCACCAGCATCGCGCTGTCCAGCGCCTGCACCTGCTCTTTCAGCAGATCTTTCACTTGTATTGTCCCGATTGCCATCCGGAGCCTGATTGTCACCTGGAGATAGATGCAGCCCTGGGCGAAATCGAGCGCACGCCGCCACTGCCCCGCCGGAGCTGTCCCCAGCGCACTTGCCGGGCGGTAACGGCTCCCACCGCCGAAGAAGGGAATACAGGCCCCGCGCTACTCTGGTTCTGATGAGTAAGTTGAATTCAGGTCCGGATGCAGCTCTGGCCACGGCTCCTGCTGCGCTGCCTGCCACGGCTACGGCCCCGCTGCCTGCCACGCTGCCTGCCACGCTGCGTTCGGTCACGCACCGCTATGGCTCGCACGTCGCGCTGAGCAATCTTTCTCTGGAACTGCAGCCGGGCGAAGTTGTCGCCCTGCTTGGCCCAAACGGTGCAGGGAAGACCACCGCCATCAAGGTTTTGCTCGGCCTCATCGAGCCTACCTCCGGAGAAGCCCTGGTCTTTGGCCGCAGCCCTCGCGAGCGCCGCACCCGGGAGCGCATCGGCACCATGCTCCAGGTCGCCAAACTGCCGGAAACGCTGCAGGTGCGCGAGTTTGTTGACCTCTTCCGCTCCTATTACCCGCGGCCCATGGCGACTGAAGACCTGATGCGCGCGGCCAGTCTGCAGGACATTGCCAAACGCGAATTCCGCATGCTCTCCGGCGGGCAAAAGCAGCGGCTGCTTTTTGCGCTGGCGCTGGCTGGCGATCCCGATCTGCTGTTTCTGGATGAGCCCACCCTCGGCATGGACATTGAAGCGCGGCATGCCCTCTGGACACAGGTGCGCGCCCTCTCCGGCCGAGGCAAAACCGTCCTGCTCACCACGCATTATCTTGAGGAGGCGGACACGCTTGCCGACCGCATCGTGGTCATCGCAAGAGGCAGCATCATCGCCGAGGGCACACCGACGGAGATCAAGGCACGCGTCGCCGGCCGCAAAATCCAGTGCGTCACCCGCCTCTCACGCGAAACGCTGGAGCGCATGGCTGGCGTCCGCTCCGTGCAGCAGATCGGCGCTGCCGTTACCCTCTCGGTTGTGCAGGCCGAGCCGGTTTTGCGCGAGCTGCTGGCCGCCGATCAGGAACTGCATTCGCTTGAAGTTTCCAGCCCCAACCTGGAAGATGCCTTCCTGGCCCTCACCCAGGACGGCACCGCACCCGCCCCCGTGTTGCAAAAGGAGAATGCATGAGCGTCATCGCACCGGCCATCAAAGTACCGGAAACGGCCCGCGTGCCGCAGCTGCCGCTTTACTTGAAGGAAACAAAGTACGAATTTCTGAGGCTGCTGCGGGCCCGGTCCTTCTCGCTGGCCACCATCGGCTTTCCCGTTATGTTCTATCTGCTCTTCGGCATCATCGTCGCCAACGCCAGCCCTGAAGCCGAACGGCACGCCAAGTACACGCTGGGCACCTACTGCATCTTTGGCTTGGCGGGTGTCTGCCTCTTTGGCATCGGCGTCACACTGGCCAATGAACGGGCCCTCGGCTGGCTTGAGGTGAAGCAGGCCAGCCCCATGCCCGCGCCCGCCTACCTGCTCAGCAAGCTCATGGCGGCGGGAGGCTTCGCAGCTGTTATCTTCACCATCTTGAGCACGCTTGGCGTAACCCTTGGCCACGTCACCATGCCCGCCACCCAGTGGGTGCATCTTGTGCTGGTCATCTTTGGCGGCGTCCTGCCTTTTGCCGCGCTCGGCCTTCTGCTGGCCATGGTGGTTACACCCAACGCTGCCGTTGGCGTGGTCAACCTCACCTACCTGCCTATGAGCTTTCTTTCGGGCCTCTGGATGCCGCTCAGCGTCCTGCCGAAGTGGATCGGCAAACTCGCCCCGGCTTTCCCCACCTGGCACATGGGCCAACTCGCCCTGTGGAGCATCGGCTTCGGCAGCAAATGGCAGCCCTGGCAACACGTGCTCTGGCTCGCCTGTTTCACCGTGGTTGCATTGTCCGGAGCGGTCTTCCTGTTTCAGCGAAACGCGGCACGAGCGTAGCGGAAACTCAGATGAGTTCCTGTCTCGGAGAGGCCTAGCTTCACCTGGGCTGTAAGGCAAACAGCCTAGCGGGCTTGAGCCCATGAACTCACCGCCAAGGGCGTAAGCCTTGGGGAAGGGTGCAGAAAACACCAGGGGGGAAGGCCCGGCATATTGACTTGCCATTGACCTTCATTCCCTTAGAAGGCCTCACCCCAGCCACTTGGGGTTCTGAGCCGTTCCATCAAAATGCGAGGACGTCTTGAACAGCTCATACTCGCCCGTCATGGCAGCAGTCTGCGTGCGGCCCAGCAACTCCGCCACCTGTGCCTCGTTCATAGGCTGAAAGTTCTTGGCCGCTTCCAGCGCCTGGGTCAGGATCGGCATGCGATCGATGCCGGTGATCACCACGGAGACGGGCTGCGTCAACCCGTAGCGCAAGGCTTCCGACGGCTGCACTGTCTTGCTGCGCAGAATGTAATCGTCGCCAAAGGTCTTCATGGCCAGCACGCCCGTACCCTGCTGCTTCGCCACGGGGATGACCTCTTTCGTGAACGAACGGAAATGAGCATCCATCACATTCACCGGCATTTGCACCGTATCGAATTTAAAGTTGTTCTTCTTCGCCACTTCAAACATGCGCAGATGCACCGCTGGGTCCTTGTGGCCGGTAAAGCCGATGTAGCGGATCTTGCCCTGCTCACGCGCCTTCATGGCTGCTTCCATCGCGCCGCCCTTGGCAAAGATGCGGTCAGGGTCTTCCATGCGGATGACCTCATGGAACTGCACCAGGTCGATAACGTCGGTCTGCAGCCGGCCCATGGATTGCTCGAGCTGCTTTGAGTATTCCTCGGCGGTCCTGCCGTCGATCTTCGTCATCAAAAAGACCTTTTGCCGGTAGCCGCCGGTCTTCAACGCCTGGCCCATGCGCACTTCGGAAATGCCGTCGTTGTAGTCCCAGCAGTTGTCCATAAAGGTGATGCCGGCGTCGATCGCGGCATGAATCAGCTGGATGCTCTCACTGGCCTCCTTCTGCTTGCCGATGTGATAGCCGCCCATGCCGATTGCCGACACCCGCTCGCCGGTCGTGCCAAGCTCGCGGTAGAGCATGCCCGGTGCTTCCGGCCGCTTGGTTGGCGCGCTTCCAGCACCCGTATCGTTATGGGCAGGCGTGCCTGCGTTGGCCGCCATCGGCACGGTGGCCGCGAAGCTTGCGGCGGCGGCGGTCTTCAAAAAGTCTCTACGTTCCATGGGGGGACTCCTCTTCAGTGCGAACTGCTCTGCGCTTTCAGTGCGACCTGATCTGCGCTGACAAACTCTTCGGTATTACGATGCAAACCCTGCCCTGCCGCGCGGCATCATCCGGCATCGGCGGCTTGTGATGCTGCGCGCACAATCAGCACCGCGCTGTAAGCCGCGCCAAATCCGTTGTCGATATTCACCACGCTCACATTGGGACTGCAGGAATTGAGCATACCCAGTAGCGCCGCCGCGCCGGAGAACGACGCGCCATAGCCGACCGACGTGGGCACCGCGAGCACCGGCACGCCCACCAGGCCGCCCACTACCGACGGCAGCGCGCCCTCCATGCCGGCGCAGACGATGACGGCCTGCGCCCTGGTAAGTTCGCCGCGAACGGCCAGCAGGCGATGCAGCCCGGCCACGCCCACATCGTAAAGCCGCACCACTTCGGCACCAAACACCTCTGCGGTTACAGCTGCCTCCTCCGCCACGGGCAAGTCGCTGGTGCCGGCGCAGACCACGGCAATGCATCCCCGGGCAGGGGCTTGATTGTCTCGCCGTAGCGAGACGGTGCGAGCCATGCCGTTGTGTGTTGCCGAAGGATGCTTCTCCAGCACGGCCCGGGCC
>CAXTRR010000027.1:0-3487 GCA_964246795.1 uncultured Terriglobus sp. | reverse complement strand
GCCCGGGCCGTCTCCTCAGAGCATCGCGTCGCCAGAACATTCACGCCGTCTCTGGCCAGGCTGCTGAAAATGGCGACAGTCTGCTCGGGTGTTTTTCCGGCGGCATAGATCACCTCGGGCAGGCCGCCGCGCAGGCTGCGGTGGTGGTCCACGCGGGTGTGCCCCAGCTCTTCAAACGGCAGGTCGGTCAGGCGCGCGGCGGCGGCGTCCACGGTGATGCTGCCGCGTTCCACGCCGGCCAGCAGCGCCAGCAGATCTTCACGCCTCATCGCTTGCTCGCGCCCCTATTCTTGTCATTGCCGCTGGTCACTGCAAAGTAAGCGGCGATGGCAGCCTGCTGCACCTGCTTCAGCGGCACGTTGTGCTCCGCGGCGGCGGCGCGGGTGTCTTCAAACTCGGGCGCGGCGTTGCGCACCTCTTCGTTCTTCGTTCCAATCTTGATGCGGATGCTGCCGTAGGAAGTCTCGACCGGGGTATGGCTGCGCTTCAGGCAGGTGCGCTGCTCCTGCCGGATGCGCAGGCCGAGCGTGCTGGTCTCCCGCAGCAACAGCTGCTGCATGCTGCCGCTGTTTCGTGGATCGCAGAGCAACGTGAGCAGCGTGCCCGGGCGGCCCTTCTTCATCAGGACGGGCGTCAGCATCACATCGAGCGCCCCCCGTGCCAGTGCCTGATCGGCGACGTAGGCGATGATCTGCGGGGAAAGATCGTCCAGCGCTGTTTCAATCACCGTAACGGTTTGTGAAGTAGCGTGATCTGTTGCCGCCTGGCCACCAGCAGCCGCTGTTCCTTGTGCCGCGCCGGCAAACGCCGTTGCTCGCGGCACACTGGCCGTCTCCGCTGCCTCGCCGATGCTGAGCCGCAGCACATTCGGAAAGTCCTTGGGATTGCGCGTGCCGGCACCATAGCCGATCTTCTCCACGCGCATGGCCGGCTGTGGGCCAAAGCTCGGATCGAGCGCACGCAGCAGTGCCGCGCCCGTTGGCGTGACCAGCTCCTTCTGCACATGCGCGGAGTACGTGGGGCAATCGCGCAGCAGGTCCGCAGTCGCCGGCGCGGGTACCGGAAACGTGCCGTGCGCACACTCCACCATGCCGCCGCCCACGTTCACCGCGGAGCAGTGCCACGCGCCGATCTTCAGGTGAACAATGCCCGCGCTCGCAGCCACAATGTCCACAATCGCATCCACCGCGCCGACCTCATGAAAGTGGATTTCATCCACGGGCACATTGTGGATTTTGGCCTCGGAACGGCCCAGCAACTCAAACGCGCGAATGCTCAACTGCTTCACAGCTGTATCCAGCGGCGCGGCTTGAATCAGCTCGCGGATCACCGTGAGCGAGCGTCCGTGCACGTGCGCATGACCATGGTCCTGCTCTGGTACAGCTTCGTGTTCATGCGAGTGTGAATGACTTTCTGCATGCGAATGAGTGTGCGCATGACCTGTCTTGTGCTGATGCTGCGTTTGCGGCTGCACGGTGTGCATGCCGTTCAGCGAAACAGCGGCATGCGATGTCGTGACACTGCCATCGGTATGGGCATGCGAATGACTGTGAGAGTGCGAATGGCTACGCGCCTCTTCGGCCAGCACGCTGCCCTCCAGCACATGCACCTTCGCGCAGGAGATCCCGCTGCGGTCCACCGTTTCCACCCGCAGGGAGGCATTTAGCTGCAGCGCGGCCGTGGCCTCCTGCAGCACGGCAAGCGGCACGCCCGCGTCAATCAATGCGCCGAGGAACATATCTCCGGCGATACCGGCGAAACAATCGAGGTAAGCAATGCGCATAAGGATGCCTAATAACTAGGTTGTGGATTGGATGCTTAAAGAATCTTCACGTCTGCATGAGCCTTATCAGCCACAAAGGACAGTGATGAAGTTTCTTTCGGAAGGGCATAGGTTCAGCTATGCCATCTAGCTCCGCTTTCTCGCGGAAGAGCTTCAGCCCCTGAGGCAGATCTTCTTGTCCACCTAACTTCCGGTCAAAACGGACACCGGCAACACCGCATTCATCGATCCGCTGCGGTAGCCCTCCATATCAAGCGTCACATACCGGAACCCAAGCGGCCGCAGAGCCGCCGTAACCTCGGCAAAGACCGACAGATCCAGGGCCCGCGCCAGGTCCTCCCGAGCAATCTCCACCCGTGCCAACTTGCCGTGGTGGCGAACCCGCACCTGCGCAAACCCCATCGCGTGCAGGGCTTCCTCGGCCCGCTCCACCTGGCTCAGGTTCTCCGCCGTAACCGGCCGGCCGTACTCGATCCGTGAGGAGAGGCAGGCACTGGCGGGCTTGTCCGCAACGGCCAGGCCCGCCTCGGCGCACAGAGCCCGGATCCCCGCCTTGGTCAACTGCGCCGTTACCAGCGGTGCCAACACGTGGTGGCGTTGCGCCGCCTGCTGGCCTGGTCGAAAGTCGCCACGGTCGTCCAGATTCATGCCGTAAGCAATGCCGGCAAAACCACTCGCCAGGCGCTTCTCTTCCATCCGGGTAAAAAGCTCGTCTTTGCAATGAAAGCAGCGCTGCGAATCGTTGCGCTGGTAATCCGCGTTCTCCAGCTCGGCCGTCTGCAGTATCTCCGTAGGTATGCCGTGCCGCGCGGTAAACTCCAGAGCTCCCGCCAGCTCGCGGCGCGGCAGCGAGGCTGAATCCGCAATCACCGCCAGCATTCTTGCACCGAGCACCCGATGTGCGGCCCAGGCCAGAAAGGCCGAGTCCGTCCCGCCCGAGTACGCCACCAGCAGGGAGCCTGCCTCACGCAGAGTCGCATCCAGCAGCGCCGATTTGTCCTGCAAACTCATATCCATCTTGCCAGTCCTCTGCATAGGATGCGTGCCGCGCCAGTACGCACCTTTCACGCCCGGGAGTGAAGCCTTCAATGCGCGAGGCTCGGCAGCCGGTCACTCCAGCCAAACAGAAAAATCGCCCCCATGGCGAAGCTGTACACCGCGGTCAGTGACATGACCACTCGCTGCAGGACCGCGCTGCGCAAGCTCCCCAGCACGATGCCCGACGCACCCAACATCATGATGGTATTCATCATCAGCAGGCCCACCAGGAATGCCGCAAGCCCCAGCAGGCCGCGGCTGGTGCCGCCCAGGTTGGCCGCCAGCAGAAACAGCATCAATTGCGAAGGCGTCTCTGCTCCCAGGCCATGGATCACGCCAACCACCACGACCGATCCGCCGTCGTACCGGAAACGGAAGGGCTCCGGCCTTGCCAGATCGCGCCGTACCAGCCGCCGTACGCGCCAGCGCATGTACTGCGCACCTGAGATCAGCAGCGCGATGCGGCTCTGGGTAATGTGGGCGTGTGCCGCCCGCCCCTGGTCGCGTGCCGCCCGCCCCTGGTCGCGTGCCGCCCGCCACATGGACGCCAGCACATACACCGCGAAGACGATTAGCGTCGCCCCCACTAGCCGCGCGCCGATGCGGTCCAGCCCAGCCGGAATCGCCCGGTGCAGCGCAATCCCCGCCGCCCCCCGCACCGCCCCC
>CAXTRR010000026.1:15092-53884 GCA_964246795.1 uncultured Terriglobus sp. | reverse complement strand
GTCGGGGGTGGTGTAGATCTCGGTGGTCGCCATAAAAAAAAAAAAAAAGGTGAGGGCGCAGCTGACGGCTTCGAGCGCGCCGGCGGCGCCCAGGGCGTGGCCGTGCATGGACTTGGTGGAGCTGATGGCGAGCTTGCCGGCAAGGGGGCCGAAGACGCTGCGGATGGCGGCGGTTTCGCTGCGGTCGTTGGCTTCCGTGGCGGTACCGTGGGCGTTGATGTAGCCGAATTGTTCGGGGGCGAGGCCGGCATCGCGCCGCCCTCGCCGAGAATGAGGCCGGAGCGGTCCGCGGAGAAGGGGCGGCAGGTGTCTTTGCTGATGACGCGCATGGCCTGCCAGGCGTGCAGGTTGCCCAGGAAGAGGGAGGCCTCACTGCCGCCGGCGAGCGCCAGGGGGGCCATGCCGGAGCGCACCATCCAGAAGGCCTGGCCGATGGCGTGGTTGGAGGAGGAGCAGGCGGTGGAGACGGTGTAGGCCGGGCCCTGGATACCGTAGCGCATGGCGATGTGGCTGGCGCCGGCGTTGCTCATGCTCAAGGGGATGGTGAGCGGGTTGATGCGTGTGCCCCGGCGGTGGAAGAGCTCGTAGTAGCCGGCTTCGTCGGCACCGCGGCCGCCAAGGGAGGAGCCGGTGACGATGGCGGTGCGCTGGCGAAGGTGGTCGGTCCACTCGATGCCGGCGTGCCGCACTGCTTCGTCCGCGGAGAGGAGGGCAAACTGGGCGAAGCGGTCAAGGAACATCAACTCTTTGGTTGGGAAGGCTTTTTCCGGGTCGTAATTGGTGACCTGGGCGGCGTTTTTGAAGCGCAGCTCGGAGGTGTCAATGGAGGTGATGGGCCCGATGCCTGAGCGGCCCTCAGTGAGCGCCTGCCAGAACTGGATGCTGTCCGCGCCCAGTGCGCTGATCACGCCCACGCCGGAGATCACGACCCTGTGCGTCATCAGCTTCCCGGAACCGGTTCCCTGGACTCTTCTTTTGCCGCTTTCGCCTGCAGGAGGTGCTCAATGCCGTCGATCATCTGGCGAATATTCATGACCTGCTTGGCCTGCTCGTCATCGATCTGGATGTCGAACTCGCCTTCGAGCTCGAAGAGGAGGTTGAGGCGGTCGAGCGAGTCAATGTTGAGCTGTTCAAAGGTGCTCTCTGGGGTGACGGATTCCAGAGGGATGCGCTGCTTGGTCGCGATGACGCGAAGAACTCGATCTTGAACACTCTCTGACATGCGGTTCCCAATTTTAACTTCCACGGCGCGATAACGCGAACGGCGGCGGATCCGCGATCGGACAAAGACGGGAAGATGCTGGAGGCAGGCAAGCCCGGCGGAAGCACCGCGGACGTGCGGGGTGATTTACTTTGCATCTCAAGGGACTATCCATGGGAGGGCAGGAGAGCATGTTTGTTCGACGAGCAGGACGGGGGCTGATCACTGGCGCTGTTGCCGGATGTCTCTGCGTGGGAAACGCTCTGAGCCACGCACAAAACACTCAAAAGCGTCCCGTGGACTATGCGAACCCGCTGGTGGGTACGGCTCCGCTGGCCGATCCCAAACTGATTGGGAATGCGCCGCCGCCGGGCGAGCAGTTGTACTCGGGTTTTACTTCGCCCGGTGCCAAGCTGCCGCACAGCCCCACGGAGATGGCGCCCATGAATGCGAACCTGGCGCTGCAGTATGTGGCGGGCGTTCCGGCGACGTATTACTACCCGAACCGGACGCTTTTCGGTTTCTCATATGGTGGCTACGGCGGCGGCGATGGGCCGGTGCTGATGCCAGTGATGGGCGATTGGGCGCAGCCTCCGCAACGCACGCCCTCTGTATACGACAAGAAGCAGGAGATTGCCTCACCCGGCTATTACAGCGTGGTGCTGAGCGACCTCAACATCAAGGCAGAGATGACAGCCACCACTTGGACGGGCCTGTACCGCTTCACCTTTCCGGCGGCGGATTTTACGAGCGGGGCCGCAAGTGGGCCGGGACGCATTTTGATCGATACGGACGGTGACCGCGGGAGTGTGGAGTTAGTGGGCGATCACACGGTGCGCGGGCAGCTTCGGGTCGGAGAGCGCGGCCAGGATGGCAGTTACTTTGTGGCGGAGTTCTCCCAGCCGTTTCAGACGTTTGGGATGTTCAAGGAAAATCTGCCGGAGCGCCGCCCCTCCCGGGGATCGCTGCTGGGCAACAAGGATGTGCAGCCAAATACACGGACGATTGCCGGCCCGTATGCCGGGGCCTATCTGCAATTTTCCACCAAAGCCGGAGAGCAGGTGCTGGTGAAGGTGGCGCGCGCCGCGAGTTACGAGCTGGCGGAGCAGCGATTGCGGACGGAAGACCCGGGCTGGGATTTTGACCGCGTCAGAAAACAGGCGCAGACAGCATGGGCGGTTAAGTTGAATAAGATCGAGGTGGAGGGCGGCACGGAAAAGGAACGAATGCTGTTTTATTCGTGCCTGCTGCATTCCTTTGACAGTCCCCGTTTGGTGGCACGCAAGGGGGAAGTCTTTACCGGGCTGGATGGCCAGCAGAAGACCGCGACTTATGACCGCTATGGCCAGGTACCTTTCTGGGACACGGGCCGGAACCAGATTGTGCTGCTGACGCTGCTGGAGCCGGAGGTAAAGCTCGACATATTGCGGTCCGAGTTGGATATGGCGCGTGAGTCGGGTTACATGGGAACGTCCTTCCATGGGGATAACGCCGTCTTCATGTATCTGGGCGATTGGACTCGCGGACTTGAATTTGACTGGTCCGGGACTTATGAGTATCTGCGTAAAAATGCGATGGATGTAAAAGGTCCACGTAACTATCTGGAAGAGTACCAGCGCCAGGGCTGGATTTCCGATGTTATCCCGCCGGGCAATCCGAGCCCGCCGTATGCGGGCGGCAAGGCCGGCGCGGCGACCACGCTGGAGTACAGTTGGGACGATCATGCGATGGGCTTATACGCCCAGAAGCTTGGCAAGACCGAGGACGCCAGATTCTTTCTGGACCGCTCACGCAATTACCGGAACGTTTTCGATGCGGCGACAGGATTTATGCGGGGCAGGACGGCGGATGGCAAGTGGATTTCGCCCTTCGATCCTGGCGAGCCGTACTACAACTTCATGATGAAGGAGGCCTCGGGCTGGTCGACGCTGTGGCTTGTGCCGCACGATGTGCAAGGACTGATCGACCTGCTGGGTGGAAAAGACAAGGCAACGGCGAAGCTGGATGAGTTCTTCGCCACGCCCTACACCGCGAAGGGTATCTGCCGCGACTGCACCGGAATGATCGGGGAGTATGTACAGGGCAACCAGCCTGACCAGCAGGCACCGTATTATTACGCCTGGCTGGGCCAGCCGTGGAAGACACAGGCACTGGTCCGGAAAATCCTGCGTGAGATGTACGGCAGTGATGCTTCCGGTTATGCCTTTCCCGGTATGGACGACCAGGGTGCAACCTCCGCATGGTATGTGATGAGTGCGATGGGCTTTTACACGGTCGATCCATCCATGCCGTATTACGTGCTGGGCAGCCCTCTTTTTGGGCGGTCGGTATTACACCTGGGAAATGGCAAGAGCTTGGAAGTCGTTGCGGTAAATAACTCGGAGACCAACATTTACATCCAGTCGGCCAAGCTGAACGGCAAGCCGTGGAACAAGCCATGGTTCGGTCATGCCGATATTGCCAACGGGGGTAAGCTGGAGTTGGTCATGGGGCCTGCTCCCAACAAGTCCTGGGGCAGCAGCCCGGAAGCCGCTCCGCCGTCCATGTCCAGACCGGGGCAGAGCGTTGCGCAAGCGGTGCGCCAAGCCGCGCGGCAAGTGGCCCGGTACTAGCCTGATTCCTCTTATGTGCCGCGCGGAGAACTTTTCCCGTCCCTGAAGGAGGGGCGAAAGTTCGCGGCACCTTTGCTGCACAATATCTATTGGAGTGGGCTGCTGCGTTGCGCCGATGGCACGAGCCCCCGTTCCGGACAAAAGATTCCAAAAACATGAGCGAGTTCATATGCATCTCTGGTCTGAGTACGAAGGAAAAACGATTGCAGGCGCCTACAACCTGAAGAAGCTGTTGCGTTCCGAGGGCCGCAATGCCTTTTTCACCACATCAGACAGGCAGAAAGATGGCGCGGTCATTCGCCTGACTGAAGCGCATTTCGACGAGGAAGAGATGCTGAAGCGCTGGCGCCAGGTGGCGGCGGTCGACCAGCACAATCTTCTGGCGATCCGTGAAGTCGGGCAGACAAAAGTCGACGACGTTGCCGTTGCCTATGCCCTGCTGGAGCCGAACGACGGCAACCTGGCGGAGGTGCTGCGAGAGCGGCCGCTGACGCCGGCCGAGGCCCTTCAGGTGGCGAGCAGCGTGGTGGGCGCGCTTGCCGTGCTTCACGCGAACGGCCTGGTGCATGAGCAGGTGCAGACCGCGAACATTCTTGCCGTGGGGGAAACTGTTAAGCTGCGCAGCGACTGTGTGCGCGAGTGCGTCGCGGACCAGGAGTTCACCACATCTGCCCAATGTGATGAGTTGCGCCTGCGGGACATTCACGACCTGGGCACCGTTCTGCTGCAGTGCCTCACCCTCGAGCCGGAGTGGAAGCCAACGCTGCGCCTGCCCCATCCTTTTGCGCAGCTGATTCCCGGTGCGCTGGATGGCAGTTGGAGTCTGGACCGGATGGCCTCTGTTCTAACGGCGGCGGAGGAAGCCACCAACCGGAAGACGCCGGCCATGGTTGCGCCGGCCGTGGTTGCGCCGCCCCCAATGACTCCGAGCGTGCATTCGGCTCCGGGCCAGAGCAGTCCTCCGTCAACCGATGCCCAGCGCGCTGTTCCGGCGAGCTCCGCGCGCTACGTTCCCAGCAGCGTGCGCAACGGGACTGGAAGCACTGCTCCTAAAAGCGTTGCGGGCATCGTGCCCAGTGGCGCTGCCAGCAGCCCTCCGCCTGTTGTGCCGGCAAAGGTATTTGAGCCGGCAGCGACGCAGGCGGCAGCGGTCCAGCCGGGAGGCGGAACCGTGAATGTGGATGCAGCCTCCTCGCTTGCAGGACGCCTCAGCCAGCGCCGCCACATCGTTGCGCCGGAGCAGCCGCGCTTTTCCGCCTGGAAGTGGATGCTGGGCTGCGCCGTGGTGATCGCGTTGCTGCTGGTGTGGCGCTTCTCGGGCCGGGGCACGGCCGCTCCGGTGGCGGCCTCACCCGCCATCTCCGCCGCACCTTCTCCCGCACTGGCGCATGCTCCTGCCGCGCCCGCGGAGCCGCTTCGTTCAGTGCCCTCCACGGTGCCGGCGCAATCCGGCAAGGCAGCGGAAAGCTGGTACGTGGTCGCCTATACCTACAACCATAAGGACCAGGCGGACGCAAAGGTGGTGAGCCTGAAGCGGATTCATAACTCGCTGCATCCCCGGGTATTCAGCCCATCCGGGCAAGCCCCCTACCTGATTACGCTTGGTGGACCAATGAGTCATCAGCAGGCCGGAGACATGCTGAAGCACGCGCATCGTGCAGGCCTGCCGCGGGACACATTTCTTCGGAATTATTAGTCTGCGATCAATCGGAGAGCTGGGTGGAGAGATGAGCAGGTATATCTTTCCCGGACGAGAGTAGCTCTTCAGATAGCGCCTCTATGTCGGGCCTTCATACCCGAGCCTGCTTCTTAAACCCTTTCCTGGGGCTCACGCCTCAGGCTGTTAGATGCCAGGCTTTCATCCTGAAAAGCGGAGCTCCTCGGGAGGACACCTCCCACTGAGTGGAGGTGTAGAACGGCCTAGTTCGCACCATCGTTTTGTGCGAATCGAACCGTATAGTCGCCCACCCGCTTGCCGTGGTCGATGCCGGTGGTCATGTCGATGTTGTAGTGGATGCCCGCGTAGAGCCGGGAGAGCGCCGCTTCCTGCAGTTGCGAGTTGAAGTAGCTTGCGCCCGTGGGGAAGAGGTACGACAGAACCTCATTGGCGGCGGAGGAGAAGGTCGCGTGGCCGGACTCATACGAGGGGAAGTTGGGCAGCGCGGTCTCTGTGCGGATGCTGGGATCAAGCTGCGATGGGCGTGGGTTGAAGTAGAAGTACTTCGTCTCCCAGCAGGCCACGGCGGCGTCGTGCAGCGCCATGTTCAGCAGGGCGAACGAGCGCGCGGCGCGGACCTCGCTCTGATTGGCGGCCACGATGTAGGGCACGGCGATGAAGTCCCAATGACCGGGCGGGGTAAAGGTGCTGGGGCCGTCGGCCCACTTGTAGACTGTGGCCTGCTGTTCGCGGGAGAGGTTGTTGACCGCGTTCCGCACCGTGGTGAGCTCCTGCTGCATTTGTGCCGAGGAGGTAGAGGGAGGCGGTCCTGGACGTTCGCTGATGATGTTTGCCGGAGAAAGCTGCCATGCCTTGACCTTGCCGAAGAGCGGCAGCATGGGCGGGCGCGGCGGTCCATCCAGACTCTTCCAGGGGATTTCTCCACGGGCGGTTGCCGCATCGGCGAGCGCCTGCCACTGCGCGGCGGTGCCACCGGCGGCCTTCATGCCATCGGAGCCCGCACGTGCCAGAAAGATGGCGGCAACGGCCTTGCCGAGGGCCAGCCCCGCAGCGACGTCACTGGCGGAGGCGCGGCCGGCCAGCTGGGCCACCTCTATCTGCTCGGCGGCCTTTGCATTGATTTCAGAGGCAGAGGTGGGAAATAGGGCCAGCAGCAGAGCCTGATTTACGCCGGCTTCCACTGCGTCTTCCGACGGGTAAGAGGGCAGATCGCTGGTGGGCAGCAGAGCCTGAATGGTGCTGTCGTTTTTGTACGGGGCGGCGCGTTTGTACTGGTACTTGTAGAACCAGGCCGACTTCAACGCCTCATACTGCGCGACGGAAACATAACTATATGCACGCGCGGAATAGGGTGGGTTGCTGAAGGGGAACTGCGGATCGGCAAAGGGGTTAGCGGCGCTGGGCACGGGGTAAGTACCGTCTGCGTTTGGAGCGGGCGGCAGGTCTGCCTTGGCGGCCAGTTCGCGCATGATCTCATTCCAGCGCAGCACGCCGCCGCTGCCCCAATAGGCGACGGCTGTTTTCTGTGTGTCGGTCAACGTGCTTTGTGAAGTTTTGATCTGGGCGAGCTCCGCCACGTAGCCCGGATCGCCGGCCGGGGCAGGAGCCGGTACCGCGATCTGGCTCGGGCCGGAGAGGACGATCATCTTCCATGCGCCTGCATTTGCGTCAACGGCAGCGAATGTTTGCGTGGGTAGAACTTCGGTCGAAGAGATGTCTTTGCCGCATCCCGCCAGGACAAGCGCGGTGGTGAGCAGGGCGATTCCGGAAAGCAGGCGGCGAAATGTCATATGAGGAAACATTAGGGAGCGGTGCGCCTTTCGCGCTTGAAGGTGTACATGGCACCGGTGGTGACGGCGCTGGACTGGCCGACATTGCGGCCATCGAAGACGTTGTTATAGGCCACCCAGTACTGGATGTTATTCAGCCGCCTGGGCAGGGGGTACTGCACCTCAAAGCCGGCGCTGGAGTAGTTCATCCGGTTGGAGACGAAGGGCACGTCCTGCCGCCGGATATCGCCGCCGCCGCGCATTTGCTGCTGCTTGAAAATGCCGATCACCTTCAGGTCGCGCCGGTAGTAACCCACGCTTGCCGAGTAGTCAAAGATGTTCGGCATGGCGACCTGATTGCTGAGGTAGAGCTGGTTGTTCGTGTAATAGAAGGGCCGGTCCAGGGTGACATTGCCGCGAAAGGTATAGGCGGTAGAACCATTCAGGTATAGGCCGTGGCGGCCATTGAAGTTGAGCGTTGCGCGCCCGGCCACTCGCCTGCTGTGCGTGCCGAGGGAGAGCGGCTGCAGGTCCGGCGTGTAATTCGTCATGGGCAGACTGGTGGAGAGAACGCCGATGGCCCGGAGGTAGCCATAGTCCCGCACCGGCAGGCGCACCGCGTTGATCTTTGCGGCAAGCGTAAGGTCCTGAAAGCCGCTCTGGCCGTGCAGCACGCCGGCGCTCGCTCCGGTCCACACCAGTGGCACGTCGGCAATGACGTTGATGCGGTTGGTGATGCCGTAGTTCGCCATGGCGGCAACGGTCTGCGTGGTGACGGTGCCCAGGTTGCCATTGGTGCGCTCCAGCGCGCCCTCCCAGTAGCGGTCCCATGCCTCATGCGTGTACATCACGCCGGTGCACAGGGTGCCGCGGGAAAGCATGACGCCGTCCTCAATGGTTTGGGCGTGGACCACCGCGGAACCTGAAGCGGCCACCAGCACGCCGGCCGCAAGCCACGTGGCCAGCCGCCGCCGTGCGACTTTGATTTGTTTGCGCATACTTCCTCACAAAAGAAAAACAAGAAACAGCGGGGAGCTTTCAGGCCTGAATTGCCTTTGCACTATCGAGTTCCGCTCCCGGAACGATCTACTTTGCTGAACAGAAAGAAAGCTACGCGCTTCAGGGAGCAGATGTCCCCATCCGGCCGGGGTATTTTGCTCTCCACCCATGAGAGGAAGCTTTCAGGGCGCAGTTGGCGGGCTAAGGGCGGCAAAAGCCTCAAATTCGCCATCAGCACTGCAACCCGAGCATGCCCGGGTGCGCTCTGACGTATTCAGTTAGAAGACGTGAGCTGCAGGTATCGATCCGAAGGCCACCTCTTCATCCTCTCCCGCAGTTTGTATGGCTCAGCCAATGAATGCCCGGTCTGGCAACGGCTGAAATTCCCGCTTCAAAAGGAACGTCCCATGTTCGGAATTATCTGGTGGATTATCGTTGGCCTGATTGCAGGCTTCATCACGGGCAAGCTGATGAAGGGCAGCGGCTTTGGCACGCTCATAGACATTGTGGTTGGCATTGTGGGCGCGATCATTGGCGGATTCATCATGCGCGCGCTCGGGTTTGCCGGGCAGGGTGGGCTGATTTATACCATCCTGGTTGCGGTAGTTGGGGCGGTCCTGCTGACCTTCCTCATTCGCATGTTCACGGGCAATCGAGCCAACAATCTGTAGGCAAGTCAAGGCCGCGGACCTTCCAGTTGGAGGGTCCGCGGTTCGGCCGCGTTTGTGCGGAAGACGTGATGGTGCTCTCTGCCGCAAAGTCGGGAGCTGCGCGCTTCCGCTCCAGGATCCGGAAATGGTGTATGAGCGAAATTCTAGAACGTCGTGAGGCTCAGCCTGAGCATGTTGATACGCCTGAAAGAGTGGATGTAACCAGGTTGGCCGTTACCGGGCTGGCCGCCGACGGTGCTGTGGCGCCGGCGTCTGGCTCCGCCATGCAGGGCTTCTCCTCCTCGCAAGCTGCCCCGCAGGGCAGCTTCCTGAATCATCTTTGGGACGCACGGACGGCTCGGGTGCTGTTTACCGCGCTCATCTTTCTAACGGTTCTTGCGTTCTTCCGCGCGGCACAGGAGACGCTCACCCTCTTCCTGTTTGCGGTGCTGTTTGCCTACTTTCTGGAGCCGCTGGTTTCTCGGTTTGAGAAGCCCTTGCGTGGCCGCGGCAAGGCAATCCTTGCGGTCTATCTGCTGCTTGCCGCGGTGTTGGCAGCGGTGGCCTTCATTGCAGGCCCCAAGTTTTCCGCGGAAGCGCGCGCCCTGGGTACGAGCCTGCCCTCGCTGGTAAACCGGCTCAGCTCCGGCGAACTGATTGCAAACTTCGGCCAGACACACCACTGGAGCGAAGACCGCGTCAACCAGATTCAGGCCTTCTTGGTGGACCATAAGAGCGACTTTGCCAGCTACGGCAAGGCCATTGCCGCGAAAGTGGCGGCGCCGGCCTCACACATCTGGTGGCTCATTCTGATTCCGATCCTGAGCCTCTTCTTCCTGAAAGGTGGCAAGGAGATTGCGCAGGGCACGGTTGCCCTGGGCCGCTCCGCCAAGGAGAAGACGGTCATTCAGGGACTGCTGGACGACATCAACGTGATGCTGGGCAGCTATATCCGATCACAGATCATTCTGGCCGGATTAACGCTTGTGGCGTATACGCTGGTGCTGAGCCTGATGCGGGTGCCATACGCGTTTATCCTTGGCCCGCTCGCAGGCTTTCTGGAGTTCATCCCGGTGGTGGGTCCGGCCATCGCGGCAGTCTCAGTGCTGGGCATTTCCATCCTGGCCGGCTATCCGCATGCCGTGTGGGTTTTCCTGTTTCTGGGTGCGTGGCGGCTCATTCAGGACTACGTAAATGCTCCACGCATCATGGGCAAATCGTTGGAGATTGATCCGCTGACGCAGATTTTCTCAGTGCTGGCCGGCGGTGAGATTGGCGGCGTAGTGGGTGCGCTCATTTCCGTTCCGGTGGTGGCAATCCTGCGCATCCTCTGGCGGCGCATCCGCACCACACAGGAAGAAGGCCCGGAGGCCACCGGCTCGCGCGCGATCGATCATCTGCAGCAGCCTTCGAAGGTATAAGGCCTTGCTTCCGCAAAGAGGCGAATCAGCATCCGTGAGTGCCATCGACATCGTTGTGGTGGGCAGTCTGAACGTCGATCTGGTGGCGTGCGTGGCCCACTTGCCGGAACCGGGTGAGACTGTCCGCAGCCAGAGCTTGCGCCGCTTTGCCGGCGGCAAAGGGGCAAACCAGGCGGTGGCGGCGGCACGGCTCGGCGCAAGTGTCTGCATGATTGGCCGGGTTGGCCGGGATGCTGAAGGGCAGATGCTGCTTGAATCTTTACGTGGCTGCCGCGTTGACACCGTACAGGTGGAGTTAAGCGATGAGCCGACGGGCGCCGCCCTGATCCTGACGGATGACGCGGGCGAGAACAGCATAGTGATTGCGCCGGGTGCCAACGCCGCCGTCTCCGCAGAAGATGTCGAGCGTGCACGGCCCCTTATCGCCAATGCGCAAATGGTGCTGACGCAACTGGAGATTCCAATGGAGACGGTGGAGCGGCTCGCCACCGTCTGTGAAGAGGAGAAGACGCCGTTGATGCTGGATCCGGCTCCGGCCGCGCACTTGTCTGCGGCGCTGCTGCGGCGTGTGACCTGGCTCACTCCCAATGAGGGTGAAGCGCAGACGCTGCACCGTTCCGGCACACCCCTTGATGATGAACAGACGGCAAGGCAACTGCTTGCCATGGGCTGCCGCAATGTCGTGTTGAAGCTCGGGAAGCGCGGTGCATACCTCGCCGGTTCAGTCTATGAATCGATCCGTGTAAAAACGTTTCCGGTGGCGGTCACCGACACAACGGCCGCGGGCGATGTCTTCAACGGAGCCTTCGCGGCGCGCCTGGTGGCTGGCGATCCCGTGGAGGTAAGCGCGCGCTACGCGTCAGCCGCCGCGGCGATCTCCGTTTCACGCGAAGGGGCGCAGCCATCCATGCCGACGTGTGATGAGGTAGAACGGCTGCTTGCCAGTGCGAAGCACATCTTTCCAAAGCAGTAATCCAGGGGGTGCCCCACCTTTGCGCAGCTAAGGTGGGTCCGTCCTTGCCACAGCTTTATTACAAGGAACCCACCTTAACGATGATGGAGCTGTCGTGAAGGTGGGGCACCCACTTGAGTGCAGCTATTGTAAGAATCGCCATTTAGTTCCATCGGGGATCGCGGGTAATCTCGATGAAGTCCACCGCTGGAATGTCCTGCCGGTCGGGTGTGGCTTCCAGTGTGAGTACATCTCCCGGCTTCAGGCGCAGGCCGTTCACCACGAAGCGAACGGCAGTTGTGCCATCCAGCTGCGAGTCCGGCGCGGCCTGCGGCGGCAGTTGCTCACCGGCCTTCCAGCGGGCCTCCTCAGTACCGTTCACCAGCAGGCGATAGCTCGCCTCGCCGGGCTGCCGGTCGAAGTAGCCGACCTCCGCGCGGTACGGATTTGCCTCACCCTGAAAGACGGTGTGCAGGGAGCACCGCGCCGCCGTGCAAACAGCAGCTCTGCCGGAGGAGGCAGCACCGCCCGCGGTTGCGTCCACCGAGCGGAAGCCCATGCCGGCCATGGTCTCGGCTTCGACACGGCCGGGGTGGCGGCCCACATAGCCCAGCGCGTCTGGAGTGCCGGTCGCGTTCAGGAGTGCTTCATTGATGCTGTCGCGCCAGACCTCAGCGTGATGCGCCTGCTGCTGCAACAACTGCAACACCTGGTCATAGCGAGCTTCATCAGTCAGGTCGCGGACGGACTCCCACGCATCCACAAAAGTCTGCATGGCCGAGGCTCCGGCGTAGTGCGCGTCGTACTGCGCCTGGATGACCGTCAACGGTGGTGCGGAGGCATTGCCTCCGGGTATGGGTGAGGAGGCATTGCCTCCGGGCATAGCGGCGGAAGCTGCCACACGATGGAAGAAGAGCAGCAGTTCCGGAGGGCAACGCTGCGGTGAGCCGTAGATTGCCGCCAGCTGCGGTGGATACAGCGCGGCCAGATCCATGCCGGAAGCACGTTCCACGCCGATGCCTTCCCGGTCAACTGTGAGCGCTCGCGGTATGGGTCCGAAGCGCGCATCGCCCGCGGCGGCCGGCATGCCCAGGCCGAAGGGCAGTGTGGAATCTTCCCAGGCCTTCCAGCTCTCCATCTGCATGCTCTCGATGGGCTGGTAGACGCGCCCGTCGTTCGACCACGTCATGCGCGTCCACTCGTCCAGCACGCCTGCCGGCACCAGCAAAGGGTCCCACGCCATACGACCAAAAGCGTATAAATTCGCTAGCGCCATGGGATGGTGCAACCAGTTCACGTCACCGCCCACGTTTGCCACGCCGATGAAGCCGCCAAGCTTCTGGCCGAAGAGCTTGCCGGAGACAATCCCGCGCGCGGGGCTGGCCTGGTTGTCCGCGCGAAGATCCGTATCGAGCAGGTCCTTCCACAGTGGCGGCAGATACACCATGGCACGCTGCTGGCCGGTGAACTCCTGCGTGATCTGCAACTCCATCACCTGCGGCGTGTGGCGCAGGGCGGCGGTGAGCGGAGAGACGGAGCCACGCATCGCCAGGGCTGACGGACCGGCGCTGATTTGCACGATAACGTTGGTCGGCAGCTTGCCATCCTGTGCGGACAGGGCGGCGACTGCCGTGGGTGTGTCGGCGTGCCCGGCACGCACGAGTAAAGTGCCGCCGTGACTCGACAACGCACGCGCGGCGGCGGCGATGGTCTCTGGCGTGAGCGGTGAGCGGGTCGGCGAGCCAGTGGGAACTGGCATGGAAAGGGAAAGGCCGGCAGCGTCCGGGATGGCCTGGTAAAGCGCATCGATTCCGGCTTGCCACGACTTGCCGGACACCAGGCCATTTCCGTGCAACGACTCAGCGGCGCTTCCCGCCAGCGGCGGGGTTGAGAGGGCAAGCCGGACACCCCACGGGCGCAGTTCATCCGCGATGCGCGCAGCGTCACGCAAGCGCTCGGCTGTGAGCGCATCGGCCTGGCCAGCCGGCGGGCCGAGCACCAGGCCGTTGATGCCGACGGAGGCAAGCAGCCGGCCGTACTCGCCCACGCGGCGTAAATCGCTGCGCGCGTGACCATCCTCATAGAAGATCGACGCCCCCGCATATCCACGCTCCACAGATCCGTCCAGACAGTCCCACTGGCTCACCCAGCGGACCGCTGCGGCGGGGGCTTCGGTCAGTTCCTCAGGCAGTTGCCGGTCCTGCGCCACCAGCGCCATGAAGCGGAAAGCGCCGTAAAGTTCCGCGCGCGGCGAGCCACCCTGAATCACCCACCACTGCCGTATGCCGTTCCGTAGATGCACGATGCGGAAGCCCTCTTCCGGCAGCGGCTGCTCATGAAAGCCCGTGATCTGTCGCGTGAGCCTGGCTTGGTGAATGGCCGCGGTTGTGCCGAGTACGATGGCGTCCACGTCCGGACGGAAACGCCGCAGCAGCACATCCGTGCCGGAGATCATGTGGCCCAGGCCACGGTCCAGTTCGTCGCCGGCGGAGTGCTCCTCCGGCGCATCGCCCAGCAGCAAGACCGCGTGCGGCATCTCATGGTATCGCGGCGGATCGGGCGGTGCGGCGTAACGCAGCCAGGCGTTTGCGCCCGTCTCCGCGAACATCGGTGCACCGGTCACCAACATGGCCAGGAACGCGATGAGCTGGAGCCCGCGCGCAGGATCAGTTTTCTTGCGGAGATGATTCATCCTCAACGAAGTAGTGCGGCAGCATCTGTCATTTGCATGAGCATTTGTATAGCTCAGATGCCCACTCTGGCAGGTGTGCTCTGGAAATCGTGAGTGCCCCGCAGATGTCCTAAGCCAGCTTATGGCTGCGCCGTGGAGCGAAGGACAACTTCACCGATATTCACGTTGTCCGGTTGCTCGAGGATGTAAGCGACCGCCTGTGCCACGGAGTCGGGTGACATGGCAAACTTCTCCCCGGCCTTCTGAAGTTGTTCTTTCAGTTCCGGATTCTTTACGTGTTCACTGAAGGCGGTGTCCGTGAAACCCGGCAAGATGGTGCTCACACGGATGTGACCGGCGAGCTCCTGCCGCAGACCGTCCGAAATGGCCAAAACAGCCGCCTTTGTGGCGGAATACACCACCTGATTCGGCACGGTCTTGCGAGCCGCCGTGGAAGCTGTGTGGATGAAATGACCTGAGCCTTGCTGACGAAAGACGGGCAGAGCCGCGGCTATACCGAATAAGACACCCTTGATATTTACGTCGACCATCGTCTCCCAGTCATTCACCGCGAGATCGTCAAAAGGTCCAATCGGCATCGCACCAGCATTGCTGAACAAGACATCCAGCCGATGGAAGCTCTGCTGAGCGAGCGCAACAAGGCCCTGTAGATCTTCACGCTTCCGGACGTCCGTCACCCGGTAAACGGATTCACCACCCGCCGCCCTGATCTCCTGTGTCAGTGTCTCCAGGCCTTCTTCGTGCCGGGCACCAAGCACAACTTTCGCCCCGCCTCGGGCCAGATGAAGGGCTGTGGCTCGTCCGATGCCGCTGCTTGCACCCGTAATTGCGATGACTTGTCCGTTGATCATATTTACCTCGCTGATCCAGATGTTCTCTGCCAAGAAGAGGTGCAATGAGTTGGTTCTGCTGCCTGCCCGATACTGCGTAGTGTTCAGCGGTCCATGGCCGCGCCGGCTGCTATCCACTGGCGCAGGGTCGCCACTTCCGCCGGGGTCAGCTTGCTGCCCTTGGTCGGCATGGCTTCCAGGTCGTCCGGGTAGGGTCCGGGACCGATGAGCCGGATCATCAGGCTCTCGTCCGGCTTGCCCGGTACCAGGGCCGCGCCGTGTTTACCGCCGGTCAGCAGCGCCGCGCGTGTCTGCATCTGCAGCCCGCCACGGCGATTCATGCCGCCATGGCAGCGGTAGCAGTTATTTTGCAAAATGGGTTGCACGTGAGCCGTGTACTCGGCCACGGCCGGGCTGGCCGACTGCTCCGCCGCATGCACCTGAGCGGGCGGCGCAATCCCCCCGGCCTTGCCACATCCTGCCGCCAGCAGGGCCGCCGCCAGAGTTGCCGCACAGATCGGCAGGCGCAGGGGATGGTGGCTGGAAAGCATACCCATTCGACGAAGTGAAGACCGGCAGCGGTGCCCGCATTCTGGCATCTCCCGTGAGTCCATCAAACAATGCCTCGCTGGATTGCGTCCAGGCGAATGGAGCGAAGCCGCGCCGCTGTCGATACGGGCCTTGGGAACAAGCTCTACCAGACATACGTTCCCACTGAACCGGACTCGAGCATGGAGGTGAAGCTCTGCTTGCCACTCTGAATTGTAAAATTCTGATCAGCCGGGGAGGTGTTGCTCACCACCAGAACCGTCTTGCCCGCGGGCGTTTTGAAAGCGACATTGGGCAGCGTTTCGGACGCATCAGAGGCGACGCGCAGCGAACCGGTGGGCACAAATTTCGAGACATGGCCCATGGTGTAAAACGCCAGCAGGCGGCTGACGTCGTCGCCATCCATCCGCAGGGCTCCACTGCAGCCGGTGCAGCCGCCGTTGTCAGTGTGCGGGCCGTTGTCGGGGTCGGCCGCCAGGTTCCACAGCAGCACGTTCTTGCTCCAGTTGCGGCTCACGCCCACCATCACGCGGGCCACCGGCTCGGCAATGTGAATCTCATTCGGCTTCGCGTTGCGGCGCTCCGTGGTGGATTGCTCCGTGAAGTAGATGTTCTTGCCGGGGAACTCCTCGTGGACGGCGGTCATCGCGTCCACGGTGCCGCCGTACAAGTGCCAGCCGCTGCCGTCGATGTACTTCGCGGCTTCCTTGTCTTTCAGAATGTCCACCACATAAAGCGGATGATCCAGGTTGTGGTCATAGAGCACAATCTTGGTCTTGATGCCTGCCTTGCGGAGGGCCGGGCCCAGGTGTTCACGAATGAAGACCCGCTGCTCCTCGCCGAGCATCAGCATGCTGGGCGTGTTCTTCTCGTTCAGCGGCTCATTCTGCACGGTCAACGCGTCGATCGGGATACCCTCGGCCTGCATCGCCTGAATGTATTTGACGAAGTACGCCGCGTACGCCGCATAAAACTCCGGCTTCAGCACGCCGCCCTGCGCCAGCCCCGTGGTCTTCATCCACAGCGGTGCCGACCACGGCGAGGCCATGATCTTGATCCTTGGCTGGATGGCCAGGACTTCTTTCATGATGGGCAGCACGTCCGCGCGGTCCGCTTCCAGGCTGAACTTTGCCATGTCTACATCTGTCTCGCCCTTGGCCAGGTCGTCATAAGAAAAGACGTGGTCGTTCATGTCGGACGCACCCACGGTGAGGCGAAGGTAGCTCACGCCAATGCCGTTACCGTCCGTGGTGAAGAGCTCGCGCAGCAGTGCCGAGCGCTTGGCCGGTTCCAGCTTCATCAGCAGTTGCGCGCTGACGCCGGTCATTGCATAGCCAAAGCCGTCGATCGCCTGAAAGGTCTTGCCCGCGTCCACGTGAATCACGGTACCACCCATCGCCACACCAGTTGCGGGTGCCGCGCCCGCTATTAGCACCGGCTGCTCGGCCAGCAGCGCGGAGCGGTCCTGATTGGTAAGCCAGAAGGAGGCATTCTGGGCCAAAAGCGCTGGCGCCGGCAGCAGCACGGGCAAGAAGGCAGAAGCGAGCAGGGCTACGGGCACAAAGCTTTGAAAGCGCATGGATCTCCTGGCTTCAGCGGACGCGGTGCGGCGCTTTATGAAGCGGAGACCAGTGTAGACAAGCGATTGTCGGCTGGCAAAGGAGGTGGCGGGTAGTTGGTAGTAGGTAGTAAGTAGTAAGTAGAGAATAGTAGATAGTAGATCGCAGAGGAAAGGTGGTTTTTACCTGTCTACTGCCTACTCCCAACTATCTACTCTTAACTACCTACTACTTACTCCCCCTGCTATTCCTCGTGCACCAGGGTCTCGCCGAGTGGCCCGACCTGGACTTCACCCTTTTTGCTGCCCTTCAGCGTTGCCGCTTCATAGGCCACGAGCTTGCCTTGTTTCGTAAGGGACTCGACTTTCGTGATTTTTGCACCTTTGGCTTTGCTGGTCAGGCCATCTTTCACGGCCTGTGACAGATCGTCGAAGGTGACTTCCTCTTCCACTTCGTTCAGGGTGCCGTCTTCAGCAACCTGGAGATCTCTGGAATGGCCCTTGACCATCGTCTCGGCTTCGTAAACTTTCTTGCCGTGCTCGCGTTCCGTGGCATAGCCTTTGATTTCCGCGCCCTTGGATTGCTGCTGGATGGTCTGCAGCACGGGCTTGGGCAACTGTGATTCCGTGAGGTGTTTCTCCTGGGCGGACATGCTCAAAGAGCACGCAAGGGACAAAGCCGCGGGGATCGTGAGGCGAGGCATAAGACGAACCATCGAAGTTCTCCAGGGCGCTGAGCGCGCCTGGGAATACTTTCGCAAATCAATCTGAATTCAAGCTGAAATGAACATCAACACACGCTGAAGTCGAGGTATTCTTTTCGCGGCATCAACGCCGTTCTCACTGTCCCGCCGGCGACGCGTGCAGCATCTGCGTCTGGCGCACGGTGGTGTCCAGCGTCAGGCGCGTGTGGCGCTGAAAGCGGGTCTCCTCGCCGTGTTTGATCCAGCGGTTATAGATGGACAGTGCACTGCCGTAGTACCCGATGCCAGAAGCTACGTAGGGCGATCCACCCGCCGTGCCGACGATGAATCCAACCGCGCCCAACGCATTGGAGGCAACTGCGCGCCTGCCGATGCCGCTGCCGCCATTTTCCTCGCGGTCCAGCGGTTGTGCCGCCAATGCAAGCAAAAGCAGAGGCACTACCACTTTGTCCTGCGCTTTGGGCTTTGCATTGCCTTCGGAGTCCAGCGCGAGATTGGCGTCAGTGGCCGCGTCCACGCCAGCGACAGAGGCCTGCATGTGCGTCGGCTCCGCAGTGCCCGCCAGCTTAATTTCAGTAAAGCGATACCGCAGTACACCGGCCCGGCCAAAGCGCCTGGCGGGCTGTGCGCGCGTGATGGTTCCAATGACCTGGGCACCGGCCGGCACCGCCAGTGAGCCGTCAGGTGCATAGACCGGCGCAACCACCGTGGCCGTCACGGGATCCCCCGCGTGCGAGTGGGCCGAGGAGATTTCTTGGTCCATGGCCGCCTGAATGCGGAGCGCGTTGGGTGGGCTCGCCGGTACCTTCAAGGCAGAGATCGCCTTCGCCCTGAGCCCTGCCACGCCGAATCCTTTGGCTGGCGCCGCAACAGCAGGTTGCGCCGCAACAGAAGGCTGCGCCAATGCGGTTCTTTGCAGTGACACAGTCTCCGGCTGCGTTGCCGTGCCAGGCTGCGGGGTCGCCAAAGCCATTTCCGGTACGGCAATTTCGGAGGAGGTTTCGGGCATCCAGACTGTGTCTTTCAGGATGTCCTGCGGGTGATAGGGCAGCTGCGTGTAGGCGTACTGAATGAGCCGGTCGCGTTTTCCGGGAGCGGTCATCATGCGCATCCTGTCCTTTGCCACCTCCATCCCGGTATGAATCTGCCGGCGGATGAGGCCGCCTTGAGACGGCGGTGGCGGCGTGATTTCCGTTTGCGCACTGCCGTCGGCCACGGTGGTCAGGTGCAGGGGAATGTCACTGCCATGGATGGCGACGGAAGTGAACTCCACAGCGGGCTGGCTGAATGGAGTGAAGTCTCCGCGCAACCGCGAAGTCACGCGATGGGCATGGTCGGGCTCCATCGCCGTCACTCTTCCCGTAACCATTGCACCCGCCGGAATCACGAGGCGTTCGCCTGCGTACACCGGATACTTGACGGCGGCGACGATGGGTTGACCTACCCGCAGCCGGACCGTTTTCTGGTTGACAAGCCAAAGCGGTGTACCCGTTGGAATGGTGGCAGCTTGCTGGGCCCGGCCGAAAAGCGGCACCGCCAAAAGGGCCGCCGCTGTGATGCTGGGGATGCGCGACATAGAACTCCTCGCGTGCGACTGGTAAGCATCACCGTAGCGCAGGCAGCATTAATTTAGGTTAAAGGCGAGCGAGCAGGCGGGCAGTAGGCGAGGGAACACCCGGAGCTCTATCAGTGCGTTGGACGCTGCTTCCGGGGCGAAGTATGACAGCAGCTGACCAGAATCTGAAAGGCATGAAGAAGCCCCGCCGCAGTGCGGTGACTCTTTGCGGCAGCCAGGGCTTCGCCGGGTTCGCTAAACTGGAGAGGAGGATCCCTCGTTGAGTCGCAATCTTTACATCCTGGCTGCCACGCTCGCATTCTTTGCGGTTGTCTCCTACGTGGTGGCGCTGACTGGGCTTGCGCACGAGCCGGGGTCGCCGGCGGACGCCAATCTTTGGCGCACGGTGGGCATCTTTCTGCTGGTGATTGCGATCTTCGCTGCCCTGTTTGGCGTGCTGCAGACGATGTTTGAACAGGCAGAACGCCGCACCGACCGGCAGCGCCAGCAGGACCGGGCGCAACGGCGGGGACCAAAGTAAACCAGGTTCGCCTTGCAGGTAACAGGTAAACTAAGGACCAGGGCGAGCAGGGATTTGCTCCTGCCCTCGGGCCCGCCCTCACGGAAAAGAGCAAGCTTTATGTTTGAAGTCACAGTGGAAGCCGGTTTCTCCTCCGGCCATTACCTTCGCGAGTACCGCGGCAAATGTGAAAATCCGCACGGGCATAACTATCGCGTGCTGGTGACGCTGGCCGGCGCGGAGCTGGAAAGCAATGGATTGCTGCTCGACTTCAAGATTTTGAAAGACATACTGAAGCCGGTGGTGAATTATCTGGACCATCAGATGATCAATGAACTGCCACCTTTTGACACGTTGAATCCGTCGGCGGAAAACCTGGCCAAGTATTTCTTTGATGAAACCAACCGGAAACTCGGCGAAGTTACAAACGGCCGCGTGCACGTGAAACGCAGCACTATCTTTGAGACGGACACGTCCCAGGCCACCTACTCGGCCGGTTAAGTCACATGCGTCTGATCGAGTTATACAAGTCGGTGCAGGGAGAAAGCTCCTTTACGGGTCTGCCGTGTATTTTTGTCCGCTTCGCCGGCTGCAATCTGCGCTGCTCCTGGTGCGATTCGACTTATACCTTCACCGGCGGCCAGCCATTTACTGAGGACGAGGTGGTGGCGCAAATTGAGGCCCTGGCACCCTGCACCCTTGTGGAGTTCACGGGCGGTGAGCCGATGTTGCATGCGCGCGAACTGCTGCCCCTGATGCAGCGGCTGCTTGGAGAGCCGGCAAAGCGCTACACGCTCATGATGGAGACGAGCGGCGAACGCCCGCTGGAGCATGTCCCCGCCGCCGTTCACAAAATTGTGGACGTGAAGTGCCCTGGCAGTGGACCTGCCTTTGGCTCCTTTCGCGCGAGCAATTTGGCGACGCTGACGGCGAGGGATGAAGTGAAGTTTGTTCTGCGGGACCGGCGGGACTACGAGTTTGCCCGCGAATTCATACGCGAGCACCTCGCCTGCAGGATCGAAAGAAATGAGCTTGGTGGCATGCTGCTCTCGCCCGCATTTCACCAGGCACCTTCACCCCTGCGAACCGCGGACAACATGGAACTGGATGCGCGCGAACTGGTGAACTGGATGCTGGAGGACGGCCTGCCCGCCCGGCTTTCGTTGCAGATCCATAAGTTCGTCTGGGAGCCACAGAAAAAGGGCGTATAGCTCGTTCAACTTTGTTGCAGGCGTGATCCCTCACGTAGTGAGGATTTATTTTTCTTCAGGGTGGTAGATGACCGGAAGAAAAGCAGATCCTTCGCAGGCTCAGGATGACACTTCATTAGGGCGCATGAGCATTAGTGGCAATGTCTTGATGCACCGTTAGCAGACCGCGCTACTATCCCCATATATGCGTCTTGCTCCACTGTCGCTCTCGCTGAGCTTGCTCTCCAGTACGCTGCTTCTGGCCCAAACCGTTCCCATGACGCCCGGGCCCATCCCCAAGCCGATCCCGGTAAAGGTCGTGGTGGTGGCAATGTTTGAGATCGGCAACGACACCGGTGACGCACCAGGAGAGTTCCAGCGCTGGGCTGAGGGCGAGCACCTGCAGCGCCGCTTCGCCCTGCCCAATGCCTATCACGACGCGATGATGAACGACGATGGTGTGCTGGGCATGGTCACCGGCATGGGGACCATCCGTGCGGCGGCCAGCATCATGGCCCTGGGCAGCGATCCGCGCTTTGACTTCTCTCACGCTTACTGGCTGGTGGCGGGCATCGCGGGCGGCAACCCGCGGCGCACTTCACTCGGCTCTGCGGTGTGGAGCGACTGGGTTGTGGACGGCGATCTGGCGCATGAGATTGACGCCCGGGAGATTCCGGCAGACTGGTCCACCGGCTACGTTCCCTTGCGCAAATCGACGCCCAATGAGGGCCCGCGCACGGTTGAGAATGGTATGGCCTTCCACCTGAATACGCCGCTGGTGGACTGGGCGTACGGCATGACAAAGGCGATCGCGCTGCCGGACAATCCACAACTCCAGCAGCGCCGCATGCAGTTCAGCGGAGATGCCGCACACCTGCCGCCCACGGTGCTGCGCGGCGACAACATCGCCTCCGCCACCTTTTTCCATGGCAAGCGGATGAGCGAGTGGGCAGAAACGTGGGTGCGTTATCAGACCGACGGCGCGGGCCGTTACGCCACCACCGGCATGGAAGATTCGGGCACGCTGCAATCACTCACCTGGCTGGCCAGGGCCGGCCGCGTGGATCTGAACCGTGTTCTGGTGCTGCGGACCGTGTCGAACTATGATGAGCAGCGCGACGGCATCACGGCAGCGGAAAGCCTGGCGGAAACCAAGATTCGCACCTACAGCGCCTTTTTGCCGGCGGTGGACAATGCCTACCGCGTGGGCGACGTGGTGGTGCGCGCGCTGGTTCAGGGCTGGCCCAGGTATCGGGAGACACTGCCTGTGGCGCGCTGAGGTTGTGCCACGCTGGGGTTATGCCGCGCTTCGGTTGTGCCAAGACAGACCAGCAGGTTAGGCCCGGCGAGCGACACAAGTTTACCCAGGACCACGATCACGCGGTTTGCGCGATCCGATCCAGGCAGGTCTTGTCATTTGCAAGCTCCTCCTTTCTTAGGAGTAACGCGGTTTCCATCCAGCACAACCTGCATTCGCATCCGTCAACCATGGCCGCCCTTCTACACTGGTAGAAGCCCATGGCCGACAACTTTGCCCAGGAACTCAAGCAGCAGACCGACATCGTCAAGATCATTGGCGAGTACGTAAAGCTGCGTAAAGCCGGCGCGCAGAACTGGACCGGGTTGTGTCCGTTTCACCAGGAGAAATCGCCGTCGTTCAGTGTGAATGCGACCCATGGCTACTTTTACTGCTTCGGCTGCCATGCCAAGGGCGATGTCTTTACCTTTGTGCAGAAGCTGGAAAACATCACCTTTCCGGAAGCTGTGCGAGCGGTGGCGGGCAAAATGGGCGTGCCCATGCCCAGGCGCGATTTCGCTTCTCCTGAAGAAGCGCGGCTGGCCGGTCTGCGCAAGCAGCTGATGGACGTGCATGAGGCGGCAACACAGTACTTTGAGCAGGCTTTGCAGGGGCCTGAAGCTGCCCGCGCACGTGAGTATCTGACCAGCCGTGATCTCTCTGCCGAGGTGCAAAAACTCTTCCGCATCGGCTACGCGCCAGACGACTTCAACACCATGCGCGAAGCTCTGCTGCGGCATTTCTCCGATGAGGCGCTGCGGGCCAGTGGCCTGTTCTCCTCCAAGGAACAGGGCGAGAACGGCCAGCCTATCGGCCCGCTGTATGCGCGCTTTCGCAAGCGGATCACCTTTCCCATCCGCAATGAGGGGGGCCGCACGATCGCCTTTACCGCGCGTGCGCTGGACAGCGATGACAAAAGTGGCCCGAAGTACATGAACAGCCCCGAGACGGCGCTCTATACCAAGGGCCACGTCCTCTTCAACTTGGACAAGGCCAAGGCCGCCATCCGGCAGCAGGACTACGCGCTGCTGGTGGAAGGCCAGATGGATTGCATCCGCGTCTTTACCGCTGGCGTGCAGCCGGTGATTGCAACCAGCGGCACCGCCTTTACCGAGCACCAGGTGCGTCTGCTGGGCCGCTTTACCAAACGCGCCATTGTCAACTTCGACCCCGATACCGCCGGTGCCAACGCCGCGGAAAAGTCCCTCGCCTTGCTCACGGAAGAGGGCTTCGAGGTCCGCATCGTCACGCTGGAAGGCGGCCTGGACCCGGACCGCTACGTCCGCGAGCAGGGCGTTGCCGCCTATGCCGAGGCGCTGCGCACCGCACGTCCGCACGCCGATTACCTGATTGACCGCGCCCGGGCACTCTTTCCCCAACGCACCGCGGATGCCAAGGTCAAAGCGATGAACTTCCTGCTGCCGCACATCCGGCGCATCCCCTCAGAAATTGTGCGGGCGCAGTTTACAGACGACGCGGCGCAGAAACTCAGCATCGATTCTTCCCTGCTGCGCAAGGAACTGCAACAGGCCGCCTCGCAGCGGCTGGGCAGCATCCGCCAGAGCGCCGGTTCCACCATTGGCGTAACAGAGCGCATCCTGCTGCATGCGCTGGTGCTGCCAGCGGGCGAACGCGCACGGCGGCGTGCAATGGAAATCCGCGAACACCCCGAGTGGCTGGAGGGCCTGGCCGCGGCAGACCTGCTGGAAGCTCTGGCAAGCTCCGATCCCGCCAACACAAACGATCCCATGGAGATCGCCCCTGACGACCAAAGCCGGGAAATGCTCGCCCGCGTACTGGCGGAAGATTTGCCTACGGATCTGGACACCTTTGTCGCAGACGTGGGCAATGCGCTGCATTTACTTGAGCGGCGCCGCCTGGAACGCCGGCAACGCGAATTGCGCGCCATGAGCGCGGAAGCCGAGCGGCGGGGAGATACGGGGATGCTTGAGAAACTCGCCGCTGAAATCATGGGGATCAATCGCGCGTTGCGCACGTTGTAGCCGCGCCGCTCAATCAATTTCCCACTTGCGTCCAACGGAGTGTCATCCTGAGGAGCCTGCGGCGAAGGATCTGCTTTCTTATCAACCTGCCAAAAAGTTCCCGCACATCCTCCGTATCGTCCTGGGAAGTCCAGCCTCAAGCCCGGACTTCCCAGGATGACACTCGATGAAGCACGCCCCCAAAAGAACGTCCCCAAAGGACGTCCCTAGACGAAGCGGCGCTTCAACGCACCGATCATGCCCAGAGCTCCAGTGCCGAGCAGCAGCAGGCTGGAGGGTTCCGGCGTAACGCTGTTTGCAACGCGGATGTTATCAATGTTTGCGCCGCCAGTGGTGTTCGGATTGATGCCGACCTGCAACGTCGTGATCTGGGCGAGCGGCATGTTGTTATTCAGCTTTAAAAAGGTCTGGCTGATGGCATCCGTCAGGGAACCGGCCTGGGTAAAAACTGTCTTGCCGCTCAATAGCCCGGTGAAGGTGTAGCTGATCGTGCCGGAGTTGAAGAAGCCCAGATCCAGTCCGGTGAAGCTGAACAAATTGCCACCGTTCGTCACCTGAAACGTGCTGTTCGCCACATCGTAAATGTCCGGCTCGGGATTGCCGAAGTTGTTGGTGTTGTTCGTGGCCTTGTAGAAAGTCCCGTTGACAATGGAAACCGTATAACCGCTTTCCGTGTAAGGCGTGAGAGCCGCGTTGTCAGGCCCGGGAAGCGCGCCAAACGTAATCGTGGTGGGCGTGGCGTGAGCCGCAAGAGAGGCAGATAAGATCGCGGCGCAAACCGCTAAAGAACGAAAATACATGGAGAAGCTCCGAAGGCAGATAGCAGGAGCGTACTACAACAAAAGTGCCACGCGGCGTTTTAATTTGGGAATTGTCAATGACAACGGTGGTGACGGAATCTGCGACTTTCAGGTTATTTGGTGCTTCGATTGCTAACGCATGTTCGCGCATGCAAATCACCAGAACGCATCAATCACGAGTAACATGGGGCAGGTCTCACTCATGCGATATCTCTTGTTATTGTTAGCTCTTGCCGTCCCGACACTTACTGCACAGGTCCAGGCACGGCCGGCTATTACCGGGCTGGCGTTTGCACGCTTTTACGAAGCCGATCCCACGGCGGCAACGCGGTTTTATACCGGCGAGCTCGGACTGCGCTCGGTCTCCGGCCTGGACGGTAATACCGATTATGCCGTGAACGCACAGCAGTGGATTGAAACGGTGCCGCATGTGGGCCCGGATGCGCAGGACAGGCTTGCGGCCGTAGGCTTCACCACGCGCAACGCCGCCACGCTCCAGAAATATCTGGCGGCGAAGGGCTATCCAGCGGTGGAGCCGCTGCGCAACGGACAGTTTGCCGTCCATGACCCCGAAGGCCGGCTGATCTACTTCGTGCAGGAGGGCAGCAATCGCGCCGTGACGACGAGCGAAGCGCTCCCAAACGCGGCCTCCCGGCGCATGATTCACGCGGGCTTCATCGTAAACAGCGCGGAAAAGGAAAACGCCTTCTACCGCGAAGTGCTGGGCTTCAAGCCCTATTGGCATGGCGGCCATGACGATAGCTCGACGGACTACGTCTCGCAGCAGGTCCCCGACGGCGTGGACTGGCTGGAGTACATGCTGAACGTAAAGCCGGGTGGCGACCTGAAGGCGCACGGCGGGCCAAATCATGTGTCGCTCGGCACGGCGCAGATGGACACCGTCGTGGCCGCACTGAAGGCAAACGGCTGCACCGACGGCAGCTGCGAGAAGACGCTGCTGGGCCGCGACGGCAAGATGCAGCTGAACCTTTTTGACCCGGACCACACGCGGATCGAGTTCATGGAATACAACCCACGCCGGCAACCCTGCTGCTCCCCGCTGATGGGCATGAACCCAACCGACGTTGAAGTGAAATAGGACACTTGGGGCGGCTGTCGAAGCAGAAAAGTGTTGACTTCAAAGGCTGCGTGGCATCAGATTAGAGATGAACCGGAGCGGATGGCACCGCCCCGGGTTGTGAAGACGTTACATCTTCAGGAAATGCTTCAGAATGAGTAAGGCAGCTCCGAGCAGTGCCAGAAGAACCCTCTCTGAGACTGAAACGGAACAGCGCAGCCCAGGTTCGTTGGGCATAACCTACCTCCTACAGTGAGATACGCCTTCGGGGATCGCAACCCCGAAGGCGATCTGCTTTTCAGGGCAGATCTTTGTCCGGTGGTGTAAAGCCCTGAGTTGGCTGCCAGACCTGTAGTTGGCTCTTCCAGTATGTGGCAATTTGCGCGGTTTCATACGGCTGCCATCGCGCTCCGGACTACCACGGAGGTTGCATTGCGTTGTAACGCTGCGGTCACGTTCAGTACGGGCATGTGGACGAACCAAATGGCAACTGCAGCCATCCCAAGCACATGCCCGATACGAAACCGAAGACGGAGCTATGGCTGATCCGCCATGGCGAAACGGCGTGGAGCCTTTCCGGCGCGCACACCAGCTTTACCGAATTGCCGCTGACTGAGCATGGGCGCGAGCAGGCCCAGCGGTTGGCACCGGTGCTTGCCCGGCAGAGCTTTGACCTGGTGCTAACCAGTCCACGGCAGCGCGCGCGCACCACGGTGGACCTTGCCGGGCTGGGTGCGCAGGCGGAGGTGGAGCCAAATCTGCAGGAGTGGAATTACGGCGTGTATGAGGGCAAATCGACCCCGCAGATCCGCGAGGAACACCCTGGTTGGAACGTGTGGGTGGACGAAATTACCGGAGGGGAAACGCTGCAAGAGGTGGCCACGCGCGCACAAGCCGTAATTGATCGATGCCTTGCCCATGGCGGCCGCTGCGCGCTGTTTGCGCACGCACACATCTTCCGCATCCTGGCTGGCGTGTGGGTCGGTCCGGGGCAGGCGCGGAACGGCGGCTTCGGTGAGCACCTGGCGCTCTCAACGGCAAGCATCAGCGTGCTTGGGCTGGAGCGCGATACCCGCGTCATCAGCCGTTGGAACGAGCTGCCGCCGGCATAGTCTCTGAAGCTGACATCGTCTCGCCCACCGGCGGGGTGATCTCTTCCCGCACGCGGCGCATGGTGTCCAGGTAAAACGCGAGATTGTGGACGCTGGCGAGAGTGGCGGCAAGTGGCTCGCCAGTATGGAAAAGGTGGCGCAGGTAGGCTCGCGTGTAGCGGCCGCAGGTGGGGCAGGTGCATGCCGGGTCCGGCGGGCCACTGTCCTCGGCAAACTGGCGGTTGCGGATATTAAGCCGGCCCTGGCTGGTAAAGAGCAAGGCGTGGCGGGCGGCGCGGGTGGGCAGCACGCAATCCATCTGGTCCACACCCATCCGTGCGTACTCGGCGATCTCGTCGGGGTAGCCGACACCCATGACGTAGCGTGGCTTGTCCGGCGGCAGCAGTTCCAGAGTGTGCTGAATGATTTCACGGGTGATCTCGCGCGGCTCCCCCACGGCGAGCCCGCCGATGGCGTAACCGTCAAAGTCCATCTCGGTCAGGCGGGCAGCGCTTTCCGCGCGAAGGTCGGTGTACATGCCGCCCTGCACGATGCCGTAAAGGTTCTGCCGCTGTTCGCCGCGCTCAGTGAACCATGGGACACGGTGGGTGTTTGCGCGAAAGTGCTGTAGCGAGCGCGCGGCCCAGGCGTGGGTCAGCGCCATGCTGTCGCGGGTGCGCTCAAAGGTGGCGGGGTGTTCGGTGCACTCGTCGAAAGCCATGCAGATGTCGGCACCCAGAGCGATCTGCACATCCATGGAATGCTCGGGCGAGAAGAAGTGCTTGGATCCGTCCAGGTGTGAGCGGAACTCCACGCCGTCCGGCGTGACCTTGCGCAGCGCGGCCAGCGAGAAGACCTGGAAACCGCCGCTGTCCGTGAGCATGGGCCGGCGCCAGCTCATAAACTTGTGCACACCGCCCAGCCGCGCAATCAGCTCATGGCCGGGCCGAAGGTACAGGTGGTAGGTGTTGGCAAGAATGATCTCCGCGCCGCGTTCGTCCTCGCCCAGGACCTCCAGCATCTGCTGCGGCACCGCCTTGACGCTGGCAGCGGTGCCCACCGGCATAAACACGGGGGTTTGCACCGTGCCATGCGGAAGGTGCAGCGTGCCGCGGCGTGCGGTGCCGCTGGCGGCGTGAAGATTGAAGCGTAGAGACATTGCTTCTTATTCTCGCAGGCATGGGTTACGCGCGAGAACTGCTCGCCATGTGCGGCCTTCTGTATAGCGGACACTCTTTGGTACGGAGTTCCCACCTTGACCGCAAGGAGCGCGATGAAGGTGGGGCACCCACGTCCATCTTCTACGACGTTGCCGTTTTCTGCAGCACGGACCAGACGACCGACCACGGGCGCAACAGATCGCCTTCCCGTGGCGGGCCTTCTTGCCATAGCTGAATGCCTCTTGGCTCGGCAAAGCCGGAAACGGATGTGTCGGAAAGGTTCGCCTCCAGCTGCAGCTGCGTCTCCGCGTTCACACGCCAGCGGACCACCACGGCTCCCGGGGCAAGTACCTGATAGGAGCCGGCGTGGCCAACAATCTGCTGCAGCAGCGGCAGCGCGCGGGTGCGGCGGACGGCAAGGATGTTCCGGTACCAGCCGATCCATTCCGCATGCACGCCCTGTGTGGCCTGATTCCAATCCAGCTTGCCGCTGCGGAAGGTTTGCGGGTCTTCGGGATCGGGGATGCGGTCGCGCTGCTCGGGGTCCTTGAACTCTGGAAAGCTGGCAAACTCCTCGCGCCGGCCCTTGCTGACGGCGGCAGCTAGGTCACCGGAAAAATCGCAAAAGAAGGGAAACGGCTGCGAGCTGCCCCACTCCTCCCCCATGAAGAGCATGGGCACTTGCGGCAGCAGCAGATACACCGATGCAATCGCGTGTACGGCTTCCGGCGAGGCGATGGCATTGATGCGTTCGCCAAAGGCACGGTTGCCGATTTGGTCATGGTTCTGCATAAAGGCGATGAAAGCCGTGGGAGGCAGAAAGGCGCTGGGCTCGCCGCGTCCCCGGTCGATGGACTGCATCATCTCGCCCTGAAAGGCAAAGCCCTCGGCCAGCGCCCGGCCCAGCTTTTCGGTGTCTTCCAGGTAGTCGCCATAGTAGCCGTGGCCCTCCAGCGTTGCCGCGGTGTGCAGCACGTGGTGCATGTCATCGTTCCACTGCGCGGTGTAGAGAAGCGGCTGGCCGTCGTCGTCGCGGATGAGGCGCTGCGCCTGATTCTTCTCATTCTCAAGAACCAGGTGGATCGGCCTGCCCCAATCTTCGGCACGGACACGATCCGCAAGCTCATCCAGCAGATGGGTGTCGCTGTCGTCCTTGATCTGGTGAACCGCGTCCAGTCGCAGACCATCCAGGTGGTATTCGCGCAGCCAGTACAGCGCGTTCTGGATCACAAACTCGCGCACGGCGCCGCTTCCCTCCGCGTCGTAATTCACGGCACTGCCCCAGGGCGTGGAGTGGTGGTCGGTAAAGATCTCTTTGGCATAGGTGGGCAGGTAATTTCCGTCTGGCCCAAAATGGTTATAGACAACATCGAGCATCACCATCATGCCCCGCGCATGCGCCGCATCCACCAACGCCTTCATCTCCTCCGGCCGGCCATAAGAGGAGTCTGGCGCATAGAGCAGCACGCCGTCGTAGCCCCAGTTCCACCGGCCCGGAAAGTCGGCCACCGGCATCATCTGCAGCGCGGTGATACCCAGGCCAGCCAGATGATCCAGCTTTTCAATGGCCGAGCGAAAAGTGCCCTCTTCCGTGAAAGCACCCACGTGCAGCTCGTAGAGAACGGCCTCGGTCCAGGGCCTTCCCTGCCACGCGGCATCGTTCCATTGGTACTGCGACGGATCGATTACCTCACTTGGCCCGTGCACGTCCTCCGGCTGGTGGCGCGAGGCCGGGTCGGGCACTTTCATGCCGTCTGGCAGAACGAAGCTGTAACGGCTGCCTGCCTTGGCGGTATCCGTCAGAAGCTCAAACCAGCCATTCCGTCCACGTTGCATCGGCAAGGTTTCCGGCAGGCCTTCGATCTGAACCCGAACGCTTTCCACCGCGGGTGCCCAGAAGGCAAAACGGACGCCGTCCGCCTGCAACTCCGCACCAAAGGGCATGGGCTCCGGTTGGTCAAACATGTTGTCCGTTCGCACATCTTTCGCTCCAGCTTCCCGCTGGAGTTCCATGGAAGTTCCCGTCATTCCACATCCTTAAATTCTGTTATCTGCTTTTCAGAGCGTGTGCGCAGGAGCATCGTTGCCCCTTTTTGCTCATGACGGTACACCAGAGCGCAAAGTGACGCTCAGTGCAGCCACGTTTGTATCGATGATCGAGCCGCTTCCGCGGATGCGTCCGGAGGAGACTCAGAAGCGGCTGACCAGCCAAATTCCGCCGATCATCAGCCCACCCCCCACCAACCGCAGGGGCGAAGCGGAGTGCTGCTTGAAGCCGATCCATCCCATGTGGTCAAGCAGAATGCTGACCAGGATAGAAGCGGTGATACTGAGGCCTGTAAACGTGCCGGAGCCAAGCTTCTGCGCGTACATCAGGCCGATCATGGTGGTGACGATGGAAATCACGCCACCCATCCAGGCCCACCACGGGGCCGCCGTGAACGCGCCCTGCACCGGCGGGGCCTGCCGGACAAACGCCTGCACCAGCAGGATGCCCGACAGCCCGCTCAGGTAGACCCAGGCCGTGGTCCAGAGCGGCTGCTGCCAGTGCTTGTGCAGCTCGGCATTGGTGGCCTGCAGCGGATTCATTGCACCGGCCAGCAGCGCCATCAGGAGAAAGAAGATTTGCATGCTGGTTCTGATGCCGGGGTGTGACTCACGCCCGCATGGTTTTAGGCACGCGCCCCTGTCGCGGAAGCGCCATTACGCCCACTTTGTTGAGCGTGCCCGCAAAGAAAACTGAGAACCCGCGCCCGTTCTGCCGTACATTGTGTCTGAACAGAAGGAGAACTACCGATGAGCTCCGTTCCTGTTTCCATTCCGAAGGGCATCGCGATACCAGCAGCGGCCGTTCCGCAAAGCGAACAGCAGCAAGGCGCGGCCGCCAGCATCCGGCTGGAGCTCAAGCATCCGCTCGCCATTCGCTGGATGCACTGGATTAACTTTCCCGTGCTCTTCACGCTGGTGTGGACCGGCCTGCTCATCTACTGGAACGACTCGGACAATGCCTACCTTTACCCGCATCGCGTCTACCGCATCGGCATCGGCAGGTTTACCCTCTTCCGCTTCTTTCCGGACTGGTTCTATAACCTGCTGCATGTGCCCTACCACGTGACCCAGGGATTGGGATACCACATCTTCTTCATCTGGATCTTCGCTATCAACGGCGTCGCCTGGGTACTCTACACGCTCGTCTCCGGCGAGTGGCGCTTCATTCTGCCGCAACGCCAGAGCCTGCGTGAAGCCATCCAGGTAACACTGGTGGACCTGCACCTGCGCAAGGGCCTGCCGAAGCAGACCAAGTACAACGGAGCCCAGCGCATTGCGTACACCTCCTGCATCGTGATGGGCGCGGTCATGCTGCTCACCGGCTTCGCCATTTACAAGCCCACCTCAGCGCACTGGCTCACCACCCTTTGCGGCGGATATGAAATGGCGCGCTGGCTGCACTTCTGGACGACGATGGCCTTTCTCGGCTTCTTTGGCATTCACGTCTACCAGGTCATCGCCGCGGGCTGGAACAACTTCCGCTCCATGGTGAGCGGGCGCGAGATTCAGCGGGTCGAAGCACCCTCCATTGAAGCGGAGAGGAAGAGCTGGTCATGAGCGATCCACACAGCACGGCACCGGATGGGAACAACGCCCCGCCGCCACATGGTGAAGACGTTCCAAAGCAGCACGGCAAGCCCATGGCGGAGAGCGCCTCACCTCCGCAGGAATCCGCCGCCGTTCACGCCGGGGAGCAGCGTCCCGTAGACCCCAAAGACGCCGACCAGGTGATGACGCACCGTCTGCCCGGACACGAGGAGGCGGATGCGGCCGTGCTTGCGGCCTCGCGCTCCCAGACGCGCCGGGCCTTCCTCGTCGCAGGCGTAGCTGCCGCCGGGGCCGTCGGCTTTTACGAGTGGCTCGATCATGGCGCGCAGGACGGGATGCAACCTACCCTGCTGCGCCGCAGCTTTCAGGCCAGTGCCGCAGTGTCCCGAGCTGTCTTTCGGGAGCACCCCCTGGCTCCCACTTACCCGTTGAGCCGCGCGGAAAAGCTTCGTGTCAACGGTGTCTTCGGCCTGAAAAAAGCACTGGAGCCGGAGAGCTACCGGCTGCAGATGGTGGGCGTGAAAGGTGCGGAGCGCAGTCCACGCTACAGCCGCGATGTGACCGCCTGGGAGTACAAGTACAAGGCGGAAACAAACAGGGAGGACGTTGGCCACGACACCAAGGTCGACCCGAAGAGATCTTCCGCCGCCAAGATGGCTCCAACGTCCATGATCGGCAAGACCGCGACCGACGAAAACGGCACCGGCCGCAAGCCGCGCGGCACTGAGGAAGCCGGCGAAAGTGACAGCACGCTCGACCCCAACACACCCGGCCTGCTGCTCACCATGGACGATGTGCTGAAGTTCCCCCGCCACGAACTCGTCACCCAGTTCAAGTGCATCGAAGGCTGGAGCCAGTATGTCCATTGGGGAGGTATCCGCATGATGGACTTCCTGGACCAGTACCCGCCTGAACTGATCGATGGCCGTGAACCGAAGTACGTCTACATGGAAACACCGGACGGCGACTACTACGTCGGCTACGATTTGCACGTGCTGCGGCATCCGCAAACGCTGCTGGTGACGGAGATGATGGGTGAGCCGCTCACGCAAAATCACGGCGCACCGCTGCGCCTGCACACGCCGCTCAAGTACGGTTACAAGCAGATCAAGCGCATCGCCCTGATCAGCTACACGAACGACAAGCCCGATGACTACTGGACCAGGCTGGGCTACGACTGGTACGCCGGACTTTAGGCCTCACGGAACCGGCGATGGCCGAGTCGGCTGCATGGCTGCACTTTGAGCGCGTTTCCAGTATCGCGAGAACCGCTTCAGGTCGAAGCCGCGCGAACTCTCCACAAAGGGCGGCGGATCGAACCAGACGACCGGCACCTGCCGGCTCACCTGAGCTGCCGCCGCGTTGAGACGCGGATCCGGCGTGCGCTGTGCCAGGATGTAGCCGGCCTGCACCGATCGTGCGGCGGCAAGCACTTCCTCCGCCGGATCGCCGGCGCGCACTTCGATCGTGCCTGGCATCTCCAAAAGGCACTCCGCGATAAACATGACGCGCTTCATCGAAATGCGGCTGGGAACAAGCCATCCGGTGTCCCACACAAACACCGCCGGCGCATCCGGGTAACGCGCCACCGTGGGCGATGCAGGATTCAGGCTGTCCGTGTGATGCCAGAGCAGCGGCTTCCCCTTTCCGCTGGAGGCGGAAGGCTTCTCCGCCGGTTTGGCATAGGGCTTTGGCGGCATCGGCGCGTCACTTTGATTCGTCTGGTCGTGCAGCTGCGGGAAGAGCTCATCCTGCAAAGCTTCATAACTCTGGTCGAAAGGACACGTCCCCGTCCTGGCGTGCGGGCAGACCTTGCAGTAGGCGTCGTTTGTATACCGCTGGAGGTTCTCCCGATTGAAGATGTAAGGTGCGCTTGCAAATGTAGAGGCCACCCACTGCCAGGACAGATTGTTGCTCGCGGGATCACCGTCAATCAGGTGCTCCAGAAACCATCGGGCACCGGCCTGCCATCGCGTCCTGCGCCAGTGAACGATGTACGCCGCGAACCACATGCGTGCGTGATTGTGCAGGTATCCGGTGCGCCGAAGATCCTTGCTGAAGCTGTCCATGCAAACCAGCGTCGTTTCTGCTGAGGCGACATCTTCGGCGAGCACGTCTGCATAGTCTGCGGCCGCAAATCCTGTCTTATAGGCCTCCTGGTCCTGCCAGATGCCCTCGCCCAACTCGACATAGAGGCGTTGCCAATAGTCGCGCCAGGCAAACTCATTGACGAGCTTGCCGGCATGCGCTGGATCGCTCACCTGCTCCAACGCAAAGTCGCGGACCTCCGCAAGGCTGAGCACGCCATGACGCAGGTATGCCGAAAGCCGCGTGACGTCACCGGAAAGAAAGTTGCGGCTGCGCTCGTACTCCCGCGGCTTGATCTGCGCAAGCGTCTCCAGGGCGGCTGCCCGCCCGCCGCGTGTCGGACTCATGGTAAGGTCCTCCGCCAGGTAGGGGAGCAACGCGCGAAGGGCAGCGGCCAGGTGTTGCCGGTCGGGATTCTGTTTCAAGTCGTCGAGAGTCACACCTCTACACTACCGATCACGCCCGGGCGCAGGTGAAAGACGGTGAATGGGCTGGCCGTTGTTCGGCGCCGGAGAACGAAAGGCATCGGACGTTCGCAAGACCATCCGCTCTTCACTTCCAGGAAACGGCATCTTAAGTGGGTGGCGGGCAGGTCCCGCTCGAAAGCGAGACCACTCATGCCCAGCTTCCAGGCAAAAGACGGCACCAATCTTTTCTTCTACGACTGGGGCCCTCGCGGCGGCACACCCGTTGTCCTGATCCACGGCTGGCCGCTGACCTCAGCAAGCTGGGAGTTTCAGGCGCGCGTGCTGGCCGACGCCGGTTACCGCGTCATCGCGTATGACCGCCGCGGCTTTGGGCGCAGCGACTGGGCGGCCTCCGGTTATGAGTACAACACGCTGGCAGGCGACCTGAACGACCTGATGGAAGCCCTGGACCTGAACGGCGCCACGCTGGTCGGCTTCTCCATGGGCGGCGGCGAAGTGGCGCGGTACCTTGGCCACTATGGCCAGGCGCGCGTGGCGAAGGCTGTTTTCATCTCCGCCGTCACGCCGTTCTTGCTCAAAACCGAAAACAATCCAGAGGGCGTGGACAGCAAAGTTTTTGAAGGGATCGTCGCGGGCCTGGTGAAGGATCGCGCGGATTTCCTGAGCACCTTCTCGCACATGTTTTACAACTACTCCGCCATTCACCACACCGTGTCAGCCGCGCAGATCGACTTCTTCCACACCATGGCAATGACCGCCTCCCCCGACGCGACCATCAAGCTGGTGCATGCGTGGTCAGAGACGGACTTCCGCGGGGACCTGGCGAAGATCACGATTCCAACCCTCGTCATTCACGGCACCGGCGACAAGACCGTGCCGATCGAAGTCTCCGGCGCACGCATGAAGTCGCTTCTGGCCAATTCGGAAACTCTCGAATACAACGGCGAACCGCATGGTCTCACCAACACCGTGCCGGACCGCCTGAATGAGGATCTGCTGCGCTTTCTGCGAGCACCGGCGAAGGTCGCTGCCCTATAAGCAAAGCAGGAGACGCGGGGCGGCCCGCTGATTGCGAGAGTGTTTGGGCACAGCCAGCCAGTGCCAGGGTATCTTCGCGGACCTTGGCCCTGGCAGCTGGCTCGGCCATCTTCTGCGGGCTCGCCGGCAGCGGTTCCTCGGTCCGTACCTGGGCACTTTCCGGAGATTGGACTCTCTCTGCCTCTGCCTCTGCTCCCCGCTTCAACTCTGCGGCGGCGGCGCTCCCAGCAAATCATCCAACCTTACGCGATCCCCAGTCTCCCTAAACGAAATCAGCCCTTCCAGCGTCTGCCATCTGCGCCAGCTTTGTGCGCTGGCCAGGCGCAGTTCACTCGTGGAACTTGCACCTACAGTCACGGCGCCAATCAGTAAATCGACGCTCTCGCCCTGCATCTCCGCCGCGATTGCCTCCAGCTCCGCTCCCATCTCGGCGTCAAGTCCGGCACCGCCCAGCTCCGCCCCACCGCGCCGTTGCTGCTCCGCCAGGCAACGCGTGTAGTAGCCCAGCGCGACGCGTGCGGCCTGCCGCAGTTTATGCAGTGGCCGCATCGCCGTGGCAGCGGGTAGCTCGTTCTCCTTGGCAAATGCCTCGCCGGAGATGCGCGAGTCGAACTGATACACGTCTTCGATGGGTGAGAGCAGCGGCGTAATCTCAAGTGCCCACAGCAGCACACGCAGGCTCTCCTGCAGCACCAGCGTTCCGGCAATCGCGTCATCATCCCACGCGCCATCGGGGCACAGCAGCAGATCGCGCCGCTCCGGCGTCATCGCCTCCAGCAGAGCGTGGCGTTGCGCCACCGCCAGCACCCGCCGCCGCAGGATGATTTCATCGTTCTCGCCAATCGTGTGCGACCGCAGGTATAGCTCGCCATGCACCCGCTCCAGCAGGCACGCCAGCACCAGCGCCTGCCGCGCAAGCTGGCTCACCGCTTCGGCGGGCGGTGTGCGTTCCGGCTCGGCTGGCGCGTGATCCCGGAGTGTAAAAGCAGTGCTGTTACGGCGGCGGTGCACTCGGCGGATAAGCAGAGTTCCCCCGACGCCAAGCGCAAAAAGGAGCAGCGCCCATGGGTTCCGGAGGATGTTGACCGCCTCGACCGCCAGCAACACCAGGAGAGCCACAGCGGCCAGCAGCAGTTTCTGCGCGCGCCGGTCGCGGCCAGCGCGGCGAAGCACGCGCTGCCACTCCAGCACGGCCTGCAGGAGCTTCGCCCGCATCCATGTCCACCGTTGCTTCAAGCTCGAGCGCTCAATCCACCGCCAGTATCAGGCACTTCAAATAGCGGCTCTCCGGCAGTGTCAACACCTCTGGATGGTCCGGCGCGGCGCCACGCGTTTCCAGCAGGCGCACATGCCGGCCCGCGTCTGAGGCAGCCGCGGCAACGGTTTCTGTAAACTCCTGCAGCGAGATATGGTGCGAGCACGAACACGTCACCAGCACGCCGCCGGGCCGCAACATGCGCAGCGCACGCAGGTTCAGCTCCTTGTAGCCGCGCAGAGCGCCTTCCAGCGCACGTTTCGATTTGGCAAAGGCCGGCGGGTCCAGCACCACGGTGTCAAAGCGCTCGCCGGCGTCATCAAGGCTGCGCATCAACTCAAAGGCATCGGCCTCTATCCAGTCCACCCCGGCTTTGAGATTGTCACGGTTCAGCAGCAGATTGCGCTCCGCGATCTCCAGCGCGGCGCGGCTCTGGTCCACGCCTGTCACGCTCTCGCACTGCCGCGCCAAGTGCAGCGCAAAGCCACCCTGGTAGGTGCACACATCCAGCGCGCGGCCATGCGCGTGGCGGGCGGCGGCGGCGTAGTTGAGCCGCTGATCCAGGAATGCGCCGGTCTTCTGACCGCTGTTCGCGTCAAAGTGAAAACGCAGGCCGTTCATCGCAAAGATCGTCTCCAGCGAAGCCTCTGCATCACGCACAAAGAGCGGTGCCACCGGTGGCAGGGCAAGCTGCTCCAGCTCGCGGATGCGCGAATCGGGCCGCTCCACAACGGCACGCACACCCTCCACTGCGAGTTCCGCCGCCAGCACTTCGCGCAGATCGTCCTGCGCGGTGCCCTGCGTGAGCAACTGCAAAATCACCAGGTCGTTATACCGGTCGGCCACTATGCCGGGCAGGCCATCCGCCTCGCTGAAGATCAGCCGTGCGGAGTCGGTCTCGTCACCGGCCAGCAGGGGCGCACGCAGCGCCAGCGCCGCTCGCACACGTGTCTGCACATCCTGCAGGTACTCGCCCCGGCTCACTCGTGGTTCGGCGGAAATCCTGCGCAGCGTCAGTTCGCTCGCATCGCTGAAGAGCGCAGAGCCCAGCGGGATACGGCGGCTGTCCAGCAACGTCACCAGCGCTCCCGGAGCGATCGCCTCGGCACCCAGCGCGGGGATCAGCGTCTCTACTTCAGAGCGGTAGACCCACACGTGGCCGGCGCGCAACCGGTCCGCCGCGCGGCGAGAGATCAGGGCTGCGGGGCCGGCCTCGTCCGCCTCCAGATAGGTGAATGGCTGCGATGTGCCCCGTGCGATTGGGCTCGCCGTGGCTCTGGGCGAAAGGTCAGGGGTGCTTAGGCGAACGGGCGCATTGCGAAAAGACGGCACCCCTCCATGGTACGTGGTCAGAGCGGCGAGGCCTGCGCTTGCACGCGATTCCCCGCGGGCATCCAACATCGTGAATGGCTGAGCACCTTGTTGAGTTCTGGAGCCGTTATCGCTACGTGCCGGACATCCTGCAGGTACACCCCGACGACCACGCCTGGATGCGGCAGCACTGGCCCGCACCGCTCCGCGAGCCGTTTCTGGACTGGGAAAGCTACACACGCAGCGGGCGCTTCGGCAGCCGCGATGCCGACGTGCACCTGTCGCACCTGCCCGTGCCCTACTGGGGCGACCTGCGCCGCGCCAGTGTGCTCATCTTTCTGAAGAACCCCGGCTTTGACAACACTGACTACTACCTGGAATCGCAAGCCAGTTTCCGTGAAGCCCACCTGCGCAATCTGCGGCAGGACTTCGCCGGAACGCAGTACCCCTTCCTCCATCTCGATCCGTGCTTCTCCTGGTCGGCCTCCTTTCTGTGGTGGCAGCAGCGGCTTCGGCCCGTGCTGGACGAGCTTGGAAACGACGGCCTCACCTATTCACAGGCTCTTCGCTTTCTCGCCGGGCAGATTGCCGCCGTGCAGCTCTTTCCCCTATCGCTCGCTCGACAGCTCGCGACTCCGCTGGAAGCGCGGCGGCAGTGTGCTGCCCAGCGTCACGGCGGCGCGCGAGTACCTGGCCCGCGTCTCCCACACAAAAACCCAACTGGTGCTGGTGATGCGCAGCCACGCCGACTGGCACACGGTTGGCT
>CAXTRR010000026.1:0-15082 GCA_964246795.1 uncultured Terriglobus sp. | reverse complement strand
CGCCCCCCACCCAAACCCCCCGGGGGGGGGGGTGCCCCCCCCCCCCGCCCCGGGCCCCGGGGGGGGGGCCCCAACGCCGGGCGGGGCGTATCTGCACGGCCCGCGGCTTCAGGGCGTCAGCTTCCATCCACGCTTCCCCGCGGGTGCGGCCATGCTGAAAACACTGCGCGCCCATTTGCGATGAGTCTAGTTGTACAGTCCGGCTATGAGCGCCGCTGGCTCACCAGGGCCACTTCGCCATAACCATATCGATCACACGATGCAACTCCTCCGGGCTGACACCGCCAGCCGATTGCACCGTGAAACCGGTGGCCAGACTCGCAAAAAACTGCGCAAATGTATCGGCATCTGTGCCCGGGGGCAGATCGCCTTCGCGTTCGGCCCGGCGAAACCTTTCCATTAAAAGGACTGTGCCTTCGTTCCGCATTGTCATGAGTTCATCGCGCAGGGCTTCAGTCTCCGCACTGCCCACCAGCGCGGCTTGCGTGATCAAGCAGCCGGAAGGGGTTTCCGGGTCACGCCGCACCCCGGCGGTCAGGCGCAGCCAGGCTTCCGCCACCTCTCGCACCGTTGGCAGTTTCAGCGCCGCGGCGTATTCGCGCGCGCTCAGGTTGGTATAAGCCAGAACGGCTTCACGGAAGAGACCGGCCTTGTCCCCAAACGCGGCGTATAGGGTGGGTTTGCTGATGCCCATTGCTTCGGTCAATTCCGCCAGGGAGGCACCCTCATACCCATGCCTCCAGAAGACGAGCATCGCCGCGTGGAGCACCGCGTCGCGGTCGAACTCGCGCGGACGCCCCGGGCCGCGCTTCTGCTCTGGTTCAGTCGCAACTGCGCCGCGAGTCATATCCATCTGACGCTCCGCCCACGCTCTTTGATCTATTTTGTACCTGTTGGGAAATAAATGAACCTCCTCTCGCTTCAGGTGCGTCTTTACCCTGCGGTACAAAATAGGCCGCACGGAGGTTACAGAATGGCTGCAACAGGGAAGTCGAGCATGGGAACGGCGGTAGTAACAGGCGCTTCTTCGGGCATAGGCAAGGTTTATGCGGACCGTCTGGCAAAACGCGGATACGACCTGGTCCTGGTGGCAAGGCGCGCCGACCGGCTGCAGGCCGTGCAGAAGGAGTTGACCGACCGCTACGGCGTCGCGGTGAAGCACATCGTGGCTGACCTGGAGAAGGCCGCGGATGTCGAGAGTGTTTCCACTGCCATTGCAAATGATCCAGCCATTACGATGCTGGTGAACAACGCGGGCACTTCCGCGATGGGTACGCTGGCAGATGCAACACCGGCGAAGCTCGAGACGCTCATTCAACTCAACATTGTGGCACTCACACGGCTCTCCATGGCGGTGTTGCCTGGATTCAAGGAGCGTAACCGCGGCGTGATCGTGAACATCGGCTCAGTGGTCGGCTTCGACGGATATCCGTATACCGCCATCTACGGCGCGACCAAAGCTTATGTACTGAACTTCACGCGCTCTCTGCAACAGGAGCTTGCCGCAACCAATGTTATTGCCCAGCTGGTGGCACCCGCGGCCACCGTTTCGGAAATCTGGGATGTCATGGGCTACTCCCTGTCCAATCTCGATCCGGCGATCGTGATGACGGCCGAGGACTGCGTGGACGCGGCGCTTAAAGGCCTCGACATGGGCGAAAAAATCTCCGCGCCCTCCGTGCAGGATGCCGACCTGGTGTCGCGCTTCGAGCAGGCCAGCAGCGCACTGCTCATTGCATCGCAAATCGGCAAGCCAGCACCGCGGTATGCAATTCACTCCTAAGCACACTTCGCCTTTAACGCTGCAAGAACTGGGACGAAAGGAAGCCGGAGCGGCTTTCTTTCGTCTCGCGCGCTGAACGAAATTCAGACGAATCTGCGCTTGGCAGCGTGCATCGCCTGCCGGGCTGGCTGCCGGATACCTTGCACGCCCCACATGCCGAGCGCTGAGCTTGCCCCCTTTCACCGCACTGCATATGCTCAAAGGTGAGGACATATTGGACACCATGGACACAGCATCTCCCAGCACGGCGCGGCGCACTGAAGACATCGCTCTTGACCTTTTGAAATTCATCGCCGGCAGCACCAACGTGGTGAAGGCCACCGGCACCACTGCGGGTTTTGGCCCGGCCAGCGCCGCCAAGCCAGACGACCAGGTCACGCAGCTGTTGGAACTTTACAGCCGCTGCCGTGAAGCAGTGGAAAGCAAACTTTAGAACAACGATGCCACAGCCCACTCAGCACGAATTCCACGCGGTTGTTCAAAGAGACGGCGACTGGTACGTTGGCTGGTCTTCACAAATTCCAGGCGCAAATGGCCAGGGCCGAACCGTTAAGGACTCCCGGGCGAACCTGGCCGACGCCATCTCACTCGTGCTTCAGGACAAGGCCGAAGACGGCATGCAAGGTGCTTTGAGGCAACTTTGAATGTCGCTGTGATCGGTGCCGGAGCTTTCGGCCGCAATCATCTTCGGGTTTATCGCGCACTGCAGAATGAAGGCGCGTCCGTACACCTGGTGGCCGCGGTTGATCCGGACGCGAGCGTGCGTGCGAAGATCGCGGCGGAGTACTCCATCTCCGTTTTTGAAAGCGTGCAGGAGCTGATTGGCAGTGGCCTCCCGCTCACCGCCGCCAGCGTTGCGACGCCGACCGTGCAGCACACGGCATCTTCGCTGGCCCTGCTGGCGGCCGGCGTCGACCTGCTCATTGAAAAGCCGATCGCCCCCACACTCGCCGAGGCCGATCAGATCATCGATGCAGCGCGCCAGTGCAACCGCGTGGTGCAGATCGGACACCTGGAACGCTTCAATCCCGCCGTTACGGCGGCACTGCCGCTGCTCAACCGGCCCATGTTCTTTGAGGCACACCGGCTCAGCATCTTCACGCCGCGCTCGCTCGATGTGGACGTGGTGCTGGACCTGATGATTCACGATCTCGACATCGTGCTCACGCTGGCGAACTCGCCCGTGCGGGAGGTCCGCGCGGTCGGTCTGCCGGTGCTTTCGCGCAAGGTCGATATCGCCAATGTGCGCGTCGAATTCGAGTCGGGTGCCGTGGCCAACTTTACGGCATCGCGCGTCTCCACGGAGCGCGTGCGCAAGCTGCGCTTCTTCCAGCCGCACCAGTATCTCTCACTCGATTTCGCCCGGCAGGACCTGCTCATGATTGACGTGACCGCAGCGGCATCGCTCACACCGGCTCAGTTGGAAGCCGTCTTCGCGAACACGGTCGCGGGACCCTCCGCCGGCGTACCCGCGCACCCATCCGCCGGCCTTTCACTCCGCAAGGTACCCACGGAAGCAGGCGAGCCGTTGCGGCTGGAGATCGAAGCCTTTCTTCATGCGGTGCAAACGCGCCAGACGCCGCGGGTGAGCGCAGCAGACGGCCGCAGAGCTCTAAGCCTTGCGCTTGAAGTTCAAGCGGCAATTCAGGAGCACACCCTGCGGAGCGGACTCAGTTCCTCCTAAAACTCAAATCTGCTATGTCTTTTCCTGCTTTGGATCGTCAGCACGTTTTGGCTTCGAGGTCACGTTGGCTTTCACCTCGTTCTTCCAGCGGTACTGATTGTGCATGGTCATCTGCTGCTGGTAGAGCTGCCCAAAGTCCTCGCGCGAGTGGACACAAGCGAAGTGCTTTAAGCCAAGCTCAAGGAAGAGCTCGCCCTCCGTATCCTGCTTCTCCACACCGACCTCGACGGCTTTAAGAGCACTAATCCAATACCAGGAGCCACCATCCGCACCCTGGTAGGCATACCAGACCGGCAGGCGAAAGATGCGTTCGAAGGCGATGGCCAGGCGCCACTCCTTGTCATGAGAGAGCGAATACCCCGACCCAAACGAGCTCTTGTTCTTCACGTCTACGGCCAGCAGGCCAATGGAGTCGATCAGCACCAGAAAGTCGGGCCGCTTTACGTTAGAACGGAAGAGCTTAGCGAAGCTTTTCGGATCCTGACAAACGCGCACATAGGCAAAGCTGTTGTGGTCAAGCCATTGCTGGAATGCATCCTCGCCCGCCTTTGCGGCAGCGGCTCGTTCTTGCGAAGTCATAAGGCATATTATTCCGAGCGGAACGCCTATTCAGGAGACTGAGCAGCGAAGTGTGTCAGTTCGCGCCGGAAGAATCGAGCCGGGTTCATCCAAACTTCAGGGCCAGTCCATCATGCGCCGGATAAGCCCTGGTTTAACTGCTCCCGTCTCTCTACCCGCGCCGCCACAAGCACCACCACAAGCGTCACAGACGTCACGGCGGCACTTGCAAAGCTGAGCTGGCGATATCCATAGCCCGCCGTCAGCACAATCCCGCCAAGGCTTGCACCGATGGCATTGCCCAGGTTAAACGCACCCTGGTTTAGCGTCGACGCGAGGTTGGGCGCGCCTTTCGCCTGCTCCACAATGCGCGCCTGCAGCGGCGAGCCGGCGGCGAAGTTCACCGCGCCGAAGACGCATACCATCACGACCGCTGGCAGAAGCCGGCCCTCCGCAAAGGGCAGTGTCAGAAAGACGAGCAGCAGCGCTCCATAGCCGGCGAAGAGCGTGGGAATCTGCCGCAAGTCCGCAAAATGCGCGCCAATTAGGTTGCCCACGGTGATGGAGACTCCAAAGCCCACCAGCACCCACGTGACCGCGTGCGGCGACAGGTGCGTTACAGTCTCAAGAATCGGCGTGATGTAGGTAAGCACGCAGAACATGGCCACGCTGGACAAGGTGCTGATGGTAAGCACCAGCTGCACGCCCGGCCGCAGCACCGCGCGAAACTCGCTGCGCAGCGCAATCGGCTCCGGCTGCTGCCGCGGGACGTAGCGCCACAGCAGTGCAATCGCCAGCAGGCCGATCGGCAGCAGCGCCACAAAAGCCGAGCGCCAGCCGAAATGCTGGCCCAGCGCCGTGCCCGCGGGGACGCCCAGCACGTTGGCCAGCGTGAGCCCGGTGAACATGAGCGCAATGGCGCGGGTGCGCTGCTCCGGCGGTACCACGCTTGCCGCCACAATGCTGCCGATGCCGAAGAACGCGCCATGGCTCAACGCGGTAAGCACGCGGGCAATCATCAGCAGCGGATAATTCGGTGCGGCCGCGCACAGCCCATTGCCCACCAGAAACATGCCCATGAGAAAGAGAAGAGCCCGCTTGCGTTCCCATCGCGAGACGAGCAACGCGATCCACGGCGAGCCCAGCGTCACGCTCAGCGCATAGGCCGTGACCAGCGTGCCGGCGCGCGGAATCGACACATGAAAGTCATGCGCCAGGTCCGGCAGGAGGCCCAGAATGATGAATTCCGTCGTGCCGATGCCAAAGGCAGCCACGGCCAGCGCCAGCAGCGGGCTACGCACTGCGGAACATCCGCGTGTCGAAGCGAAACGGCTGCGGTGCCGCAATCGCTATCTGGCCAAAGTCCGGATGCTCCGGATTGAGCAACACATTCCAGTCACCCATCACGGCGGCAGACGGAACCCGCAGAGCCACGCTGCGCCGGCTGGCAAACCACTCCATGCCGATTGCCTGAGTGAGCTTGATCTCTTCCCGCCACGCGAAGGGGAGTGTGCCGTCCTGCAACTCCTCTGGCAGCAGGTGGACAGGCAAATTGGCTTCCATCAAAACCAGGTCGAGCGGTTCGGCAAATCTGTTAATGTTCACGAAGACCTCCACGGAAGCGAGCGCGATGGAAGTCGCCGTGTACACCATGCGTGCCCCGTCGTGCCATCGTCCCGGCACTAGCAAGCTGCCGTTGCCTGAGAACGCGGTGGCCGCGTAGGAGTTCTTGCAAATGCGCCAAAGCTGCATCAGCTGAAAATGCCGTACTCGATGCGGCCCAAAATCGTTGTTACTTCCCGCACGCCCGTGCTGGTGTCCATCAGGTTGAGCGGGATTTCTCCATTCAGCGCTGGGATGGGATGCTGCATCCATCCGCGCGCGGCTTCTGTGCTGCCCAGCACCTCGGCGGCATAGGCCAGTGTCCGTGCAATCTCCACCAGGCGGTCGGACTCCGCTTGTGACAGGCGGGATTCATGACTGCGCCGCCGGCTGAAGGTCCGGCTGGAAATACCGGCGGCGCGCGCCACTTCCTGGTCTGGCATGTCGAGTTCACGAGCCAGACTGGCCACCACACTGAACGGCAGACCTTTGCGGGTCAACTCCCGCAACTCCGGCTCGTTTACCACACGGGAATGGAGGGATTTGCGCCCGCCCAGCACATCCGCAATCGTTGCCACAGTCATGACGCCACCTGTCGCCGATTGTACGCCATATGGCATGAAAGGCTTCAGCACCAGACTCACACCGGCCAGCGATACCGTCCCACCGCCCGGTGCGTGTGAAAGGCGGCAAGCTCGGTTTCTTCCGCGCCGCGGCCAATGTTGTGAACCACGCTGGCGCCCGCAAACGCGGCTTCCGCAACAATGCCCACATGAGGAAGTGAGCCGCCAATAAGCCACGTCACAAAGTCGCCGGGCCGCATGCCCGGGCCAAAGTCATCACCCGCGTTTGTGCTGCCCACGCTGCCCGCCCATGCACGTGCCTGCTGCCGCGTCCAGAAGGTCTGCAGGTTCAGCACACGGCGGTGGTCGATGTTGGCGTCCGGGTGCGCGGCGCCCCAACTGCGGGGGTAAGCGCGAAAATTCTTCGTCATGTCGGCATGCACCAGCGCCTGCAGGTCCAGGCCCAGCGCGTCACGGCAGGCACGAACAATCACATCCGCGCAAATGCCGGTGGAACGCGGCACATCGCCCAGCGGATATCCCATGCGGGTATACGCCGGATCATAGCCAGTGGTCACACCGATTTGGGCGCGCGCTGCTTCCACCAATTTCGGCGCAGCCATCTGCGGAGTGGTGCCCGCAAGCAGCGCACTGCTCAGTTGCAGAGCGAAGGAACGTCGAGTGGTGTGCATCGGAGTCAGACGGGTGCCTGTTATGGGATAGACACCGGTCCCCGCTCCTTTGTGCCTGCGGTGTTCCCCTCGGATTGCAGGACCCGCTGAATCAGGATCATCTTGCCATGCGTTTTTTCCTATGGACACTCGCGGCCGCATGTTTTAGGTTCCTTCGCTGTAGATCATTTCCATTCAGCAGGAGACGGAGCGGAGATCCATGAGCGAGACAATGGCGACACACCCAAGCGGCTTTGTCTGGTATGAACTGATGACCACTGACCTGGACGCGGCAAAAGCGTTCTACAGCGCCGTGGTGGGCTGGAAGATCCGCGACGCCGGCATGGGTGGACCGCGCTACGAAATGTTCGGCAATGAGGGCATCGATGTGGGTGGCATGATGAGCTGGGCGTCGGTGGGCGAAAACTTTCCGGCCGGCTGGATGGCGCACATCCACACCGCCGACGTGGATGCGGAAGCGGCCGCGGTGCAGGCCGATGGCGGTGGCGTGCTCCGGTCGCCTTCGGAGATTCCCGGCGTAGGCCGCTTCGCCGTGGTGCACGATCCGCAGGGTGCCGGCTACCTGCTCTTCCAGCCCAACCAGGCAGCGGCCCCGCCCCGGCTGGCGCCGCCCGCGCCCGGCAGCGTGGGCTGGCATGAACTTGGCACCACTGACTGGGCGGCCGCGTGGGACTTCTACAGCAAACGGTACGGCTGGCGCAAAGACATGGCCGTCGACATGGGCCCCATGGGCACATACCAGACCTTCACCACAGGCGAAGCGGGCGGCGGCATGATGACCGTGCCGCCGGAAATGCGCCCGGACGGCTTCCACCCCGCCTGGCTCTACTACTTCGTAGTAGACAGCATCAACGCCGCTGCTGAGCGGGTAAAGCAGAACGGCGGAGAAATCACCCACGGGCCGGCACAGGTGCCCGGCGGCGGATGGATCGTGCAAGCCATCGATCCACAAGGCGGCAAATTTGCGCTAACAGCAATGCGGTAAGCCGCGATCTTTGTGAGGGGAAAATGGCCCGCCGCATTACTATAGGTCAGTTGGCTTTAGTCCTGTGGATTTGGCGATGCGCGCCAGCATCCTGGGCCGATCTCTTCACCATCGTGAAATACCCAGGTAAACGGGGCAAAGCCGTCTTTCCTGAGTTGGCGGCGAGATCCGGTACCTGTTCTCTCAGCCTCACTCCATCCGATCCGGCACGCAGCGCGCAACATCCGATTCGCTTTGCGCTTGGCCAAGTGCTCACGCGAGTACAACATGAACATGTTCAGTTGTAGAGTTGTCCTGCTCGAGCCGGTCAGCTGTAATACGAAGGGCGATTGCCTGAACCTTGCTCTCCGCTTCACGTTGAGTGATCCCATAGGCAAGCGCTCCGGGAAGCTCCGGAATCTCGGCAATCCAGCGTCCGTCGTCTTCTAATTCGAACTCGATCCGGAAGTCCATACGCGGAGTATAGTTCGCTCTGTAAATTGCTGCGGAATGCCTTCTACCTTTGTACTAATCGCGAGACGCTTCCAGGCTCGCCCGCAATTCGCTGAAGCTCACCTTGCGCTGCTCATTCGCCGCAAACGTCTTCACGGTCGCCATCTGCTGCGCGACCTCATCCTCACCCAGAATCACGATGTGGCGAGCCACGCGCTCGGCCGCCTCAAAGCTCTTCTTAAGCCGAAAGCTGCCGTCGCCCACCTCCACCCGTAAACCGGCAGCACGCAGACCCTGCGCCAGCGCCAGGGCCGCGGCATTCTGCGTAGGGCTGAGCGGGGCAATGTAGGCGTCAAGCTTTGGCGCGGCGGCGATCTCGCCACTGCTGGCCTCTGCCGCTTGCTCCAGCGCCTGCAGCGTGAGAATCAGCCGGTCCTCTCCAATGGCGAAGCCAATCCCCGGTGCACGCGGGCCGCCCAGCATTTCCGAAAGGCCGTCATAGCGCCCGCCGCCCAGCAGCGCGTTTTGCGTGCCCAGGCCCAGGTCCACCGTAAATTCAAAGGTGGTCCGCGTGTAGTAGTCCAGGCCGCGCACCAGCCGCGGGTTCACCGTGTACTGCACGGCGCACGCGTCCAGCGCGGCAAGCACTTCGGCAAAGTGCTGCTTTGAGCTTTCGTCCAGGTAGTCGGTGATCCTGGGCAGCGCGTCGATGATCTCCTGGTCGGCTTCGTCCTTGCTGTCCAGCACGCGCAGCGGATTGGTCTCCGCGCGGCGCTGGTTGTCCGGGCACATGCGGTCTTTGACGGGCTGCAAAGCCTCCCGCAGCGCGGCCACATAGCGCGGCCGGTCCGTAGCGCTGCCCACGGAATTCAGCAGCAGCTTCCATCCTTTCCAGTCGTTGCTTTCGCTGGCCCGTGGGATCTCCAGCGCATCCAGCAGCGCCGCCAGCATTTCCAGGACCTCGGCATCGCGCAGCGGTGATTCCGAGCCGGAAGTCGGCGGCCCGATCACCTCCGCGCCGATCTGGAAAAACTGGCGGTAACGCCCCTTCTGCGGGCGCTCCCGGCGGAACTGCGGGCCGATGTAATACAGCTTCTGCAGCTGGCCGGTGTCACCCAGCTTGTGCTCGATATAGGCGCGGACGACGCCGGCAGTGTTCTCCGGCCGCAGCGTGAGCGATTGCGCCTTCTCGCTGGCAGCGCGCGCGCGGTCCTCCCACGTGTACATCTCCTTGCTCACAATGTCAGTCTCTTCGCCCACGCCACGCGCGAAAAGCTCTGTGGCTTCCAGCACCGGCGTTCGGATTTCGCCGAAGTTATAACGTGCAAAGACTTCGCGTGCGGTGCGCTCCACGCGGTTCCACAGCGCGGTTTCCGGCGGCAACAGGTCGCGCGTGCCGCGGACCGCTTTGATCGTGCTCATCATTTCAGTCTAGCGAAGTAGAGAGAACAATCCGCATACCGCAGATTGTGGGTGCCCCACCTTCGCGCAGCTAAGGTGGGTTCTTCCTCGCCATGAGAGTTCCAGCCGCCTCATCCCACCTTAACGACGATGAAGCCGTCGTGAAGATGGGGCACCCACGTTTGTAGTGACGAAACAACTGTCGTGAGGACGGAGCCGCTGCGTTGAAGACGGCGCTTACGCAGCCGCCACGTGCCGCACCAGCAGATCCTGTTCCCGCTTTGACTCCGCGCCGATGGTCATGGCATCCAGTACGCCGCTCTTCAGCGCATAGCGGATCGCCTCGGCCGGCCGGTCGCGCAGGTCGCCCTGCCCCAGGATCTTCATGCCCACAATGCCTTTGCCCTGCGCCCGCATCTGCTGGATGATCGGAATCACCGTCTCCGGGCCGGCGTCCATGTGCGAGCCAATCGGATTCAGCCGGACCAGGTCAACCTCCACCCAGGGCGATGCCGCCGCGGCCTTCAGTGCGGACAGGCTATGGCAGGAGACGCCATGCGCGCGGATCACGCCCTTCTGTTTCGCCTCTGACAGTACATCCATCACGCCGCGATAGCGTGTCGTCCAGTCGTGCTCCGTCACGCAATGGATCAGCACGATGTCAATCTGCTCCACGCCGAGCTCCCGCCGGAAGCGGTCCAGGTCGGCACGCACGCCAGCCGGGTCGCGCGTGTCCGTTTTGGTCAGCACGGTCACCTTGTCGCGCGGCAACTGCTTCACCGCCTCGCGCACATAGGGGTGGCTGCCGTACGAATCCGCCGCGTCAAAGAACCGCAGGCCGTTCTCGTGAAAGCCGTTCAGCAGCAGCCGCGTGCAGGGTGAGTCACCAAGCCGCGTCTGGTTGGAGCCGCCGCCATAGCCGATGGTCCCCGTGCCCATGGCAAGCCGGCTGGTGCGGATGCCGGTCTTGCCCAGGACAATTTCGTCCTGCGCGCGAAGCTTGGTGCCAAGCGGTTCCGGATCCACCAGCGCCGCATGGGCAAGGGAGCCGGGCACAAGGGCGGCAGCCAGGGCCTGCGCCGTTCGCCGAAGAAAATCTCTTCTCTTCATCACGGAAAATCCTCTGAACAACACACTACGCCCATTCTCCCGGCCCGGCCCAGCACGAATCGCGTCGTTTATAGAAGCTTATCCACAGTGCGCGGACACCCCTCTCCCCCCTCGCGCGCATCCCCGAAACACCATGTCCGCTCCACTCACGCCTCAAGAGCCGGCCTCACCCAACGACCCGTTCGCCATACCGGCACAAACCGAGGCGCCATCCGTGCCGCTGCCTCCTCCATCGCAAGGCACTGGACGAATGCACACCGGAGCAATGCACGCCGCGCCAATCCACACCGAGTCCCTTGCGCTCGAAGCTCGACCTTGCGCTCGAAGCTCGACGTCTCTTTGATCAAACCCAAGTCACCGCGCCAGAGGTGCAGAGGGACAGGCGGCGATCTCTTTGTCCAGTTTCGCCTGAAATGCTGGCGTTATCTCGAATGGCGGCGCGAACTGTTCCTTGTGTGTCTGCAGCGGCTTGATCTCGTCGGCGGTCAGGTTGTCCGCAAAGTGCCGGCTTGCGCAGTCGCATTGGGCAAAGATCGCGTCATTGCCAATGCCGGGCCGTGCAGCCGCAATCTGCCGGCCGCAGGCGACCAGCGCTCCCTTGACCGCACTGTGCCGAACGATTTCCGCGTCATCGTGATACGGCAGAAAATTACTTAAGAGGTAATAGGCGATTCCGAAGAGGACGAAGACCACCAGCAGGACCTTCAGATTCCTTCTTCCCATCTGGGCCGTCATCGGGCCATTCTTCCGGGGGCTGCCGCTCAAATCCTTTTCCATGCCGACGTGGGATGCTGCGCTTGACAACCAGGTCTACCTCCGCCCGGGGCAGAATGTGGCAGGCCACCCTGCGCGGCTTACAGGGTAAGCAGATCGCGCGTGCGGAAGAGGGCCGCGGCATCCAGAAGCGCGGCGGACCAGCGCTCATCCGCCTCTGACGCATCCACGCCCACACCTTTCACGTAAAGGGTCAGGGCGAAGCCCTCGCGCACGCCCTCCAACTCCACCACAGCGGGCCGCAGCACGGCTTCCAGCCCGGCCAGGCTATGCGGCAGGTCGGCGGCCAGGCGCTCCAGCCGGTAAAGCGCCTGCTCGCTGCGGTGGCGGGAGGCGAAGACGGCACGTTCGCGCCACAACAGGTCCACGTAGCAACTCATCCCGGCGGCGGCCACGGCCTCCTCCAGCAAAAGGTCGTCCCGCGTGGCTGCGACTTCATCCGCGTCCATCGTCCACACGTCGCACTTGGCGGTGAACACAGGCGAGCGCCCGGCGTTGAGTGAACGCAAAGCCGACAGCAGGGCGGGATGGTTGTCAGCTTCTGGAATGCTGTCCAGCGCGTCCGGGTCGTTGCGCAGGTCTACCCAGCGCAGCTTTCCGTCCTCACTCTGCCACGGCACCACCAGCACCGGGTCTTCCGCGGCAAAGGCGGTGGAGATGTCCATCAGCATGCGGCGGCAGTCTCCGGCACACGACTGGTTTCGTTCACGTCTGCCTGCTCTCTCCCGGCGGCGAGCTGTTGCACATACCGCAGCAGCTTCGCCTCTGCCCACAGGCCGTCGTAGCCCGGCGAGGGATTTTCCAGAAAGGCGCAGTGGCCGCCGTGTGCCGGCTCCACCAGCAGAAGGTGCGGATTGTCCCGCAGCATTCCCCGGGTAGAAGGGGTCAGGCGGATGAACGGGTCGTCCAACGCATGCACCACCAGCGCCGGCACGGAAATGCGGTCCAGCACACGGGCTGCGGCGGCACGGAAATAGTAGTCGTCCGCGCCGTGGAAGCCGCAGTGCGGCGTCATCACAAAGTCGTCAAAGTCGCGGATGGAGCGCACCCGCGCCAGCGGTTTTGCGGAGAAGATGGCGGGGAATAGCTGAACCTTGCGCAGGTAGCGCGCCCGCAAGTTGCGCAGAAAGCGTCGCTCATACATGCGGTTGGTCCAGTGGTGCAGCGCGTCGGCACTCTCCCGCAGGTCTACGGCTGGCGAGATGGCAACCACGCCCAGCAACTCCGGCGGGGCCTGTGTGCCAAGTTCGCCGGCGGCCTTCAGCACCAGGTTGCCGCCCATACTGTAACCGGCCAGCACCACCCGCGGCAGACCCCGCGCAATGCACCACCGCAGCACCGCCACCACATCGCTCGACATGCCCGAGTGGTAGAGCGCGGGCGAAAGCGCGTCGGTCTTGCCGCAGTTGCGCATATTCATGCGGACCACGTTGCAGCCCGCATGCCATAGCCGGTTGCTGTTGCTGACCACATACTGCGAGTTGGACGAGCCCTCCAGCCCATGCACCAGGATCACGGTCACCGCCTCCCGCGGCACAGCCTGCCAGTGGCAATGGCACAGCACGCGGCTGGGCATCAGGCGGTCCAGCTCCACGGCTTCCGGCAGCTCCTGCATCTCCGGCGGCAGCGGCACATCCACCAGCTCCGTGGCCGGAGCGGGCAGCGTGTGCGGGCGCGGCAGGAAGTTGCCGGCAATCGTCTGCAGGTGGCCGCCGCGCAGCCCGCGGCGCGGCTGGAAGTCTGTGGAGGTGATGTCAGCGGCGGGAGGCACTTGTTCTATTCGACCACAGGCTGGAACTGTTACGGCAACGTGGTCTGATTCGCTGTTCGCGACCGCAAAATAGGTTAAGGCAAGCCTCGCGTGGGAAACTGGAAGGCATGAGTTTTGAATAGGACAGGTTAGTGGGTACAGTGCCTGTAGTTTGAAGTCACCAAGCCCAAGTGGTATAACTCTTATACATGCGGTTACGATTCGATGCCGCCAAAAGTCAATTGCTTCAATCCAACCCGAAGCGTGGCGTGGGCTTCGAGGAAGCACAAGAACTCTTCGCAATGCCTTACTACAGCGATCAGCGATGCGAACTCCCAGAGCAATTCCGAGCCATTGGATGGGTGAACGGGAAACTGTACAGCGTAATCTATGAGGTGCGCGAGGATGCTGAGGGAGAGTTCTACTGGCTCGTGACCCTTTGGAAATCTACTCATGAGGAAAGACAACTGTATGCCGACCAGGCTTGAAGCAGGCACACCGCCGAATGCCGAGCAGATTGCGAAGATGGCCGACGCAGGGGAGAGTGTGTCCCGCTTCTTCACCAATGCGGGCCACATGGTACAACCCCAAAAAGTTCAACGCGTAAACGTGGATTTCGCTCTTCCAATGCTTCAGGAACTGGATCGGGCCGCGCAGGAACTGAACATCAGCCGTCAGGCGGTCATCAAGAGCCTGTTGCGCCAATCCCTGGATCACCACTATCTCGCGTCAGCTCATCTATCCCGTTAAAAGCTGACGACGAGCCCGGAAAATCTAACGATGGCCCGCGCTTTTGGCCCGCAGCCATGCTTCACGGCGGCTACCCGGGCCTCGCCAGGTCTGGAGATTGGATCGCAAGCCGGTGCAGCATCGCTTCCGCGGCCAGCGGGCCATTCGGCTCATCCTCGTGTTTGTAATAGACGTACACATCGCGGCCGGCATTTGCCAGTGCGGCAAAGCGTGCGGCGTGCTCCGCTATGGAAGCTTCGTCGTAACCGCCGGGCATGCGCAGCCGATAGCTGCTGAAGCCTCGTCCCGTCTGCACCTCCGGCGTTTGCAGGTCTTCACTCTCCGCGATGCAAACGGCGGCACCATGTTTGCGGAGCAGCTTGTAGCACTCCGGCGTGAACCAGCTCTCATGGCGGAACTCGAAGGAGATGCGGCCTGCCTTGGCGAGTTGCGGGAGCTCTAGAAAGCGCTCCAGCCGGGCAGGGTCCGCCTTGAAGTTGGGAGGCAGCTGGAAGAGCAGCAGGCCTCGCCGCGCTTTCGCGACCGGATCGAGTGAAGCCAAAAAGGCTTCCACCTGGTCGCCGCAATCGCGCAAACGGCGGCGATGTGTGATGGCCTCCGGTGCCTTGAAGCTGAAACGAAAGGATTTCGGCACAGCCGCCAGCCATCCGGCAAGCTGATCGGCACCGGGCAGCGCGCGAAAGGTGTAGTTCACCTCTACGGAATTAAGGCGCGTGGCATAGTGCTCCAGGAAGCGGCGCGGCGGAATGTCTTTCTGATAAAAGCCGGGTTTCCAGGTGGGGTAGGCCCAGCCGCTGGTTCCGGCAAAAACCGTTCCCGTGCGTACCGCCATGCGAATCTCCCTTCGCTGTGCCTGCCGGAAACAGCAAAGCGGAGGCTGGTGGCCTCCGCTGACGTTTGGCTTGGACTTTCAATCCAAAGCGAATCTTTGGGGCGGCTGGAGGGATTTGAACCCTCGACATCGGGTGCCACAGACCCGCGTTCTAACCCCTGAACTA
>CAXTRR010000025.1:46802-56525 GCA_964246795.1 uncultured Terriglobus sp. | reverse complement strand
GCTGTACCGGGCGGGCATATTGTGCTGGATGCGACCCCGCTGGTTGCTGAAGCTGGAGCCTCAGAAGGTGAGGAGACACCGCCACAGGAGCTCATCTTTTCGCTGAGTGAGCCGGAGGGTGCCTTGGCCGCAAGCTACGTGGAGGATGCGGAAGAGTCGAAGGAGGCGCTCGCACAATGAATTTGGGAAAGCGCGATTGTGCGCGAAGTGCGTTGAACGCTCATCGTTTCACCGCAGGAATCCGGGCCTTAAAGGGCGGTTTGATTCTCGCCGCTGCGCGCCTGCCTGGAACCCGCCCCTCTGCGATGGAGCGGCGAAGAAATGGGGCACCCGGGTTTTCGGTGATCCTCGTCACCTTTTCAGGAGTTTCAGGAGTGGTGAGGTCGGGGCTTTGGTCAATTTTCTGCCTGTGCATGCTGCTGGCGGCGCCGATGCGGGCGCAGGCCCCGCTGAACCTGTTCAACGGGGCGAGTCTGCTGGGGTGGAATCCGCATGGCGCGTGGAGCGCGACGGCGGGGGCAATCACGACGAATGGCGGAGGCGACCGCAACGTGATGACGGCGGTGCCGTTTGGCGACTTCGACCTGCAGTTTGAGTACAACGAGAGTGTGCCCATGGGTGCGGAGTTCCGCATGTGGGCAACGCGGGAGGGTTCCGGCGGGGTGACCGTTGACCTGGACATCAGCGGCGCAAAGAACGGCGTGGGCGGCATCCAGGGCGTCTCGAAGTCGTCCATGGCGACGGTTTCGCAGGGCTGGCACAAGGTGCAGGTGAATGCGTCCCACGGCACGCTCGGCGTAAAGGTGGATGGACAGCCGGCCGGGTCGGGGTCTGGTTTGACCGGGCGGGGCGGCTATCTGGGCTTCCGTTCAAACGGAACCGGTCAGCTTGCGGTGCGCGGCGTCCGGCTTTCGCCGCTTAACCTGAGCAGCGACTTCAATGGGTCAGACCTGGGTGGTTGGAAGAGCATTGCGCGCGCGCCCGATGCAAAGAGCGGCGTGGGCCACTCGGCAACCAAGGTGCTTACCCTTGGCATGGGTGGCGGCAACACCAAGCCGCATGAGGCCAAGTGGACGGTGCGCAGCGGCGCGATCCACGGCGAGGCCGGACCGGGCGCACTGGAATACGGTCAGCCGGCCGAGGACGCCGTCCTGCAACTGACCAGCATCTATCACGGCAACGTAAAGGCGGAGGACATGACCGCGCTGGCCGTGCGCAACACACCAGGGCAGATGGGCACGGGCTACGCCGTGGGCATTGGGCCGTACGCGGGCGCGGTGGACCACCTGGCCAAGCATGGCTTTGGCGCGGCGGGCGCGGCGGTGGAGCAAACCATTGTCATCGGCGGCCGCACCATTGCGACCTGGGTAAATGGGAACCTGGTAAGCGTCAGCAGCGATCCACGTCCAGAGAGTGGAGATTCGGCGCAGGGAGCGCGTACGCAGGCGGGGAGTCTGCAGCTCATGCTGCCGGGGGACAATGCGCAGATCGATGTGGTGAAGCTGACAGGCGCGACGCTGACCAAACCGTATGGGCTCTCACCAAAAGCGCCAACCCCGCCACCGCAAACGCCGCCACCCACTGCGGGCGGCCCGGTAGTTACGCCGGCGGCAAATCCGGGTGATTCCGTGACCGCGAATGCGCTGCTGCAACAGCAGAAGGAACAGCAGGACAAGGACAAGGAAGAGAAGGCGAATAAGCAGAAGGTCGCGTCGCTTATGGGTCAGGCGGTCAGATCGCAGAATCCGCAGGAGCAGGAGAACCTCTACGAGCAGGTCATGGCGATCGACCCGGCCAATCCAAACGCAATGGCCGGCATCAAGGACGCCCAGGCCAAGCAGCAGCAGCAGCAAACGGCGCACCAGCAGGTGGCCACCAACGACGACCAGGAGAAGCAGCGCCAGCAGCAAACCAATACCTCCCTCCTGAATGCGCAGAGCGCCTTTCTGGGTGGGCGGCTTTCTGAGGCCAGCCGGGCGTTGAGCATTGCGGAACGGCTTTCGCCAGGCAATCCCCTGGTGCATGAGCTGCGCACCCGCATCTCGGCCTCTCAATCGCTGCGGAACCGGCTCTTCTTCCTGGGCACCGGAACGGGCGTTGTCGCGCTGCTTGCGGGCATTTCGCTTTGGTGGCGGCGGCGCAAGCTGCAGCGCTTCCCCGTGCTGGAGGTCACCAGCGGCGTGGACGCCGGCCGGAGCTTTCGTATCGACAAAGACCAGACACGCATCGGTGCGGTGCCGCAGGATGGCGGGCAGCGCAACGACATTGTGGTGCGCGATGTAGAGCATGCCATTTCCCGCTTTCACTGCGAGGTGGTGAAGCGCAATGGGCAGCTCTTTCTGCAGGACCTGAACAGTTCCAACGGCACGCGCGTGGATGGCGAGCGATTGAAGCCGGGCGAGTCGGCGCTGCTGCGCAAGGGAACCAAGATTGAACTGGCGGGCACGGTGGAGCTGCGCTTTGGCTACGACCGCGCAAAAAAGAGTACGTCCTAAACCGGTGCCCGCGGGGACCGCGGCACAGCGAGCACGATGGATATCCGAATCAGAGCGGCGGCACTTAGCGACGTGGGGCGGCGGCGCCGGACCAATGAAGACAGCTTTGGCTTCGACATGGACCGCGGCCTGTTCGTCATTTGCGACGGCGTGGGCGGTGGCAACGCGGGCGAGGTGGCCAGCCGCTCAGCCGTGGACTGCATACTGAGCCGGTTTTCGTACTCCGTTACAAATTCGTCCTCGGGCGGATCGGAGTTGCAGCGGTCAATTCAGGCGGCGAACCGCTCAATTTTTCAGGCAGCCCAGCGGGAGCCGCTGTATGCAGGCATGGCAACCACCATCGTTGCCGCACACTTCGACGGCGCGCGCATGTGGCTGGCGCATGTGGGTGACAGCCGCGCGTACCTGCTGCGCAACCAGCTGCTGCACCGGCTGACGGACGATCACTCGCAACTCTCCCAGGTGATGCGGGCGGGCTACCGGGACATCTCGCCGCAACAAATGGCGCAGTGGGACAGCGTGCTGACACAGGCAATTGGCGCGTCAGACTTGGTCGTGCCGTCTGTGACGGTGGTGCAGGTGCAACTGGGCGACTGCTTTCTGCTGGCCACGGACGGCATCTGCAAGGCACTGTCCCACCCGGAGATGCTGTCTCTCCTGCTCACATCGTCAACACCGGAGCAGGCCTGCCAGCATCTGACCTCCGCCGCAAACGAGACGGGCGGGCTTGATAACGCGACATGCATCGTGGTGGAGATCGATTGAAAGGCCAGAAGCGGATTCCTTGGTGGGAGTGAACGCTCGCCTTTCAGGGCTGAAAGGCCCGAGGCCAGTCCTGGCAAAGCAGTAACTCTTGCCTTGTACGTTTTGCTTTTGTAAGCGCACACTTTTCCCGGTTTAAGATTCTTCTGCTGCAACGTCATGAAATCCGCGTCCATGTTCCACTCCCGTTTGCTGACCGGTGTATACGTGTGCTGGTTCCTGCTGCCGTGTTTATTGGCCACGATGGCGCAGAACAAATCTTTAGGGGTCGAGCACTTTGCAGGAGGCGGCGGAGAAGGCAAGTTTGCCATAAGAACGGTGAAGGCCGCACGCACCATGAGCTACGGCCAGCCATTCAAAATAACAGACCTGATCCAGCAGAAGATTGCAATCTACCGGAGTGAGGATGGACCGAGCCTGAACTCAATACCACTGCGGACTTTGCGATGTCGCAGCTTGCCTTTGCCCTTTCGCCGGATGGCCATCAGGTAGCTGTTCTGGGACGCAGCTCCGTCATCTTTTATCTTCAAAGACGCGTTAGCACAGACCCGTCAGCACAGAGCCGTTAGCACTCCGAATCTGACAGGGGGAGGGAAGATCAGAGGCTGGATGTGTAAAGCCGTAAAGGATGACGCCGAAACAAAGGATTCGACACTGCCAGAAGCCCTGCAGACACACAAGCTTGCACAAATGCCCAGTTTTTCGGGAAGATGCTGATAGCACGGCAACACTCGTCCCATGAAACCCTTGATCCGACTCACGGCGGCCTTGATTGCCTGCCTGCCTGGTGCAGGCGGATCTTTGCACGCGCAGAATGCAGTGCCGGTGCAGTCTTCGTCAGCCGGCCATGGATCGGCGGAAGACCCCGGAGCTGTGCCACAGGCGGCTGGCGAGGCACCCGTGAGGGTTTTGCGCGCGTATGCCAACCTGGTGCAGATTCCGGTACTGGTGCTTGACCGTGACCGGCTGCCGATGATTCGTCTCGACCCGTCGCGATTTTCGATGAACATCGACGCCGGTCCAAAGTTCGCTCCGAAGCACGTGCGCACCCAGGGTGGCGATCCCATCCGCCTCACCCTGCTGCTGGATGAACGCGCCAGCACCGCGGCAGTTGCTCCCGACTTTTTGCAGGCGATTCCGCGGCTTGCTCCGGGACTGCTGGGCCGGGAGGACTCCGTGAATGTGGGGATCATCCGCAACTGTGTACTGGTACAAACCAGCACCTTCACCGCGCTTCCTGAACATCTGATCTCCGCCATGACGGCGCTGCGGAAAGCCAATGCGAGCACACCCGGAACGTGTCGTGATAAAAACCGGCTGTGGGACGCCACCTACGAGTTGGTCCACAAGATTGATAATGCTCCGGGCCGCCGCGTCGTCGTCCTGATCACCGATGGGGAGGACAGCGGCAGCAAAGTCGACACCCACCGGCTGATTGAAGAGGCAAATAGGCAGTCCACCGCCATTTTCGGCATCCGGGAAAGACCACCCTCGAGCGACATGCGCTCCGGTCAAGCCGCGATGTCCGCCGCCTCCCGCGTACTAACCGCGGGAGACACCTTGGGCTTCGTTACCGAGTCCGCGGGTGGCATCACGCTGGAAGGCAGAGACCATCCCGCGCAACAGGAGCTGGAACGTGTGCTGATGTTTGTTCGAGGCCGCTACATTCTGGATTTCGTCCGGCCCTCCAGCATGGCCACGGGCGTGCACATTCTGAATGTCAGCATCGGCGATCCCAGGGCGTTTGTGCGCGCCGCTGGCGTAGGTATGCCCCTTGCAAACCCTAGCCTTCTGAATGATCCAAATCGTGTCCCCAGTGACCTGACCCAGGAGCCGCAAACCGGTACAGGAATGGGCGTGCAGCCTGGAGCACAGCGAAAATAGGGTTCGCCCGCAACGTCCCCGTACAAGACAACTCCACCAATGCCGGTAAACGGGTAGACTGGAAAGCGACTCATGAGTTGGTTTAAGCGACAGGATGCGCCAATGCGGACTGAGACCGCCGGCGAAGAGCAGCGCTCGGTCAGGACCGAGGGACTTTGGGCCAAGTGCCCGGAGTGTGGAAAGGCCATCTTTCGCGCGGAGCTGGACGGCAACGCCCAAGTCTGTCCATACTGCGCATACCACTTCAGGATGGACGCGCGGGCGCGGCTTTCCATGCTTCTGGAGCCGGGCTACCAGATGGTCGACCTGGAGCTTAAGTCTACGGATCCATTGGACTTCTGCGACCTGAAGACCTACAAAAAGCGACTTTTGGAAGCGCAAAAGAAGACAGGGTTGAACGACGCCATTGTGAATGCGACGGGCTGCATCGGGCGGCATCATGTCGTAGTCTCCGCCATGGAATACGGGTTTATCGGCGGTTCCATGGGAGCGGTTGTCGGGGAAACGATCGCCCGAGCAGTTGACCGCGCCCGCGAAGCCCGCCACCCTTTGCTGATTATCTCGGCATCCGGGGGTGCCCGCATGATGGAGGGCATTGTCAGCCTGATGCAACTTGCGAAGGTGTCCGCCGCGCTGGGAAGACTGGCAGAGGCCAGGGTTCCCTACATCAGCCTGATGACCGACCCGACCACAGGGGGCGTAACCGCCAGCTTTGCCATGCTGGGCGACCTGAACATCGCTGAACCAGGAGCTCTCATCGGTTTTGCTGGGCCACGTGTTATCGAACAAACCATTCGTCAGAAATTGCCGGAGGGCTTTCAGCGTTCGGAGTTCCTGCTGCAGCATGGGTTTCTGGATGGAATTGTCAACCGGAAAGATCAAAAGATCTGGCTGGAGCGGACGCTGGACTGGTTTAGTCCAACCCGGACTGCTGAAGGAAGCTGAGGCACACACCTCGATTTCTTGCGCATACGCCCTTGGCAATTCCAGATGCTGGACGCAACGCTCAAGCCTGTAAGCCGTTGTTCTGAGTACACTTAGACTGTCATGACGCGCGTGCCCAGGATCGCCATTCCCGTTCCCACCTCATTCGATGCACCCTACAACGACCAGTCCTGGCCGGAATACGCCCGTGCTGTACAGAGTTATGGCGGCGAGGCAGTTCGGGTGGAATTGGGACAGAGTTCGGCTGCGTTGATCCGCCTGGTGCAGGGGTGCGCAGGCATTTTACTGCCCGGGAGCGGCGCCGATCTATCCCCCGAACTCTATGGCCATGACCGCCAGCCCGAAACGGCATTCCCTGACAACTCCCGTGAAAGCACTGACAGGCTGCTGCTGGAGCATGTGGAAAGGGAAGGCACGCCGTTGCTGGCGATCTGCTTTGGGCTGCAATCGTTGAACGTATACAGGGGTGGCACGCTGGTGCAACATTTGCAGCCAGTCCCGGTGAATCACCGTGCCGGGCGCGCCGTGGTGAGTGCGCACGCCAATCTGATTGCGCATGACTCGAAGCTTGGCCAGATTGTAAATAAGGAGAAGAGCATTGCAGATGATGCCGGGGGATGCAGGGTGATGGTGAATTCAAGTCACCATCAGGCCGTCGGCACGCCGGGGGACCGGCTCAGCATTGTGGCGAGATCGGGCGAAGATGCAGTGATTGAGGCAGTCGAGGACCTATCGCATCCGTGGCTGGTTGGTGTGCAGTGGCACCCGGAGAGAACGATGCAGCAGAGTGAGCTCTCGCGGGAGTTGCTGCGGGCCTTTGTTGCGGCTGCGGCGGGGAGTCTTTGATGAAAGTTTCTCCGGAACGCATCTCGGCCCTGCTGGAGCCATATTTGGCGGAGTACAGCGGAGGTCAGACCTGGGCCGAGTTAATGGAAAAACTGAGCCGGTACCTGCAGCTGCTGGTGCATTGGAATGCGCGTACGAATTTGACATCAATACGTGACCCGGAGGAGATGGTACAGCGGCACTTTGGAGAGAGCCTGTTTCTGGCCACCAAGCTGCGGCGTTTCGGGAATCTGCTGGATATCGGCTCAGGTGCGGGCTTTCCGGGCATTCCGATTGCCATGCTGCACCACGAGGCGAAAATTACTCTGGCGGAGTCACAGGGAAAGAAAGCAGCGTTCCTGCGCGAGGCGGTTTGGATGCTGAGCCCCAGCACGAAGGTTTGGGCGGACCGGACCGAGAATATGCCGGCGAGTAGCCGGTTCGACGTGGTGACACTGCGCGCGGTGGATCAGATGGCCCTGGCTCTGCAGGGGGCGATGCAGCGGTTGAACGTGGGTAGCATTCTGGCTTATTACATCGGCGAGCGTGGAGCGATCCACCTGCCGCAGGCGAAGTGGTCGAATGTAGAGGTGCATAGCGTACCGAATTCCTCGGGAAGGTTGATCGTGGCCAGGCTTGAAGAGTTCCACGTGGAACGTTCTTAGGTGGAAAGCCACAGGCTAAGTCGCTAGCGGTACGTGGTGGGCAGCGAATGTTAACTTTAGGTAGACTCCCCCAAAATTCGCATGTTTGGGAGCCGACCGGATCAGAAGATGCGAGCTATCAGCAAGGGTGAGAACTGGAGTATGCAGTTGCCAGCTCACCTACGACCTTTGTTCCACGTGGAACACCCACGGGTCATCACGGGTCATTGCTCAGAAGCTCTGCCTCCGCTACTCTTGCCAAAGTGCTCATGAGTGCAGCCCCCGCAAAAATCCTTGCCGTCGTCAACCAAAAGGGCGGAGTTGGCAAGACCACTACGGCCATCAACCTAGCCGCTGCTTTTGCGCTCGAGTTGCTTCCCACGCTGCTGGTGGACTGCGACCCGCAGGCAAACTCCAGTGGAGGAGTTGGTCTGCCTCGGGACGCAGAGCGCCGCTCCACTTATGACGTACTCAGTGGAGACGCGACTGCAGCGGAAGCCGTTCTCCCCACCTCGGTCGAGCTGCTTTCCATTCTGCCGGCCAGCAAGCACCTGATTGGCGCGAACTTCGAGCTGGCAGGGCAGGAGCGGCGGGAGTTCCGCCTGCTAGATGCGCTGCAACCCCTGCGAGAACAGTATCGCTGGATTGTGCTTGACTGCCCACCCTCCCTGGATCTGCTGACACTCAACGCCCTGTGTGCCGCCGACGGACTGCTGGTTCCGATGCAGGCGGAGTACTTTGCCCTGGAAGGCATCAGCGAACTGATGAGTACGCTGGATAAGGTTTCCGCACACTTCAATCCCAACCTGGCGCTGGAAGGCGTACTTCTGACCATGTACGATCCGCGCACTTCGCTCTCGCAACAGGTGGCGGAAAACCTTCGTAGCTTCTTTGCGGAGAAGCTCTTTTCCGCCACGATTCCGCGCAACATCCGGCTGGCGGAAGCTCCCAGCCATGGCTTGCCGGTGATTCTGTACGATCCGAAATCGCGCGGTGCTGAGGCTTATCAGGAATTAGCGCGGGAGATTTTGAAGCGAAACGGCATGGAAAGTCCTCGCGCGCGGCAGCTGGCTGGGCAGCGCAAACAGAACAAGCCAGAGATTCGTTTCTGGCCTTACAACCGCTAGGGGGATTTGACGATGGCGATACCTGCTACGCCTGCACTGAAACGTCCTGCGCTGGGCCGCGGGTTGGAGGCGCTTCTGCCATCCCGGCCTGCGCCGACGATAACGGCGTCAGCGTCAGATGCAAATGCGGGAACCGCGCTCGAGATTCCGCTTGACCGCATTCAGCGGAACCCCTACCAGACTCGGTCGAAATTCGACGAGGCGGCGCTGGATGAGTTGGCTCAGTCGATAAGCGCGACGGGAGTTGTGCAACCCATTACGGTAAGACCGCTTCCCGACGGCCGCTTCCAACTCATTGCCGGGGAGCGCCGCTGGCTGGCCTCTCGAAAGGCCGGCAAGCCGACCGTACCGGCAATGGTGCTGAAGGCGACTGACGAGCAGGCAATGGAAATGACCATTGTGGAGAACCTGCAGCGTGCCGACCTGAACCCGATGGAGCAGGCACGCGCGTATGAGCGGCTGGGGCGCGAGTTCCAGCTTACGCAGGAGCAGATGGCCCAGCGTACTGGAAAGGATCGTGCCTCCGTGGCGAACTTTCTTCGGCTGCTCCGGTTACCAACAGCCGTGCAGCACCGGGTGGAGGCCGGCGAACTGAGCTTTGGCCATGCGCGCACGTTGCTGGCATTGGAGTCCGAGCAGCAGATGCTTGCCGCCGCACAAAAGGTAGCCGCGCTGTCGATGAGTGTGCGGGCGACGGAGACTTACATCAAGGGACTGCTGGACCCGGAGCGCAAGCTGGGAAAGGACGCCGCAGGCCGTGTCGAAGTGCCGGAGGTTGATCCGAACGTGAAGGAGGCGCAGGACCGGATTCAGCGCTCAATTGGGCTGCGCACGCGGATTGAGGACAAGAACGGGAAGGGCCGCGTGATCATAGAATACGGCGGGCTTGAGGATTTTGATGCGCTGCTGGGGATGCTGGCGGGCTAGCCTGGGAGGGTTCGTGACAGCAATTTTCCTTGAGAGGTTCTCTGTCTTGGTGGAGGGAAGTCGTAAATGATGCGGGCGACGGCATTTGAATATAACCAGCGCTACCTGGTACAT
>CAXTRR010000025.1:0-46792 GCA_964246795.1 uncultured Terriglobus sp. | reverse complement strand
GATTTATACCCTGGGACTGGCGGCTCCCTGGCACTTACCGATATGGAGTTTTCTGCGCAACGGCAGCAGCTGGTTTCTGGCGGCAAACGCTCTGGCGCGGCCGAGCTATCAAGGTTTTGCGTTTGACTGGAATGCGGTGCTGGTGGGTGTTGTCCTATTTGCGCTGGCGGGAGCGGCGATGCGCATATGGGGCGCGGCCTATCTGGGTGCGACCACCGTGCACCGCGGCGGCTTGGAGGGTGGACGCGTCATCGCCGACGGACCATATCGTTATAGCCGGAACCCTCTCTATTTCGGAACGATTCTGCACACGGTTGCAGTGTCCATGTTGATGCGTCCGGAGGCGGCGCTGTTGACGCTTGCTCTGATCATTCTCCTTCAGTACCGGCTGATTGGCCGCGAAGAGGAGTTTTTGACGGGACAAATGGGAGCTGCCTATACGGAGTACCGCAAGCTGGTGCCACGTTTGTTACCGTCGCTCACGCCAAAGGTAGTTGCCGGTAGCTACCGCCCGCGCTGGAGTGACGGGGTCCTCAGCGAGATTCAGATGATCGGCACGGCACTCTCCTTTGCGGTGCTGGGATGGACGACGGGCTACTCCTGGGAGGGCAATGTGCTGCACGTGGTGCAAGGGATCATCGTGTCGCTGGGGCTGGCCCTGGTGGCGCGAGCGTTTATGAAGCCGCGTCAAGCTTCCAGCTGAAAGCCGGTGTTCCCTCATGTCTCAAAAGCCAGACGGCGGTACGCACCCAGGTGCGACGCCTATTGCGAAACGATTCTCCTTATAGATGGCAAGTTGATCGCAACGAAAGTGCGACTTGCTCATACGCGGGATACAGTAAGGAGCGATGGGTGTGCTACGCGAAGTCCGGCGGAAGGTGAACCGGTATGTAAGGCAAATAACCGGCGGAGACACGCAGCCGTGGCAACTGCAGGTGGAGGACGCACTGTACCGGGCGGGAGCGCGCTGGCGCTGGCGTACGCTGCTGGTCACGGTACAGCGGCAGATTTGCACGACCCTGCACATGGATTCGTTCCGCATACTGTTGCGAGAGGGTTCGCAATACCGGCTGCTGAGCGAGACGGATGCGGACGCGATGGCGTCTTTCACAGAGACGGCGGAGACGGGGGAAAGCCTGGCGTTTCCGGCAAGCTGCTCATTGGTGGCGCACCTGAAGCGTGAGGCCGCACCCGTTGCGGTGAACAGCAGCGAGCCGGATGCCTGGGTTTTGCTCTCGACCGAAACGGAGTTGCGGACGCTGCGGGAGCTGGGCGCGGAGTGGCTGCTGCCGCTGCATGGGCGGACGGGCCTGGTGGGTTTTGGTGCGCTGGCGCGCAAGCAGAAGAAGGTGCTGCAGCGCGCGGAAGTACGGGCGCTGCGGAATTTTGGATCGCAACTGGGAATGGGCCTGGAGACAGCGCAATTTCAGCGAACACTGCAGGACGAGGCGGCGCGGCGCGCGCGGGCCGACCGGCAGTTGGAACTGGCGCGCGAGGTGCAAGAGCGGCTTTTGCCGCAGCGCATGCCGCCCGCAACAGGGTTGAGCGCGGCGGCGATCTATCGCAGCGCGGAGCAGGTGGGCGGGGACTATTACGACGCTTTCCCGCTGCCAGACGGTCGGGTTTGCTACGTTATCGCGGATGTGAGCGGGAAAGGCACGCCAGCCGCGCTGCTGATGGCGACGCTGCGCGCGAGCCTGCGCACGCTGATGTTGCGGGAGCAGTGCCTGCCGGAGGTGCTGACGGAGCTGTACGCGGCGTCTTCAGCAAGCCGGTATGCGACGTTTGCCATGGTGGTGTACGACCCGGTCTCCGGCGAAGTGACGGCCAGCGATGCCGGGCACAACCCGCCCCTGCTGCTGCGGCACGATGGCGTGAAGCGGCTGGAGTGCGGCGGCCCGGTGCTTGGTCTGCTTCCTGAAGCGAGCTACGAGCAGGAAAGGGAGCAGCTGCAAAAGGGCGACTTGCTGGCCATGTTTACCGACGGTGTGACCGAGGCGGAGAGCGCCGCCGGGCTGGAATGGGAAGAAGACGGCCTGCTGATGGCGCTGGAGAGTTGCGAGGATGCTTCCGCCGAGGAGTGCGTGGCCCGGGTGTTGCAGGAGGTAGAGGCATTTACGGCGGGCACAACGCAGCGAGATGATCTGACGCTGGTGGTATTGCGGAGGAGTGGATAGTAGGTGGTAAGTGGAATTAATAGATAGTAGGTGGTAAGTAGTAGTAAGTCATAGGTAACTAGCAGGCTGAGTGCGAAGGGGTCAGGGTTAAGCGCGGGTAATTTGCCGCGAAGTCACATGTCTGGTGAGTGGCACTATTAGATAGTAGGTAGTAAGTAAAAGGTAGTAAGAGGTAAGTAAGTAATAGGCTGAGTGCGAAGAGGTCAGGGGTATGCGCGGGTAATTTGCCGCGGGGTGATATGTCTGGTGGATGGATTCGGCGGAAGGCTCAGACGGACATCGCGATTGCTGGGTGTACCGCGGAGAGCGCTCCCCAGCCAGACAGCCGGGGCGAGTCTTCCTCGGGGAGCATTGTCGCGCCGGCACAGTTATGGAAGTGGATGGCGCGGTCCTTGCCCGCCCGCTTGGCTGCATACATGGCGGCGTCTGCCTGCAACATGAGTTCGTCGCCATGGAGCGTTGCCGCGCCCAGGGTGGCCATGCCGATGCTGACGGTCAGCGGAGCGGGCCCGTGTGACGCGGACGACAACTTCTTTTGCAGACGTGCCGCAAGCGCCGCGCACTCCTCCTGCTCGGCCGCATGCAGCAACACCGCGAACTCCTCACCACCGATGCGCGCGACGACATCGCTCTCCCGGAAGGAAGACATTAATGTATCCGCAAGCACTTTGAGAGCCTTATCGCCCGCGGCGTGCCCATGGGCATCGTTCCGTTGCTTGAAGTTGTCGATGTCCATCATCAGCAGGGAGAGAGGTTGGCCGTTGCGGCGCGCCGTTGCCAGTGCCGTCTTCATAAATTTCTCAAAATACCGCCGATTGTGCAGGCCGGTAAGCCCGTCCGTAGTGGCCAGCCGCTCCAGCTGCAGATTGGTCGCCTCCAGCTCCTTGCGGAGCCGCTGCTGCTCGGCAAGCGCCCGCCGGGTTGCTGCCTCAGCGCGCCGGCGCTCATCCAGCAGGGCACCAATCGGCAGCGCGGTGACCAAGGCGACCCAAACAAAGAATTGCAATGCCAGCAGGTGCTCCAGTTCCGTTCCTTGCATCAACCAGATCGGCCCGTGCCCACGCATCGTCGCGACCCAGCCGACCAGGCTGAGCGCCAGGGAGGTAAACACCGCGCCCTCCAGGCCCATGACCAGCAGCACCATGACCATGGGAGGGAAGATCAGAAACAGAAACGGCGCACGGTTCTGCCAGAAGACAAACGCGGCGACAAACAGGAAGAAAGCACCCGCCAGAGTGGCTCTCCACTGGAAAAGCCCAGTGAGCCGTTGACGGTTCCGCACCGCCTGCTTCAGCAGCAGGATCGCCGGCAGCACGATGGCAAATCCGAGCGAAATCGCAAGGGAATCCGCGATTCCCGTTTGCAGCACGGGGTGCTTGAGGTAGTGCGCCACCGGAAAAGCTCCCAGTGCCCCGGTCACCAGAGGTACCGTCACCAGCATCGCGATAAAGCGCAAGCTGTTGGACTGGTTCCGTAGATCGTCGAACTGCTGTATTCCGCGACCCAGGATCGCTTTGCCCAGCAGCAGATCCAGAATCTTGATGAAGGCAAGAATGGCCGCAAGCTCGACCGGCATTTTTTCCAGAAGGCAGCCCAGCAGAAAACCAGCGCCCGTGGACACCTGCACTGCGGCCCGGGTGCGCAGTGACCTGTTCAGGAACGGCAGCGCGAAGCCGAGAGAGACGGCACTTACCGGCCAAAGGAACAACGACTGCTTGACGTGGCCCAGGACGCTGAAGGAAAACAGAGTCGCGGCCAGACTCCCCAGGAAGGTCTGCGGGATCCCGTTTTGCCTCAGTATTGAGACTAGGCCAGCGATGCCGGCCCGGTCCGCGCCAATTGTTGCAAGGGCCGGTAACGGCTTCACGGAACCGCCAAGATTTAGAACTTGCCGCACCGCCACCTCCCCTTCGCCAACGTTCGCCGTACTCCCGCTTATCGGCAAGCGGCGCTCTTCCGACAGCACCCGGCAGCACAAATCTTTCTTCCCTGCAGTACATCCGGTTTGGACGGGGCAATGCCATTCCACTTTTGGGGGTAGCAGCCCGCCTGGACCGGGCATGCCTATGCTGGACGCCGGCTCCCGTCCCGCGCCACCCGATCTTCCGGCCAGCCAGCGCCAACTCAGTGCTGCTTGCGGAGAAGTGGTCAAGCGTTTGTGGCGGGCACAAAGCTTTCGCTCCGGTACACTCACCGCACATGCTGCACTTCGGTTCGCATCCTGTGTGGCACCCGGTTTTTGAAGCGCTCGGTTATGGGCTGGGATATGCGGCTTACAAGCGCCTGCGCCGTACGCGGGGCGATGCCCTTGGGGAGCAGCAGCGCTGGGGCGTGATTGCAGCGGCGGCAGTGGGTGCGCTGCTGAGCAGCCGCCTGCTTGGTGTGCTGGAGCAGGCACCGCGCCTGCACGTTACGTGGCAACAGGTGCTGCTGCCGGGTGGCGGCAAAACGATCGTTGGCGGCCTGCTGGGCGGGTGGATTGCCGTGGAGATTGCAAAACGTTTTGCAAGGATCCAGAGCCGCACCGGCGACCTGTTTGCCTTACCACTCTGCATCGGCATCGGCGTGGGCCGCATCGGCTGCCTGTTGGCCGGGCTGGCGGACGATACATACGGCACGCCCACGCGGCTGCCGTGGGGCGTGGACTTCGGCGACGGCATCGCGCGGCACCCCACGCAGGCGTACGAGATTCTCTTTCTGCTCTTGCTCGGCTTCTACGTGTGGCGCAGGGGCAAACACCCGTACGGCAACGGCCTCCTCTTCCGCGTCTTCCTGACTGCATATCTGCTGTGGAGATTATTGATTGATTTGATCAAGCCGCAGCCGCTGATGGGCGGTCTAAATGCGATTCAGTGGGCCTGCCTGGCGGGGCTTGCTGCCGTGGCATTGACCGGAAAACAATTTCCTTCAAGGCGCGCCGCCGTCTGACAGCATGAAAGGCTAAGCCATGACTCCGGAAAAGCTGATCACAGTTTCTGTCACCATGCTTCTTGTTTCACTCGGGCTCTGCGGCGTGAACGCCTATCTGGTGTTGCACACCATGAGTCATGGCGAGCCGCGGCCCGGGTATCATGAGCCTTTCTACACAAGCGCCTTGATACCCACGGGATTTATCGAACTCGCGGGTATGATTTGCGGCATGGCCGGCCTGATTTGCGGCCTTATTTGGAAATTAGTGCGGCGTAAAAGGCAGAAGGAGATTGAGCAATGAAAGCTTCACTTGTCAGCCTCTCGATTTGTGCCGCGCTGCTGGTGGTCTCGCTTGGTTTGTGCGGGTTGGGTAGCCATATCGGCGTCGCGCACGTTGACCTCGGCCTGGCCGGTCTTATTCTTTTTGTGCTGTCGATCCTTGGTGGAGCGGGGTCATTGCTCTGGCTGATGATCGCGGCCATTCGCGAAAGCAACCGCCGTTGAGCCTGGTCGTCCTTGTATTGACTTGCGTCTTTGTAGGGCTGCCACTGCTTACATGGCAGCGTGCAAAAGACGTGTTCAGGCGTAAAGAGGCTGTGAAGGCTCCGCTCATAGGCCTTGCGATAAGTGCCGGCCTGGTTCTTGTCGCTTCTGGATTGTGTGGCTTCGGTGCCGGAAAACATCCAACAATCTCAGAGATCGGCTTCTTTGGTTTTGGCCTCGCTGGTCTAGCTCTTGCCGTTTCGCTAGTCTGGTTAGCAGTGGCGTCTATCGAGAGAAAACTATGAGCGCACCAACCCGCCCGTACCTCTTCTATGACACAGCCGTCTCACTCTGCACCAGCTGCTACCGCCGCGTGGACGCCAAAATCGTCTTTGAAGATGGCAATGTTTACATGCTCAAGCGCTGCCCTCAGCATGGCTTTCAGCGCGTGCTCATGGCGGATGATGTGGACTACTACCGCCGCTGCCGTGAAGTCTTTTTGAAGCCGCCGGAGATGCCGCTGCACTGGAACACGCCGGTGAAGTACGGCTGCCCGTACGACTGCGGCCTTTGCCCGGAGCACGAGCAGCACTCCTGCCTTTCGCTGCTCGAAATCACCGATGTCTGCAACCTGAACTGCCCCATCTGTTACGCGGGCAGCGGCACGCATCGCACCACGCACCGTCCGCTCGAGCAGGTGCTGCGCATGCTGGACATGATTGTGCGCAATGAGATGGAGCCGGACATCGTGCAGATCTCCGGCGGCGAACCGACGACGCATCCCGACTTTTTCGCCATTCTGGACGCCGCGAAGGAGCGGCCCATCAAGCACCTGATGGTGAATACCAATGGCGTGCGCATCGCCACGGACGAGGTCTTCGCGAAACGGCTCGCGACCTACATGCCGCGCTTCGAGCTCTATCTGCAGTTCGACTCATTGCAGCGTGACCCACTGCTGCAGCTGCGCGGCGCGGACCTGCGTTCCGTCCGCCAGCGCGCCCTTGCGCGGCTGAACGATCTCGGCGTGAACACAACGCTCGTCGTTACAGTAGAGCGCGGCGTGAATGACGGCGAGCTGGGCGAGATTATCGACTTTGCGTTGCAGCAGCCGTGCGTTCGCGGCGTCACCTTTCAGCCGGTGCAGCAGGCCGGACGGCTTGAGGGCTACTCGAGCGCAGAGCACCGCCTGACGCTGACCGAAGTCCGCCGCCGCATCCTTGAGCAGACCAGCGTCTTCAAGCCGGAGGACATCATTCCCGTACCCTGCCACCCGGACTCGCTCGCCATGGGCTATGCGCTTAAGCTGGCCGGCGGTGTGACACCGCTCACCGGCATGATCCCGCCGGAGGTCTTGATCAACGGTGCGGCGAACACCATCATCTACGAGCAAGATTCGGGCGTCCGCAAGCACCTGGCCGAGCATCCCGGCCTGCTGGCAAAGGCGGCCGCAAACCCGATCAAGGATGGGCTTTTCAAGCTCTTCTCCACCAATCACTCGCCGCAGTCCCAGGCCAGCACACTGCGCGACCTGCTGTGCTGCCTGCCGCAGGTGCTGCAGCCCAAAGACCTGGGCTACCAGAACCTCTTTCGCATCCTGATTGTGCAGTTCATTGACGCGGAGAGCTTTGACCTGCGCTCCATCCGGAAGACCTGCATCCACATAGCACACCCCGACGGGGAGCGGCTGATCCCTTTTGACACTTTCAACATGTTTTATCGAGACGAGCTGGGGCAGACGCGGCTTGCCCCGTTGCGTGCTCATGCTGAATCCGTGGTGTAATCGGCTGTCAATCTTCTCTTGACTTTTCGCAGCGGCTCGCATCAGACTTAGGGTGTAGGGAGCAGTAAGCGGCTTCCCGTCTTTGTGGGGACAGGAAGCCGGGTTGGAGTGAACTCAGACAACGGCAACTAAAAGCGCCAGTGATCGAGTATGCGTAGCAGCAAGTAGAGTATGACTTCAGTTGGTACCTCTAACCCGGTGCCCTTTCCATTGCACCCGCAAGGGTTTCATGGGCAGCACATGTTTCACCACTTTTCAACGGGACGCCCCAAGGCTCCGACACCCTGGGGCGTTTCCGCGTCTACGTGGAGCGTAGACACTTTTCCCTTCCGGCAACGAAGCTCAGCATGACGGCCACAACCCGCTGAAGTGAAGCCAGTATAGAAACCGCGGCGGCTCTATCAAATCCCTCAAAGGTGACAGCGGTTCTTGCTGCAGGATCTCGGAGCAGCCTGCATCCGCCTGACCGCGTTAGGATGGTTTGCGCGGAGAGGTGTGTGCGAATGAAGGTTTCGGTTTGGTTGCGGTGGGCAGCGACAGCAGCGGTGCTGCCGGCAATACTGGCGACGGCGCAAAGCAGCAATACCGGCGCAAACTCCGGCGGCGCGCCGAAAATCCGCGCGGAAGCACAGAGTGGCACCGCCCAGACTAAAGCCACAAGCAAGACTCGCCAGGCGGCCGTCGGCACCACGCCGCAATATCCGTTTCTGGACCAGCGCCTCTCCACGGAGCAGCGCGTGGACGACCTGGTCGGCCGGCTTACGCTGGAGGAGAAATCACGGCAGCTCATCAACACCGCGCCCGCCGTCCCGCGTCTCGGTATTCCGGCGTACGACTACTGGAGCGAAGGCCTGCACGGCATTGCACGCTCCGGGTATGCGACGCTCTTTCCGCAGGCAATCGGCAACGCGGCGACCTTCGATGCACCGCTCGTCGGCAAGATCGGTGAGACTGTTTCCACCGAGGCCCGCGCCAAGTACAACGACGCCGTTGCGCACGACATTCACTCCATCTACTTTGGCCTCACCATCTGGTCGCCCAACATCAATATCTTTCGCGACCCGCGATGGGGCCGCGGCCAGGAGACCTACGGAGAAGATCCCTTCCTGACGGCGACGCTCGGCACCGCGTTCGTAAAAGGCATTCAGGGTGACGACCCCAACTACTACCGCGCTATCGCCACGCCCAAGCACTACGCCGTGCACAGCGGCCCGGAGTCCACGCGGCACAACGCCAATGTGGATGTCTCGCCGCATGACCTGTGGGACACCTACCTGCCGGCCTTCCGCAAGACGATCGTGGAGGGCAAGGCCGACAGCATCATGTGCGCCTACAACCGCATTGACGGCTCGCCCGCCTGTGCCAGCAAGCTGCTGCTGACGGATACCCTGCGCCGCGACTGGAAGTTCAACGGCTTTGTGACCAGCGACTGTGGTGCCATCGACGACTTCTACTCAAAGGGCGGCCACCACTTTGCGAAAACGCGCGAAGAAGCCGCGGCCGATGGCGTGCGCAGCGGCACCGACACCAACTGCGGCGACACTTATCTGGCTCTGCCGCAGGCCGTTCGACAGAAGCTGTTAACCGAGGCTGAGATCGACACCGTACTAAAGCGGCTCTTCACCGCGCGCATGAAGCTCGGCCTGTTTGACGCATCGAGCACCATGCCCTGGGGCCGCGTGCCCATGAATGAGGTGATGAGCCCCGCGCACCAGCGGCTGGCTCTGCAGGCCGCCCGCGAAAGCATGGTCCTGCTCAAGAACGATCGCAACACGCTGCCCATGAGCCTGGGCAAGCCGGGCGCCCCCAGACGCATCGCCGTCGTGGGTCCGGGTGCAAATGACCTGCTCGGCATTGTGGGCAACTACTACACCATTCCAAAAGACCCGCAACTGCCCGTGGATGCCATCGCGAAAGCCGGTGCGCAGGTCATCTACGCACAAGGCGCGCCCTATGCCGCTGGACTCAAGCTCGTGGTGCCACGTACCTATCTGCACGCCGCACCTGTGCAGACCCGGGTTCCCACGCGCATCGGCATCCCTCTGCAGGAGGGCCTGACCGGCGAGTATTTCTCCAACGATCGCCTGGAAGGCAAGCCCGCCGTCACCCGGCTCGATAAGGAAATTCAGTTCGACTGGACTGCCGCGAAGCCCGCCGACGCCATACCCTCGAATGCGTTTTCAGTGCGCTGGACCGGCTCACTGACCGCACCCGCGCCGGGCGATTACACCTACACCGCCCAGCTTGGCGACTGCTATCCCTGCAAGGACTATGAGAGCGTGCGCGTGACGGTGGACGGAGAAGAAAAGCTCAAGTTTGTCAGCGATACCGAGAACACAGAAAGCCGCGGCAACAACACAAAGGACTTCCAGCTGCACTTTGCGGACGCTGCACCGCACGCCATTGTCATCGAGTATGCGCACCGCGCTGAACTCTTCGGCGCCGGGATCTCCTTTCAGTGGGCACCCCCTGCCAACGTGCTGCGTGATCAGGCCGTAACCGCCGCAAAGAAGGCCGATGCCGTTGTTGCGTTTGTCGGCTTGAACGCCTCACTCGAAGGTGAGGAGATGCCCATCCACGTGCCCGGCTTCAGCGGTGGCGACCGCACCGACATCGCCTTGCCCGCCGCTCAACAGCAAATGCTGGAAGCCCTGAAGGCCGCGGTGAAAGATACCGGCAAGCCTCTGATCGTTGTGCTGTTGAACGGCTCCGCCCTGGCCGTGAACTGGGCGGAACAGAACGCGGACGCCATCCTGGAAGCCTGGTACCCCGGGCAGGCGGGCGCCCAGGCCATCGCTGAAACACTCACCGGCATCAACAACCCGGGCGGCCGGTTGCCCGTTACCTTCTACCGCAACGTAATCGATCTGCCCGCCTTCACCGACTACTCCATGGCGAACCGCACCTATCGCTATTACAAAGGCAAGCCGCTCTATGGGTTCGGCTACGGCCTGAGCTATACCACCTTCGCCTACAGCAATGTGAAGGTGAGCACCGGCAACCTTACCGCGGGCGATACCCTGCGCGTGCAGGCGGATGTGACAAATACGGGCAAGCGCGCCGGAGATGAAGTCGCCCAGCTGTATCTCGCGCCACCGCGGGACAGCACCAATCCCATCTATGCGCTGGAGGGCTTTCAGCGCCTGCACCTGCAGCCCGGGCAGAGCCGCCATCTCACCTTCACCCTTGATCCACGGCAACTCAGCCAGGTGGACGCGCAAGGCATCCGCGCGGTCCGCCCCGGCAGCTATCGAGTGAATATCGGTGGCGGCCAGCCAGTCCCGACCACCGCAGACGTGGAGCAGTCGAGCGCGGCGAGCTTTACCATCTCCGGAACGACGGGCATTCCTCATTGATCCGGAGAGGACCGGAACGCCGCGTCGTTCAAAACTCACTCTCCAGGGCAGCTCTTGAGCCGCTGTGAGCTAAGCAACGTCGTTCTGAAATCCCTGTCGTCAACGAGGTGTCATTTTGAGGAGCTCGCGACGAACTAAAAGCAGACCCTTCGCTGCGCTCAGGATGACACCTCCGAGCAAGTTCCTTAAAGGTGCAGAGCTCCACTCTGCAGAGCTGAGAGCCCGGCATAAGCCACGGCTTTACAGGTTCTTGTCCAGATAGTCCTTCACGTAGGTCGGGTTTCCCGCACCGATGGGCGACCGGTAGCGCAACTCATTGCCCTTCAGGTCAATTTCTTCGCTTCCGGCGTAGCCGCAGCTGATCTTGCTGATCTTCTTCTGCACGGCGAGCTTCTGCGCATCGGAGTCGCGGCAAACCAGATCCACCGTGTCGATCGCGTTGCGGCAGTCATGCCACGGAGCATTGTGGTCCTCATCCACGCCACCCACCGCCTTGTATGAGGCGTAGTCAGTAGAGACAACGATGTGGCTGCCGCAAGTGATGTTCATGCTTTTGGCATAGCCCTCGATCGTCTTCTTATCCTCGTCGATGCCGGCCTGCTGCCTGGCGGTTTGCGCATGGGCGGCGGAGACGGCGAGAGCGAGAACGGCGATACCAAACGGCAGACGCTTCATAGGCTGAATTCCTCTTTTCGCCGGTTCAGATGTACAGGCTAGGCTGGCGGTTGCTGCCTGACGAGGTGATTGGAGCTGTTCTGTTGGCCGCTTTTCATGGCGCGACTTCTTTCCATCTGGAGAATGCATGCGCAACTCCTTACCGGCGCTGCCATACTGTAAAGCTATGCCGCGCCACTTGATTTCCCGCAGCGTTTTCACCCTCCTCGCACTGCTCTCTGGCTACAGAGCCATCCCCGCGCAGGAACTCTCTCCCGCCGATCACACCCGCATCAATGACGCCGTGGTGAAGGTGATGCAACAGACGCGGGTTCCCAGCGTCTCCGCCGGTATCGCGCGTGGTGGCCGGGTCGTTTACGCCGAGGCATTTGGGGCCGCGGTTCTGCCGCACAATGTGGGCGTGAAGCACGGCGACGGCGCGGAGATGCAAATCTCCGTTGCAACTGCCCAACCCACAGCGGCTAACTCAAAGATGGCGTACCCCATTGGCTCCATCAGCAAGCAGTTCACCGCTGCGTGCATCCTGCTGCTGCAGGAGCAGGGCAAGCTCAAGCTCGACGACCCCGTGGCCAAATGGTTTCCCAGTTTCACCCGCGCCAATGACGTGACTGTCCGCAACCTGCTCACCCACACCAGCGGTTACAGCGATTACGCGCCGCAGGACTACACCATCCCGGCCTGGACAAAGCCCACCGATCCGCTGCGGCTGGTGACCGAGTGGGCCGGCAAGCCGCTCGACTTCGAACCCGGCACCAAGTGGCAGTACAGCAACACGAATTTTGAGATTGCCGCGCTCATCGTGGAGAAGACCAGCGGGAAGCGCTTTCACGATTTTTTGTGGCAAAACGTCATCACACCGCTCAAGCTGGAAGGCGTGCTGGACCTGGACACCGAGCGCGACCGCCTGCAGGTACGCGGCTATGAGCAGCACGCGCTCGGCCCCATGCGTCCCGCCATTCTGGAGGCGCCCGGCTGGTACTACGGCGATGCGCAGCTGGCGATGCCGGTGAGCACGCTGCTGGCCTGGGATGAAAGCGTCATCCACCGCACACTGCTGAAACCGGAAAGTTACGACGCGATGGAGACCGAGTTCAAGCTGAGGGATGGCACCGGCTCTCATTACGGCCTGGGTGTCTTTGTGCGCGACCTGCCCGATGGTGACAAGCAAATCTTCCACTCCGGCGAGGTTGGAGGCTTTGTCAGCAACAACGTCCTTTTTCCGAAAAAGGACATCGCTTATGCCGCACTGACCAACGACGAGGCCAGCTCCGCCGCTGGCCGCGTCACGTCGGCGCTGCGGCCCATCGTGCTGCCGCCAGCGCCGTCCTCCAGCACCAAAGCCACCGCAACGAAGGCCACCGCAACGCCTGCCGAACAAACGAACGTGCCCGCAAAGTCCGCCGCCGCGCCAGACACCTTTGCCGCACAGGTCCAGACCATCGTCGCCGGCCTGCAGGAGGGCAAGCTGGACCGCTCACTCTTTACCACCGACGCCCAGTTCTACTTCGGCGCGGAAACGGTGGACGACTTCCGCACCAGCCTGGCTCCTCTCGGCAATCTCACCCGCGTGGAGAAGTCCGGTGAAGCCCTGCGCGGCGGTATGGTTTTCCGCGGCTACACACTGCACTTCGCCAAAGGCACGGCCTCTCTCTCCAGCTACACCATGCCGGATGGCAGGATTGAGCAGTTCCTGGTGGGGCCGGCGGAGTAACTCCCGGCAGTGCAGATATCGGCCACACGGTTGGCGAAGTTTGGCTCGGAACGCCACGACATTTGGTACCGTTACGAGAGTTGTGTTTAGGTGGGAGTCCGGGCGGCAAGCTCAGGGCAGCACTACCGGCCAGCTCAGCAGATGTTTGTCCCTTTTTATGAAGCCCGTTCCGACAGATGCGCTTTTGGCCGCCACGCTGCGAGCGATTGGCGATGGAGTGATCTCCTGTGATGGGGTTGGCCGAGTTGTGCTGATGAACGACGTCGCCCAGCAGCTCACCGGCTGGGCGGAGCAGGACGCCATCGGCTGCACACTGCCGCAGGTCTTTGTCATCGTGAATGAGACCACGCGGCTCCCGGTGGAGGACCCTGTCGGCAAGGTGCTGCGCCTGGGCCGGACCGTCGGCTTGGCCAACCACACGCTGCTGATCCGGAGGGACGGCTCAGAGGTCGCCATTGACGACAGCGCCGCTCCGGTCTACGGCGATGGCGGAGAACTGGTGGGCGTGGTGCTGGTTTTCCGCAGCGTAACGGAACGCCGGCGCGCGGAAATGAATTTGGAGCTGCTCTCCAGGAGTGGAGCAATCCTGGCCGATGCGCGCGACACCGAGTCGATTTTCCAAGGGATCGGCAGCGCGGCGGCGGTACACTTTGCCGACTTTTGTGTTTTCGACCTGCTGGGCGTGGACGGCAGCCTGACGCGCGCGGTGGGTCCGCACCGCGACGCTGGCCGTCAAGCCATCGCCACGGCCCTCCAGCGGTTCCCGCTCGCAGCCGGCAATCAGGCCCATCCAGCAAATATCGCTCGCGCCACCCGCCGTTCTGTTCTGATGAACAACTCCACGGATGAGATGGTGCGGGCCATGGCGGGGAGCGCGGAGCACCTGGCCTATCTGCGAGAAGAGGTGCATCCACGTTCGCTGCTGTTTATCCCGCTGCTGGCCGCGGGCAACTGCCTGGGCACGGTCGGATTTTTCCGCAACACGCTTGCCGCACCCTTCACTGAAGCCGATCTGGCCACGGCGGAAGACTTGACCCAGCGGGTCGCCTTTGCCCTGCACTACAGCCGCATCCGGGAGGAGCTCCGGCTGGAGCGCGCCCAGTTAGAAGCCGTGGTCAACAACGTCCCCATTGGTATTATCGTGGCAAATCAATCGGGCAAATTGGTGCGCGTGAATGAAGAGACCGACCGTATCTTCCGGCACTCCGCGCGGCTGAGCCAGACGGTGGCCGACTATGGAGAGTACGTGGGCTGGCATCCCGATGGCCGCCAGGTGCTGGGCGAGGAGTACCCCATGGCGCAGGCGATGAGTCAGAACCGGCCCATCCGCGATCAACGCTATCTCTATCAGCGCGGCGATGGCACCAAGGGATGGATCAGCGTTTCCGGGGCTCCTGTGCGCGACGAAGGTGGTGCCGTCATCGGCGGCGTCGTTGCCGTGGCCGACATCGACGATCTGGTGCAGGCACAGCAGCGTGCTCAAACCAGCGATCATCGCCAGCAGCTGCTCATGGATCGCGCAAGCGTCGGCATCACCGTGGGTGATTTGACCGGCGGGCTAAGCTACGCCAACGAAACGATGCTTCGGTGGATCGGCTATAGCAAGGAAGAGTTGAGCCGCGGCGAGGTGCGATGGGATGACTTGACGCCCTCTCACTTTTCCGAAAAGGATGCAAACGCCGTTCAACAGCTCCGGGAAAGTGGTTACGCCTCAGCCTATGAAAAGGCCTACATCGCCAAGGATGGCCACGTCGTCCCCATGCTGGTGGGCGCGACCATGGTGCCCAGTGCCGATGACACCAGCGGCAAGCAGGACCTGGCTGCTTTTTACACAAACCTGAGCCTGCAAAAGCGGGCCGAGGCCGCGCTGCTGCAGACGGAGAAACTTACAGCCGTGGGACGGCTTGCCTCCTCCATCTCGCATGAGATCAACAATCCGCTGGAGGCGGTCACCAACCTGCTCTACATCGTCCGCAACGATCCGACCCTTTCCAGCGGCGGCAAGGACTACCTGGACGCCGCCGATCGCGAACTGGCCCGCGTTTCCCAGGTCACCTCGCAGACACTGCGCTTCCACCGGCAGTCCACGGCCGCCACGCTGGTGGAGCCAAAAACGCTGCTGGACGAGGTGCTTGGCATTTACAGTTCGCGGCTGCAGAATGCCGGCATCGCCGTTTCCCGCGAGTACCGGGACGATGTTGCCGTTACCTGCTACGAGGGCGACATCCGGCAGGTGCTGAACAACCTGGTCAATAACGCCCTGGCGTCTATGCAGGGCGGCGGACGCCTGCGCCTGCGCACCCGGTTCATCACCTGGTGGAAGACAGGCCAGAAAGGTGTGCGCATCACGGTAGCCGACACGGGTACCGGCATGCTTGCGGACGTGCGCACCCGCATCTTTGACGCCTTTTACACCACCAAAGGCATCCACGGCACAGGCCTGGGCCTCTGGATTTCCCAGCGGATCGTGCACAAACACCGCGGCCATATCCGGGCGAAGAGCTCCACCGCGCTTCAACACCATGGCACGGTGTTCACCCTTTGGCTGCCGCTGGAACTCGCCGAGTCCGCAAGAGAAGCCTGGTATGCCGAAAGCAGCCAGGAGTAATTCGTTACACCCCTTTGCCGTCGTCTGTTACGGCAGCCGTCTCGTACATCGTCCATCGACCGGAGCGTCTGCATGGCCTCAAACGAGGCCGCCGCCGTCAAAGCGCGAAATCGAGCAAGCTGCTTTGGTCCACGGCGGCGTCCACCGGCTCCGCATCTTCTGCCGTTCCCGCGAGCCAATCCTTCCACGCGCTCAGCCCGCGCTCACACTGCATCCGGTGGCGCTCGCGCTTGTCGCGAATCTTCTTCCGCAGCTCTTCTTCCAGCGGCGGCAGCAGATCAAAGGTGATGTTGGCCGGTTGAAAGCGCTTGCTGTCAGCGTGAGTAATGTAGTGCACCAGCGATCCGTTGGCGGACAGGCGCGGTGCGGCCCGCGGCGTTTCCCCATGTGCAACAGCCGCGGCGAAACGGCCCGCCAGCATGCCGCCCGCGATCGATTCCGTGTAGCCCTCCACGCCGCTGAGCTGGCCCGCGATGAAGATGCTCGGATGCGCGCGCAGTTGCAGCGTTTCCGTCAGCAATGACGGCGAGTGCAGATACGTGTTGCGATGAATCTGGCCGTAGCGAAGGAACTCTGCATGTTCCAAACCAGGAATGAGATGGAGCACCTGCTTTTGATCGCCGAACTTCAGGTGATTCTGAAAGCCGACGAGGTTATACGAATCAGCTCGTAGATTTTCGCAGCGCAGCTGCACCACCGCATATGGCGTTTGACCGGTGCGCGGATTGCGCAGGCCCACCGGCTTCATGCAGCCAAAGCGCAGCGTGTCGCGGCCGCGGCGGGCCAGCTCCTCGATCGGCAGGCAGCCCTCAAAGTAGTCCAGCCGCTCCCATTCTTTGGCCTCCACCTCATGCGCCGCCAGCAGCGCCTCATAGAAGCGGTCGTACTCTTCCCGGGTGAACGGGCAGTTGATGTAGTCGGCGGTGCCCTTATCCCAGCGCGCGGCAAAATACACCCGCTCCATGTTGATGGTGGTCGCATCCACCACGGGCGCGATGCTGTCATAGAAGCTCAGGTGATCGGTGCCGGTGAGCCGCTGCAGCTCGGCGGCCAGCGCGGGACTGGTGAGCGGCCCAGTGGCCAGGATCGTGAGGTGGTCCGCATGCTCGTCGAGCCGGGTCACCTCTTCGCGCACCACGGTGATGCGACCTGCACCTCCGTCCGGATCGCCTTCCGCGAAAGCCGCAATGCGCTCCGCCACGCGCCGGGAAAACTCCACCCGGTCCACCGCCAGCGCATGCCCCGCAGGCACGGCACACGCATCCGCCTCAGCCAGCAGCACGCATCCGGCGGCGCGCATCTCCTGCTTCAGCAGCCAGGGCGCGGTGTGCTCACTTTCGCTTTTCAGCGAGTTGGAGCAGACCAGCTCGGCGAAGTCCGACGTCTGGTGCGCCTCCGTCGAGCGGTGAGGGCGCATTTCATACAGCGTGACATCGCAACCAGCGCGCGCCGCCTGTAACGCTGCTTCCGGCCCGGCCAGGCCTCCGCCGATGACATGTATCTGTTTCATCTGGTGCTCCTCCATTCCGGCTTAGCATTGGCAACAAATTTCGGCGGCCAGCAAACGTAATTACAGCACTGTCGTTATACTCTGAGCGTGACTGGCTTACGCTTTGAGTGGGATCAAGCCAAGGACATTTCGAATCGTCGCAGACACGGCCTCAGCTTCGAAGAGTCTAGTCGAGCTTTCCTTCATCCGATGCTTCTCACTGTTCGGGACCTTGTCCAGGGTGGTGAAGAGCGTTGGTTAGCTATTGGCGTGGTAACTGGTCTTGTTCTTATCGTAGTCGCACACACGGTGCGTGACGAAGCTGGTGGCGAGACGATCCGCATTATCTCCGCGCGGCGTGCAGATAGCCGGGAAAGGCGAAACTATGAAAACGAAACTGGTAACTTACGGCAGTGAGAGTATGCCGCCGCTCACAGATGAGCAGCGAGCGAATTTGGCATACCAGGCAAGCCGGCCGGAAAGCAACATAGATTACAGTGATATGCCACCGCTTTCCGACGAACAGTTAACGAAGGCACAACGAGGCGGGCTTTACCGCCCGATCAAGCGGCAGATTACCGCACGCGTCGACGCCGATGTACTGGAATGGCTTAAGGCTCAGGGAAAAGGCTACCAATCCCGCATTAACGCGATTCTGCGGCGTGAGATGCTTACCTCAAAACACGGCTGATCTAAGAACGCTGATCTGGAGTCATGTTTTAGATCCTTCGTCGTACGCGGTTCGCTATGATGACTCACTGCGTGACCACCCACCACCAAATACTCAACGCCGTTCTCGTTGAATGCGCGTAATAAGTCTTTCTGATCGTCCCGGACTTGCGGCATCAAATCCCTTTGCGATATAGATGGCCCGTGTCATTTCGAAAGACACTTTCAGGCGCTCCTGCGGCGTACGGCTCTGCCAATACAACAGCGTATCTTCATCCTGTCGAACCGGATCCGTCACACGCCGAACCACGCGAGCGTGCTTGCGGCGCTCCACTTCCTCAGGCGGTAAGGGCAATCCGGGCGCAGTGGTCATTGATCCTCTAGCTTCTGCCCTTATCTTACTTCGCTCTTCTGCCAATCGCTCCAGGTCATAACCTCAGAGCAGATCAAGAAACTCTTGAACCGTCATCTCCGCGCTTCGGATGAGTGAACGAAGTGTGCCGACCGAAAGCTCACGATGTTGTGGAACGGAAAGGTTTGCCCGCTGCTCATCTTTAGTGAGCACCAGATGACTGCCAACTTGCCCGACAGCTCGCCAGCCCGCTTTTGTGAAGGCTTTAACCGCATCTTTACCGGAGATATTGGCAAGTTGGCCCATCCTCTGCTAGACCGCCACCATCAGCGGAGACATCGCGGCAGGCAACTGCTCCATTGCTTTCTGATCCTCTGCCCAGAGCCAGGCCGTTATGGCTTCACGAATATTCTCGATCGCTTCCTTCTCATCGCGCCCCTGTGAGACGCATCCAGGCAGTGCTGGGCATTCCACCACCCACCACCCGTCCTCCGCGCGCTCCATTGTGACATGCAGCATCATGATTGCTCTCCATTACTCATTCTAGTAAACGCGTATATTCCTCAGAAAGCCTCAGCCACTGGACGGCTCAGCCAATCTCTCCAGCGCCTCGCCCGTCACCCGCAAATTCAACCATTCCCGCATGAGTTTCGCGCCGCTCGCCTCGTAGAAGTCGAGTGCCGGCTTGTTCCAGTCCAGGCACTCCCACTGGAAGCGTGTGCAGTGGCGTGCGAGCGCAATCTGTGCAAGCCGCGCGAACAGTGCTTTGCCGATGCCCTTCTTGCGAAACGATTCGCGAACAAACAGGTCTTCTAAATACAGTGCGGGACGGCCCTCCCACGTGGAGTATTGAAAGAAGTACAGCGCGAAACCGGCCACGGCACTGGCCTCTTCCGCCAGCAGGCAGCGAAAGTGCGGCTCCGGGCCAAAGCCGTCGCGCAGCAGATCGGCTTCCGTCGCAACGGCGGCATTCGGCTCTTTCTCGTACGCCGCCAGTTCGCGGATCATCGCTAAAATCTCCGGCACATCCGCGGGCGTGGCATCGCGCAAGATCATTGCCTTACTTTCCGCCGCCGGTATCCACCACGTGTCCTCGCTCCGGCTCGGCCTTCTTCTGCGCTTCCAGGTACTTGTCAAAGGGCAGCGTAAAGGCAAAGACTTCCGTATGCTTGCCGTCCGCCAGGTGCGCTTCTTTCACGTAAATCTCGGCGTGCCTCAGCGGCGGGTCGTCCACTTCCTTAACGTCGTAAAACAGAAACCCACTTGCCATGCCGTGCGGTGCGACGGTTGTCTGCGAAAAGCCAAAATCCTTGTCGTCGTCCAGGATCTTCTTGTCCACCGGCGTGGTGTGATAGGTGATCGGCGTACCGGGAACGTGCTTGGCCTGCAGATCCTTGAAGCGGAAGAGACGGCGATTCATCTCGTCCGGCGTGGCGGCGGGCAGCTTGGTGCCGTCTGCCGCGATGAACTGGACGCGCACATCGCTCAGGTCCAGCGGCGTATCGCTGTCGTTCTTCACAATCAGCCGCACCGGCAGCAGACTGTGGCCCGGGTAATCCAGCCGGAAGAAGTCAGCTTTCTGCCGTGTCTCAAACGGCTCGGCGGCAACGGTGATCTTCTCCTTGTCATGGCTGTCACGCGCGGGCACGGCGGTGACGTCAGGCGCAGGCGGCGCCTTCTTCGCTGCGGCCCTGGCGGGCACGCCGGCAAACAGCACGGTCAAAGCAAGACATACAGGAAGATGAAGCAGGCGCGGCATATCCATTTAGACGGAGCCGGCCGTTCCAGGTTCATCCTTCCCGGCAAGGATACAAAGCACCAGCAAGCGTTCACCCCCTCAGAACCGTTTCTGATGCCATTGAGTTACCTTCGTTTCGCGCGGTAACTCTTCCTCTATCGCGTACTTTACGGCGCGGTGTATCGTCCGAAAGACGCTATCTAATCCGCCATGCCCTTGTACTCCTTTGCACTCGCGATGGTTCTCCTGCTGGGCACACCCGTTTGGCTTTTTCGCCTGGTGCGCCTTCGGACGTACCGCCATGGCATGCGGGAGCGGTTGGGCGACGTGCCCGCCTACCTGACCGCAGGCATTCGCGGCCGCCCGGTGATCTGGCTCCACGCCGTTTCCGTGGGAGAAGTACTGGCTGCCACGGCCTTGGTGCATGAACTTGACGTGGCGCTGCCGGGCTATGCCGTCGTGATTTCCACCACGACTCCCACAGGACAAAAGGTGGCCCGGCAGCGCTTCAGCCAGGAACGCGTCTTCTTTTTTCCGTTGGACTTCCGCTTTGCCGTGCGGCGTTATCTGCGTGCGCTTCGGCCGGAACTGCTGGTCCTAATGGAAAGTGAACTTTGGCCGCGCATGCTGGTGGAGTGCGGCCGGGCGGGTGTGCCGGTGGTTGTGGCGAATGCACGCATCAGCGACCGGTCCCTGCCGCGCTATCTTTTGCTGCGCGTGATCTGGAAACGTTTGCTGCGCCATATCGAACGCATCCTGGCGCAAAGCGACCAGGACAGCAGCCGCTGGATCCGCATCGGCATGCCGGCGGACCGGGTGCGCAGCCTGGGCAATTTGAAATTCGATACGGCCGCTGCCAGCGGCAGCGCGCTGGCGGCGCTGCTCCGCCTCAGCTTGCCGGACAACCCGCGCCTGCTCGTCGCTGGCAGCACGCATCCCGGTGAAGAGCCAGTTCTTCTCCGCTGCTTTATCAACACGCGGATTCCCGGCCGGGTGTTGCTGCTGGCACCGCGGCAACCGCACCGGGCAGAAGCCGTTACCACCCAGACAATGAGCATGGGCCTGCGCGTGCAGCGGCTTTCCGTTTGGCGGGAAAACCCGGAGCCTATCGCCGAGGGAGATGTGCTGGTGCTGGACAGCGTTGGCGAGCTTGCCTCGCTCTATTCACTGGCCGCCTGCGCCTATGTGGGCGGCAGCATGGTGCCCCATGGCGGGCAGAACCCGCTGGAGCCGGCACAGTTCGGCCTGCCGATCCTGATCGGGGAGTCCTTTGAGAATTTCCGTGAGATCGTTCACGCCTTGCAGGACGCTGATGCCATCTTCATCGTGAATACCGTCACGCTGTGCGATCGCCTTCGCACCTGCCTGGACGGCAGTGCTCCGGAGGTTCGGCGTGCCGCGGAAAACGCGAGATACTTCTTTCGCGATCAAGCCGGCGCAACGCAGCGGACCGTGGCGGAGTTGATGGCCGTGCTCCGCTCCGGCACTCAGAAAGCTGACCGGCTGTGACCGAAAGGACAACTTCAGAGGCATCTGCCAGTCTGCCTCTCCGCGCACAACGGCCATGGCTGCTGCCGCTGGTGCCGCTTTATGCCGCGGGTCTCCGTTGGAAGAATCGAAGTTTCGATAACCATCGAAGCGTTGCGAGACAACTGAGCTGGCCAGTGATCAGCGTGGGCAGCATCTCCGCCGGAGGTGCGGGCAAGACGCCGTTCCTGATCGCGCTGGCAGGCCTTCTGCGGGAGATGGGCTATGCGCCCGATGTGCTCTCGCGCGGCTACGGACGCAAATCGCGGGCTGTCCTGCGGGTTGATGCGCAAGGTTCGGGCGAGCGCTTCGGCGACGAGCCACTCCTGCTGGCCCAGGTGCTTGGCTGCCCCGTATTTGTCGCCGCGGAACGCTTCACGGCCGGCACCCTGGCCGAGTTGGAAGTGGCCGGTAACGGACGCAACGTCCATCTGCTGGACGACGGATTCAGCCATCGCCGGCTGGCCCGCACCATCGATATTGTTCTGCTCACGTCTGCTGACGCCCGTGACATTCCCCTGCCGGCCGGCAACCTGCGCGAACCTCTCACCGCGTTGCGGCGTGCCGATGTTATCGTGCTGCGTGCCAGTGAAGCGGCCGCGCTGCGCACCGTGGTGGAGCGGGTGCTGCAGCCCACCCCGGAACGCATCCTGAAACCAAGCACTGGCCCGCAACACGGCAAGCCGGTGTGGACGATCACTCGCCACCTTACCCTGCCCGCCGCAACACCCGCGCGTCCCCTGGTCTTCAGCGGCATCGCCCGCCCGGCCGACTTCGAGGAGGCGTTGCGTGAGCGCTGCGTCCAGTCCGCTGGCATGCGGATTTTTCGCGACCACCACCGCTACCGCGACGCTGACGCCACTCTGCTCGTCAGGAAAGCCGCGGATCTCAGGGCTGACGGTTTTGTGACGACCAGCAAAGATGCCGTGAAGCTCTCCTCCGCGATGCTCAAGACGCTGGGGCAACTTGGACCGCTGGCCGTGGCGGATGTACGGGTCGACCTGCACGATCGCGACAGGTGCGCAAGAGATCTGCAAGCCTTATTGGAAAGCCGCTGAACCGGATGGCGGACGCGGCGCTTACTTCTTCGCGATCTGGTCGATGCGTCCATCAAGCCGTCCGGTGATCGTGAAAAACTGCTTCTGGTCACCTTCAATCATCTCGAGACGGTGGTCGAGTCTCTGCTCCATCCGATCAATACGGCGATCGTTGTTATCCATGCGTTTCGACATACTGTCGAACTGGGCAAGCATGAACTGTTTCAGATCGACCAGGCGTGAGTTGGAGTGCAGCCAGGCGAGGATCACCAAAACGAAGGAGCCGACCGCCGGAACGAGCAGCGAAATAAATTGCAATCGCGTCATGGGCGTGGTCCCTCCGGCATACTGCGAGAATACCAGAGCTCCAACCTTTGCCTCGGGATTTCAGCGACAATCGAGGGCAGTGCCCATCCCAATCGATCCCCGCCCGCTGCGCATCCTTATTGTCCGTGTAGGTGCCATGGGTGACGTGCTGCATGCCATGCCGGCCGTTGCGCTGCTGCGCCAGTGGCTGCCGGATGCGCACATCGGCTGGGCGGTGGACCCACGCCTGGCTCCGCTGTTGCAGGCGCACGCCTCCGCAGTGCCAGGATCTGCCGCCATGCCGCTGGTGGACCGCATTTACCCGGTCGAATCGCGTGAGTGGTCAAAGCACCCGCTTGCCGCGGCCACGGGCCGCAGCATTCTGCAACTGCGCCGGGAACTTCGAGCACAGCAGTATGATCTCGCGCTGGACCTTCAGGGTTCTATCCGGTCGGCCGTCATCGCGCGCATGTGCGGTCCACGCCTCTGCATTGGCAGCGACACCCCATGTGAGGCGCCGGCCCGCTGGCTTTACCGGCAGACTGCCGCGCACACTCGGGTCCACGTCATCCAGCAGGCAGCCGAGATTGTGCAGGCGGCCATAGCGGGATCGGCCGAGGAGCAACCAGCCCTGCCGGGGACTCTGCCCAAAGCTCCGTTGCCACGCGATCCCGAAGCCGAAGCGTGGTGCGACGCCACTCTCGCCGGGCCGGCGGCACCGCTCGTTTTTATGGCTCCGACCGCTGGATGGGGCGCAAAACGCTGGCCGGTGGAGAAGTTCGCTGCTCTGGCGCGTGAGCTGGCCGGGCGCGGATGCCGCGTCCTCATCAACGCCACGCCACCCGCGCCGGATACCGTTGCGGAGCAGGTCGTCACCCTGGCCAACTCACCCGGCTCGGACACAACGGCCAATCCCGTGAGTGGACGGCCGGCCGCCAGGCTCTTCCCGGTTACCTCGCTGGAGATGGCCCTGCCGCAACTGATCGCGCTGCTGCGGCGCGCAGATCTGGTCATTGCGGGGGACTCCGGCCCGCTGCATCTGGCGGCAGCCCTCGGCCGTCCCGTGGTGGCGCTCTTTGGTCCCACAGATCCTGCGCGCAACGGTCCGTTCGCGACACGGAGCCGCGTCCTGCGTCACCCCAGCAGCGTCACCGACCACCGCCGCCACTCGCAAACGGAGGCTGGGCTGGCCCGTATTTCCGTAGAAGAGGTGCGGACAGCCGCACTGGACTTGCTCCGCCCGGAAGAACGAAGCACGCTGGAGATGTGATGGAGCACACCGGACAACGCTCTCTCTGTTCCAAGTAATTTGCCAAACAAAGCGCCAAAGAACTTCTCCACGGAAAGCGTGCTTCACAGTCTTTGTGATTGGGCCCTGGCGGAAGCTCCTGCCAGTGGAGCAGTTGTATGGCCGTGTGGTCCAGCCGCCAGCCACGTTTTCGACCGCTCCCACCGGAGCCTTACTGCACTGTTTCCGTGGCAGAAGCGATGTCGGCACGAACCTGTTTCGCCACTTCCGGAACCGGTCACGGCCACCTAGCCTGAGGTTGCTCTGTTATGAATTCTCCGCGGCCGTTTCAAAGCATGCCGGCGTCCCTCACTGGCCTTCGCTCAGCGGCTACGGCCACACCTCTTCGCCGGTTGTGGTCCTGCCCGGCGGTGCTTGCACTGCTTGCAGGTCTGCCGTTGATGGCTTCGGTCCATCACTCGGTGGGGCCGGTGCACACGGCCCCGTCCAGCAGGCTGCTCTCACACGCCGCGGTTCTGGGCCCCGTTCAGCGCCCCGTTCAGCGCCCGGCACCGGCAGTGCACACACGTGCCACCAGGCGCACCGCAGAAGATGTACCGGCCGCGCACAACTTGCACGGACACGCTTCCCCTGAGCACGCGATGGCTGCGGGACGGCGTGCGAGCATTGGCACTTCCCGGCATTCGGGGATGGTAGCTTCTCTTCCCAATCGGCGAGGAGATACCGTTGCACGGCCGGTTTCTCCCGTAAGAGAGAAGGCCGCTTCCGCGGCGAGGACGCCCCCCGTACCCGGAAAACGCGGGAGTGAGCCGCGGGTGATGGCCGGGGAGCGCCTGAGCGGCCCCCGCGAGACCGTGCAGGATGCGCCAAGGGAAGTGGCCAGCCGTGGGCCGGAGACACGTGTCACGGACCTTCGGACAACAACGGACCTTCGGACAACAACGGACCTTCGGGCAACGGAGGATCGTGTCCACGCCTGGTATCGTGCGCACGCCACGCAGCCAGCCGGTCAGCCGCCCAGCAAAGAAACCTTGCCGCATGAGAAACAGCCGGCGCTGGACGTTTCTCCCCTTGCGCGCAAGGCTTCCGTGGAGGATTTCGACCGGGCCGCCGCGGCGCAGCGGCAAACCATGCGCGCCGTGGCAGAGCAAAATGAGCGCCAGACCACCGCGGACGACGACAAGGCCGATGCGGAAAGCCATATCCCCAGCACCGCGCCGACGGAACGGGAGCCCTCTCCTTTTCAGCATGGCAATTCTTCCGCGCCGCACACACACGACACCTCCGTTCCTGATGGCGCACCTGCGGGGTCAGGCAGCGGAACTGCCGTGGTGCGGCAGGCCCCAGCGAACGGTAGCTCACCCATCGCAGGCTTACCGTCCGCAGCTGTTCCGGCGCACGCAACTCTCGGCTCGCAGATACGCCAGGAAGACGAGCCTGGACGAGCCGGCCGCGTAGGGCCGCGGCGGTCTGATGCGGCCATGCTCGCCACGTCTCCGGTGGCAACGGCCCTGGACAGCTCTCCGGGAGCGGTACGCGCCGTGACGGCGGAAACGGCCACCTCGGCCACACCGCGCATCGTTCTGCCCGCGCCGCCGCCAACGGCTCTGCAGAAGCCGACACCCGCCATTGCGGCGGTGCAGCTGAATGCGCGGCGGCCGCAATTGGACCGGGCCGTGGCGAATGGGCTGGCGCAGGAGACCTTTGACCCGAATGGATCCGATACTGGCGCGCCGGTCACCGCGAAGTCGGCCGTTTCCCTGGCCACCGCGGGCCCGGCCCTCTCCCCCGGCGCCGCGGTACGCAAGGCCCAGGCTGCTGAGATCGACGACATTCCAGCGGCCGCAAGTGCCGCCGTGAAGGTGAACCTCTTTGATAACCATGGACACCTTATCTCCGTCGCTCCCATGAAGGGCTCGCACGAGATCCTGGTGCACCAGAACCAGATGGCCGTGGCGGACGGCCTGGAGCGTGTGCAGGACGACGAGCAGATGGCGGAGATGCGCCGGAAGAAGCTGCTGGCCATGCTGCCCGACGATGATTCCATCTATCCGGAGGACCACCTGCCGGCCAACCGGCGGTACGCACGGCCCTGGACGGTCCGCTTTCTGCGCGATCTGAGCCGGGCGCACTATGCCCGCTTCGGCACACCGCTCGTGGTTACCTCGGCCGTGCGCACGGTGGAGTTTCAGCGCCGGCTTGTGCGTGTGAACGGCAATGCCGCGCCGCCCACCGGTGACGTTGCTTCACCTCATCTCTATGGCCAAGCGGTCGACATTGCCAAAAGCGGCATGAGCCTGACGGAGATCATGTGGATGCGCGCCTATCTGACGCCAGTCGAGGACGATGGCAAGATCGATGTGGAAGAGGAGTTTCAGCAGAGCTGCTTCCACCTGAGCGTCTACCGCCGCTACCTGGGCGTGCCCACGAAGAAAAATGCGCCCACGGCCAAGCCGGCACCGCAACTGCTGGAAGCGCAGTCAGGCAAGCCGGATGTGGTGCAGCCGGCCAAGAAGCATCGTCTGCCCACGGCGCTACTGGCGACCCATTTACCCTAGGTTGGCTTTCAAAGACTGTGGGTACCCCACCTTTACGACAGCTCTTTCGTCGTTAAGGTGGGTTTGGGATTCCAGGGGAGATCCTTGGCTTGGAAAGTCCCACCTTAGCTTCGCAAAGGTGGGGCACCCATGATCGTTCATCGGCATAAACAAAAGGTCAGCCGGAGGGTGTTTACGGCACATCGAACTCAACGGACAGCACGATGCCGTCGCCGGTGATGCCCCATTTTGGCTCGTTTGCGGGTTTTACCGGCTGGCCGTTGCGCACCACGGTTAAGCTGGTCTGCGAACTGGGGCAAAGGGCGCTGGGCACTTCGCCCGTGGAACCCACGTAAATGGGCGTGGCCACACGCTGAAGCCGGTCGCAGAGGATGGTGACGTGGCCGTGATAATTTTCAGGCACGTTGATCTCCAACGCATGCGAACAGCCGATCAGTGCCGCAATCAGCAGGGCTGTTGCGGGCAGGGCGACCTGGGGAGAGCGAAACGCGATCATTCGGCGGGCGACCAGAATAGCGAAAGTCAGAATAGCAGACGGGTTAGTCCGGTTTTGCCGGCTGCAGGTGGACTTGGAGGAAGCGGGCGGCAAGTTCATAGCTCTCCGTCCAGTGACGGTGGAGCAGGAAGTCATGGACTTCATCGGGAAAGACTTTTTCTTCGACCTGGACACCCTGCCTGCGAAGCGCGGCGGCCAGCCGCACGGTTTGTGAGAAGAGTACGTTGCGGTCATCGTCCCCCTGGATGAGCAGGACGGGGCTGCGCCAACGCGCAACGTCGGCCAGGGGAGAGGCGGCAAAGGCGCGGCGGGCGATGGTGGCCTGGCTTTGCGCCGGGTCGGTGCTGTTCAGGGTTGCAGGGTCGTCCATCGGTTTCCAGAGATCGAGCTCGAGAGACCAGTCATGCACGCCGTGCAGGTCAACACCGGCGGCGTACAGGTCACTGTGGCGGGCCAGAGCAAGCGCGGTGAGATACCCGCCGTAGCTGCCGCCCCAGGCGCCGATGCGTTTTGCGTCGATGTCGGGCCGGTTGGCCAGGTAGCGGGCGGCTCCGACAATGTCGTTGTCCTCACTGGCACCGTTGGCGCCGTAGTTCAGGGCCTGGCGGAAGTTGAGCCCGTAACCGGTGCCGCTGCGGTAGTTCACGCTCAGCACCGCAAAGCCGCGGGAGGCGAGGTACTGGTTGAACTCATAGGCCTGCGCGTAGTACTGCATGGGATGGAAGCCGAGCAGCATCTGGCGGCGCGATCCGCCGTGGAAGAAGACGACCGCGGGAAGCTTGTCGCCGGCTTTCGTGTGGGGCGGAAGGAAGAGCTGGCCGCGGATCCGCAGGCCGTCTGCCGCGGAAAAGAGAACGGGCTGCGGCGTGATGAACCGGGCAGATGGGAAGGTTTCTGGGACAAGTTGTGGGGCGAGCTTGTTGCCTGGCCGGTGCATCGGATCGGTGCCCAGCAGGATCGGCTGAAAGGGCTGGTTCGGGCCTGCCTGCATGCATGCCTGGCGTCCGTCGCTCAGGGTGACCTGGCCGGTTTCGAGCGTGTCCGCCGCTGCTTCAACGATGGGAAGATTCGATCCGTCAGGGGTTACGGTCCAGAGGTGGAGACGGTCGATGCCGTTGGGGTCACTCTCATGACGGTTGCCGGCGTAGACGATGCCGTTGGCCTTGGGCGACATGCTTTCCACTTCGAAGTCGCCGGGGCTCAGGGGCGCCGGCACGGGCGGCTCCGTGGCACTCACCCGTTGCGATGGGGCTGCCAAGGAAGGGGCACCCGGGTTGGTGGGGATCGGAGGTCTGTCTGAGATCGCCAGGCTGTACAGGCTGGTCCAGCCGGTCTTCTCCCAAGGGAAGATGAGGCGTCCGTCGCGCATCCACAGGAGTTGGTCGCGGCCGGCGACGCCGTGGAAGAGTGAGCCCGGTCCGGGGCTGGCGCGCCAGAGTTCGCGGCCCTTGCCGGTGGAGGTGTCTGCAAGGCGAAGGGACCAGGGCGCGCCCTCACGCAGCCAGCGCTCGGCGATAGGAGAAACCAGCGGCACCTCTCGGATGAAGGCGATGCGCTGGCCATCGGGCGACCAGACCGGATCGTGGTCCAGACCGGTGCCGGGGTCAAGCCAGCGCAGTTCGCGCGTGGCCAAGGTGTACAGGCCGATGAAGCTGTGATCGCCGCGATGCGAGACAAATGTGAGCCGCGTACCGTCGGGAGAGAGGCGGAGGTCGGATTGCGAGCCGCGGGCGTAAATGAGCTGGTGCGTGTTCCGGGAATCGTGGCGGGCGAAGCTGTTGTCGGCGCTTTCTCCGCCGCCCTCTTCACCGCTCTGTGCATTGGGAGGAGAGGGAGAAGAAGACGGCGCGGTTCGACCCGACAGGTGTTTCTGGTCAGGGATCCTTTCGCCACCGAGCCCGGCGATCCAGATGTTGCCGGCCCGCAGGAAGAGCAGGCTTTGGCCGTCCGGCAGAAAGAGCGGAGCGTGGCCCTCCGCCACCACACGAACAAGGCCGGTGCGGAGATCGGCGAACTCCACATTTTGGTGGATGGGGCCGGGCAGTTCCGCGGGGTTGGCTACGGGGTGCTCGGGGCCCTGCGCGCCGGTGCCGCGGGTCCACGCAAGCTGTTCGGCATCGGCGGACCAGGTCAGGTTGTCGATGTCCTGGCCGTCATCGGCGGTGTTGCGGGTCAGCGAGCGGGCGGCTTCGGTGCTGCCGGCGACCCAGACATTGCGGCGGCCTTCCGCGTCCGTGACCCAGGCAACACGGGCTTTTGCCGGCGCGGCGGCCAGTTGATTGCTGAAGGGGGCTGAGAGCGCATCGGCGATCGAGAAACCACGCGGAGGGGCGCCCTGGCCCATTGCGGTGAACTGTGCCAGCAGAGCCGCGCAAAAAAGGGCCGTTCGCATGCTCTGCAGCATACGCTTTCGCCGCCCATTTCAAATCGTCGATCCATCTCACTATTACCCGGCAATCGCCTGAGAGTTGCGGTGGAATTTAACAGCATTTTCCGGCCAATTCAATTGATTTTCTGTTGACGGAGCACATCGCCGCAGCGCATGATCAGGGCATTCTTTTCAAGTTCCCGGCACGTCCAGGCGATCGTTCTGGCGGCCGGGGCGTCCCTCGCACGGTGAGCGCCGCAGCTTTATCGATAGCAACAGCAGCCGGCCCGTTTGGGGCCTGTGTTTCTTTTCAGGGAGATCGCCGTGAGAGCAGGACTTGCAGTTTCGTTGTTGCTGTTGACTACACCGCTGATCAGCCGCGCGGACCAGCTGGTGCCCGCCGGGTCGGTCATCCACTGCACCGTTGCCGAACCGAATGTTTCGTCCAAGACCCAGAACGTGGGCGACCCCGTGATGTGCCAGCTGGGCCATACCGAAGCCTACGGCCGCAACAGCTTTCCCTACGGCAGTTACCTGATTGGCCATTTTGCGGCGTACAAGGATCCCGGCCACTTTGTGGGCAAGGGCTGGATGGAGCTCGACTTTGACCGGCTGGTGGTGCAGCCGGATACGGTGGTGCCGATCAATGCGCGGGTGGTGGCCGCGCCCAAAAATCCGGTGGACAAGGAAGGCCGCATCCATGGCACGGGCCATGCCACGCGCGACACGGTGGAGTGGCTCATCCCGGTGCTCTGGCCCATTGACCTGATCAACCTGCCGCGCCGCGGGCCTACGCCGGTGCTGAAGGCCGAGTCTAAGCTGACGCTGAAGGTGCTGGATGATTTCGGGATTCCCACGCCGGAAGAGAACGCGGTGCGGACGCCGGCACTTGTCTCCCGCCAGACCCCCGACGAGCCGACCTACCAGGGTTACCGCAATCAGGGCGCGCCGCTAGACCGGTACGCGCAGCAGCAGTATCCGCAGCAGCCCCAGCAGCAGCCCCAGTATGCGCCCCAGCCTTCGTACTCTCAGCCGCAGTATGCCCAGCCCGTTTACGCGCAACCGGCTCCCGTGATCATTCAGTATGTGCAGGCGCAGCCGCAGATCATCGTCGCATCGCCGCCACCGCCCACGGTGGTCTACGGCTACCCGCCGCCGCCACCCGCGCGCATGTACGGCTACCGGTACTACCGGCCGTACTAGACAGACCCACTTGCCGCGGTGCAACCGGCCCCGTACACTGAGGGGAGTCGATTGCGCCGGGCCTTCAGGTCGGCAGCATCCGCCGCGGAGACGATCTCGCGGCGCTCCTCACGCAGGCGCGTAGCTCAGTTGGTTAGAGCGCTACCTTGACACGGTAGAGGTCTCCGGTTCGAATCCGGACGTGCCTACCACTCCTTGGAAGTTGAAGAGTTGTCTCAGCGGCCGATGCGGCCCTGTACTCAAGCGAAGTATGCCTCAGCTGTAGAGACTGAAGGCGGAACGCTGAGTCTCTTTCCGAGCGCTCTGGCGTGGCCAAGGAGCCAGGCATCTCCCCTGCCAGTATGAGTGAAGCGATCGCCTCGCCGCAGATATCGGGAAGATCTTTTGCCGCAAACCTTCTTCCTGCAGCAGCGGCCTAAGATGAAGGCGTGGGCGGGCGACGATGGGCGGTGCGGCTGATTGCCAGGGCGATGCTGGCTGGAAGCTTCCTGCTGGCTGCATTGCCTGCACCTGCTCTGCGGGCGGCGGCGGATTCCAGCCGGTCAGCGCCATCGGCGGCACCGGCTTTGGTTGACGCGCAGCCCGCGGCAGGGCGAATGCTGGACCGGCCGCTGGCCTATTCGGTTACGCAGTGGGGCGCTCGCGACGGCCTGCCCTCGGGCACCGTGTACAGCATTGCGCAGACGCCGGATGGATTCCTGTGGCTGGGAACGGCCGACGGTTTGGTGCGATTTGACGGTCTGCGCTTTTTGCAGGTCCCCTTGCAGGCCGGCGGCATGGAGGCTTTTGGGCGTGTGCGTGCCTTGCTGGTGAGCAGGGATGGCCTGCTATGGGCCGGCACGGAGGGCGGCAACCTGGTCCGGCTGCAAGGAGGGGCGAAACGGCTGATTGCCCTGCACAGTCCCGTGAAGGCGCTCCGCGAGCAGGAAGCCGGTGCCGTCGACGTACTGACCGCATCGGGCGTGGTCCGGATTGCCACAGAGACTGGCGAGGTCCTGAGTGCATGCAGTGCCGCTGGTCCTGGCGGGAATGCATGTACCGCCGCATTTGCGCAGAGTGCTTCGGCGGCCACGCTGGCCGCGGCACATTTGCAGGCCACTGACGTGCGGGTGGCGTTGCGAGACAGTCAGGGGGGACTTTGGCTGGGCAGCGCGGAGCATGGGGTCTCCCGGGTGGAAAAACCTGGCGAGAGTTTCGTTCAGGCGGGGCGAAGCATCGCGGCAAGCTCGCGCATTTCCAGGGCAGAAGGTTTGTCGAATGACTCCGTGTGGGCCGTCTTCGAAGACCGTGAGGCAAACCTATGGATCGGCACGCAGAGCGGTCTGAACCGGGTGCGGAACGATAACTTCGCCATGCTGACGCGGAGTTCCGGCCTGCTCAGCGGCAACCTTTCCTGCATCGCGGCGGTGAATGGAGAGGTGTACGCAGGGTCGAGCCTGGGTCTGAACCGGATTGCGGCCGATGGTGCCGTTCAGACCATCCTGCGGGAGAAGGTCCTGTCGTTGGCGGCAACGGGCGGCGGAGCAATGCTGGCGGCAACGCCGCGTGGGATTGTCCAGATTCAGGGCAAGGAGCGCTCCCTGCTGCCACTCGGCGTGCACGCGGGGCAGGTGTCGTCGATGGCGGACCTGAAGGGCGGATCGCTACTGATTTTCGATGAGCGGCTGGGGCTTCTTCAGTGGCGGCGCGGGCAGCGGGCTCAGCGTTTGCCGCTTCCCGCGGGCGAGGCGGACTCTGTTTCCACGCTACGGGCGGACGGCCATGGTGGTGCCTGGCTCGGCTTCGCGTCCGGAGCGCCGGCACACTTTGACGGATTGAATTTTCAGACCGCTACCGCCGGAGCCATACCCGCCAGTATGGCGCACTCCCTTGCGCTGGATGGTGCGGGAGGCGTGTGGGCCGGCACGGAGGGCGGGCTCTGGCAGTTGACAGACGGGCAATGGCAGACGTGGTCGAAGCGGAACGGCCTTCCGGGCAACCGCGTGCTGTGGGCCGTGCCGGGAAAGGACGGACGGCTTTGGCTGGGCTTCAACATCGGCGTCGCCTCGGTGGCGGTTGGGGAGTTGCGCCGGTCATTGCAGGATCGTGCGTACGTCATGCAGGTGACATCCTATGAAAACGCGAGTGGCCTGCGCAGCAACCCGGAGCTGAAGGGCAACGACCCGGTGGCCGTGCTGCCGGATGGCCGGATCTGGCTGATGACGGTGGAGGGTCTGGCGACGGTGGACCCCGCGCACCTGAAGCGGAACGAGGTCCCGCCGCTGGTGCAGGTCACGGATGTAACGGCTGACGAGCATGCCCTGCCCGTTCACGGTGGGCTGACTCTACCCAAGCTGACACGCCGCCTGGAAATCGGCTACACCGGTTTGAGCTTTACCGAGCCGCGGCAGGTGACGTACCGCTACCGGTTGAACGGCTTTGACTCCGCATGGCACGATGCCGATGGGCGCAGGCTGGCGACCTATACAAATCTGCCGCCTGGGCAGTATGAGTTTCAGGTGGCGGCGGCCAACGAGGAGGGCGTGTGGAGTGCACGCCCAGGGTCGCTCGCGTTTACCCTGCCGCCGGCTTTTTACCAGACACGATGGTTCTTCGCGGTGGGTGCGCTGCTGCTGCTGCTGGCGGTTGTGCTGGCGGCGCGGCGGCGGGTGTTTCTGGCCACGCAGCGGGCGCAAACGCTTTTCGACGAGCGGTTGAAGGAGCGTGAGCGCGTGGCGCGGGACCTCCACGACAACCTGCTGCAGGACGTATTGGGCATCAGCCTCCAACTGGAGATTGCCGATGAGTTGACGCCGGCCGGTGCCGCGGAAAAACCGGTGCTGGGCCGGGCTCTCGGGCTGGCCGCCTCCGCGCTAGCACATGGGCGCGGGGCGCTGACCACGCTTCGCGCGGCAGAGTTGCGGAGCGGTGATCTGCTGGAGTCCATCGTTCAGGTCTCGCAAAGGTTTGGCGAGGACCGGCGCAAGGCGCTGCATGTGCGGCACGCGCCATCTGCCATCGCACCGCTGCAGGCACATGTGGCGGAAGAAGTGGCACAGATTGGCCGTGAGGCCTTGGCCAACGCGCTGCGGCACACGGCGGGCCGGGTGGAAGTCTCACTGCTGCAGGACCGGCGTGCGCTCACGCTTATAGTGCGAGACAGCGGCGCGGGCATCGCTCCGGAGATTCTGCGGAACGGCGTGACCGGCCACTATGGGATCACCGGCATGCGGGAGCGCGCGCGCCGCATTGCCGCGGAGTTGACCATTGAGCAGCGGGGCAGCGGTACCGCCGTGAGCCTCCGCGTGCCCGGCGAAATGGCCTACGCGGAAGAGTCGAGCGTGCGCAACCCATGGAACGGCTTGTATGCATGGCTGCTGTGGAAACACGGATCGAAACGTATATTTTTGAAGGAGAATCCGCGCCGATGAGTGAAGCCACAACCAGGATCACGGTGATGTGCGTTGACGATCATCCCATTGTGCGGGACGGCCTGGCGGGCATCATCGGCATGCAGGCAGACATGGCCATGGTGGGCTCGGCGGAGTCGGGCGCGGAGGCCCTGCGGCTCTTTCCCCTGCTGCAACCGGATGTGACGCTGGTGGATTTGCGACTGGGTGACACCACGGGCTTTGACGTGATTGCACGCATCCGCGCGGCCGCGCCGGCGGCCCGGATGATTGCGCTCACTTCCTTTGAGGGCGATGCGGACATTGAGCGAGCCCTGGCCGCGGGTGCCAGCGGCTATGTGGTGAAGGGCATGGCGCGGGAGGAGCTGCTGCGCGCCATCCGCACGGTGCACGCCGGGCGCCGGCACATTCCGGCCGCCGTGGCCGCCGCTCTGGCCGACCACCTGGGCGAAGACAAGCTGACCGCACGCGAGATGGACGTTCTGCAACAAATGAGCACGGGCAAGCGCAACAAGGAAATTGCGGGCGAGCTGCGCATTGCGGAAGATACGGTCAAGATGCACGTGAAGAGCATCCTGATGAAGCTCGCCGTGAATGACCGGACCGAGGCGGTGACGGTCGCGCTGCGGCGGGGGATCCTGCATTTGTAAGTGATGGGATGATGGGTGCTGCGCGTTGCTGCGATCAAGGTGGGCTTTTGTGGCCGCACACCCACCTTAACGACGATGGTGCCGTCGTGAAGATGGGGCACCCGGTTCCGTATACCCACCTTCGTGACAGCACACCCACCTTAACGACGATGGTGCCGTCGTGAAGATGGGGCACCCGGTTCCGTATACCCGCCTTCGTGACAGCATACCCACCTTAACGACGATGGTGCTGTCGTGAAGATGGGGCACCCACGCTGTGTTCTGCTGCGGCGGCGTTACACCCGAATGAGTTATAAAACATACGCCCAGTCTGGCGTTTCAGCGGGCTGCGGGGATGCATAGAGTTGCAATTGAGCTGAAGCAGCGGGCGTTTTCGCAGGGGTTGCCGCTTCAGCTTATGAGGCTCTCAGCATGTGGATTGTTCGTATCGCCCTGTCGCGGCCGTACACCTTTGTGGTGCTGGCGCTGCTCCTGTTTTTGATTGCGCCGTACACCGCGCTGAACACGCCGGTGGACATTTTCCCCGCCATCAACGTGCCCGTGGTGAGCATCGTTTGGACGTACACGGGGCTGGTTCCCTCCGAGATGGAGAACCGTATTACGTCCATCTATGAGCGGTCGCTGACCACGACAGTCGATAACATCGAGCACATCGAATCGCAGTCGCTGAACGGCGTTGCCGTGGTGAAGGTCTTTCTGCAGCCGAACGCAAATGTGGACGGCGCGATCGCCGAAGTTCTGGCGGAGGCCTCCTCCAACGTAAAGCTGCTGCCGCCCGGCATCACGCCGCCGCTGGTGATCCGTTACAGCGCGTCCACTGTGCCGATCCTGGAGCTTGGGCTCAGCGGCAAGGGCATGTCCGAGCAGCAGCTGAATGATCTGGGCAACAACTTCATCCGGCCGCAGCTGGCCACGGTGCAGGGCGCGGCCATCCCGATTCCGTTCGGCGGCAAGGTTCGGCAGATCATGGTCGATATCGACTCGCAGCAGATGATCTCGAAAGGGCTCTCCGCCACCGACATTGTGAATGCGGTGAATGCGCAGAACGTGATTCTGCCCTCTGGCACGGCCAAGGTGGGCGGCACTGAATACAACGTTGGATTGAACGGCGCGCCCGCCACGGTACAGGAGCTCAACGACCTGCCGGTGAAGACGGTGAACGGCGCGACCATCTACCTGCGCGACGTGGCGCACGTGCGCGACGGCTTTGCGGTGCAGCAAAACGTGGTGCGGCAGGACGGGCAGCGCGGCGTGCTGCTGACGATTGAAAAGGCCGGCACCGCATCCACGCTCTCCATCGTGTCAGCCATCCGCGCGCAACTGCCGCAGATCGCCAAGACGCTGCCGCCGGAACTGGTGATGAAGACGCTGCTGGACCAGTCGATCTTTGTAAAGGCTTCACTGGTGGGCGTAGTGCGTGAGGGCGTTATCGCCGGCGCGCTCACGTCGATTCTGATCCTGGTTTTTCTGGGCAGCTGGCGCAGTACGCTCATCATCTGCACGTCGATTCCGCTGTCGATCCTTACCTCTGTGCTGATCATGAGCGCGCTGGGCGAGACGATCAACATCATGACGCTGGGCGGGCTTGCACTGGCCGTGGGCATCCTGGTGGATGACGCAACGGTGGAGATTGAGAATATTGAGCGGCAGCTTGTGCTGAACAAGCCGCTGAAGCAGGCCATCCTGGATAGCGCGGAGCAGATTGCCGTGCCGGCCTTTGTTTCCACCATCTGCATAAGCATTGTGTTTGTGCCGATGTTTTTTCTAAAGGGCGTGCCGCGCTTTCTGTTTGTGCCGCTGGCGGAGGCGGTGGTCTTTGCGCTGCTGGCGTCGTACTTCTTTTCGCGCACCATTATTCCCACCATGGTCATGTTTCTGCTGCGCAAAGAGGTGGAGAACAAGAAGCATGAGGCTGAGCACGGCAAAGGCTGGTTTGCGCGGCTGCATGAGCGTTTCGAGCACGCCTTTGAGCGGCTGCAGCATGGCTATGCGTCGGTGCTGCAGATGTGCCTGGACCGCCGCTGGATTTTTGCGAGCATCTTTCTTGTCTTCTGCATCGTGAGCGCTTTTCTGCTGCCGGTGCTGGGCAACGACTTCTTTCCCACGGTCGATGCGGGCCAGTTCCAATTGCATATCCGGGCCAAGACGGGCACGCGCATTGAAGAGACGGCACGGCTGGTGGACCAGATCGAACACTCCATCCGCACCAAGATTCCAGCGGATGAGGTTGCCGGCATTATCGACAACATCGGTGTGCCTACCAGCGGTATCAACCTGTCGTACAGCAACAGCGGCATCATCGGCAGCGCGGACGGCATCATCCTGGGTTCGCTCACGCCCAAGCACCATCCCACTGGGGACTACGTGGCGCGGCTGCGGGAGGAACTGCCGAAGGAGTTCCCCGGGACGTCCTTCTTCTTTGAGCCGGCCGATATTGTGAGCCAGACGCTGAACTTTGGCCTGCCCTCGCCCGTGGATGTGCAGATTGTGGGCCGCGACCAGGCCGGCAATTTCGCCCTGGCGACGAAGATGCTGCAGCAGATACGTGCGATCCCGGGTGCGGTGGATGTGCACATTCAACAGGTATATGACCAGCCGCGGCTGCAGTATGACCTGGACCGTGTGCGCGCGCAACAGGTGGGCCTGACCACGCGCGATGTGTCCAGCAGCCTGCTGGTCTCACTCAGCTCCAGCTTTCAGACCGCGCCGAATCTGTGGCTGAACCCGAAGAACGGCGTGTCATACAGCGTTGCGGTGCAGACGCCGCAGTACAAGGTTTCGTCGCTGGACAGCATTGGCACGATTCCGGTCACGGCATCCTCAGCCAGCACCACGGCACCGGCCAGCTCCGGCGCGGCGGCTGCCGGTTCCACAAATGCCGCGGGCATGGCCAATGCGACGGGCGCGGCCATGGCGACAGCACCTACGCCGGCCGGTCCACAACTCTTTGAGAACCTGACCACGCTTCACCCCATGCAGGAGCCGGCGGTGGCCAGCCACTACAACGTGCAGCCGGTGGTGGACCTGTATGGCAGCGTGCAGGGCACTGACCTGGGCCGCGTGGCCGACGGTATTACGAAGATTACGGACGAGGCGCAGAAGCACCTGCCCACGGGCAGCAAGATGGTGGTGCGCGGCCAGGTGGCCACCATGCGGTCGTCGTTCCTGGGGCTGTACATCGGCCTGGGCGTGGCCGTGTCTCTGGTGTACCTGCTGCTGGTGGTCAATTTCCAGTCCTGGAGTGAGGCCTTCATCATCATCACGGCGCTGCCGGGCGCGGTTGCCGGCATTTGCTGGTGCCTCTTTCTAACGCACACCACGCTGAGCGTTCCCGCACTGATGGGCGCCATCATGAGCATCGGCGTGGCTACCTCAAACAGCGTGCTGGTGATCACCTTTGCCAACGAGCGCTTTGCCGAAACCAGAGACGCCTTTGGTGCCGCGCTGGAAGCGGGCGAGACGCGGCTGCGCCCGGTCATCATGACGGCCACGGCGATGATCATCGGCATGATTCCCATGGCTCTGGGCCTGGGGGACGGCGGGGAACAGAACGCGCCGCTCGGCCGCGCCGTGATCGGCGGCCTGCTCTTTGCCACGGTCGCCACCCTTTTCTTTGTACCTACGGTCTTTGCCATGTTCCGGTCACGGGAGAGCGGCAAGGACACAACGACGGAGACCGCCCATGCCTGACCAGAACGATTTAACGCATCCACCACTCGCCCTGCCCGCGCCGGAGCCAGCCCATGCGGAACAAAAGCAGCAGGTGACAGACCAGCCCCCAGCACGGCCGGGAGCGACCGGCCACGCGCGCCTGCTGTGGTTTCTTGCCATCCCGCTGCTGCTGGTGCTCTTTGGCCTGTACCGTTGGCGCAAGGACGTGCACGCGAGCAAGGCACTGGCTGGCAGCAACGCCGCCGCGCAGGCTGAGCCGGTGGTGGTGCAGCAACCGGCGCAGGGCCAGCCCACGCGCGACCTGGTGCTGCCAGCCACGCTGCAGGGCCTGTCGGACTCACCCATCTACGCCCGCGTGAATGGATATGTGTCGCAATGGTTTACAGACATTGGCCGCCGGGTGGGCAGCGGCGATCTACTTGCACGGATCGATTCGCCTGAAATCGACCAGCAGGTGATCCAGGCGCAGGCCGCGCTGGGCACCGCACAGGCCAACCTGGCCCTGGCAAAAGTCACCACGGCGCGCTACCAGGACCTGATCAAATCGAATTCCGTGGCGCAGCAGGAGGTGGACCAGAATGTGCAGAACCTGAGCACGCAGCAGCAGGCTGTAATTTCCAGCTCTGCCAACCTGGCCAACCTTCAAAAGCAGCAAAGCTATGAGCGTGTGACGGCGCCCTTTCCCGGCGTGATCACCGCTCGCAAGACGGACATCGGCGACCTGATCGCGGCAGGCAACGGCGGGTCGGAACTCTTTCACCTGACACGCCTGGACACCATGCGCATTTTTGTCTCTGTGCCGGAGGATTTCAGCCAGCAGATTGGTCCGGGCCAGCATGCCAGCGTGCAGCTCACCGAACTGCCGGGGCAGACCTTTGACGGCAAGGTGGCGCGTACCAATCACTCGATCGACCTTTCCACCCGCACGCTGGTGGTGGAGGTGGATGTGGCCAACCCGGGTGGCAAGCTGCTGCCCGGCGCTTACGGTTCCGTGCACTTCAACCTGGCGGAGGCGCATCGTCCACTGATCGTGCCTACGGGTGCGGTGCTCTTTCAGGCAGCCGGGCCGCAGGTGGCCATTGTGACGCCAGACAACAGGGTGCAGCTGCACAAGGTCGGCATTGGGCGCGACCTGGGCAACACTATTGAGATCACCAGCGGGCTGAATCCGCTGGACCGCTTGATCCCGAATCCGCCGGATTACCTGGTGGACGGCATGCCGGTGAGCGTGCAGGGCAGCCAGCCCGCCGCGGCAGCCGCGCCCGCCGCAGGAAAGAGCTAGCCATGCGCATACCCTTTGAGCAAAGGCTGTCCCAGCTTTCTTTGCAGAGTCGCTTCTGGTTAAAAGCAGCTGCGATCTCGATCGTTCTGCTGGCGAGTGATGGCTGCCGCGTGGGTCCCAACTACCGCGCGCCCGCGGTACCCACGCCGCCCGCCTTTCAGGAGAGCACCGGCCAGCCCACCGCGGCACCGCTGGGCGGTAACGACTGGTGGAGCGTCTTTCACGACGCCGTGCTGACGGACCTGGAGCGGCAGGCCGTGGTGGCCAACCCTGACATCAAGATCGCGGTCACGCGCATTGACCAGGCCGATGCCTACCGGCGGAATATCCGCTCAAACCAGTTCCCGCAGATCTCGCTCAATCCGTCGGTGTCGCGGACGCGGGAGGCGCAGCAGCGGCCCAACAATGGCAACACCGGCGGCCGAGCGGCGACCTACAACGATGTGCAGCTGCCGGTGGCTATGAATTATGAGGTGGATGCGTGGGGGCGGATTCGCCGGCTCGTCACCTCTGCGGCGGAGAATGAGCAGGCCACGCAGGCCGACCTGCAGTTTGTTCGGCTGAACGTGGAAGCGGGCGTGGCGACCAACTACTTTGTGCTGCGGGAAGCCGACACGGAGACGGCGCTGCTACAGTCCACGGTCGGCGACCTGCAGAAAGGCTTCGACATCACGAACAACCAGTTCAAGCGCGGACTGATCAGCGCGCTGGCACCGGCCCAGGCCAAAACAATTCTTGACCAGACAAACGCGCGGCTGCAGGCGCTGCAAATCCAGCGTGCACTTTCAGAACATGCCGTGGCCGTACTCACCGGCCGTACCGTGGAGGGCTTTTCCATTCCACCGGCGAAGCAGATTGCACCGCCGCCGGTGGTGCCCGCCGGCGTGCCCGCGGATGTGCTGCGGCGCCGGCCGGACGTGCACTCGGCCGAGCGCTATGCCGCCGCGGCGAGCGAGCAGATCGGTGCGGCCAAGGCGCTGTATTTCCCGCAGATTTCGCTTACGGGCTTTGCCGGCTTTGAGAGCTCCAACCCCGGCTCCATCTTTACCTGGCAGAACACCATCGCCAACCTGGCTGCAAGTGCCGTTGCGCCGATCTTCACCGGCGGCCGGCTGCGTGCCGGTGTGGACCAGGCGAGCGCAACGTACCAGCAGGCGGTGCAGCAGTATGAGAAGACGGTACTGGTCGCCTACCAGGAGGTAGAGGATCAGCTCGCGTCGTTGCACTACCTTTCCGACGAATATGCCGCGGAGCAGAGCGCCGTGCAGGATGCGCGCACCGCGGAACAGATCGCCAGCAACCGTTACAACGCGGGACTGGTGAGCTATCTGGACGTGGTGTACGCGCAGCAGACGCTGCTGCAGAACCAGGAAACCAGCACCCAGGTACAGGGCCAGCGGCTCACTTCAACGGTGTCGCTCATTCGCGCCCTGGGCGGCGGCTGGTGAGAGTCAGAAGGAGTGTTCACTCGACCCACAAGACAAGCCAGACATTGCCACATTTCAGGATGGGGGCGATTCAAGGACAGCTTTGGCAGGTTTTCAGACGACATCGGCGGCGGCGATGCAATAGCATGAAAGTTACATATGGCGCTTCTGATGGCGGATGAAAATGTTCAGCAGGCTGTGGGGAGCGACTTTGCGTCCTCTTCCGGCGAGATGTTTGGCGACTACTTCGCGAAACAGACATCGTGGAGCTTCAAGAAAACGGGCCTGTTGGATGCGCGTGCCCGGCGGATTTTTGAAGGAACCGCGCTGGCCGTTGCGTCGGATGCCTACCCCTTCCACATGCCGCTGGAGGCCAAGGCCGGCCCTTGCGTGATCGCGGACGGTCATCAGATGTTGATGATGTCGTCCTATGACTATCTGGGCCTGATTGGCGATCCAAGGATCGACCGGGCAGCGACGGACGCCATCCACCAGTACGGCACCAGCACCAGTGGAGCACGGCTGTTGACCGGCACGCTGGACGTGCACCGCCGCATGGAGATGGAGCTGGCCGCGTTCAAGGGTACGGAAGACGCGGTGACTGTGAGCTCCGGCTACATGGCGAATCTGGCAGTGATTTATGGGTTGTTTGGACCGTCAGACCGCGTCATCATTGACGAGCTCTGCCACCGCAGCCTACTGGACGCGTGCCGCATGGCCGGTGTGCAGCTGCAGCGCTTCCGCCACAACGATCCGCAGTCCGCGCGTGAAGAGCTGCAGAAGCCCACCACGGCAAACCGGACACTTCTGGTCTCAGACGGTGTGTTTTCGATGGATGGCGACATCTGTTGTCTGCCTGAACTGATTGCGCTGAAGAAAGAATTTGGCTGCTTTCTGCTGATGGATGAGGCGCATGCTTCCGGCGTGCTGGGCGCGACGGGCCGTGGCACGGACGAGCACTTTGGCGTTGCCACGGAGGATGTGGACATCTGGACGGGATCGCTGGCCAAGTCGATTCCGGCCAGCGGCGGTTTTGCCGCCGTTTCTCAAGAGGTGGCGATCTTCCTGCAGCATGCCTCGTCTCCTTACATCTTCTCGGCGGCAATGGCACCATCGTCGGTGGCGGCGATCCGGACCGGGCTTTCGATTTTGCGCGATGAGCCGGAGCGGGTCGCGATGATCCAGCGGAATGGCGACTTTCTCCGCGCCGGCCTGCAAGAACTCGGCTATGACACAGGGCTTTCAGAGACGGCGGTGATTCCAGTCATTCTGAAGGAAGAAACCACCACGGCGCTGTTTGCGCGCAAGCTGCGGGACTTCGGCATCATTGCGGCGCCGGTAATGTTTCCGGCCGTGGCGCAGGGCCAGGCGAGATTGCGGCTCTGTGTCACCGCCGCGCATACGCTGGAGCAGCTGTCGTTTGTGTTGGATGTATTCCGCCAGATGAAGCAGAACTAAACCCGTGAGGGCCGTTGTCACCGGTGCCAGCGGCTTTCTGGGCGGCCGGCTGGCGCAGATGCTGTCTGCGCGCGGGGACGAGGTCACGGTCCTCGCCCGGGTGACTTCCGGCCTGAAACACCTGCAAGGGCTGCCGCTCCGTGTGGCGCGGGGTGATCTGCGCGATGCTGCTTCTCTGCGGGCCGCGGTGGCAAGCGCGACACACATCTTCCATTGCGCGGCGTGCTCCACGGATTGGGCACCGCTCCAGACGTATATGGACGCGAATGTCACGGGCACGCGCAACCTGGTGGCAGCGGCGCGTCAGGCAAGCGGACTGCAGCGGTTCGTGCACGTCAGCACGACAGACGTTTATGGCTACCCAGAGGTGCCGTGCGCGGAAGACGGCCCGCTGGTTGAGACCGCACTGCCGTACAACCGGACCAAGGTGCAGGGCGAGCGGGCCGTGTGGGCGGCCGCCGAGGGTCTGCCCGTAACAGTGGTGCGGCCGGGAACAATTTACGGCCCGCGCGGCAAGGACTTTACCGTCAACATGGCCGGGCTGCTGCGCCAGCGGCTGATGGCCGTTCTCGATGGCGGCGCGGCTGCCGGCGGGTTTATCTATGTGGATGACGTGGCGCAGGCGATGATCGATGCGGCGTTGCGCGACAACACCGCTGGAGAAGCCTACAACCTGACCGACGGCGCGGGCGTAACCTGGCGGCAATACCTGGCCACGTTTGCGGAGATGCTGGGAACAAAACCGCCGTGGATCGATCTTTCCTTCCAGACTGCGATGCGAATTGCATCTGCCATGGAGGCTCCGCACAAATACCTGCGCATACCCGGCAAGCCGCTGCTGACGAGGCATGCGGTGTATCTGCTGGGCCGCAGCCAGGAGTTCCCTCCGGACAAGGCGCGGCGGGAGTTTGGCTTCGCAGCAGCAGTCGGGTTAGAGGAAGGCCTGCGGCGGTCCGTGGAGTGGCTGCGGGGCCTTTCCCTTATTCCCCCTGCGCGAAGATTATGAGACCGTGAAGTTTCTCCGCAAAAGGTGCACTCGATTGCGCTTCGGCTAAGTGTCTGAGGTGAGCGAGCTGCGATAGGCCTGCAAGGCGGGAGAAGTGATCGTGCCAAGCGTATCTGCCGTGGAATGTATGGGGCACCCGCTAGTCGGCGTGTGCTACAACACGGATTTCGATCAACTGTTGCGGGTAATATAGCCCCGTAGTCCCGATAACGGTCGCGGCCGGCCGGTGGTCGCCGAGGTATTCCTGCATGATCGGAATGAGCGATTCGGACTGCTCGCGCGGATTCGTCAGGTACACCACGAGTTCGGCGATGTTCGATCGCCTGACGTGGAATCCTGCCAGCACGCGGTCAATGTTGTCCAGAGTCTGCCGAGCCTGCGTATCGAAGTCGCCCACGCCGACGATCACGCCCTTCATGTCGTGCGAGTACTGCCCAGAGATATATATGGTGTCGTTGACTCGATAACCTTGGCTGATGACCGTGTTCGCTTCTGCCGATCCGGCGCCAAAATTAAATGTAGTGACCTTGGACTTCACGTTAGTTCTCCTGGCTGATTGCGGCGTCCGGCCGACCCATTGTTGTCGATCGGCGGCATGTACTGTGCTGCCGAATGCCGAAGCGGCGAGCAGGGCAACGGCGAGCGTTTTTGGACGTAACATCTTATTTCTCCTTGCGTTGATTGCTCGCCGCTATGCGCGGATTGATGGAGCTCAAACGAGCGGCTCTAGGGATTATTTATAGAGAAGCGTATTGACGAATCGGCGGCTACATCCTGCTTAGAACGCGGGCGATGACCTTGATCTCGAAATCGAAGCCAGCCAGCCAGTTCACGCCCACTGCGGTCCAGTTTGGATAGGGCGGGTCGCCGATCACCGTTGCTCGAACGGCCGCCACAGTCTCGATCTGCGTGGCCGGGTCGGTGTGGGAAGGTGGCCAACGTCAACCACGTCGTCGAACTTGCATCCGGCGGCCGTCAGCACCGCCGCAAGGTTATGACAGATGGCCTGATCGCCTCCCTCAAAAAGATAGCTTCCCGCCGATTGCCACGTTGCGTTGCGTGATGCGCGCGCCCCGGAACAGCAATCCTTGCTAGCCTCGCCCTGCGGCTCAGCATAACAGCGAATGGGTGTTACACCCCCGAATTTACCGCTCCCATGTCTTCCGGTGGGCCACCCCATACATTGACGAACGTACGTCTGTTCAGGTATCCCTTCTTCTTGTCGACCGTAGATGGTCTGGCCCCATTCCCAAACGCAAGACACAGAGGCACCCCCATGCTTATTGAGACGGCTTTCCCCGCCAGAGCCAGCTTTTCAAGGACAAACGTTTCAACGCGACTTGCGCTGGGTCTTGCATTCGCACTGGCGTGTACCGGTCTTTGTGCCCGGGCACAATCCGTTGGCGTGGTGCAGACCAACCCGGACCAGTCCGCGCTGCTGGCACCGCAGGCACCGCTCACCTTCACCACGGGCACGGCCAGCGGCAACGCTATCACGGTGAACGACACCGTTCAGTACCAGCAGTTGGAAGGCGTGGGTGCCAGCTTTACCGACTCCAGCGCCTACCTGGTCGGGACCAAGCTCACCGCCGCCCAGCGTGCCGCGCTCATGCAGGATTTGTTCAGCCCTGCCGGCATTCACCTGAGCTTTTTGCGGCAGCCCATGGGTGCCACCGATCTGGCCCTGAGCGCCTACACCTATGACGATGTGGCCGCCGGCGGCAAGGACCCCGGCATGGCGCAGTTCTCCATCGCGCATGACCAGGCGTACATCTTGCCCGTGCTGCGGCAGGCGCTGGCGGCCAACCCGAGCATTAAGGTGCAGGCGCTGCCCTGGTCGCCGCCCGCATGGATGAAGACCACCGGCACGCTGAACGGCGGCACGCTCGACCCGGCCAACTATCCCGCGCTGGCCACTTACTTCACAAAGTTCATTCAGGCCTATGAGAACAACGGCATCCCGGTGAACTACGTTGCCGCGCAGAATGAGCCGCTGTATGAAACAGGCGGCTATCCCACCATGTTCATGACGCCCTATGACGAGGGCACGTTTATCTCCCAGCACCTGGGCCCCGCCCTGCGCAGCGCCGGTTTCAAGAATACCGGCGGGTGGAACTTCAGCAATCAAAACCTGCTGCCGAACGACGCCACGCCCGGCATTCTGGGCTATGAGCATAACTGGGACAATCCCAAATACCCTGAAACGCTGGCGGAAAATCCAGCCGTCCGGCAGTGGCTGGCCGGCATCTCCTTCCACTGCTACGCGGGCAACGTGGCGGACGCGCAGAACGCCGTGCATGATCTGGATGGCAGTGTGCCGATCTACTTCACGGAGTGCAGCGGCGGCACCTTTGCGCCGGACTTCTCCTCCAACCTGCGCAACATCACCGAGGGCCAGCTCATCAACGTGCTGCGCAACTGGGGCAAAACCGTGGTGCTGTGGAACATGGCGCTGGACCAGAACAACGGGCCAACTATTGAGAATGGCTGCCGCACCTGCCGTGGCGTCGTCACGGTGGATACCAGCACGAGCCCGGCAACGGTGCAGCGCAACGTGGAGTACTACGTGCTTGGCCACCTGTCGAAGTACGTGCAGAGCGGTGCGTATCGCATCGACTCCAACACCTTCGGCAACGGCAACCTGGAGGACGTGGCCTTTAAAAACCCAGACGGCTCCATCGCCGTGCTGGTGCTGAATGCCGGCAGCACACCCAGCCAGTTCAACCTGAACTGGCACGGCAAGACGGCCAGCTACGCGCTGCCCGCCGGTGCGGTGGCCACCTTTTATTGGCAGGGCTACACTGGCCGCACCTTTGACGTGACCACCGGCCCCGGCTCGCTGACAGTTGCCCCCGGCCAGGCGACATACTTCCAGGGCCAGACCAACCGCTACGGCGGCGACACGGCTCCCGTGAACCTGAGCTTGCAGGGTCTGCCCGGCGACAGCGTGGGCGGCGTTCTGCCGTTGCCAACGCCACTGCTTTATAAATTTGTATTGCCCATTCAGACCTTCCCCAGCACCGCGGCCGGCACCTATCCGGTCACCATCAGCGGTACGCAGGGCGGTGTCACACGTACTTCCACCGTGAACTTTACGGTGGGCGGCAAGGAAGCTGCGTACACGGGCACATCGGCGGTCTTGCCGGGGCTGGTGCAGGCGGAAAATTTCGACCTGGGCGGCAACTACGTCGGCTACTTCAACCTGGAAACGAAAGC
>CAXTRR010000024.1:30562-57197 GCA_964246795.1 uncultured Terriglobus sp. | reverse complement strand
GCTGGAGCGGCACGTCACCGCGAGTGCGTTGCTGCTGGGCGTGGGGCAGTTGATGTGGGTGTGGAATGTGGTCTGGAGCTGGCGGCGGGGTGTTTTGGCGGAGAGCAATCTTTGGAACGCTACGACGATGGAGTGGGGACCTTCTGCGGCTCCGGTGGGCGCGTTGCCTGTCCATTCCCACCTTAACCGCCAAGTGCGCGGTGAAGGTGGGGCACCCGGGTTTGGTGGCGCAGTTGAAGAAAAGCAGGTTTCTCCACTTCGCTTTGCTTCGGTCAAAATGACGGGTTTGGGGGTGGCCGGAACGATGGGCTCCGAGGGTGTGGAAGAGTCGGTGCGGTGCTACCGGGATGCTTGCCATTACCGGTCTCCGATTACCGGTGAGGGGGAGTTTCTGCCGCAGTGGTTGGCGGGGCCGGTTGCGGAGTAGTATCGGCTTAGGTACGGTCCCCCATGCCAGCAATCCTTCATCCCGGCGAAGTCGAGCAGAAGCCAAAGACGCGGTACGACGAAGGCGACACGGGTGGTGGACGACGTCCGCCGGTCGACCAGAAGCATACCGGTGGTGGCGGTGATAACGATAACTGGCAGAATCAGCCGGCGGGCAGCCGTGGTCCACGCGAGCGGCTGCAGAGGTACCGGCTGGGCGTATTTTTCGCGCTGGCCGGCGACCTGATGTTTTTTATCGCGATTGTGAGTGCGTTCTTTGTGACAAAGCACGGCGGCGGCAGCTTTGACGCGTATAACCGCTGGATCAATCCGTGGCTGGCCATTCCGGTACCGTCGATTCTTTGGTTGAATACGGCGATTTTGCTGGTTTCGTCGTTGACGGTGGAACTTGCCCGGCGAGGAATTTTCCGCGAGATCGATGTGCTGGAGGAGTGGCTCGGCCTGGGGCGGCCAACGCGTAAGCGGGTGCTGCCGTGGCTGGCGGCTTCGATACTGCTGGGCGGTCTGTTTGTGTGGGGCCAGCTGTTGGCGTGGAGGCAGTTACGGTCGGAACGGATCAGCTATGCGAACAATCCTTCCTCACACTTCTTCTTTTTAATTACGGGCGTTCACGGCATTCACCTGCTGCTCGGGATTCTACTTTTAGGGGCAGCGCTCTTCGGGATGCGCTGGGTCGCGTCACTGGAATCGCGGCAGATCCTGGTGGATTGTGCGGCCTGGTATTGGCACAGCATGGGCTTTTTCTGGATCTTCCTCTTTGCATTGCTGGTGTATGGCCAGTAGGTCCGCTTCCCTACTTCTCTCCATGGTGATGGTCTGCAGCGGTGCGTCAACTTTCGCGCGGGCACAGGGCTGCAGCCAGTGCCGGGATACGGTGTCGCAGACGAATCCAGCGGTCCAGCGGAGCTACCGGGATGCGATTGGAATGATGATTGGAGCGGTGGTTGTGATCTCGACCGCGTCAGTGATCGTGATGCGGCGGATGGGCTAGGGCAGGTTCAGCTGCACTCTGAATGACGGTGTTATCCCAAGCGAGCCAATTGGAGATCCAGATTCTGCGTACGTCTGCGGAGTTAGAGAGGCTTGCGCCAGAATGGCGGGAGCTTTGGGCGCGAGTGCCTGGAGCAAAACCTTTTCAACGGCCTGAGTGGCTGCTGCCCTGGTGGCATGAATTCGGCCAGCCCGATCTGTACGCGGTCTGTCTGCGCGATGAGGGCCGGCTGGAGGGATTGCTTCCAATGTACGTCTTCGCTGATGGGGAGCGGGGTGAGCGGCAGTTGCTGCTGTTGGGTGCCGGGACATCGGACTATCTGGACGGTCTGTTTACCGCAAAGTGCACGGCTGAAGATGTGCTTCGGATCTTCTTGAAAGTTGCCGAGGAAGCAACCTGGGATGTTGCCCATCTGACACAGCTTGCCGCTGGTTCCCTGCTTCGCACGGCGCTCTTGCAGTTTGAGCCCGCCGTGGCCCGCGCATATGCCGGGGAGGGCTGTTCGCAGCGCGCCGCTGGAGCGATTGCCAACTTGCCGAAAAAATTGCGGGCGGATGTGCGGTACTTCCGGAATGCGGCGATTGGGCGGGGCAAAGTTGCTTTGGAGGTGGCCGACGCGGAGTCATGCGGAAGACTCTTTGAAATTCTGGTCCGGCTGCATACGGCTTCCTGGCAGGAGCGTGGGCAGGCTGGCGTGCTTGCCGATTTGGCGGTGCTGGCCTGGCACCGGGAAGCTGTTCCGCTGCTACAGAACGCGGGGTGCCTGCGTCTGTATGGGCTGACACTAGATGGCGAGCAGGTTGCAGCTTTGTATGCGCTGATCGATCCGCCGGACCTGCCGCAACGCACCGCCTACTTTTACCTGATGGGTTACTCACCGGAGCATGCGGAGTTCAAGCCGGGGATACTGCTGACGGCGATGGCAACGGAGCACGCACATGCGGAGGGTGTGCAGGTGATTGACATGTTGCGGGGTGAAGAGAGTTACAAGAAGTTCTGGCATGTAGATGAGGTGAGGACGTATGGGTTCTCTCTCCAGCGGGGGGCGCTTGCGACGTGAGCCCTTCGGACGGTGTCACTTGGCTGAGAGCACTCTCTTTTCGGGAACAGCTCCCTGTTTTCGGGTTGCCCGCCGAGCTCTCCAGACTCGGACAATGTCCTCAGGTATCACGACCAACCATGAGAATGTGGGCTCAGGCTCGAGTCACCATTGAAGTCCTGGCAAACTACAGCCGAGGGAGAACTGCTCTCGACCGTCAGCGGGTCCGGGTACCCAATCCTCGAATGGCTCATTGAAGATAGGGAGGGTCACACTGCTCTTCCCGTGTCACGCCGAAGCCACCCACAACTCCGTGCGACCTCGTCCGCCCAGCCGTCCTCCGTCTGCAAGGCCGGCAAGTCCCATCCCAAAGACCGCCCCGCCATCACAGACGAAATCGCCTCCCGCAGAGCCGTTACCATCTCCGCGGGACCACCGGTGGCCACCGTCGCCCAGGGCGTGTCCAGCAGGACGTCGCTCACACCAGACTCCCGATGCACGAGCACTGGAATCCCCGCCTGCAATGCTTCCACCGCTGGAATTCCATAGCCCTGTCTTGCCGGCATGAGAAACAGCTGCGCCGAGCCATAAAGTTCCGCCAGTTCTGCATCGGTGACAAAGCCCCGAAAGCTCACTCGCCCTGCCAGACCGAGCGCAGTTGCCCGCGCCCGCATCGCCTCCAACTCCGAACCCTTGCCCGCCACTACGAAAGACCACTCCGCGTTTGAGGACAGCGGAACCGCCTCGCGCTCCAGCGCGGCAAGCGCCTCCAGCAGCCAATCAATCCGCTTGTTCGCCTCTACCCGGCTCACTGAAAAGATCCGCAACTGCCCGTCAAACGGCCGCTCGCGAAACTGAATCGTCGCGAGTCCCCCCATGCGCGCAATTCGCGCCCGCACGTGGAAATCCTTCCAGCACTCCTGCCGTAGAAACTCGCTTGTGACGAGCGTTACGCCACCCGACCGCAAGCCGAACCCAATCGCATAGTTCGACACTGCAACGCGGAGCCTGCCTTGCAGAGATCGTCCGGGAGCATCGCCAATCAGCGCCGCCGTATCGTGCATCAATGTGTTGAATCCGCGAACTCCGGCCAGCGTTGTATGCAGCGCCGCCTGATACCCTGAAGCCAAAAAGCAGGCGCCACCCCGACCTGCCGCATACCTTCGCAGTGCACGCACCTTGGCCCGCACACCGCCGTCCGGCCGCAGCTGCACCACCTTCACCGGGTGCGAGGCATACTGCTCTAAGCCGGCGCGGTCCTGATAGGTCACAATCTCGTTCGCAATGCCCTGCCCGGCAAGCCACTTCGCCAACGCCAGCAGGCTCCGCTCCGCCCCGCCGAACGCCTCAATTTCGCCGGTAAAGATTGAAATTGGCTCGCCACCTTCGCAGCCCAAAGGCCTACCTCTCTGCCATCTGCCGCAGCAACGGAAAGAACTCCGGAAAGCTGATCGCCGCGGCCTGAGCACCCTCAATCGCACAATCTCCCGAGGCTCGCAGGGCCGCGACCGCGAACGCCATCGCAATGCGGTGATCGTCACCCGCATCAATGATGCCGCCGTGTAGTTGCTGCCCACCCGGGACCGTCACGCCGTCCTCATGCTCCTCCACCTCCGCACCCATTGCACGCAGGTTGCGCACCACCAGCGCAATCCGGTCGGATTCCTTCACTCGCAACTCTTTCGCATCGCGGATCGTCACACCATCCCGCGTGTAGGGCGCCACTGCCGCCAGCACCGGCAACTCGTCAATCAGCTGTGCGCTCAGGGCTCCGCCGATTACCGCGCCTTTCAGCGCCGCCGTCCCATTTGCCTGCACGGTGCCGATCAGTTCGCCATGTTTTTCCTCCAGGTTTAGCACCTGAATCTTCAGCCCCATGCTCACCAGCACGTCCAGCAGGGCGCTGCGAGAGGGATTCATGCCAAGGTCGTCAAAGACCACCTGCGAATCGGGAAAGAGCAAGGCAGCGCACAAGAAAAAGGCCGCCGAGCTCAAATCTCCCGGCACCGTCGCCTCCACCGCGCGGAGCCGCTGCCCACCGGCAATCGAGATCCCCTCCGGCCCGCGCTCCAGCTCCGCGCCGAACGCCCGCAGTGCATGCTCCGTGTGGTCGCGCGTCCGGACTGCCTCTCTGAGCCGCGTGACACCCTCCGCCTGCAGCCCGGCAAACAGCACCGCTGTCTTCACCTGCGCGCTCGCGATGGGTGTTTCAAACGTGATCGCCCGCAGCGGCCCACCATGCACCGTCATCGGCGCATGCCCATCGGTCAGGTCGATCCGCGCGCCCATCTGCGTCAATGGTCCACGAATCCGCTCCATCGGCCGCCTGGTCAATGACGCATCACCCACAAAAGTGAACTCGCCCGCCTGCGCCGCCACCAGCCCCGCCAGCATCCGCATCGTCGATCCGGAGTTGCCGCAATCCAGCGCCGCCGCCGGTTGCCGGACACTGCCGCCCGCGCCGGTCACGGCAACCACGCCGTTCTCCTCAAGCACCGTGGCCCCAAGCTGCGCCATGCACGCCAATGAACTCTGCGGGTCAGCCCCGGTTGAGAAGTTCGACAAACGCGACGTTCCCTCGGCAAGTCCCGCCAGCATCGCGTACCGGTGCGAGATGCTCTTATCGCCCGGCAGCCGGACACTGCCGCGAAAAGTCCGTGCCGGTGTAATTACTTCCGTGCTCTTCAACAATTCAGACATGCTGGAGACAGTATCGCAGCAGGATCAAGCTCCTAACTTTGTGACCCGGCGTAAGAGAGCACACGGCGAGATCGAGCTTGCGATCACGGTGCGTCGCAGGTCGTCCTGGCTGCTTCCACAATCATCTTGGGTGAAGCTGCGGCATGTTGGGGCATTCAGGTCAAAGGGATGACTGCTGGCGACTTACACCCCTACAGCACCCGCAGCACCACCAACGTTTCATCGTCAAAATGTTCGTGGCCGGCCTGAAATCCGTTTACCGCGTCCATCACCACATCGATTGCATTCACGGCACTGCGCGGATGACCCTCTTGCAGCACCTGCCACATGCGCTCCGCGCCAAACATCTCATGGTGGCGGTTCTCCGCATCCGCAATGCCATCCGAGTAGAAGACCAACAGGTCTCCCGGCTCTGCGCGGACTACAAACTCGTCGTACTCCGCCTCCGGGAACAATCCCAACGGGAAGCCCTCCGCCTTGATCTCCTCGACGACCGTCTGTCCCTCCCGCGTCGTCACCAGCATCGGCTGCACCGACCCTGCGTTGCTCAGCCGCAGCGTTCGCGTTGCGTCCTCCCACACGGCGAACAGCATCGTTACATACTGCGAATCAAGCCGCCGTTCCTGCAGCTGGCGATTGACCTCTGCCAGCATTTGCGCGGGTGGCAGCAAACGGGTGGCCAATGACCGCAGAACGCCGCTCACCAGCGCGGCATAGAGCGCGGCCGGTGCCGCCTTGCCGCTCACATCGCCCAGGGCAATCGCCAGCTTGCCTTCTCCATACGGAATGAAGTCGTAAAGATCGCCGCCAATGGACCGCGCCGGCAGAAAGCGTGCAGAGAACTCTGCGTGTGGCAATGCCTCCGGCGGCGGCGGCAGCAGCCGCGTCTGCACCTCACGCGCCATCTGGAGGTCGCGCTCCAGCCGCTGCTCCTCTTCAAAAATGCGCTCATACAATCGCGCATTGCTGATCGACACGGCAATCTGCCCGGCCAGCGTCGTCAACGTGCGCTGGTGGTCGTCGTTGTAGTAGTTCACCCGCGTGTGCTCCAGGTCGATCACGCCGATCACCCGGCCCTTGTACAGCAGCGGTACCGCCAACTCCGACCGTACCTCTGTGTTGACGGAGATATATCGCGGATCCTTGCGCACATCCGGAGCCAGCACCGGTTCCCGCAGCTGCGCCGCCGTGCCGATCAGCCCAACGCCGTAGACCGCCCCGCGTTCGCGCCGGACCCGCTCGCCATAGCGTGTGCTGAAGCGGTGCTCAAACTGCTGCGTCCGGTCGCTCCACAGCAGGATCGTGAACATCTGAAAGTCCACAATGCGCTTCAGCAGTGTGCCGATCCGCTCCAGCAAGTCGTCCAGGTCGAGAATGCTCGTGATCTCGCGGCTGATCTCATTCAGCACCGTTAGTGTCTGCGCCTGGCGCGAGAGCCGCGTGTACAGCCGCGCGTTCTCGACCGCGACGGCCATGCGTGAGGCCACCAGTTCCAGCAGCCGCTGCTGATCCGGCGTAAATGCGCCCAGAGCTTCGGACTCCACATCGATCACGCCGATCACGCGGTTTTTGATGATCAGCGGAACTGCCAGCTCCGACCGCACCTCCGGATTGGCGTTGATGTACGCGGGCACCAGCGAGACATCGTCCACCAGCACCGACCGCCGCGACGAGGCCGCCTGCCCCACCACGCCCTGGCCCACCTTGATCCGCGCCCGTTCCACGGAAGGCGAGTGCCCGATCTGGAAGCGCATCCAAAGCTCGTGCGTCCGCTCGTTTACCAGCAGGATGGCGAAGATGCGGTAGTTCACCACGGCGCGCACCAGCTCCGCCACGCGCACCATCAGCGTCTGCAGGTCCAGGGTGTTGTTCAGCGCGTCGGCCAGCCGCAGCAGGAAGTCCACGTGGGGCGTCATCTGCTCCAGCGATTCCGGAATCGTCACTCGTGGCGGCCGCGCCGTACCCTCCGGGAGCGTGGTTTCATCAGCGGGCCGGTAATCTCCTTCAAACTCAAGGTGAACGCCGGGCACACTTTCATGCACCTCAGACGCCGCGGAAGGCTGCGCGCCCGAAGTCACGATCAAGTTCCGCTCTGGAGAAGTCTCATTCAACGCCGCTAGCCAACTCGCTCACTTGCCACGAGGCTCGATCTCCCAGGTCACGCTTCTGAGACGTGGGAGATCAACCTCGAAACCTCACCTGCTCCGAAAGCATTTCAATAAGCTGGCGAAGTCTCCGCGCTCACTGCCGTCCCATCCAGTTCCTGCAAAATCCGCACACCCGCGCTTGCTCCAATCCGTGTCGCCCCGGCGCTCAGCATGGCTTTGGCGTCCGCCAGCGATCGGATGCCGCCGGAGGCCTTTACCCCGCAGCGCTCCCCGGCGACGCTTCGCATCAGGGCGATGTCGTCCACCGTCGCCCCACCGGTTGAAAATCCAGTGCTCGTCTTGATGAAGTCGGCACCGGCCAGCACCGCAATCTCTGAGGCCCCTAATTTCTCCTCACGCGTCAGCAGCGCCGTTTCCAGAATCACCTTTAAGATGCCGCCACCGGTGCCGTGCACCGCATCCGCAACGGCCCGAATCTCTTCCCGCACCGCTTCGTCCAGGCCACTCTTGAAAAAACCGATATTCAGCACCATATCCACGTCGTGCGCACCGAGCCGCAGTACCTGCTCAGCCTCGGCATGTTTACTCGCCGTCAAAGAGGCACCCAGTGGAAAGCCGATCACCACACCCACCGGCACGCCCGTGCCGCGCAGGGCGTCCACGGCCAGCGGCACCCAGCAGGAGTTCACCATCGCGCACGCAAAGCGGTACTCCGCTGCCTCCGCGCACAGCTGGATCACCTGCAGCCGGGTTGCCTCCGGCTTGAGTAGTGTGTGGTCCAGCACGGCGGCCAGCGCCCGTTTGCTGCCGAGGGTAGCCGCCGTAAAGCTGGCCGCCGACGCACCGATATTCCGCATCTCTTGCTCCCTGGCCCATACCCGCGCCGCACCCATTCTACGTCCCGGGCAACGCATGCTTCCGCATTGAATCAAGGGAGCAAACCCATGCCCCTCGGGTATTCTCAAAACATGCCCATCGATCCAGTAGATCTGACCCGCAAGCTGGTCGGCATCGAATCGACAACCTACCGTGAAGGCCGCTGCGGCGAGTTCCTGCACGAGTACCTCACCGGCCTCGGTTACGCAGTGGAGCGCCAGCCTGTGGACCAGACCGATCCTGCTCTGGCGCAGACTGCCCGGTCAGGCCATGACGCGGCAGGCAGTTCAGGCGATCAGCGCTTTAACCTCTACGCCCGCATGCCCGGCACCACGCCCACTGTCACACTCTCAACCCATTTCGACACGGTGCCGCCGTATTTCGGTCTCACCGAAGATGATGAGTACCTTTATGGCCGTGGTACCTGTGACGCCAAAGGCATTCTTGCCTCCCAGGTCGCGGCCGCAGACAAGCTCTACCGCAACGGCACACCCGTTGGCCTGCTTTACGTTGTAGGTGAAGAGCGCGACTCCGCCGGTGCCCATGTTGCCAACCAGCACGGGCACGGCTCGAAATTCCTCATTAACGGTGAACCCACGGAAAACAAGCTTGCCCTCGCCACCAAAGGCGCCCTGCGCGTCGTGCTCAACGCCACGGGCAAAGCCGCGCACTCCGCTTACCCCGAACTCGGGGAACACGCCATAGAAAAGCTCCTCGCCGTGCTGAATGACCTGCTCAAGACCAATCTGCCCGTTGATCCGGAAATTGGTCCCAGCACTCTGAACATCGGCCTCATCAGCGGCGGCCGCGCTCCCAACGTCATCCCCGACCTGGCAGAAGCGCAGCTTCTTATCCGCACGGTCGGCAACTCGCAGCTCGTCAAGGATGCCATCGAGCGGACTGTCGCCGGCCGCTGCCAGGTCACCTACTCGCTCGACCTTGCAGCGGTCCGTATGAAACGCCTGCCCGGCTGGGAGACCATGATTGCAAAATATGCCACGGACATCTCCTCACTGACAGCGTGGGGTCAACCCATGCTCCTCGGCCCCGGCACCATTCACGTTGCACATACCCCGGACGAAAAAGTCCTCAAGCGCGAACTCTACGAAGCCGTCGATAAATACGCCGAGCTCGCCGCCTCCCTGATGTAAGAAGCCTGTCAGGACTGACCGGAAAGCACAGGAGTGTTCTTCGAAAACATGCCAAACTCCCGCGGCACGCTGCTGCACATGACGAGGCCAAAGCTCAGGCTCGCCGCCGAGCATGCCCGCTACTTCGCCCAGAACACCCTGCGTTTTGCAGCCGAGTTCGTGGAAGACCAGTGGTTCGACCGCACCCGCCACGTGCAGACATCTGGCGAAGTCTCACTCAAAGCGGCGGGCATTGGCCGTGAACAGCAGAGCGACAGCGAGGCCTACCAGCCCGCGCGCCCGCACCACATTCGCCAGGTGCTGCGCCTGATCCAGGCAAACGGCCTTTCGGCGTTCAACTACATTGATTTCGGCTCCGGCAAGGGCCGCAGCCTCCTCATCGCCGCCGAGCATCCCTTTCGTCAGATCACGGGCGTCGAATTTTCCCCCGCGCTCCACGCGCAATCCATGCAAAACATCCAGAGCTTCCGCCCCGCCCAGTCCGGCAGCCACAACATCACCGCCCTCCACGCCAACGCCATGGACTACGTCTTTCCCGAGGGCAAGCTGGTCCTGTATCTCTTCAACCCCTTCGGCGCAAGCACCATGCAGCGCGTGCTCGATAACCTGCAGGCCTCGCTCGACCGCGACCCGCGTCACGTCATCATCCTGCTGCTCTGGCCGCGCTGCCAGCACCTGGTAGCCGCCATGCCCGGCATGCACCGCACGCACAAAGCCCGCGAATACGAAATCTACGAGGCAAACGCACCCGGCGCCGATCAGTAACAACCGCAGGTGCCCCAGGTCCGACGTGTGAGCCAAGCGAACATGGGTGTGCGCTGGTTGCCAGCGCTGAGGGCTACGCGCGCAGTACGCTCGACTCGCCTCCTAGACATGGGTTCAAACGCCACGGGTCATCCTCCACACATGCGATCCTGAAAACAATGATTCAAAATCTAGGCATTCGCTGGACCGTTGGAGATGTTTCGCTTCGCGGTTGGGAAGCACTCCGTCTCTCCGTCCACACTGCCGTCAACCTCTTCGGACCCACGGCCGAGTACGTGATCTGCGTCAACACGGTCGGCCTGCATCAAGCCCGTGAACTTGCCGGCGGCCTGCCCTCCAATGTCCGATGGCACGAAGTCACCGGAGCTGACATTCCGGCCTTCCTGCGCCCGCACCTTGATCACGGCATGGCCGAAGGCGTCGGCTGGAAGCTGCTGCCCGTACGTATCTTTCCTGAAAAATACGAACTCTCGCTCGACAACGACTGCCTCCTGTGGAGCATTCCCGGAGCCATGCAGGAGTGGCTGACCTCAACGTATCGAACGCTGCTGGCTGGCGACACCGAACGCTGCCTGGGCATCTTCCAGGATGCAGCAGTCCCGGGTGAAATCAACTCCGGCATCCGCGGTCTTCCCCCGGGCCTTGACCTGGCAGCGGCACTCGCCGCCACCCTCGAAGAGGCCTCGTTGCCACTCGGAGCACCGATCCAATTGACCTCGGAACTCGACGAGCAGGGCCTGCAAGCCGTTGCAACGCACCGCACCGCTCCGGCGCTGATCGTGTCCACCCAGGAGGTCTCGATTTGCTCGCCGTTCTGGCCGCGCAACCCGGAGCTCGGCAGCTGTGGTGCGCATTTCGTTGGTCTCAACAGCAGACAGATCCCATGGGATTACTACGACCGCCCCGGCACGCTCGTCCGCCAGGAACACTGGGACCGCCACCGCGCCGAACTATACTGCCACGCCGGCCTCTCCATCACACCACCCCTGCCGCTTGGCGAATCGCGATGATTTGGACGATTTAGCCGGGAGGAGAGGCTCGAAGAGCCGGCAGGCGCTTACATCTTGTATTTGCCGAGGTCGTCGTCGTTCAGGTTTTCGAGCCAGCGGCGGAGTTCGTCGGTGCTTTGGCCGTTGTTGCCGGTGCTGGTGAGGCGGGCGTTGTCCATGACGGCACGGCTGACATAGATAGGGCAGTCCGAGCGCATGGCAAGAGCGAGCGCGTCGGAGGGGCGGGCATCGATGCTGACGGCTTCGCCGTTGTGGTCGATCCAGATCACGGCGAAGAAGGTATCATCCCGCAGCTCAGAGACGACGACGCGAGTCACGCGGGCGTCGAAGCCGCGCAGCACGTTGCGCAAGAGATCGTGCGTCATGGGTCGCGGCGTTGTGGACTTTTCGATCTCGAGAGCGATGGCGTTGGCCTCAAAGATGCCGACCCAAATGGGGAGAACGCCTTCGCCGGCGATGTCCTTGAGGACGATCATGGGCATACTGGTGACGGGATCCATCATGAGACCGCGGATGCGGACTTCGACTTCGTCTGTGGATTGCGGCATGGTCCGTCTCCTTTTGGATTCAGTGGCTATTGAACCCACCTTAACGACGATGGAGCTGTCGTTAAGGTGGGGCACCCATATCTAGAAATGCACGGCTTCGCCGACAAGGCTGTTGGGGTGTGTCTGCGTGATGCGGACGTGGCCGTAGCTGCCGATGGCGGGCAGGATGGGCTGAGTGGTGGTGTAGTTGACGGTTTTGTTTTGCGAAGAGCGCCCAGTGATCTGACCGCGCTGCGAATTGTAGCCTTCCACCATGACTTCAAGTGTCTGGCCCAGGTGGCGGGCGTAGCTGGTGCGCTGGCGTTCTCTCTGGGCCTGCAAGAGGCGTTGCAGGCGCTCAGCCTTGACCTCCTCCGGCACGGTTTCGGCCATGCCGATGGCGGGCGTGTTGGGGCGGGGTGAGTAGCTGAAAGCGAAGACGGCGTCGTAACCGACGACGTCAAGCAGGCTGAGGGTCTGGTCGAAATCGTGCTCGGTTTCACCCGGGAAGCCGACGATGATGTCAGTGGTCATGCTGATTTCGCGCGGGGCAGCCTTCATCCAGCGTATGCGTTCGAGATACCACTCGCGGGTGTATTCGCGCTGCATGGCGCGCAGCACGGCGGTGCTGCCGGACTGCACGGGCAGGTGGACGTGGTCGCAGATGGCGGGCACGTCGCTGATGGCGTCGACGATGTCCTGCGTGAAGTCGCGCGGGTGTGAAGTGGTGAAGCGGACACGGCGGATGCCGGGCAGGTCCGCAATGGCTCGCAGGACCTGTGCAAAGGTCATTTTGCCGAAGGGGTCGCGGTAGCTGTTGACGTTTTGACCGAGCAACTGGATGTCAGTGAAGCCCTGGGCGGACATGCGGCGTGCTTCAAGGAGGATGCTCTCAGAGGTGCGTGAGCGTTCCTTGCCGCGGGTGTACGGCACCACGCAGTAGGAGCAGAACTTGTCGCAGCCCTCAATGATGGTGATGTAGCCGCGGTGTGGGTTGGAGCGCGCGGTGAACTCGGTATCGAAGGTTTCTTCGGTTTGGCGATCGTCCAGGCCGGTGATGCGCTTCTCGCCAGCTTCCAGGCGGACGAGCATTTCCGGCAGGTTGCGGTAGGAGGCGGAGCCAGAGACGAGCGAGACGTAGGGCGCCTTCTCGAAGATTTTATTGCCTTCCTGTTGTGCGACGCAGCCGAGAACGGCGAATTGCTTGCCCTCGCCCTGCATCTTTTTGTACTCGTTCAGGCGATGGAAGACTTTCTGCTCGGCTTTGTCGCGGATGGAGCAGGTGTTGTAGAGGATCAGGCCGGCGTCCTCTTCGGAGTCGACGCGACGATAGCCCTCATGCTCAAGGGTGCCGATAACTTTTTCCGAGTCATGGACGTTCATCTGGCAGCCGAAGGTCTCGATGAAGAAGGTCTTCCCGGTGTTGTGGGAAGTGCTCGGGATTTCCGGTGCGAGGCTGGACTGCATTCCCTGATTTTACGCCGGAATCCTATGCCGCTGCGCTATGTGGGACGTGGAGCTTGAGATCAGACAGGACCTGGTCTCTGCAATCGGCGATGCTGTCCAGGACGCCGCGCATGTGTGCCTCTGGAAAGGCGGTGCCGAGCTTGGTGGAGTCCAGGCCGGCACGCAGGGGGCGAATGGCGCGCTGCTGCAGAGCGGCGGTGGAGATGCCCTCCAGCAGGGTGGAATCCAGATCAAATTCGCTGGCAATGAGCAAGGCAAACTCCAGACGGCCGAGGACGTCCGGGCCGCATGCGTTGTAGACGCCGGTCGCGCCGTTCTGGAGAAGTGTAAAGGTGGCGCCGGCGAGGTCCACGTTGTAGGCGGGGGTGGACACCTGGTCAAACGGGACCTGCATGACCCTGCCCGCGCTCAGGTTGCGGACGACCTGGTAGAGGAAGTTTTTGCCTTGGGCATCCGCGCCGTAGACGCCGGCGGTCCGCAGCAGGATGGCACCGGATGCGGCGGCGATGACGGCCTGTTCCCCGGCGAGTTTGCTGCGGCCGTAGACGTTGACGGGGTGAGTGGGGTAATCCTCGGTATAGGGACCGGGATCGTCCTCGGAGCCGCTGAAGAGGTAGTCAGTGGAGTAGTAAACGAAAGGCAAGCCGCGGGATTCGGCATAGGCGGCCAGCGTGGCGGGACCGTGGGCGTTGATCTGGAAGGCGCGGTCCGGATCGTCCTCATTGCCGTCGACCCATGTCCAGCCAGCGACGCAGAGGATGGCGGAGAGGTCGAGGCCGTCCAGAAGAAGCGCTGCGTCTTGCGGAGTCCGTAACTTTGCGAGATCGAGGGTGAGTGAGCCGGGTGCGGGGGTGCGGGCAGCCGGCAGAGCGGCACCCGGGCCAACATGAGTGTGAAGGTGATGCAGCATGGCGGTGCCGACTTGTCCGCTGGCACCGACGATGAGCGCCTTTCCGCGCGCGGGTTCCCAAATTTTCATTAAGCTGCATGGCCTTTCGGGCGCGGTTGCGCGGGCCTTTCTTAGCGAGTTAGATGTGCGGAGACAGGTACGTGAGGCCTTGGTGCGTCACTTTCGGGGAGAGACATCGATCGACCCCAGTCGGACTGATCCCGGATACACCGGGCAACTAAGGTTCAGTCATGGGCGACGGTGCAGGTCCTTATATCAGGGTGTCATTTGTTCGCGGAGGAGTTGCGACTGGCGGCGGGAGAAGGTGACGGTCTCACCACCTTTCAGTGTGGCGTAGACGGCACCGTCCTCGGTGAGGTTCATGCGGACGATGGAGCGCAGGTTCACGATCTGGGAGCGATTGGCGCGGAAGAAGTTGCTATCGAGACGTTCGTGCAGCGTTTGCAGGGAGCGAAGGATCAGAGGTGATTCCCCGCCGAAGTGCAGGCGTGCGTAATTGCCTTCTGCCTCGATCAGGCTAATGTCAGTGGTACGGACGATGCCGGGTTGTCGAACATGATGAAGTGGCGCTCCTGCCCGGCCATGACGATCTGCAGATGCTGCGTTCCGAGATACTGGGTTTCGAAGGTTTGCTGGACGGCCTCTTTGGTTGCACCGTTGTAGCCCGCCCAGGTGCCAAGGACGAGTACGCGGCCAGGTATCCGGGCGAGTTGCGGCCGAGCGTCCGAGACCATCATCTCGTACATGCCTTCCGCGGCGACCTTCCTGTCGGTAGCAAGACCCCACTGCACGATCTTCTGAAAGCCCTCGTCGCCCGTGACCATGCCGCGAGTGTAAGTGCCGGCCTTGACCGAGGCTTCGTAGCTTTGCTGCGGCATGTTGGCCATGGCGGCGTGCATGCCCTGGGCAGCAAACCGGGCCGATGCAGCATCCTTTGCCTGGAGCATCACACCGCCGGCGAATGGGAGCGCGTCGACGATGACCAGATCACCTGCGAGGCCGGGGTAACGCTCAGTAAACTCGATTGCAATAAATCCACCGAGGCTATGGCCGATGAGCGTGGGGTGGCCAAGATGGTTATCGCGAAGGTAGCGTGCCAGTGCATCTTCAACAGCGGTAAGCATGGGACCATCGGCTTCCCCGGGAGCAGTTGGAACACCGGCAAAGCCTGCCAGGGTTAACACGTGGCACTGGTATCTGCCCTTCAGGTGATCGACTGTTTCATCAAAAGTGGCACCTGAGGAGGAGAGTCCCGGGATAAAATGATGGGCTGGCCGGTGCCGGAGACTTTCGCAACAAAGAGCGGAACGGGTGCGGTAGACTGCGCGGCCGCCAGTCCGGATGGAGATGTTTGCGACGAAGCGTCCGTTGTGCCGAGCACTGCGGCAATGACCAAACCCGCCGTTAGAAGAAGATCCGATTTCGATAGACGTGGCATGTATGTGCCCTCCCAGCTAGACGGTACGTGGCCGGATGCTGAAGAGGGCTGCATTGTGCGGAACGGTCCTACAGGCGGAGCAGCGGCACAGGAGGCTGATCAGTGCCCGATGGAAGTTCTTTGGGATAGGTGATAGAGCTGTGAAGGGGAGAGATCCTGCGCTGCAAGGAGGAAGATTTGGTAGCGCTATCGGGGCTCGAACCCGAACTCTTCGCCTTGAGAGGGCGACGTGTTAACCAGTTACACCATAGCGCCACGTTCGCGGCTGACTTCCTGAAGTGTACAGGATCGAATGGAGGGCTTCAAGCTGGCGAGGCGGACTCGACCTGCTCGGCCAAGGCTGGAGAGAGGCAGCAAATTCATTGCACTTCTGGCACCGAATGGTAGTATCAGCCACGGAAAGATGCCCACTGACACTCCCCTACTCTCACCGGTCGGCGTGAATAAGCGCTCTCTGAATCAACGTCAGATTCCTCTGAAGACGTTGCTCTGCGTTGGTGCGTTTGTTCTGATCCTGCTGATGTGGATAGTTGTGCCACGCCTGGTGACGATGGCGCCGGTGCGCCCGGCTGGTCCTCTCGTTCCGCTTCCCGCGCCGTTCACGGTACGTGTGGAACTGGGGCGGGAGATGATCTTGAGGTTTGCAGGGTGCCTGTTTGCGGCGAGTCTGTTCTCACTCCTGAGGCAGTTGAAAGACCCGGTTTTCCGTCCCTGGAAAAAGGTTGAAGTGGCCGCTTTGCTTTCGGGAGCCTCTGTTTTCCTTTTTGGTTTCGTACAGTACTTTGGGCGACGGCAGTTTGCAGCCTATGACTACCAGATTGTGATCGATACGGCCTGGCGTCAGTACCTTGGCCAGCGGGCCTATGTGGACTTTCTCTCATCGGCCCCGCCCGGATTCGATCTTGGCCTGAAGTATGCATTTCTCTTTTTCGGGCCCACATGGAACGCGGTTCTCCTGCTGACGGCGATCTTCACAGTTGTCACGTTCCTTTGGAGTTACTGGCTGCTTCGCAAAGCGGGTGGCGGAGTTTGGGTCGCGTTCCTGACCGCTCTGGCCGTTCAGAGCTCCGCGATGCTGACGCTTTGCTTCTGGTGGTACAACAACACGGCGATCGTGATGGCCACGCTGTTTCTGCTTTCCTGCGTTTTGTTTCTGCGTGGCAGCGTGGATTGGAGGGGACAGACTTCCCTGCTGACGTCTGCGGTCCTGCTGCTGCTGATGAAGCCGAACTTTGCGGGCCTGGCCGTCCTGGGCGGGGCGTTGACCGTGCTGCTGTTCGGGCATGCACGGAGACGTTTTCTTTTGCTGATGGCAGGCTCTTGCGGGTTTGCTTTTGTTCTGCTGCTCGCCCATCGCATCTCCCTGGTCAACTTGGCTGCGGCGTATCAGGGTGCGTCGAAAGAGCGCGGGGTGTGGAGCACATTTGGACTGCAGGCAATGCTCGTCAGGCGGGGCGATGCTGTGGTTGCCTACTGCTCGCTGGCGGCGCTGTGTGTGCCGCTCGCTCTCTTTCTCATATGGACGGTGCGCAAAGGATGGCCCGGACAGGGGTGGAAGAGTCTGGGGGCGGTCGGCATCACGTTAACAAGCGTCGTGGTCGCGGTGTATGGTTTGCGCACGAATGGAGAGATCCCGAACCTGGAATGGGCGGTTCTGCTCGCGGCTCTCGGCGTGTTCGTGGCAGGCAATCTGCAGGTGCCCTCCTGGCTCCGGACCATGGCGGCCGTGCTGCTGTTCACCTTTACAGTGAGCGATATGTATGTCGGCGTAACCCGGCTGCGAATGCACTATACGGGGGTCTTCTTTAATGCGGACAAGAGCGACAACCGCGTGACCTCAGGCTTGCTGGGCGGGATGTATGTGAGCGACGACCTTCGGGCGGAGCAGGAGGATGCCGCGAAGGTGATGCGCGAGCTCGACGGCCCATACTTCTTTGGTCCGCGCATTGATTTCTCCTATGCGGAGTACGGGCTGGTTTCCCCACCACACCTGCCAGTGTGGTACCACCGCGGCACGGCATTTGACCAGACGCTGATGCCTGTGATTCTGGAAAGATGGCGCAAAGAAAACTTCCGCACATTGATCTTCTATAAGAACGATCACAGCTACTACACTCCAGAGTTCATGGCTCTGATTGGATCTCGGTATACCGTGGAGCGGCGGACGCGGTCGCTGACCGTGTATCGCGCCCGGCCGGAATTGCTCTTACAGGATTTCACCAGCCCGGATGGCGGTGGACTGCCGGTGCGGCGGTAGTGGCAGGTTTGTGAAGGCAGCCGTTGCGGCACAGATGGAGGCCAGCACCGGACTCGTTTTGCTCTGGTGCTCGGGAGTGAGAGGGAGCCCTTCGCTGCGCTCAGGATGACACACGGTGGAGTTATCGGCTTCCAGCTCGGGAAACAAGTACCAGCTCGGGAAACGCCTCCTCTAGATGCCGAGGCGCTTGACTTCGTCGTTGTAGTACTTGCGGTAGAGGATGTCCCACTCCTGTGATCCCTCCATGATGATGCGCTGCTGGGAGGAGATCTTCAGGCGAGCGGCGGCGTCGATCTTGACCTCGTCGGCGAAGAGCACCTCCAAGATGCGGCGGGCTTCCTGGCGGAGGGTGTTGCGGTCTTCCAGGAACTCAGCCTGTTCGGTGTCGGCGAGGGTGTCAGCGATGACGTGGGCGAGTTTGTTGACCTTGTCGCGGGAGACTCTCATAGCACCGCCTTGTATTGCTGGACGAGGCGAAGCTTGATCTTCTTGAACATTTCCGGGTAGCTGGCACCAGCGCGGCTCATGTCGTCCTGAATGCTTTCCAGGATGACGCGAGCTTCATCGTTGATGCGGTCTTCCAGAGAGAGTTCTTCGAGCAGGCCCTGGTAGACGCGCTCCTGCAGTACGGCGGGATGGTCGGTGCGGACCATTTTCGCCTCGGTGAGACGGCGGACGACCTGCTTGGACAGGTAGCCGATGTAGTCCTTGGAAAAGAGCATGGGCGTGGCAAGAATACCATGGCCAAGCAGCGAGTCAGCTCAGCGGGCCAGCGGAAGCGGTTGAGCCGGGGAGCAGATGATTGTGCGGTTGTGAAGGCGTGGAGGTGTGCCAAAGACGTTGCGGCGGTGAGACAATCTGAGGATGCAAACGGATAATCTCCACGTGGTGAAGGACGACATGATCGCCTTTGTGGCGGGTAATGGGCTTCGCCGGTTCAATGCGTATGTTTCCGAAGATGTTCCTTCCGTGGTGTTTGAGGACGAGGGTCCAGATGGCTGGAAGGATTTCGTGGAACACGCGAAGGCCTCCGGCGCGCAGTTTGTGACCATGAGCGAAGTGGTTTTGGACAAGGAAGACATTGAGTTATTGCTGGAACAGATGCGAGCCCAGAACTTTCCCGATGAAGACGGCCCGGAGATGGACGATGCGCAGTACCTGCTGAAGTATGTGGGTAAGGTGGGGTACCTGCAGCTTGGGTTTGCGCACCAGGGCGTGATGTTTCTGTATGAAACGGCTACCGACTGGTATGACCGCTACCAGCAGTGGATGGAAGCCATGGCAGAGCTGGGGACGATCCAGCTGGACGGAGTGGACGAGACGGAATGAGCCTGGGCTTGTTGCCGGTGGCACCGGAGTCCGCACATTCTGCAACCGCGACCGGAGCACGCTGGCTGCTGCCGGACCCACCGTCTGAAGATGCCTATGCGCTGGCAGGCCCACTTGGCGTGCCGGTGTGGATGGCTGCGGTCCTAAGCGGCCGCGGGCTGGCAGATGTGGCGGATGCACGCGAGTTTCTGATTCCTGCATTTACGCAACTGCACGACCCTTTGGGGATGGCGGGTATGCTCGCGGCGGTTGAGCGCCTGCTGGCGGCGGTACGTGCGCGGGAGCCGATCCTGATCTATGGCGACTACGACGTGGATGGGACGCTGGCGACGGTGCTGCTGAAGACGGCGATCGACCGCATCACGCCGAAGGGTTTGCCCTCCCTGGTCCGGTACCACATTCCCCACCGCATCCGTGAAGGCTATGGCGTGCAGACGGCCGTGCTGGGTGACGCGGCGGCGGCGGGTGTGCGGCTGGTGGTGAGTGTGGACACCGGCATCCGCGCCTTTGCGGCGGCGGCAGAGGCGAAGCTGCTGGGCATCGACCTGATTGTGACTGACCATCACCTGCCGGAAGAGTGCGGCGTACCGGAGGCAGTGGCGGTGGTGAATCCCAATCAGCGGGATTGCACTTACCCGTTCAAGGACCTGTGCGGGGCGGCGGTGGCGTTCAAGCTGGCGCAGGCACTGCTGGAGACAGTCGCGAATGGCGACTCGGACGGGCTGCAGGCGGTGGACGCGACGAAGCTGCGGGAACGGCTGCTGCCGTCGTTGCTGAAGCTGGTCAGCATCGCGACGGTGGCGGATGCCGTCCCGTTGACCGGCGAGAACCGCGTGCTGGTTTCGATTGGGTTGCGCGAGCTGAAGGATCCCCGGCAGCCCGGACTGCGCGCGCTGATGCGGCTTGCTGGTGCCGGCGATGAGAACGTTGCGCCGACGGCGACGGAGCTCGGATTTCGCCTGGGTCCGCGCATCAATGCGGCGGGGCGGATGGACATTGCGAGCGACGTTGTTCAGCTGTTGCTGACACGCGACGTAAACGAGGCAAGGGTGCTGGCGGAAAAGCTGCACCGGTTGAACGACGAACGCAGGGCAGTAGAGAAGGATGTGCTGGAGGCCATAGAGGCCGAGTTGGCGGCACGGCCGGTGCCGGCCAGTGAGCACGGCGATTGCATCGTGCTGGATGGCGTGGGATGGCATCGGGGCGTGGTAGGCATTCTGGCAAGCCGCGTGGTGGAGCGGACCAACCGGCCGGCATTGGTGATCACGCATGAGGAGGGCAAAGCGCATGGCTCGGGGCGGTCGGTTGCGGGCTTTCACCTGCTGGACGCGATCACGGCCGCGCATCTGGAGCATGGATCGGCGCTGTTTGAGCGTTTCGGTGGACATGCGCACGCGGTGGGCTTCTCGCTTGCCTCTGAGCGTGTTCCGATGTTGAGAAACAGTCTATCGAGCTATGCACGCAAGCGGTTGCTGCCGGAGATGCTGGCACGCACACTTTCCGTCGATGCGGAGCTGCGGCTGAGCGAGATTGGGCGTGAAACATTGCGTGCACTGCGATGGATGGAGCCCTTTGGCCATGGGAATACGGAGCCGGTCTTCATGGCGCGTGGTGTACGTGTGGAAGAGATGCGCGTACTGAAAGAGCAGCACCTTAAGCTGCGCTTGAGTCAGAGTGGAGCGGACGCGATAAGCTGCCTGTGCTGGAGTCGGGGAGCGCCCTGGCCTGAGCGTTTCACCGCGCTCGGCATTGCTGTTGGAAGTGTGGTCGACATTGCTTTCCAGCTTCGTGAAAACATGCACCCGGAGTTCGGTGGTCCGGAGCTGCAACTGTGCGATGTACGTGTGTCATGTGGATGACAACTGAGTCATGCGAACAAAAGATTGCAGCCGCCTGAGCGGAAGTGCGTCTTATATACTGACTCGACGTCCGCATGGCTTCTGATCGAACAAGACTGACATTTCGACGCGTGGTTCTTGGGCTCGCACTGACTGCGCTGGTCGTGGCGGCGGTGATCGGCATACGACGCCTTACGCGCGATTCGGTGCTGGTGCGTACGGCTATCGTACAAACGGGCGATGTAGTCACTCCTGCGTCTACCAATGGTGTGGTGGAGCCTGTTGAACTCTTTCAGGCCCGTGCGGAGGGGCCCGGCCAGGTGAAGGCGGTGCTTGCGCAGGCGGGCCAGCATGTAGCCGCGGGCACGCTCCTGCTGCGGCTGGAGTCCAGCGATGCGGCAGCCAAGGTTCAAACGGCACGGGCTTCCGTCGCCACGGCCAATGCCACGGCCGCGGACCTTCGACAGGGGGGAACCCGCGATGAACGCATTGGTTTGAAGAGTGATGTGGACCGGGCACAATTGCAGCTGTCACAGGCGCAGCAGTCCGTTGCGGCGCTGCAGCAGCTACAGGCAAGGGGTGCGGCCTCAGCGAGTGAGCTGGCCGCTGCAAACTCCCGCGTGGCGACCGCGCAGGCATCCCTGGCCGTGGCTCAGCAAAAAGCGACAAGCCGGTATGACGCAACGGATCAGCAGCGTGTGCAGGCACAACTGGCAGACAGCCGCGCCACCCTGGCAGCGGCGCAACAGCAGCTCGCAAAGGATGTCATTCGGGCTCCCTTTGCCGGAACGGTCTTTTCGCTTCCGGTCCGCGCGTATGACTTTGTCCAGGTCGGTGAAGAGCTGGTGCAGGTGGCAGACCTGAGCCGCATGCAGGTCAAGGCGTACTTCGATGAGCCGGAAATCGGAAAGCTGCACGTGAATGATGTGGTGCGCATTACGTGGGAAGCGAAACCGGGAAGGCTTTGGCATGGGCATATTATTCGTGTGCCCACCACGGTCATCCGCTACGGCTCACGCAACGTTGGGGAGAGCCTGGTGGCGATCGATGATGCGTCCGGTGATTTGCTGCCGAATACAAATGTGACGGCGAATGTGACGACGCAGCAGGTGCGGGGTGTGCCGGTGATCCCCCGTGAAGCGTTGCGCACGATGGGCACAAGCAATAATTTCGTCTTTGTTCTGCGGCATGGGGTCCTGCACAAAACTCCGGTACAGGTGGGCGCGCTGAATTTGCAGACGGTGCAGATTACCGGCGGCTTGAACAATGGCGATGTGGTGGCGCTGAATGCAACCAGCAACGTGGACCTTGCGGACGGCATGCAAGTCAAGGAGGCGCGTTGATGCACCGCGGAGTTTTTATGGGAGGCTTGTTATCACTCGCCGCCTGTGTGCCGGCGGCCTCCCAGAGCCTGGCCACGGCGCGGGCCGAGGCACGGCAGGGCAAAGCAGGTGTGGCAATAGCCGAGGCACAGAAGCTGGTTGCTGCCAATGGAAAGAATGCGGAGGCGCATTCCCTGCTCTGCAAGTTGTATGGAAGCATCGACAAGACCGACGAGGCTATTCACGAATGCGAGGCCGAGAGCGATGCGGAACCGGGCAGCAGCAGCGCCGCGCTGGAGCTGGCGATTGCCTATGGCGCCAAAGCCGAGCATGCCGGCGCTCTGACGGGCATGCGCATGGTGGGCCGCATCCGGGAGAACTTCGAGAGAGCCGTGCAACTGGACCCCAAGAGTGTGGACGCGCTGAGCGATCTCGGAGAGTTTTACGTGGAAGCACCCGGTATGGTGGGCGGCGGTGTAGATAAAGCGCGGGCGCTGGTACCCCGGCTGGCTGCGCTCTCCCCTGGCCGGGCGCACCGCCTGGCAGGCATGATTGCAGCAAAGGCGGGAGACACAGCGACGGCGGATGCGGAATACGCGCAGGAGCTGGCGGTGAGCCACTCTCCAGAGGCGTATGTGGACCTGGCAAACTATCACCGCAAGCGCAAGGATTGGGAGCAGGCAGCAGCAAATGCGGCGCTTGCCATACAGAAAGACACGGCACATGGGCCGGACAGTGTGGATGCCGCGCGCGTGTTGATAGAGATCAAGCGCGAGCTGCCGGCGGCAGAGGGTGCGCTGAAGGGGTATCTGGCGCATGAGCAGCAGTCGGCCGCAACACCGTTTGCGCGGGTGCACGTGATGCTGGGCCAGTTGCTGCAGGGGCGTGGCGATACCGCGGGAGCGCAGGCGCAATTTACCGAGGCGCTGGCGCTGGCACCGGAGTTTGAGCCGGCGCGCAAGGCTCTTCACAGATGATGGCGGAGCAACAGGGTTGTCAAGCGCGGTACGGCGCTCGGCGAAGACAGGGAGCGTCCCTGCTGGCGCTCGCGTGCCTGGGACTGGCGGGACGTGGAGCGCTGGCTCAGATTTCGCTCCGGACCGCCGTGGATCTCGCGCTGAAGAACAGTCCCAAGATAAGGGCAGCCCAGGCTGATCTTGACAAATCCAGGGCAGCCCACAGCGCCGCCAAGCAGACCTATGTTCCCGTTGTGGCTACGGAGGGTGGCTATGGCCAGTCGACGGGTGCGCCGCTGGGTGTGCCGGTGATTTTCAGCATCTCTGCGCAGAGTCTGGTCTTTTCGTTTTCGCAGCGGGACTATATCCGTTCCGCACAGGAATCAATCAATGCCGCTGAGCTTTCGCTGCGGCGGCAGCAAACCGAGGTGGTGGAGGATACGACCAACATCTACATTGCGATGGACAACGCAGTTGAGCGGCAGGCAGTCGCACGGCGCGAGATTGAGATTACCGAACGGCTGGTGAACGTGACCGATGAGCGGGTGGCGGCCGGAGTGGACGCGCGGGTGGAGCTGCCGAAGGCCCGGCGGACCGCGACGCAGATCAAGCTTGTAAATTTGCAGCTTTCTGACGAGATCGCCGCCGACGCTCAGCACCTGGCCGTACTCACAGGGCTGCCGGCGGCAAGTCTTCGGACGGACAAAAGTACGATTCCCGAGTTCCAGCAAGCAAAGCAAGCGACTGCGGGGGGCAACGATGAATCGGCCGACAACGAGGGGATTGCCGCGGCATTCAGCGCGGCAAAAGCCAAGCAGTATGCCGCCTTCGGTGACCGGAGATATCTTCTGCGGCCCCAAGTGGCATTGGCAGCCAATTACAGCCGTGTGGACGCGGGACTCTCCTCGTACGCGTCCTATTATCCGAGGTTCAATGGGACGCCGGGGCATCCGAATAGCTCGAATTCATTGGGATTCGGCCTACAGGTGACGATCCCGTTGCTGGATTTGGCGCACCGCTCCAAAGCGCGAGAATCGGCGGCCGATGCGGCGCGGGCGTTTGCCGAGGCGGAAATGCAGCGCGGGGTTTTCCGCGAGGGGCGCGCGCGGCTGCGAAATTCCGCGTTGGAATTGCAGTGGCGGTCACAGCTGGCGCGGGACGATCAGGAGATCGCGCAGGATCAGTTGGAGACGCTGCGGTTGCAACTGCAGGCGGCCTCCGGAAGCCTGTCCGGGCCGCAGCTCACACCGAGGGACGAGTTGAATGCGCAGTTGCAGGAGCGGCAGAAGTACATGGATGTATTGCTTGCCGAGTTGCAGTTGCGTCAGACGCAGGTGAATCTGCTGCGTCAAAGCGGAGGGCTGAGCACGTGGGTGATTGGAACAAGCAGGTCGCCTGGAATGCTGCCGTTTGCTCCCGGAAGCCAAACACTGACCCCGGACACGAATACGCCGGGAGTGCCGGGCACAACTCCGTCTGGCACGGTGCCTGTTCCGGGTAGTACGCCAGTGGTGCCGGTGACACCCACTGTTCCTCCGCCGCGATAAGCGAGAATGGCAGCGGGCAACTTACTGCCGGTAACCGCCGCAGCTTCCCCATCGGGGGCGTGTTGCTCCGGTGACTGCGATAGAATGGAGAGGTTTATGCCGCTAAAAACTCTGCTTTTAAATCCGCCCTCTTTTGAAAATTTCGATGGCGGTGCCAGCAGCCGCTGGCCCGCTACCCGTGAGATTGAGTCGTACTGGTACCCGGTGTGGCTGGCCTATCCAGCCGGCATGCTGGAAGGCTCGCGTCTGCTGGATGCGCCGCCCCACCATGTGAGCGCGGACGAGACGATCCAGATCGCCAAGGATTACGAGTTTCTGGTGCTGTTCACCTCCACGGTGGGCTGGGCCGGCGACCATGCACTCGCGCACGCGATCAAGCAGGTAAACCCGGGGATCAAGATTACATTTGTCGGGCCACCGGTGACCACGGACCCGGACCGCGCGCTGGATGAGTGCGCAGACATCGATTTTGTCTGCCGCCGCGAGTTTGACTTCTCCGTGGTGGAGTTTGCCCAGGGAAAGCCGCTGGACCAGATTTTGGGCATCAGCTACCGCAACGCGGACGGCACGCACCAGCACAACATGGACCGTGCGCAGGTGGAAGACCTGGACGCGATGCCATGGGCGACGAAGATCTACAAGCGCGACATGGATGTGACGCGATACAACGTGCCGTTCCTGCTGCACCCCTACATTGCGCTGTACTCCACGCGCGGCTGCCCGGCGCAGTGCACGTTCTGCCTGTGGCCGCAGACGCTGAGCGGGCACGCCTGGCGCAAGCGCTCTAGCGACGACGTTGCCGCGGAGATGAAGTGGGCGAAGGAGAACTTTCCGGAGGTGAAGGAGTTCTTCTTTGACGACGATACCTTCAACATCCAGAAGGTGCGCACGGTGGAACTTTGCAGCAAGCTGAAGCCATTGGGCATCACGTGGAGCTGCACCAGCCGTGTGACGACCGACCGCGAGACGCTGAAGGCGATGAAGGAAGCCGGCTGCCGGCTGCTGATCGTGGGCTTCGAGTCGGGCGATCCGCAGATCCTGAAGAACATCAAGAAGGGCGCGACGGTTGAGCGTGCGCGTGACTTTGTGAAGGACTGCCACGACCTGGGCCTGGTCATTCATGCCGACTTTATCCTGGGCCTGCCAGGGGAGACGAAGGAATCAATCCGGAACACGATTAATTTTGCCAAGACACTGGATTGCGAGACGATTCAGGTGTCGATTGCGCATGCCTACCCGGGTACGGAGTTTTACGACTTCGCCAAGAAGGGCGGCTTCATCACCAACGAGCACATGAACGACGCGGGCGGCCACCAGATGGCGCACATCGAGTACCCGGGCCTGCCGACGGAGTATGTGATGGAGATGGTGCACCGCTTTTATGACGAGTACTACTTCCGGCCGAAGGCGGCATTCCGTGTGGTCTGGAAGGCTGTGGTGAATCGCGATGTGCCGCGTCTGTATGTGGAGGCGAAGTCTTTCATGAAGCTGCGGTCGCAGAGGAACAAGGCTTCCCGTGCCAAGCGCGAGGAGACTGCGCTGAAGCAGCAGGAGTCAGTGAGCTTGAACGCCTGAGGCGTATGGTTGCTGATACGGAGTCAGACAGAGCCGCCGGGAGTCTCTCGGCGGCTTTGCTGTGCGTGGGCTTGAGGAGATTGCGTTGTCACATCGGCTTTCGTTGTCGCAGTACCTTGTGCTGATCGCGGTGATGCTTGGAGCGTCGGTGGGTGATGCGCTGCTGAGCCGCGGCATGCGGCAGGTTGGTCCGGTGTCTGTGGGGCACATGAGTCTGCTGCTGCATGCGTTGCTGAACCCCTGGGTGTTTTGCGGGATTCTGGTGCTGATCAGCTTTATGGGGTCATACATGACAGCGCTGAGCTGGGCGGACCTGACGTTTGTGCAGCCGGCAACGGCGTTTGGCAACGTGGTCACAGCGCTGATCGGGCGGCTTTGGCTG
>CAXTRR010000024.1:20934-30552 GCA_964246795.1 uncultured Terriglobus sp. | reverse complement strand
GGATTGGGATTGGCTTGATCGTGACCGGTGTTGGTTTTGTAGCGAACGGGCCATCGCGCACGGAGCGGGTAACTGCGGCGGAGATGACGGGTGAGCGGCCGTGACGGCGGGGCAACTGTCGACAGCTGGCACAATCGTCGTGATGGTGCTGGGGGCGACGCTTGGCGAGACGCTGATCTCCGCGGCGATGACGCGGGTGGGTGATTTGGATGAGATCCGCGCGCGACGCGGACTGCTGGGCGCGGTGCGTGCGGTGGTGAGCTCGCCGTGGCTGATTGGTGGCATTGCCTGCATGGCGATCAGCTTCTTTGCACTGCTGTTTGCGCTGAGCGGGGCGGATCTGAGTTTGGTGGCACCCGCAACCAACTCGCTCACCTTTGTGACAACGGCGGTGGCGGCAAAGTTTTTCCTGAGGGAGAATGTGGATCGGCGGCGGTGGCTGGCGGCGCTGTTTGTGTGTGCCGGGGTGGCGCTGTTGGCGCGATGACGGTCGCCATGCAAGAGAGGCGGTTTGGCGAACCGTCATCCCACCTTAACGACGATGATGCCGTCGTGAAGATGGGGCACCCACATCGCTGACAGCGCATGTGAGAAGGAAGATCACCTGAGCCCTCTAGGGTGTTACCAGGTGGAGTAGCTGCTGCCGTCGATGGAGGCGTTGCCGGCTCCGGAGTGGACGTTGTTGATGCCGGTTTCAGTCTGGTCGACGCTCGAGTAGTTATCGGAGCGGTCAAAGGTCCAGGTGCTGGCGGAGTGGGTGATGGGGTCGATCGGCATAACTTTCAGGTAGCCAGAGGTGACCAGGTCCTCACCGGATTGCGGTGCCTTCTGCTTGTCGACGGTATAGCTGTCGATCGCCTGACGCATCACCTGCAGGTCCTGGCGGAGGATAGTTTCACTGGCGACACGCAGGTGGTGTGCATAGGCGGGCACGGCCATGGCAGCGAGGGTGGCGATGATGATCATGACCACGATGAGTTCGATGAGGGTGAAGCCTGCTTGATCTTGCGAGGTCTCTTTTTGGCTTCTTCGATCGGGAAGAACCCACCTTAACGACGGTGGTGCAGTCGTGAAGGTGGGGCACCCGAATGCTTGCCCGTGTGTGTTGCGCGTGGCTTTCTTCCCTGTCATCCGTTTTACCACTCCGAATATTTGGTGCCGTCAAGGGCTGTGTCGGTGCTTTTGGAGTGCACGTCGAAGACGTTCTCGCCGCCCCAGGAGGTCGAGTCCGCGTCGTCCTGCATGGAGCGCAGATTCCACTCTTTGGAGCGCGTCATGGGATCGGTGGGGACTTCTCGCAGGAAGCGGACTTTCTTGTCTTTGACGTCTACCCCGTCCACGAGTGTGTCGAGATCGGGCGGGTAATTGAAGGAGTCGACCTTGGTCTGAAAGGCCTTGCGTTCGGCGGCGTCCTTGTAGTGGTCGATGGCGTCGCGCATACTCCAGAGATCGGCGCGGAGTTCGCGTTCCTTGTTGCGCTTGATCTGGAAGCGGGCGACGGGGACGGCGGCTGTGGCGACGAGGGCAATGATGGAGATCACGACGATGAGTTCGACGAGGGTCATGCCCAGTTGGGAGTGATTGCCGCCCGGCTTGGCTGGTGTTGCTGGCGCTTGAAACCCACTCTTCCGCGATGAAGCCGCGCAAGAATGGGGCACCCGATCCTGTGGCGCCCCTGGCTGTGTGGCGGATTGGCGAGTGGGCTTCATGTCGGCCACTGGTTGGACGCTACTTCAGGTGAACGGTCGCGGGGGTGCTGTTGGCCGGCAGCGTGGCTTGCGTGCTTGTTTTGGCACTGACGCGAGCGAGGGAGAGTTTTGCGTCGCCGGCGGCCGCGGCGCGGAAGGTAAGGACGGCGACTCCGCCCTGGCCATCGATTCCCTTCACCGCGGGCGGGCGGGAGACGGAGATGGTGACCAGGCCGTTGCCCTCATCGCGGTGGACGATGGCGACGGATTGGCCGTCGCGGCCGAGCATTTCACCGGCGTCCACGTTGACGAGGGTGAGCAGTTTGGGGTCGAACTGGAGCTGGAGCGGCGCGGCGTAAAGGTCGCGGGCACCGGTGACATTTACCGAAACCTGAAAGGTGCTGCCGACCGATTGTGTTGAGTTTGCCGGGACGATGCTGAAATTGAGCGGCTGTCCGCCAGGTTGCGCGCCTGGCTGAACACCGGACTGGGCCGGGTCAGCACCGGCCTGCGCGATGGCCATGTTAGGTGTGGGCTGGCCGGACTGCATGTTGGCGGCAGCTCGCGCGGCGTTGGCGGACTCATTGCCGACCTGGCCGATGAGCGCGGAGGCTGCCTTGGCCGCGGTGACGTTGCCGTTGTTGTAGGCGCGCTGGAAAGCTCCGGTGGTGACCAGCGCGGAGTTGTCGACCGGCTCGGGTACCGCGTTGGGGTCGCGGCGGAGCTCGATGGAGGCACCGGTGCCGGTGTCGATGGCACGGGTCTGCAGCCTGGTTACCAGGGGCTCACGCACGATATGTGGGATCAGCAGGAAGACGACCTCGTCCTGGGCTCGCTCCGTGTTGTTGGAGCTAAAAAACTTCTTCAGGATCGGAAGGTCAGAGAGGCCGGGCGTACCGGTGAGCGTTCGGGTTTCAGAGCGGGACAGGATGCCGGCTAGAATGCTGGGCTCGCCTTCCTTGAGCTGAATCGTCTGCTCGACGACTCGCTGGGCGATCACTGGTTCATTGACGCCCGAGATGTTGACGGGCGCGAGCTGGCTCGAGACTTCGAGCTTCATCTTGAGCGTGATTTCGCGATCCTGGTGCACGGTGGGGGTGATGTCGATATTGACGCCCACGTCGATGTAGCTGAATTGGGTGTTCACCAGCCCGCTCACCGCAGAAGCGGCAACACCGGATGAGAACGAGCCCGTTGCGACTGGAATGCGCGAGCCAATTTTGAGCTGAGCGCGCTGGCCGTCCGTGGCGCGGAGGCGCGGGTTCTGCAGCACGCGGGTGTCGGTGTCATTCAGCAGGGCGTTCAGGGTCGCGGTACCCAGGGTCAGGCCGATGTTGTTGGCGTTGAAGTTATAGAGCTGGTTGAGTGTCGTGGTGCCGTTGGTTGTTGTGCTGCCGGTTGTTGTGGTGCCGGTGGTGGTGCCAGTGCCAGTTGTCGTGGTGGTGTTGACCTGCGGCGTGACGCTGAAGGACTGCGGCAACGAGATGCCGAGATTGCGCATGCGGTCGCGGTTGACTTCGAGCACGGCGACATCCACGACGACTTCACTGCGGGCACGGTCCAGGTTGTTCAGCAGGGTTTCCGTGAGCAGGAGCTGATCCGGCGTGGCACGGAGAACGAGTGCGTTCTGGCTGGGCACCAGGAAGATTTTGGTGGTTGGCTCAAGCACGTTGCGCAGAGCGGTGAGCAGTTCATTCTGGTCTGCCTGAGTTGCGGCGTTGGACAGATAAAAGGTCTGCACCGCCATGGAGTTCAGGTCGTTGCGTTTGGTGACACTGTTCTGAGCGACAAAGATGGTGTTGTTTGTGACCGGCTTCCAAAAGGTACCGGAGAGGGTGCCGACGATACGCAGAGCGTCAGCCCAGGAGACGCTGACCAGGTCGACCGGAACGCGCCGCGAGGTGTAGTCGGGGTCGAAGATGACGTTGAGCCCGGTGGCCTTGCCGATGGCCTGGTAGATGTCTTTGGTGTCTCCGACCATGTGGAGGGTGATGGTGTCGGTCGAGATCGGCTTGAGATCGATGGGCGAGGCAACGGAGGCAACGGCGGCCGAGGGGCCGAGGGGTGCCTGCTGCTGCAGAACCGCGCCCGGAGCGGTGGAAAGCTCCCGCTCCGTGGCGGTGATTTCCTGCTGGGCGGTCTGGTTGCTGCCGTCAATGGAGAGGGCACGTTCGAACTCAGTGATGGCGCCGTTCAGGTCGCCGCTCTGGCGCAGGACACGGCCGCGATCGACGTGGGCGGCGGCGGCGGCGAAGCGGAGCCGCTCAAACTTGGTTTGATAACGGATGTCTTTCGGCTTGAGCAGGTGTGCCTGACGGTAGGCCTCAAAGGCGGCGTCGTAATCCTCGCGGAATTCGGCGTCATTGCCGCGCTTTGCCCAGCTGGCGGCGGACTGTGAAAGGGCCGGAGCAGCGGCGGGCAGAGCGGTGACTGCAAGAACGGCAAAGGCAAGGGCGGTGCGGCTGGCGGCCATTCCAGCTCTCCAACCTGTGCGGCGCAACTTACCCGGTGTCACTACGATTGCCTCTCCTGACCGCCAGGAGGCGGGCCTGTCTGCTTGCTCCGCATGTCCACCTTCAGATGATTCTCTGAAGCGGCGGAGCCGGGAGAGCAGGGGTGTTGACGTTGCCTTGAAGAATATCATTCGACGCTTGTTGGACGTGGGATGTCCGTGGATGTCGCACTACACACTTTGGGGAAGAAGCGGGCGAGGAACGTACCGCAATGGGAAGTTTTGCACTGTTAGCATGAAGAGATAACCGATGAGTCATGGCACCACACTTACGCAGCAGGCACCGTCAAAGAAATCGGTGCCACGAGACCCGATTGCGGTGGGAGACCGGGATGCCGCGGTAAATCGCGCGGCCGGGCACAACTACTTCCTGCTGGACCGGTTTGAGGCGGGCGTGCAACTGCGTGGGACTGAGGTGAAAAGCATCCGGGAAGGCAAGGCTAACCTGAAAGACAGCTACGGCCTGCTCAAGGATGGCGAGTGTTTCCTGCTGAATGTACACATCGGGGCGTTTTCACACGGCAACGATATGAACCACGAGGCGACCCGCACGCGCAAGCTGCTGCTGCACAAGGAAGAGTTGCGCAAGCTGGAGATCAAGACCAACCAGAAGGGCTTTACGCTGGTGCCGACGCGGATGTATTTCCGCCACGGCAAGGTGAAGGTGGAACTGGCCCTGGCCAAGGGCAAGCAGGACTGGGACAAGCGTGAGACCGAGCGGCGGCGCGAGGCCGACAAAGAGGCGCGTTCCGCCATTGCGCGCGGACAACGCCGGTAGAAGCCATTGGGGGAAGATCACACGGTATGAACCTTGAACTTCGCGTGACCAGCGAGGTGGCGAAAGTAGCTACGCCATTGCTGGTTGTTTTTGCTACGGACATCGCTTCGTCTGGCGGGATTGCGATACGAACTTCAGCTTCGGATGCGCAGCCCGTGCTGCTAAGCGGCGAGGCGGCTTTGACCAGCTCTACTTCGCGGGTATTGGGATCAGGTGAGTTCAAGGCCAGTCTGCACGAGACGTTGCTGCTGCACGCTCCAGCCGGGCTGCGTGCAGAGCGTCTGCTGGTGATTGGCCTGGGAAAGCGTTCCGGGCTAAGCGCGGCAATGGTGCGGCAGGGAGCGGGAACGGCGGTCCGGTTTGCGAAGGCGCGGGGGATCCGGGATCTCCAATGCATGTTGCCCGTGGTGGAAAGCCAGGTTGATGGGGCAATAAGTCCCGCGATGCTGGCTCGGGGAATGGCGGAAGGCATGCTGCTGGCCGAGATGGAAATCGATATCTACAAGTCGGATCGCGCGGATCGTAGCATCGGCTCGGCAACGGTGCTGGTGAGTCCTGGCGTGGGGCTAGCTGAGAGTGAGTCGATACAGCAGTGTTTTGCCGAAGGGTTGGCGATTGCCGAGGCGCAGAACTTTGCGCGTTCACTGGTGCTGGAGCCAGGCAACGTACTGACTCCCACGGAGCTGGGCCGGCGCGCGGCGGAGATGTGCGACCGTGTGGGCCTGCAGTGCGAGGTGCACAGCACGGAAAAGCTGCGCGAGCTGAAGATGGGTGCTTTTCTGGCGGTGGCGCAGGGCTCGGCGCAGCCACCCGCGCTGATCGTGATGCGCTATGAGCCGGCGGAACTGTTGGCGGCCGATGCGCCAGTGATCGCGCTGGTGGGCAAGGGCATCACCTTCGACACAGGGGGCATCTCGATCAAGCCGGCTGACGGCATGGAGAAGATGAAGTACGACATGGCCGGCGCGGCAGCGATGCTTGGCGCAATGCAGGCGGTGGCGGCGCTGAAGCCGCAGGTGCGTGTGATGGCGGTGATCTGCTCGGCGGAGAACATGCCGGACGGCGCGGCTTACCGGCCGGGCGATGTGGTGACTGCGATGAGCGGCAAAACGATAGAGGTGCTGAACACCGATGCCGAGGGACGGCTGGTGCTGGCAGATGGCCTGCACTATGCCAAGACCCTGGGCGCTACGCACCTGATCGACGCAGCGACACTGACCGGTGCGTGCGCGGTGGCGCTGGGGCGGCTCAACGCAGGCATGTTCTGCAACGATGAACTGACAGCCGATCGTTTCCTGCAGGCGATGCGGACGGCGGGCGAGAGTTTCTGGCGGCTTCCCTGCACCGACGAGTATGCGGAGCTGATCAAGAGTGGCATTGCCGACATCCAGAACACCGGTGTGGACCGCTATGGCGGCGCGATTAGCGCGGCGATGTTTCTGAAGGAGTTTGTCGGTGAGACGCCGTGGGTCCATCTCGATATTGCGGGAACCTCGTGGATGGATGAGGCGCGGCCATATATCGCGAAGGGCCCGACGGGCATGGCGGTGCGGACGATTGCGGAGTGGGTGCGGTCTTATGCCGCTTGATGGCTCCCCGAGAGATTTGAAGAAGGCTACGCAATGACGCTGGCGGGTTCCCGGCTGCTGGTGGTGGATGACGAACCAGTGCTGCTGCTGACCTTTTCACTGCTGCTGAAGCAGGCCGGCGCAAGCGTGCTGCAGGCGGCCAACGGTGCGGAGGCTTTGCGGTTGGTGCGGCAGGAGCAAGTCGATCTGATTCTGTGCGACAGGCAGATGCCGGTCATGGACGGAATGACGTTTCTGCGGCATGTGCGCGATGAACAGTTGTCCGTGCCGACCCTTCTGTTTACGAACGGGATAGAGCGCGAGGACACGGCGGAACTGGAAGCGATGCAGGTACGCCGGTTGCTGACCAAGCCGATCCAGCCGGGGAAATTGCTGGCGGTCGTAGCCGAGGCATTAGCTGTGACGGCATAGATCGCGGCATAGATCGCGGCGTAGGCGACGCGCGACCGAGTGATCAACTTGGCTGTCTGGAAAGGAACTCCCATGTCTCAGAAGCGCGACATGGGGGCACCCATTTTGTTCTGCTTGCTCCTACATCACTTCTGGAACGGATATGCCGAGCCAGGCGAGCACGCGAACGAGTTCGCGGCGGGCGAGTGCGGTAGTGGCGAGCAGGAGGGCTTTACGCTGCGGGTCCGGTTCGTTGACCACGTGGTTGCGGTGGTAGAAATTGGAAAACTCCTGAGCGAGTTGGAACCCATAACGCGCCAGGATGGCCGGTTCTGCCGCATCGATGGATTGTTCCAGGACAGTTGTCACGCGGGAAGCGAGCAGCCAGAAGCTCCAGATTTCGTCGCCGGGTGTGAGCGGTGGGACGGCGCCTTTTGCGGGGGTGAGCCCGGCAGTTCCCCTGCCTGCTTTTCCTAGAGTATCTGTTGAGCTTTCAGCCGCCGCAGGCACATTCGAGGCAAGATGTGCTTCGAGTGGCAGATGTGCAATGCCGGCGAGTGCATCGGCTTCCGTAACATTGGCCTTGCGCAGGATGTTGGCCGCGCGGACCGCTGCGTACTGGACATAAGGGCCGGTTTCTCCTTCGAAAGAGAGCGCCTCGCGGAAGTCGAAGGCGATGACCGTATTGCGTGTGAATTTGAGCATGAAGTAGCGAAGCGCGCCGATGGCGATGGCTTCCGCGCTGTTCAGGCGCTGTTCCTCGGTCTGCTCGGGCTGGCGGGCGTCGACCTCAGACCTGGCGGCGGCGATGAGCTTGTCTATCAGGTCGTCTGCCTTGACGCCGAAGCCCTTGCGGCCGCTGACTTCTAGGTAGGGACGCGCTTTGTCCTCGTCGCTCAGGGTGTAGCCGAGGTCGACGGCGCAGCGGGGAGTGAGCGCGACCATGGCGTAGTTGACGTGGGTATAGTGGGCTGCCGCATCGGTGTAGCCCATGCCGCGGAGGGCTTCCACGACGTTGGCCTGAGGATCGTTCTGGCGGGAATCGATGAAGTTATAGATCGCGTCGGCATGGCCGAAGGAGGGATGCGGGTTTTCGCCCTGGACTGCGGAAATCCAGCAGCTGTGCGTCGGGTACTCGCGGAAGAGGCGGTAGCCGAAGTCCTTGCCGGGCAGAAGGTTGAACTTCCAGAGGTGGTAGGCGATGTCCTTGCCGACGTAGGTGACGGTCCCGTTGGAGCGGACGATGACCTTGGCGTCCTCATCGGGCGTGTTCTGCGCGACGGCTTCGGCACCAGGCCGGCGCATGACCCAGCAGCCCTTGTTCTTGCCGGCGGTTTCCTGGTAGAGCACGCCGCGGTCGATCATGACCAGGCGGGCGGCCTCCCAGAAGTGCAAGTGCAGGATTTCACTTTCGCGTGGAAGGAAGTCGTACTCGATGCCGAGCCGCTGCATGGTTTCCAGGTGGCGGCTAAGCACGGCCGTGGCCAGTAAGTCGGCGATGGTGGCGGTCTCGTTACCGCCAGCTTCAAGTTCGTGCAGGGTGTTGAGGCGGAGCTGGCGGCGTTCCTCTTTTTGCGCGGGGTCAGCTTCGTACCACTGGGAGACGCGGGCGTAGAGGTTCCAAAGATAGTAGTCGATGCGTTCGCCGCGGCTGGCGAGTTCGAGCAGGAGCTCATGCGCCTCTTGCAGGGTTTTGCCCTCAAGGTGAACGAGACCGACGACGATGTCCGCGACCTGGACGCCGGTGTTGTCGATGTAGTTCTGGACGCCGATCTCCCAGCCGGATTTATAGACGTCCCGGCGAAGCATGCGGCCAAAGGTGTCGCCGAGAATGGCGTTACGCAGGTGGCCGACATGTGCGGCCTTGTTGGGATTGATGCTGGTGTGTTCGAGCAGGCGGAAGCCCGGGCCGCCGATGTCGCTGTGCTCACCGGCGGCAATGCGCTGAACGGTGGCGGCACGGTCAAGACGGACGTTCAGGTAGCCGGCACCGGCGACCTCAACCGCAGTGACGCCGGGCATCGCGCTCAGTTCGGCGGCCAGTTCCGTGGCGATGACGCGGGGAGCCTTGCGCAGTTGTTTGGCGAGTTCGAAAGCGATCGGAAGGGCGAGTTCACCGAAGGCGACAGAAGGCGGCTGCTCAATGGCGATGCGATCCAGAGTGAGGCCGTAACGGGTTTGCAGGAGGCCGGCGACGCGGGTGAGGAGGGTTTGCTGCAGGGTGCGGTACATGGTGTGTCCTTCGAGCGATGCTTGCAGGTCAAGTTACAAGCGAGGGTCGTGGCTAAAGTTGGGGCGGGAAGGATGTGGCCGGGGATAGTCGGCGGGCAATTCCGCCGGGAGTGCGGCGAGGTCGGCGGTGAGCGGCTGAGAGGCGGCACCGCGGCGGATGCGATGTACGAGGAAGGCGATGCCGCCCACCGCAGTGACGGAAAAAAAGACGATGATGTGAACGAAGAGACCGTAAAGTGCCGAGAGATTGGCGGGTGCGCCCTGGCTGACCATGGCGAACTGCGCGCCAAACTCATAGGTGCCGATAGCACCGGGCGAACTGGGCAGCAAGAAGCTGAGATTGCTGACAGCGAGGGCGAGCCCCGGCGCGCGATGGCCGCCGCGTGCCCGGCCGCGGGGCCGCCCACCACCAGATCCTGCCCCGATCGC
>CAXTRR010000024.1:0-20924 GCA_964246795.1 uncultured Terriglobus sp. | reverse complement strand
CACGAAGATAGTGCCCTCTCCGAGCCAGATGCTGATGCTGGTGGCGAGCAGGACGAGCCGGCCGGTGAAGCTGAGTTTCAGGACTGCGTCGAAGAGGAGCAGAGCCCAGCTTTCCAGCTTTTCCGTTCGCGGACCGGCCTGAAAGCGCTCACAGATCCACTGAACCAGAGCCTGGAGGAGAGAGGCTCCAAAGAGCAGCAGCATGAGGCCGGCAGCGGAAAGCACAAGCACCGGTTCGGCCACATGCAGCAGGTTGATGGCGTGACCGCGCAGGACAAAGGGCGGCAGGGAGTGGCCGGCGCCCACAAGCAGCGTGACCAGAAAGAGGAGCAGCGTGAAAATATCCAGCAGACGCTCAAGAATGACGGTGCTGAGAATGGTGGAGGAGGAGGCACCCAGGTCGTCTGCGTAGGAGAAGATGCGGAGGAAGTCGCCGATGCGGAAGGGCAGCACGTTGTTGGCGGCGGAGCTGGTCATGAGCACGCGGCCACAGGTGGCCAGGCTGGGTGCGCCACTGCGGCGCAGCATGAACCACCAGCGATACACCCGCAGGAAGTATGCGAGCAGTAGAGCGACAACAAGGACCGCGATCCACTCCGGGTGCACGAAGCGCACGGCTTTCAGATCGTCATAGTGGATGCTTCGGAGAATCTTCCAAAGGAAGAAGCCGGACACGGCGAGGCCAGGAAGCACCTTCCATAAGTCGCGCTTTTTCTTTGGCGACGTGCTTTGCGGCTGGAGTTCCTGCGAGACTTGATCCGTCACCGTGTCCGCCTGGCCGGCACAAAAAAGGGGCGGACAAACCGGTTGTACACTCGTTGGGCCATGGGCAGACTTGATTATACGAAGGGTCTCCTGGATATGCCCGTGCCGTCCATGCCGGGCCGCTGAGCCTGCCAGGTGAGATGGGGATTGAAGTGACTGCCGCAAACCGATCGGATCCTTCCCTTTTAGAGAGAAATTCCTGGCCGGTGCAGATGGTGCTGCTGGCAATGCTGAGCACCGGTGCGTTCCTGCTATTGGGCTATCACCCCTCTGCGGAGGATGGCGGCATCTATGCGGCAGCGGCGGCAGCCCAGCTGGATGCTTCCCTGTTTCTCTTCGGCCATGGCTGGGTCGCGGCACATACGGGCCGCTCGCTATTCATTCCAGCACTTGTGCTGATGTGCCGGGGAGCACACCTGCGGCTCACGTATGCTTTGCTGCTGGTGCAATGGTCCTCAATCCTGGCCACTCTCGCCGTGGCATTGCGCCTGGCCCGGCTGAGTTTCAGTGAAAAGCGGCATGCGTGGTGGGCAGTGCTGTGGTTTGGCGTGATGGCCGGTGTGCCGGTGGCGGGGACCTCGCTGTACTTGCTGGATCCTTACGTGACGGCGCGTTCCGTAACAACTCCGCTGCTACTGCTGGCTCTGCTGTACGGGGTGGAGCGGCGGCTCTGGCGATGTGGTCTGCTGTGGAGCGTGGCGGCGACGCTTCATCCGCTGATGGCACTCTGGGGAGCTCTGCCGCTGGTTGTGCTGGTGCTGCTGAGGCAGCAGGTACGGTGGTGGTATTTTGCGGGATTGTTCACGGCGGTTTGCGGTGTTGGCGCGTTTGTCAGCGCGGCTGCAAAGGATCTGGATGCCGTACACCAGGTGGCTCTCACCCGGGGATACTGGTTTGCCGCGGAGTGGCGCTGGTACGAGTGGGTGGGCGCGGTGCTTCCCTTTTTCCTGTTGGAAGTTTTTCGCCGTTGGCGGCGCTCTGTTGGGGCCTGGTCCGCCGAGGGTGCACTGCTGGCACGCTGTGTGACGGTCTCCGCGGGTCTTGCGACGGTGATCTGGCTTGGTTTCGCCCGGTTTCCCGGGGCGAGTACGCTGGTGGCGCGCACCCAGCCGATGCGCACGCTGCAGGAGGGCTATGCGGTCTTTCTGGTCCTGTTTGCCGGAGGCTGCCTGCATGCATTCGCTCCGGTGATCATAGGGCGCGGAAAGCTGGCCGTGTGGTCTTTCGTGGGGATTGCGGCGGCTGGCGGTTTGCTGGCCATGCAGCGCAGTCTCTATGAGTCTTCCGGGCAGGTGGAGTGGCCGGGCTCTGTGCCGCGGAACGGATGGGAGCAGGCGTTTGTCTGGGTGAAGCTGCACACGCCCACGGATGCCGTATTCGCCCTGGATGGCAAGTACACGACGCTGCCTGGTGAGGATGCGCAAGGCTTTCGTGCGGTAGCGCTGCGGTCTGCCCTGCCGGATGATGCAAAAGACGCGGGGGTTGCTGCCGTGGTTCCGGGTCTGGCCGCGGAATGGGTTGTGCAGAGGAACGCGAGTGCCGGGCTGGAAGTGATGAGTGATGCGGAGCGGCGTTTGCATCTGCTGCCGTATGGCGTGAGCTGGATTGTGCTGAGTGAGGGGGCTGTTACGGGGTTGGATTGCCCTTATGGGATTCAATCGGCCAAGGTTTGCCGGCTTTAGGTATGGGAGTTCCTTTGAGACATGATCGTTTTGCGGCGGGGAGGCCACCCTTTTGCAAAGTGCGCGAACGATTGAGGCCAAATTGAGCGCTTTGGTGCAGTTTAGGTCTCAGACGCGAGACAGGGCACACCCGCAACATCGGCTGGCCTGGCTATGGGACACGAAGCGGGCGGAAACCTTCGGGGGGAAAGAGGCCGGTGGGATAGTCCTCGTTTGGGTACTGCTGGCGGAAGAGGTAGCGCAGGAAGACGGTGGGCTGCACCAGGTTGAAGTTGTTGGTGTTGTTGGCGGTGAGTGCGCCGCCGACATACCAATGGTCCGCGACGCGATAAGAGCCTTCCGCGCTGAAGTTGAAGTTTGCTCCAGTGCTGGTGTTGGTGGGCAGGAAGGCCACCGCGCAGGTGCGCTGCGCAATCTGGAGGATGCTGCAGTTCACCTGCGCGCCTGCCTGCAGAGCTGGATCAAGTGGGAAGAGCGGCGCGCTGTCTTCCTGAAAGGTTTGCACGCCGATGCCGCCCTGCACAATGTAGTGCCAGGACGTCTTGTAAGCGCCGGTGAAGGTCACAGGAAGTGAGCCGAGCACATATACATTTGGACTGAAGTAGCCACCACTGCCGTAGCTGAGGGCGCGCTGGTTGGAGTCAAAGTGCTCGCCGAAGAGCAAGGCCCCGACGGAAAGCTGGCCGATGGACGGAAACTGCCGGACGCGGAAGTAAGCGCCCATAGTACCTTCATAGCGCACGTTGTCCCGCACATGGCGCCCGGTGAAGACGCCGCCGTCCATGCTGACGTAGATGCCGTTCTTTTCCGTGCCCTTGTCGAAGCGGAGGCCGCCGCCGGTGGAGACCACACCACCCCAGATGGGCGCTGACTGGGTAAGGCTGATGAAGCCGGGGTCACGCAGGCCAGCGTAAGAGAGCTGGGTGTCCCGGACGGAATCGCGCTCACCGTAAAGGGTTATGGGGCCATTGGCAATCTTGTAACGGAAACGCGCGGTGACGTTGTGGACGAGGAACTCGTAAGGGGTATAACCGACGGCGATGCCCAGACTTTGCGTGGACATCTGGATTTCTCCGCCCACGCCCGAGGCGTACTGCGGTGCCGGCGTGTTGATGCCATTGAGGACAGAATAGGTGCCAAGATACGGTTGTCCGCCGTTGATGGCGGTGGCCGGGTCAACGGAACCGCTGTTCAGGAAGACTCCTTTGGGGATGATGGTGAAACGTGCCGTTTTTCCGGTGACAAAGCTGGCTTCAAAAGGGATCTCAACGTCATAAAGGCGATCGATGCCAGAGGTTCCGCTGCGGTAGCGCAGGTAGCTGTTCCCGCCGATCCAGCCACTATAGCTGGCTTCCAGGGTGGCCAGATCGAGCTCGGCTTGCTGGCGCTCATTGAGTGGAGGTCCGCCGGGCGAGGTGCCGTCGTCAATGATGCTGTAGCGGCCACGCAGCGGGGGAACGTTGCGGGCGACAAGTTGCTGGTCGGTAGGGGCGTGCTGGTCGCTGTTGTTGTATGGGGGCAGATCCGGGTACGGCTGTGAGCTGAGCGGGCTGGGCACCTGCGGATAAAAGAGGGGTGCGCTGCCCGGACCGAAACCAGTGACCGCGGTTGCGGTACGCGGCCGCTTGCGCCGGGCGCGCGAGGCGGCGGCAGTGTAGACAGGCCGAGGGTACTGCTGACCGTAGCTCTGACCACTGGCCTGCTGCGCTGCCTGCTGGACGGGCCGCTGGCTGGTGGGTGTGCCGGACGGAAAGGTCGTAATTACGCTGGTGGGCACCGTGGGCGCGAGACTGCCCGGCCGGGTCGTCTGCGGATCGTTGTACTGCGCCGCGTTCAATTCGCCAGAGTTCGAGGTGTCGTCCGGTGGATGGCCGACACCGCTGGCTGCAGGCAGCGGGTCGGACTGGTGACGGCGGATCTCAGCGGCCTCGGCTGCTGCATCCTGGCGGTGCTGAATGGGAGCATGGGTCTTTGCCCTGGCGTTTTGCAGCGGCACGGGCTTGCCGGGGCCAGTGGGAAAGTTGGTGATGATGGTCTGTTCCGGAACTTCCACTGTGCTGGCGCTGTAAGTCACGGGTGCCCTGCCCCGCGTGCTGGGGGCCAGGTAGGGCACGTATGGGCCGTAGACTTCCCCGTTTACGACGGCCGTTTGGGCACCCTCCTGACGGTTGCCGAAGGTGGCGTTGGCGAAGACGCTGTCACCGGCAAGCGCGGCGCTGCCCCTCGCATTGGCGAGTTCCGCGGCTTTACGGATTTGCTCCTGCTGAAAGGCGAGGTAGGGTGGGTCCTCAGCCGCATGAGGCGGGGCGGTGCCGGGTGAGTTCATTTTGGAGACGCCGGTGGGTAATTGGATTCCAGGCGTGGAAGTGTTGGGTTCGGGGTAATCGGCCCGTGGAGCCGTGTAGCTGCCGTCAACCGGGTAAGTGTCCGGAGAGGGGATGTAATCGCCAAGGCGCGATCCGGAGGGCTTCCCGCTTTGACCGCGCATATTCATGTACGCGGGCACGGCCGGAGTTTCGGCATCCCTGTTGAGTTGCACAGGCGCATTGCCGTAACCGTTGGTGTTGCTGGGAAGGTAGGGCCGCGGGGGCGGAGCGGCGGAAAGCTGGCCGGTGGCATCCGCTGCGGTGGCATCTGCTCCGGGAGCAAGCAGGGCGGCAAGGTCCTGCGACTGCTGCCCGCTGGGCAGGGCGCGCGGATTGAGTGGCATGGGCGCGTTGAGGATGCTGGCAAGCTCCGCGCCCGGATCGGGCGGCGGCATGGCGGCAAGGGATGCCCGGTAATAATCGGCGGCGCGATTGCTGTCTCCGCGCGCCTGCTCGAATTTGGCGGCAAGGCCAAGCATCTGACTGTCGTTGGAGTAAAGGGAGAGCGCGTAGCGGAGCCAGGTTTCCGCGGCCTTGCTGTCGCTCGCCGCCAGGGCAGCCCCCACTGCGGTCTTGTAATCGGAGGCAGAAGCGTTTGTCATGTCCTGCGATTTGAAGATGGCGACGGCCTGCCTGGGGAGTCCAGCGCGAAGATAGCCGCTGGCGAGAGCTTTGATGACGGCCGGATTGTCAGGGAAGGAGCGGGCAGCCGCGTTGAGAATGGCGAGGGCGCGCCGGGAATTGTTGGCCGCCGAGGCCTGATTGGCGCGGCGGACAGCCCAGCTAGCCCAGATCGTCTGCACAGTGCGGCGCTGGTCGTCGCTCAAGTCGTGCCGGCCGCCCAGGAAGAGAAGCTGCCGGTACAGGCCGGTGTCGTTCATGCTGTTGAAGAGCAGCCAGCCATTTTGAATATCGATGCCGGCCGGCGGCTGGGTATGCTGCGCGGCGTAGTGCTGCTGGACGCGACTCAGGAACAGCTGTGCTTCTCTGCCGTCGCCGAGGGCGCTGTAAATCTGGCCGATGTTTTGCAGATATTCGACATCGTTCTCCAGCTGCTTTCGAACGGGAAGCGGAATCTGTTGCACCTGCGCAAGGGCTTCGCGGTCGCGTGCCGCGCCGTGCAAGGAGGTGAGGAGACCCTTCCAGGCGTCGACACGTTCGGGATTCTCCGTGAGTACGCGCTGGTAGATGGGGTAGGCGTGAGCGGCATCATTGCGCTGGAGGTAGAGGCCGGCAAGCTGAATCTGCAGCGGTACAGGAACTTTCTGGCCGGTGGTGTTGCTGGCAGCGATGGCTCGCTCCAATAAGCTTTGAGCGAGGTCAAGCTTGTTATTGGCCTGGTAAATTGCAGCGGCCGTGCCGAGAAAGCCAGGTTCGCGCAGGGCTTGATCGTAGACGGTGGGCGGCATGCTTTCGATAGCTGCGAGCGCGGCCGCATCGCTGTGCATGGCATGCTGCGCATTGACCAGGCCCTGCCATGCGGGAATGTTTTCCGGATCTGCCGCGAGCACCTGGCGATAAAGACCGGTGGCCTGATCGATGCGGTTCGCCTGCAGCAGCAGGCTTGCGTACTGCAGTTGTGTGTCGATCTTCAGCCCTTGCGCGTTTGGTGGAAAGGGCAGGTCGAGCGCGGTACGAAGGATACGCTGAGCGTCTGCATCCCGCCCGGCGGCAGTGAAAGCCAGAGACAACGAGCGGAGATATTCGGGGTCCCGCAGGAGCTGTGGGCGGATGGCGGCAGGAATGCGTCGGTCAACCTCAAGCGCGGCCGTGGGCCGGCCGGCCTGGTACTCGGCCAGAAAGAGTCCGCGCCAGGCGGCAGTGTCTGCCGGTTTCTGCCTGACCGTCTGGTCGAAGTATGGGATTGCAACCTCTGGCTGTCCGGCTTTGAGCAGCGTGCCGCCCAGTCCTTGCAGGGCCTCAGTGCTGGAGACGCGCATTTGCAAGGCCTGCCTGTACTTCTGCTCCGCAGAGCTCAGGTCATTTTCATTCAGGGCGACGCCGCCCTCACTTAAAACCTGGTAATAGAGCGCGGTTTGCAAGTTGCGTTCCAGCCCGGGGTCCCTGGCACCGTTCTGCTTTGCCTGTTCCAGGAAGGAGATGGCGCCGGTGAAGTTTTGCTGATTCATCCGGACGTAGCCGAGGCCGGCGAGGGCACGAGCGTTTTGCGGGTCTCTGGCCAGCAGCGCTTGAAAACGCTTGTCTGCCTCGCTGAACCGCTTGGCGTTGAGCGCGTTGAAGGCCGCATTCTCCTCAGCGCCGGCAGCACGTTGCGCCTTCAGTTCGGTAGTGTTTTGAGAAGGGTTTGCCGAGCCGGTGCGGGGCAAGGCGCGGAGGCTGGCTTTGGTTTGAGCTTCCGTGTTCCGGAGAGAGGATTCCAGTTGCGGGTCGGGATGAGCCTGAAGAAAGTGCCGGATTTCACTGCTGGTGGCGGGATTGCTTGCATCCCAGGTGAGGCTCTGCTTGAGCGCTTCGGTCGCCTGGGGATCTTTGGGATGATGTTCGAGAAGGCGTCGGCCCTCGGCGCGGGTCTTGGGGTCGTAGGTAAGAACGCGGCCGAGGGCGATCTGATAGCGAGAATCCTGGGGATAGTTTTCTGTCAGAGATCGAAGGCCAGTGATGGCGTGAGGCCGGCCGTCCGGTGTGGCTGCCTCCGTCTCGTAGTAGGCGAGCGACCACTCCCCCGCTGGCGGCTGGCTGCCGAAGACCTGACGATAAATCGTCATGGCCTGGGCATACATCCCCTGCCCGGCAAGCCTGCCGGCCTGTTGCAGTTGTGCGAGCTGGATTGATTGAGGGGTGGCGGTCTCCGCGCGGGTAATCCCTGGGTCATTTGGGTTCAGAGCGCGGAGCTTTTGCAGATAGGTGTTGGCCAGCGCCAGATTCCCTGACATCTTTGCGGAACGGGCGAGACCACCCAGAGCTTCAGTATTGTTTGGATCGGCCAGGAGCACCTGCTGCCAGGTCTGCGCTGCCATGTCCATGCGGCCCCGAGCTTCAAGGGTGTGAGCTTTTTCCAGCAGCATCCGGGTTGGGGATGCGCCTTGGGCAAACGAGGTAGACGGTAGTGAAGCGAGCGCGCTCAAAAGGAGGACGGCGATCCGGATTGATGTGTTTCGATCCATGAATGTGTCCTGAGCGAACGTGCCGACCTGTCCTTCGGGGGATTTCCTTTCTGAGGAATGGTGGACAACAGAATCTTATCGGTAAGGAGCTGGCCGTGCACAACTCTTTGTGCGGCCTGGAAGTGAAGCTGGCACTATTTCCATTGCGTTTTAAGGCGGCCATCCTGCTCAAAGCGGAAGCGGCGTTCCATCCAGCCGATGCCAAAGAGACTCAGGTTCTGGTCGTAGTAGGCCGGAGGTCGACCATACAGGCCGGTGACGGCGTCAACGTTTGCAGCGAGGCGGTCCATCTGGTTTTTCTGGGACTGCCGGTCGCCCCAGGCTTCAAGATACGGGAGTACTGCCGCGGAGAAAGCAAGGGTTCCCTCCGGTTGAAGGACTTTGCCGGACGCATCCACATCCAAGGGCGGCAGCGGATGCGTCCGCAGATAGGTTCGCATGGTCCCAACGGCGGAAAGGCTTTCCCTTACTCCGGGCGTGGCTTTGTGAGCCATGCCCAGCCAGAGATAGACGCGAATGGATTCATAACTGCCGACGGGCGGTGGTTGATGTTCCCCGGAGGAGGGGGACTGGGGTGACGTGACAGGCGTGAGAGCCGCTTCCGCGCGCAGCCAGTCCATGGCATAGCCGCCAGGGGAGCTTTGAGCGAGTAGTTTGGGCAGATCTTTTTGCAGGCCGGCCCAGGGACCATCCGGGCATTGCTTTTCGAATCGTGCGATCAACTGGGGTGGCTCGTAACTTGGATTCCAGATATAGGTTGACGGATCAGGATGGAAGCCCTTTGCGCCGGGCAGCAGAATCGTCAGAGAGCCGCCGGTGACGACCACTTCCGTTTCGGCGACATGTTTGGCGAGGGCCATCCCAAGCTTTTCTAAACGTGGGTCCTGCCAAAGACGGCCCGCTTCCAGACAATCATAGGCAAGCCAGAGGTCAGCATCACTGGCGGAATTGGTGTCCAGGGTTTTCCACTCGCCGGATATGGACCTTCCCCAGTTCCAGGCGGGGAGGCGCGCTGCCAGGTCACCGCCGGCGAGATTGTCCTGGGTCCACTGCAACATCCTGTCGAAAGACGGGCGATCGTTGGCGACGAGGGCGAAAAACATGCCGTAGGACTGGCCTTCGCTGGTGGTACGGTCGCCCGCGGTGTGATCGACAATGCGACCGGAGCTATCGAGGAAGCGGGCCTTGTAGTTCTGCCAGAGCGGCCAGGGCTGCTCCGCGCGGCAGCCGGTCTGCCCAAGCGCGCAGGCCCCCAGCAGCACGGCAAAGACTGTCCGCAAGAGCTGGTTTCGCCGGCCGCATATGCTCCAGGAGCGCGTGTTGCCGTTCATGATCAATCTTCGCCTTGCAGACGGAGCCGGGCTCTGCGGCGTAACGAAATCCGCAGGAGGGATGCCAGCAGAAGACAGGCGACAAAGACGACGATAACAACGAGCCATGGAAAACGCTGGCAGAAGAGCTGAAGGCTGACCCATGCCGAAAGAGAGCCGATTTGATAAACATCGTCGCCGATGCGGTACGAGCTGAATTGTGTTCCATGCAGCACACTGACAGACTGGCCTATGTCAGAGGATTGGGAGACGCGGAGGAACGTGGTGAGAAACGTCGGAATGACGTTCCGTTCACGCAGGGCGATGACAACTACGGAATGCCTGGATCGAGCGGGCCACTCAATGCCTTCGATCAGGGCATCCGGCAGACCTCCAGAGGTTTCCAACTGGCCGGACTGCACGTGGTCGGACGAGCGGACCTTCCACCAGGCGTGCTGAAGTGGCGCAAAGAAGCCCTGGGTGTCATCAATGCGAAGACCGCCGCTATTGATCTGAACAGGAAGGCGGCTGTTCAGGTTGGCGATCGCAGGCTGATCATCCGCTGTGCCAAGAACGATGTAATCGCGCTGACTGTCAGTCCGCATGCCTTCTGGACCAGCCACCGACACGTTGATGACCGGATATCCGGTCTGGGCACCGAAGTGTCCCATCAACGTCAGAAACAGCTCGATCTCTTCGACGCCGGGGTTGTCCGGCAGAATAACGGTCGTATCGGCTAGATCTTTCATCCGGGTAAAAGGAAACCCGGCATTCGCGAACAACTCGAGGTTCGGCAGCACTGCCAAATGTGAGAGGCCACGGATGTCAAAATAGCTATCTTTCAGGATGGCCCCCTTCAGGTTCATGGGAGCGGCGTCCTGACATTTGTTCCTTTTTGGGAGCTGAAAATCAAACTTCAGCATTGTGGAGTTTGAAAATGGCCGCAGGTTCACGACGGGAACAGGGATGTCCGTTTCAAGATTTGCACTGGCCCGGTCTGTGTGCGGCATGGGAGTGGAACTGACATAGGCGCCGTTCATGTAGACCTGAAGCGTGCTGTCGCTGCCCAGGGGTACAGCGTTGTAACGATATGCCAGGTGCAGTGGAAGGTTCGCACGACCGAGGGGATTCAGGTCAGGAGGAAGGCGCATGTACATCCCAACGGGAACGGAGCCGTCTCCCTCCAGGTCTGGCGAATTCATCATCTGGCCAACCGTAGTAATGCGGTCCGTGGGCATCCATCGCGGAGCATCATCCGGTGCGCTGGGCGATGGCATTTTGAGCGAAACGGAGACCTGACTTCCCTGCCAGGTATTCCGTTGAAGGGACAGAGCGCGGGCGGCCATGAGAAGGTCATCCGCCGAATCCCCCGTGACGATGAGGATTTTGGAATACGGATCAGAAGGATTGGGACGGATGGCGACTGTGGGTCCGCCGGAACTCTGAATGCGCAAGGAGATTGGCAGGTCCGCGCTGCTTTCACTCAGGACAACGGCGTTGCCCATAGGAAGCTGGCCGAAGGAAACAGGAAATCGGATGGGACGGAAATCCGCTGGAAGCAGGCCAAACCAGGAAGCCACAACGCCCGCGGCTTGAAGGCCCTTCATGGTGGGCTGGCTAAAGAACACTATTGGCACGGTTGGATGAGGGTTGACAGCCGCGTCATAAAACGGCAGCGGGAGAAGCTTAAGGTCGTCCTGTAATGGCAGCAGACTTCCTTGAAGTTCAATGGAGCTGTTTGCATCCACGTGTGCCCACAGGGTGGAGTGGGAGGGATCCTCACACTGCATGGAGTAATGGCCGACAAACTCAAAGGTGATCTGGTTGTCATGAACCAGCATGTCCGCGGGGAGGTCGAGGGCCGTTTCAAGCATGGCGCTGTTCTCGCCGGACTGCCGGCTCTTTGATCGATTCGCTCCAGCGGTCTGTCCCACCGTTGTGACGTCCTGGGATGCTGTTGCGGCTGTTGCCGGGGCGGTAACTGGAAGCGTGGCAAAGACAGTGCCGTTGATGCTTACGTTCAGGTGGGACAACGCGGGAACGAGACCAGGAGAAAAGTGATACCGCAGACGCATGGTTGCGGTTTTGACCACCTGTGTCTCCGGCACTGAAAAGTACAACGAGTGATACGCATCTACGCCACGCAGAACGATGGTGTCTGGCACACCGATGTCAGTAAGGGTAAAGACGTTGTCGAACTGCCCACTTGCCGTGGAAGTCGCCGGGGCAGGTATGGCCCGTATGGTCGCTGAGCCTCTGCTGGAGGCCACCGCCGGGCTGACCTGGGGAGCTTTGCGGGCAAGCCGCTGAGAGTGTGCAGGAGTTGCCAGGAGCAGGCCAGCACATACAAGGATGACCGGAGCGATGCTCCCCGAGAGGCGCGGGCGCACCGGCGCATTTGGGTCAACCCCTCTGGCTGCACGTGCAAGCCCGATGGCGGTCTGGCGCAAACCCTTGACGGCCAGGCGCATGATGCGCAAAAGGCTGCGCAGGGGCCGGTCCGGATCGCGGCTTTCGCCCCAGCCGAGCCAGGTGTCAGCACGGGAGTACAGAACCTGAGTGAGTGTTTCCTCTTCCTGAATGGTGAGATTGTCAAATTGGGCGCGGAGTTCCGAGCCGTTGGTGCGAACGATCGTGGCCGGCAGACCGGCTTCGCCGTCCAGTACGGGAAAGAGGATGCAGACAGTGCTGCCGGGCTGAACGCCATATTCGTCATCCATGGCCATCATGACGCCACCACTGGAGACGTCGGCGGTCACACCGTCGAGTACTGTGCCGTCGGCGAGTTGGATGCGGGCGGGTACCTGCATGGTGACGCGCACGGCTTGTCGCCTTTGCTGGCTTTCCCAAGCCACGCCGCAGGCTACACCAAGTATGAGTGTGTTGAAGATGGTCCAGATGACGTTCATCACAATGGTGCCGGGATGCATGCCGTCGTACATGTCCGGGAGGATATTCCAGATGTAAAAGGGAAAACTGCTTTCGACACGGGGGAACTGGATGGCTCGCGGAACGGCACAAAGCATGCCGATGAAGTTGAAAGCCAGCATGATCAGAAATGGGAGGGCGATGCGTGAATCAAAGAAACGTCGCGAGACGACCCCACCTTTCGCGGTGACGTTAAAAGAACCCATTTTGGGATTGAAAAGAGCCAGGGTTGTAGGCAAAAAGATATAGGGTGCGAGGACTGTCTCGTAAATTTCGTTCCAAAAGGAATGCCTGTGCTGGCCCTGGATGCGGGAGTTTGTCATGGAGGAAAGCACGAGGTGGGGAAAAGCGTAGGCCAGAATGGCGGCCCAGTAGCCGGGTACGTTGGTGTGGCCGAGGATGAGGTAAATCAATGGAGCGAAGAGGAAGATCAGCCTTGGCAGGCCGTAGAGGAAGTGCGTCATAGCGTTGAAATAGCAGAGCCGCTGCAGTGGTTTTAAACCTTTTGCAAAAAGGGGGTTATCGGTGCGCATGATCTGGATCATGCCCCGCGCCCAGCGGATGCGCTGCTTGACGTGCCCGCTCAGGCGTTCCGTCGCCAGACCGGCTGCCTGGGGAATGTTGATGTAGGCGGTATTCCAGCCGCGCATTTGCATACGAAGACTGGTGTGCGCGTCTTCCGTAACGGTTTCCACGGCGATGCCGCCGATCTCATCGAGCGCCGACCGGCGAAGCACGGCGCAGGAGCCGCAGAAAAAGGTGGCGTTCCAGAAGTCGTTGCCGTCCTGAACGATGCCATAGAAAAGTTCACCCTCGTTTGGGATGGAGCGGAACTGGTCGAGATTCCGTTCGAAGGGGTCAGGCGAATAGAAGTGGTGGGGAGTTTGCAACATGGCCAGCTTTGGATCGCGAAGAAACCAGCCAATCGTCACTTGAAGAAAGGAGCGGGTGGGGACGTGGTCGGAATCGAAGATGGCCACGAGCGGGGAGTCAAGACGCTCCAGAGCACGATTGATATTGCCGGCTTTGGCGTGCCGATTGTCGTCTCTGGTCATGTAGCCGATGCCGGATTCCTCCGAGAAGAGACGGAACTCTTCGCGCTTGCCATCATCGAGGATGTAGACGTTCAGTTTCTCGGCGGGCCAGTCGATGTTTATGGCGGCGAGGGCTGTGTAACGAACCACGCTCAAAGGCTCGTTGTAAGTAGGTATCAGCAGATCAATGGCGGGCCAGTCCTCCGGGTCATCTGGCAGCGGAACGGGTGTGCGACGCAAAGGCCAGAGCGTCTGCGCGTAGCCGAGATAGAGAATGGCAAATGCGTAAGCTTCCGCCGAAAGAAGGATGATGATGAAAAAAGCATCAAGCGGAACCCATTGAGTGGCCGGGTCGCGAAAGAAATGGACCACTGTACTTATCCGCCAGTACCCATAGCGAAAGGTGGAATAGCAGGACGCGATCATGAGGGTGAGCGTGATTAAGTACGAGCTGGAGGATCGATCCATCCAGACGGCAATGAGCACCGCTACCACTCCCAGAAGTGCCTGCTGCGGCCAGGTAAGATCCAGAATTCCGCTGTACAGCAAGGCAAGCATGGAGAGCGCCACCGCGAGGAAGCGGAGGAACCGAAGGGATGCGGAGACACCCGCTTCAGAGCCGCGCAAGCCCCGGACCTGGGTCATCGCTCGCTCCAGCGCGCGCCATGCGCGTTCGACGATACAGGTGCAAAGAGCTTGCGCAGCCAGGCGGCGAGATTCATGAAGTCTTCAGTGACCGGCGACTCCGGCGCATAGTCGATGACGGTCATACCTTCGGCAAGAGCTTCAGGGACGGTATGAGACCTATGAATCATGACTGGTAGGAGACGTTCGCCCAAAGACTGCCGTAGAACCTCACGAACATCCAGGTGGAGGGGCAATGCTGGATCGAACTGGTTCAGTACATAAAAGGGCTTGACTGGCCGGTCATTTGCTTCAACGATCCCGGTGAAAAGACGTTCCATCGTATGTGTCGCCAAGACCGAATTCATATCTGGCGCGATGGGTACGAGGATCCAGGGATTGAGCCGGGCCATGCGTCTGGCGATCCAGAGGTGGCTGCTGTTCAGGTCAAGCAGAACGCGTTGGATGCCTTCGGACCGGCGGTGCAAGTCGTCAAGAATGCGATCTTGTGCCTCTCTATCCGCATCCAGGCCATCGGCTTCGTAATTCACCAGCAAGACAGGTGCATCGGTGCTGCCGGGCGGAGGTGTAAAGGTGCGGACCATGCCGGGGCGCAGATCGCGCGCACCGAAGTGGTAGGGCAGCATACCGTGCATGTTGGTATCGGCCAGAAGCACTGTTTCTCCAAGGGAAGAGAGTGCCCTGCCGATGGTAGCCACTATGCTTGTTTTGCCGACACCGCCGCTCAATGAGATTACAGACAGCGCCGGACTTTTGGTCTCGTAGGAAGCACCCAGAGCTGCCGGATCCTCAGCCGAAGCACTCATGAGTCCTTTAAGGGCGAACCAGCGCGAAGCCACACGCTCACGCGACTGCTGAAGAGTGTCAGGTGCCAGTGACGCATTGCCGGAAGTTTCGGCACGGGCATCCACAGGAAGCGGGTAAGGCTGACGAGCCTGGTTCATGGAGGCATGGTCAGGCAAATTGGCAGCGGCAGATGAAGAAGGCGCTCCGGATTCGACTTCCTGGTAACGCTCTGGCAACGATCCTTCATTTCGGGGAAAAGACGAAATTTCCGCAGCGCGATTGAGGGTATTGCCCTTTCGACGCCCCGGGTAGACGTGAGCATCCTGCTCGAGGATCTGCCGTACCGCGAAGGGAATATCGTTATCAGGCGAGAAGGCATTCCGGTCTGTTTTTGTTCCCTGCGCCAGGGGCGTTCCAGGAACCGGCGTTGCAGCTTCCAACGTGGGAGGATTCCCCGGCTGCTCGGTGCGGGGCGGCACCGGTGAGTCTTCCGCGCCAGGAGAGTCGCCTTGAACAAACCAGGCGGGCGGAACAGGTGACGAGAAATCTCCAGCCCCCATGGCCTCATCTCCGGGCAGAGGAGACTCGGGACGTGGTTGGCGTGTGGTGCGCGCTCCTTTGTCGAGCGAGTCACGCCGGCGACGCAACGAGCGTGACCGACGATCCATGGAACGAAAGGGAGGCTCGCCAGAGGTATCGGCTATCGGCGGGTGAGACGGGCTGAATGTACGAGCGTGTGTGTCCGGGAGGCTTTCTGGCGCTCCAGCGGGCTCCGGTTCCAGCGGCGGCATCACGCCCTGGGGAGAGGGCGAGGTAACCACCGTGGGACTCATTCCCGTTCGCAAGGCAAACAGGTGTTCGTCTTTAGTAGACTCCGGCTGAACAGCAGCAATGGTGGATAAGCTGGGCGTGGATTCCGGGGCCAAAACAACACCGACGGCCGGCACATCGTACGGTCCAGCTTCTCCGGGTATTCTGCGCGCTGCAGGTCGAATGTGGAGGTCACGCGAAGCGGAGCTGCCCTCGGACGGCTTTAAGGTCTCGAGCAATCCCGGCAAGATACCCTGCTTGGAGGTACTCGGGCCTTCATCAACCCGAGCAGGAATTGAGTTTCTTTCAATATAAGGACTGAACAATGCGTGGCCGTGAGCGTGCCCATTCCCCTTCGTTTCGACGCCCTTGGGGGGCCCGTACGTATCACGCGCGACGGGCCGGTAGTCGGGCAGCGGAGAGGGTGCGAATTTTGTATTCGGCCGGTACGAACCGACAGTTCCCGAGTCGAACTCCTCAGAACCGGGATGCATGGGAAACTGGTAGGCCTTGCGCTGAGTAGAGGTGCGTGCGGCCTGCGCGGTACGCACTCCCGGGGTGGGCGCAAAGTAGGCGGGATCGACCTGGCCTGTGTAGTAGTAGGGGTCGGCCAGTTCACCGGGGATGTTGCGAGTGGGGCGGGCGGCCAGTTCGGATGGGTATTGCGCATCAAACTCAGCATAGCGGGCGGCCTGATCGTCGGCCCGCTTACGGGCTTCCAGCATTTCAGAGCGGGCCTTTTCCGCCAAGAGATGCAGCTCTTCGGCGGACTGCTCACGCCTATGTGCCTCCCTCTGCTCCAGTTGCGCACGTTCTTCCGCCCGTCGAAATGCCTCCTCGGCTCTTTTCTCCACCTCTGCATCCGCGGCGGCGGCCTCAGCCAGCCGGGTTTCCTCCAGCAGGAGTTGCGCCTCCTGCAACTCGCGTTGCGCGGTCTGCTCCAGGCTGCGGGCAACTGCTAACTCGGCATCCCGCTGCTGCTCTGCGACGCGGGCTCGCTGTTGCGCCCGAAATTCCCGGCGCGACGCTGAGAAATCGCGATATTTGGCGCCATGAAGGTTCGCCCACGAAAACAGGATGGCCACATCCTCAGGGGTTTCCGGGCCGACGGGTTTATGATCCGGACCAAGTTGCGCCGCGGGATCGTTCATGGTGCAGCCCTCAAGTCTCTTCTAACCTTTGCGCGAGAGCATCATGCTTTGCCAAGCCTTCAAGAGGCAGAGGCGAAGGCATTTGCCTCTGAACAGGTGCAGGCATTCTCAGCGAGAGTACGGCCCGGTTAGTGGCAAGTCAACGGCTCGGCCCTGCAACGAAAGTGTCAAAACGGGTACTTGTTACAGGTTTAATTCCAAATCGGAACGCTATCCTTCGTTTCCTGAAGCAATGATTGGTGATCCGTCACTTGCACCAGGAATGCAATGACAGAAAGCGCACCTGTTTCCCGTTTTTCCGTTCTGCTCTATTTCGAGCCTGTTAGACCCACCCAGCCATGCGTCCCCCGCCACTTTGACCGGCTCAACTGCTCTGCTATACTCGGTTCTGTTGAGCGGGAGTAGCTCAGTGGTAGAGTGCTTCCTTGCCAAGGAAGATGTCGCGGGTTCAAATCCCGTCTCCCGCTCCAAAGATACCTTTCTCATCCTGCATGCAGGATGGTCCAGGGGTCTCCGGTGTGTCTGGCAGGATGTAAAGTGGCGCGGTACCCAAGTGGTAAGGGAGAGGTCTGCAAAACCTTTATGCGCCGGTTCGATCCCGGCCCGCGCCTCCAATTCACGCTGATGCCGCGGCAGTAGTAGGATCGGCCGCTGCCAAGTAGGTAACTCAAGCTGCTCACCGAGCGCCTTCACCCACTTTACTTCAGCGATTCACTAGTGTTCACCTATAAGCTGAGGGGCACCTCCGTCACTCAGTTTCCGCAAGGATATCTGCGCAAGCCTAACCTTGGCTACTCCTCCATCGGCAATCCGACTGCTAAGTTCACATCGTACTTCGAACTCATGAGAGCCCGGGCTGAGCTCGACCTGAATGGCTGAACTTTCCCCCCAAAGATTCCAGGCATCCTGGCCCCTCTGCGGCATGACGAGGCGACCCGCATATTCCCCATCTACAGACAGGCTCAGGACTGCACATAGCTTGCCGGTATTGATCGGCCCGCTGCCGTTTGCGTAGACGCACGTTAACTCATATAGGGCCGTCTCCGACACCGAGCCACTGAACAGGATGAGTCCCTTTCCCACATCCGGCGTAGTTACAAAAGAGAAAGAACTTTCAGGATCCACTTCAGGTATCTCACTTGGTGAGAGTCTACATACGATCCGTTCGCTACCGGCATAAATAGGGACGCTGAGATAGGACGAATCTCTTGATGACACAGCTGCCACCTGAAACACAACCGCAGCAGAACCTTGAACCGTAAGAGCAAATTCAGTCTGACACACGGTTGTAAGAAGCAAGCCATTTTGGTAAACGCAGTAGGCTGTTGCCCCCTCTACCGCAGGCCACCGCAGCACCTCCCTTTCAAGACTTGGCTCTGGTGTTTCAAGAGCGACCTTGGCGAGCATCAGCCTTGACTCAGAAACGGACGATTCTTTGCAGTCGAGATGGATCACAATGGTATGTTCGCCTTGTAAGTCCTGCGGCACGAATGGGACGGTACGGTAACCATTTACTTTGCAGGATCGAATCTCATGACCGTGGCCATGAACTTCAACGTTTAGAGTCGATCTGCGATATCGAAATCCTGTCAGTCGCCGCACGCCACCAAGTTCGTGTGGGACGAACGGTTCAAGATAAAGGCCATCCGGTTCGAAGCGCATACCGAAGAGGATGCGATAAGTGACCGCCAGCATCCCAGCTACACTCCATAATTGCCGATCGGAATTGAGCACGGTGCCGTCGGAATCACCGCTTCCTAAAACGAAGTTTTCCTTATTGGTTTGGAAGAAAGCTGCCGCCCTGCTTAGAGACGCTACACCCGCGAGCACCGCGCTTTCATCGCGTTCACGAGCTGCTGCAAGCATACAAAATGTCTCAACAAACGGCCAGACTGAGTCGTTATGGTATGCGGGAACGCCAGCGGATTGCGGATAAACCACCGGAGTTCCAAAATCCTGTCTTGGAAGGGTGCGGATTGTCTGCTTTCGCTGGAACTCGTCCGCGACTCCAAAAAGACATGTCAGAGAGCAACCAAGCGCGTCGACTCGTCCCGAGAGAACCGGAAAGGATCGTCCATATCGGTACTGTCCATAGATACCGCGTTCTGAAATCCAGAAATGCCGGTTGATCGATTCGCGTAAATGGTTGGCAGAAGTGTTCCACTCTGCCGGAGAGAGGTTCAGTTCTGCCTCCATCTTTTCCAACGTGCGATATGTCTGATAGTGAATTGCGTTAGTACTTAAGGCCTCGGACTGGAAGATATCTGCTGGTTGCATCCAACGCGGGTAGGTCTGTTCCCGCCAATCCAGGAAACTGGTTTCACCATAAAACAGGCCTGAGCGTGAATTGAAGGCCACGCGTTCATCCTTGCGAATCGAACTCTTCACGACTCCATAGGCATATCGAAGCCAGTCTCGACTTCCAGTGACTGTATAGACCTCCCATGCCGCCAAGGCCCAGATCATGCGATCTGTTGATACCGGCCATGAGCCACCGGTGCCGCTGTCCTGCACGATGGTGCCGCCCTCCACCCTTAACAGTAAGCTGCTCATTGCAGCGTCGGGGGAGACTATGGCAAGTGATAGCAGAATGCTATAACTCACATCCCTCGTCCAAACATCTGGCCACTGCGCTCCCGCACTGAATGCTCCGTCGTGGCGCACACTCCGTGCGAGTTCCTCACAGGCCAAGTTGTACAAGGCGTCCAGTAAAGGAAAGTCAGAGTCGACCTTCGGCAAAGCCGCGGTAGGAGAAATGTTACGCAGACATGGTGTCCCAGAGGCACCACGATAGTTAGTTACGAGAGCCGTGCTGGAAAGTGCACGAGCAAGGTATGGTCCCTGCTCGACACGGTCTGGCCAAAGCGTGTAACGCTGTGAGCGATAGATAGGGTCTTCCGCCCTCGCTGAAGATGGCATATAAGGCTCAGATCTAGTTACTTACAAAAGTGCCTGGTCTTGTTCGAAAGGTTTTCAGTCAGGCGGGAGGCCGCGCCGTCCACAATGCTGGCTGCGTGATGGGATGTTCGCGCCGCAAAGTTTTGTTGCCGGTTTCAGTCGGAAGTGTTTTCCACAAATCTGTATACTCCAAGCGATCGTAAGCGCGTCCTGCAAAGAGCAAAGCGTTTTGCCGCTGAGGCTGCTCACCAAAGTATCTTGTATCTGAAACGTAAGGCCACTTGCCCCGGCTTTGCAAGTAGGGTGACGCCCATGCCACCGCGGAGTGCATCCCGCGCCCATCTGGCAGATTGAATCTCCACAGACTTTCGAATGGCGTCGAGATGCTTTCGCAAGTTGCGGCCATACACTCAAGCGTAAACATGGCGAGGGCATAGGGACGGCTCGCATTGAGCGCGGCGGTGAAGATTCCATCGAGATTCATTTGCCGTAATAATTTTTCCCGAAAACGGTGTGTGCATTCGCGAAGCAGTATGTCATTCCGGGTAAATCTTGCCAATTCAGCGGCCTGCATTGCCCAACAGATTGACTGCAAGTCTTTTGCGTCACGAGCGATGGTTCCCTTTTGCGACTCGTTCAGCCATGTAAGAAGATCGGCGAACCACTGGCGGACAGCGGAAGCATCCGCAGTGGAGACATCCGCAGAGGTAAGTAGAAAAGAAGCTGCACGTGCCGTCTCGGCAAGGGCGACGGTCTGCGCCAGTCCGTTGTAGCGAGGGTCCGCTTCATCCTCGGCTTTGACTCCACTAAGTTGCAATGAGGGCGTCATGCGTGTTGCAGGAGCAATCATCCAGGTGCGAAGCTGTGCCATAGCAGCGGCATGGCACTCAGAGGATTGATTTAGACGCCATGCGGCTGTAAGTACTGCGATGTTGGCGTTCATCTGCACTAATAGATCGACATGAGCCAGAAAGGGCTCGGCTGCTGAATTTTCCAACTGGGCCTCCCTCGCAGGTATTTGCTCAGAGTAGAAGGCATGTGTATCGCGCCCCTTGCCTGGCGCAGGTTGAGCGACGAGGGAGAGTGGCGCTGTTTTCAAAGCTTTTTCCGCCGCGCTTAGGATTCGCTGCCGGTCAAAGTCGGCTACGCTGAAGTGAACCCCGCTGGCGCCCTGGCCTGCGATCCGCCGAGAGATGGAAGCGAACGCACCTGCGCTCCCCGCGAGCAGACAGAATCTTCGACGTGAAACTTTGCCGGACGGATGGAGAGTGGATGGCGTGTTCCACATGCCCATAATGGCTTCAGCGTAACATTGGCGCGGCTGTTCACGGACCGTTGACACAGAGGCAATGATGGGCTAACTTTGAAGTGCGGGGTGGAGCAGCCCGGTAGCTCGTTGGGCTCATAACCCAAAGGTCGTAGGT
>CAXTRR010000023.1:24634-57901 GCA_964246795.1 uncultured Terriglobus sp. | reverse complement strand
CCGGCATAAACACAAGGCCCATCCCGATTTTGGGGTGGGCCTTTCTGCGTTAGGTCACCGTAGGTGCCTAGAATTTTGAATCAGTTATCCACCCTCACGTGTCTCTGGAAGAGCTGGAAGATCCGAGTCTGTAGGTCCGCGAGAGCCGACAGGGAGGTAGTCGAGACAGCACTGCGAGGAGGAAGGTTCAGTAATCGCCTACCGCGCTGGACGCTGCCGAAGTGATTCCACATTTGAAAAGAGGAAGGATGGATCTCGCGAGAGTGAAAACCGTCTATGGCATTCACCACCGCGACGCCCCGCTCCGCTCGTCGAGCGCAAAAGCGGGTTCGGCTTTGAAAGACGCCGTCCAGATTAGCTGCCTATTTCGCTCGCCGCTCCTATCAGGGGTACCCTCCCGCTTGGTCTCATCGTTAAGCGCCTTCCCCGTCGCAACGCTCCCCTACAACGCGGACGCATCAGCGTCTTTACTCCCCAGACCGGCCTGAAATGCGGCATGAGCGGAACGGTGGTGCCCCTTTTGGCTACCACAGCGATCAGGCTTCCTGTCTGCAAAAGCCGATTGTGCGGTCGTTGGTATAGGTTTCTAGCACCTTTCCGACCAGAAAACCCCTTGCCCACGACAGGCGCCTTGCCGGTCGCAAAGGGAGGACTTCGCGCTGCGAAGCTATCAACGCTTCGCTCAAAACACTTGGCAGCACGGCCCCGCGAAATTACCTGGTGGCGGCAGGAAAACCATACGGACCAGGATGGCTCCGCCAAGTGTAACCAGTAGAGCTGCGGGCATCGCCACTGCGCCGACCTTCAGAGAGTCCCAAAACTTACATCCAGCTTCTCTTTCAGAAGGACCAGCAGCCGCAGGATTGTCGCCAACGATCCCGTGATGGAGAGGTTCGGTCCCACATCCTCCCAGATCAACACGGCATTTGCCAGCACACCCTTGGCAAGCACGGCTTGTAGCGTGGCACCATCAGTAGGCCTAGTGGCAAATTATTGACCAGGTTGTTTGCAACAGCCACGGCAGAGCCAGTCTCCAGCGCTGCCGCCGCAAAGGGAAAACTCTGCGCCTGAACCAGCCAGGCGCTTGTCAGCCGCGGTGCGCCGGCGCTCTCCACGGCGTCTACCAGAATGAACAGGCCGGCCACCAGCACCAGCGTTCCCCAACTAATTTGCTTCATGAAGGTCAGCGGATTCGACTTCGCTCTTACAGAAACCGCGAAGGTAATCAGCAACGCACCCACGCCAGTCGGCAAACCGCGATCCTTCCGAAACGCTGACGCCGTGAGCAGAATCGCAACAATCCCGCCAGCCCTGCCGGCACCGGTTTTTCTCACAGTTTCATCAGCATTTGCTCAATTTCGCCTGTCAACGCCGTGCGCACATCCTGCGGAGCAGCAGGCGCAGCGATAACCCGTACCTCACCGCAATGGACAGCACCAACGATACGCCGAGGGATATCAGCCGTCAGCCCATCCGCGTAACCAGACACGCCGGCGAGCCACTCGCACTTCGGATCGCCACAGAGGACAGCCAGTCGAACACGCCATGCTCCCGCGCCAGCTCTGAGAGCAGCATCATCCCAATCAGAAAGAGGTAAACATCCACTCCTTTCAGCACAGCCTACCAGGCAAGCTTCAACGGCGTAAGCCGAAGAGCAACCAGCAGCAGCGCGCCTCCACTCACCCAGTACACCTCGGCAATTCCCTCGGTCGCACAAGCATCCGCAAAATGCTCAGACTCCCGGTCAACAGCAGCGAGCGATGTGCCAGCGCGGCAGGGAGGATGCTTCACGCCTTCTCACGTAGCCCTTGAATGAACTCCTTCGATGATTCACAGTCGAGAGATAAAACCGGTATTCGCCCAATTCCCAGCCGTCCGCCACTCAGTAGTGTTCCACTTGAGAAGCGTTGCGGAAGCTCCTGTCCATCCTGTTGTTGGCGATCCTGGCGTTGCCATTCGCCTCGTCACTCCTTGCCCTTGGGGCAACAGGGGAGGCCAGCCTGCCGGCGTGCTGCCGCAGGAATGGAAAGCACCATTGCAGCATGAGTACGGGCGAGCGCAACCAGCTCGCACAGCACCGTCCCGCTTTCGGCTCCACCCCTGAAAAGTGCCCATGCTGCCCGGGAAATCTCACAGCGGCCCACACTGATCTCTCATCCGCACCAGCGGCCAAAGCAATCTTCAGTGCGTTGGTCAGCCATCCCGCCAGCGTTGCGCAAACGGAGTCCAGGCGGCGCATCTCGCGCGACCGCTCCCGGCAAAAACGCGGCCCTCCCGCAAGCCTCATCCTCTAACGCACCGCGTCTTCATCGGCAGCGCCTCCGCCCTGCTTTGAATCGCGGTGCTACATACCCGTGCATGCACCTTCGGCCCTCCGGCCGTTGCAGCGGCAGCGGGCTACCTAGAGATTCAGCTTCCTTGGAGTTTCCAGTATGCGCAAGTTTGCCTTGCTCTGTTTCCTTACGCTCGCTTTTGGAGCGTCCGCGGCATATGCCGGCATCTTCGGTCAGCTTCACGGCGTTGCGCATGACCCTGCCCACCGCCCCATTGCCGGTGCGCGGGTGGAAGTCCGCGCCGCCCAATCCAGCTTCCTCCTCACCGCCATCACCGGCCAGGATGGTTCCTTCGCCCTCTCGTCCATCCCCCTCGGCGATTACACCGTCACCGTTGCGCAGACCGGTTTTGAGAGCGTCCGGCAAGCCCTCACCCTGGCTTCCGGCACATCGCCCATCCTCCACTTCGAGCTGCCCCTCGGCATCGTCCGAGAGACGGTCTCGGTCCCGAACTCCACCGGCACTGCCAACATCGGCACCGTAACGCCAACCGCCCTCATCAGCCGCCAGGACATCGCCCAAACGCCTGGTGCCGGCCGCACCGACAGCCTCGCCATGATCACCGACTACGTGCCCGGCGCCTACATCACCCATGACATGCTGCACATGCGCGGCGGTCACCAGCTCAGCTGGTTGATTGATGGCGTTCAAATCCCCAACACCAACATCTCCAGCAACCTCGGCGCGCAAATCGACCCCAAAGACATCGACTATGTCGAGGTGCAGCGCGGTAGCTACACCGCCGATGTGGGCGATCGAACCTACGGCGTCTTCAACGTGGTTCCGCGCACAGGCTTTGAGCGGAACCGTCAAGCCGAAATCGTCCTCACCGCCGGCAGCTTTCTCCAGGCGAACGGCCAGCTCAACTTCGGCGACCATTCTGAAAAGCTCGCCTACTACGCCAGCCTGAACGGCAACCGCAGCGACTACGGACTCTCCCCACCCATCGGCCGCATCTTTCACAACCGCACCAACGGTTACGGCGGCTTTGCTTCCTTCATCTATAACCGGACACCCAGGGACCAGTTTCGTCTGATCGCACAGCTCCGCGACGATTACTTTCAGATTCCTTACGACCCCGATCCGAACAGCTTTGAGAACCTGCAATTCGACTCCAGCGGCTTGCGTGACAGCCAGCGGGAAACCGATGGCCTGGCCGCCTTCTCCTGGTTGCACACCTTTAATGCCACCACCGTGCTGCAGCTCTCGCCTTTCTACCACCACAACCGGGCAGACTACCAACCCAACCCGAACGATACACCGGTCGCCACCACGTCGGACCGGACCTCTGACTACGCTGGTACCCAGGTCTCCTTCACCACGGAGATCGCCCGCAACACCCTCCAGGCTGGTCTGTACTCCTTCGGCCAGCATGACAGCTATCTTTTCGGCGCAGTCTTCCATGACGGTTCAGGCACCACTCCGTTCGCCCTGCCAGACTCGGCTTCCGGTGGCGTGGTTGAGGAGTATCTTTCTGACAGCTACAAGGCCACCTCATGGCTCACCCTGCTCGCGGGCCTGCGCCAAACGCATTTTCAAGGAGAGTTCACGCAGAACGAAACCAGCCCGCGCGTGGGTGCCGCTTTTCGCGTGCCCCGGCTCAATTGGGTCCTCCGTGGCTTCTACGGCCGCTTTTACCAGCCACCGCCGCTGCTCACTGCAAAGGGTCCCATCGTGCAGTTCGCCCAGGCCAACAACACCGCTTTCCAGCCCCTCCGCGGTGAGCGCGATGAGGAACACCAGTTCGGTCTGCAAATCCCCTTTCGCGGGTGGCTGCTCGATGCCGATACCTTCAAAACCCGCATCAACAACTTCCTCGACCACTCTAATGTCGGCAACTCCAGCATTTACTATCCGGTCACGGTCGATGGCGCACTGGTCCGTGCCTGGGAACTCACCATCCGCTCTCCCCGGCTCTGGCGGTTCGGCCAGGCGCATCTCGCGTACTCCAACCAAATCGCCGAGCAGCGCGGCAACATCACCGGTGGCTTGGTCTGCACGCCTGTCGGCGATCCCGCCTGCGACAAAGGATTCGCTTACACCCCCGTCGATCACGACCAGCGAAACACGCTGAATGTGGGCATCAACGCCAACTTGCCCTTCCGCATATTCGGGTCAACCAATGTCTACTACGGCTCGGGCTTTCACAATGGCAGCCCCGACCCGGCAACGCCCTACCCAAACAGCTACCTGCCCCACAACACGAGCATCGATCTGTCTCTTGGCAAAAGCTTCGGCGAAGCCCTCTCCGCCTCCGTCACTGCCACCAACACCACCAACCGCCGCGTCCTGCTTGACAACAGCCTCACCTTCGGAGGTTTCCACTACAACGACCCACGCCAGCTCTACGGGGAACTGCGCTACCGCTTCAAATACTGAAAAGCGACACCGCCTCGCCTCTGCACCCCGCTGGAAAACCGGTGAGCGGGGCGCAGAGGTGAGTTCTTTTGCGGAAAACAGAGACATTCGAGGAGAGTTGTTACAGTTCTTTCATTTCCGGCCGTTATTGTAAGAAGTACATGGAACAGCCTAGCCGCCAGATTCGAAAGATCAAAGCCTTACTGTGCGTCGTCGCGGGTCTTGCCGCCAGTCTGGCCCTCGTCGGCTGCGGCGCGGGTAACTCATCCACTTCCAGCAGCGCGGCGGCTCCCGTCGCAGCTATGGCGCCGTCCATTTGGGTCGGTGCCTGGGGTGATGCCATCACCAACGCGGAGCCCAACCCTGACAACAACGGCGGCACCGACCGCAGCTACCGCTTCCAGGTCACGCCCACCATCGGGGGCACGCAGGAGCGCGTCCGTTTTTCCAATAAATTCGGCAAAAAAGCCGTCGATATAGGCACCGCGCGTCTCTCTGTGGGTACGCACGGTTCTGCCGCCATCGACACCGCCAACGGCCAGCCGCTCAGCTTCAACGGGCAGCCCGGCATCACGCTGGCACCCGGTCAGGTCGTCACCTCTGACCCGGTGAACATCACCTTCACCTTTGGCCAGGTCTTGGACATCTCGGTCTTCCTGAAAGGCAGCTACGGCCCGCTCGCACGCCACGATTCCTTGTTCATCACCAACTATCGGACAGCCGACGGCGCCGGTGATCACACCGCCGACCCAACTGGTGCCGCCTATACCGCCACACATGGCGAATGGATCCTTATCAACGGCGTGGACGTGTATGGCCAGTACCAGGGCACCATCGCCGTCTTTGGCAGTTCCACCACAGACGGCTTTCATTCCAATTACAGCTCCGATCAGGTCTACCCGGTGCCGAACCATCCCGTCGCCGGCCAGCATATGGAGAGGCTCTCCGACCAGCTCGCTCGTCGCCTGCACGCGACCGGCTACCGCATCGGCGTCGTCAATGAAGGAATTCCCGGGGACACCATTACCGCCGATTCGACCAACGCCGCAGGTCACGTTAAGAACGGCAACGAACGCATCGTTGACGATGTTCTCTCGCTGCCCAATCTCCTGGCCATGGTGACCTACTTCGGCTCCATTGACATCCGCTCGCCCGATTGCAAGTCCGCGCCGGCCATTGAGGCCGCCACGCAGCAGATGATTACCGCCGCCGCCAATGCAAAGGTCCCGGTCATCCTCGCCACCATTCCGCCTTCCGCCTTCTGCACCAATCCGGCCCAGTCCAATTACGGCCCCACGCCCAACGCAGCCGACCCCTACGCCGGCGGCGCGACCTCTGCAAAGGTCAACGGTGGTGAACTTCAGAGAATCGCCCTGAACGAGTGGATTCGCAACGTCGCCGTCAACCTGCCCGGCGTGGCCGGCGTGGCTGATTTTGAAAAAGCCATGATGGACCCCGCGCATCCCAGCTTCCTGCTATCGGAATATAACTCCGGCGACAACTACCATCCCAACGGCCTGGGCTACAAGGCGGAAGCAGATACCATCCCGCTCGCGGTGCTGCCGGCGTCAAAATAGAGCCTTTCTCCTGCATCCACTTCCGTGGGATAGCGCATGCTGCAACTTTCAGACTAGATTTCAGTCTCAATGAGTGTGCCTCTTCTCTCTCACGGATTTGTCCGTCGAGTTTTTCTGCACGTGCTCGCGCTCTGCTGTCTCTGCGGACTCACGAGCTGCGCCACATCCAGCACGACGGCCGCAACTTCCGGGACTGCAGGGACTCCCACCGCCAGCTCCATCTGGGTCGCTACCTGGGGCGCATCCCCGGAAAATGCCTTGCCCACCGCGGTCAACCCCGGCGGCGCGGAGAAGACCTACCGCTTCTTCCTGCTGCCCACCACCGCGGGCCAGCAGGAGCGTGTGCACTTCTCCAACCTCATGGGCACCACACCCGTGACCATCGGACGCGCTCGCCTCGCCGTCGGCATCAGTCATGGCCCGGCAATTGACAGCATGCGCGACCTGCCCATCTTCTTCAGCGGCAGCCCTACCGTCACCCTTGCCGCCGGCCAGGAGATTGTCTCCGACCCCATCAATGTCACCTACAGCTTCGGCGAAAGACTGGCCGTGACCGTTTACGTCAAGGGCAGCTTCGGGCCACTCACCCAGCACGATTCGCAGGTCACCACAAACTATGCCGCAACTCAAGCCGGCGACTTCACCGCCGACACTGCCGGCAGCGCATTTGCCAACCCCATTACTGAGTGGTTCATGCTCACAGGTGTAGACGTTTACGGTCCGTATCAGGGGACCGTCGCCTACTTCGGCAGCTCCTCGGTAGACGGCCACGGCTCCAACTACAGCAGTGCCAATGCTTATCCCGTGGTAAACGTGCCAGTTCCCAATCAGGACGATCAGCGGCCCTCGGACTGGCTGGCGAAACAGCTCGTGGCTGCCGGTTACAACATCGGCGTGCTTAATGCCGGCACCATCGGAGATCCCGCGGGAGAGGATGCCCGGACCTCGACAGGGGCGGCCCTCGCCGGTGTCGACCGGCTCAATCATGACGTACTGCAGCAAAGTAACGTCAAGGCGGTCGTCATCTACATCGGTGGTGTCGACATCCGCGGTGATTGTGCCATGGCCGCCAATGTCGAAGCCTCTCTTACCAACATGGTCACCCAGGCCCATGCCGCAAACATCCGCGTCATTTTAGGGACCATTCCGCCAGCGGAATATTGTCTTACGCTGGGTCCGGAAACCAGGCCTGACTTCGCCAATCCGTGGCAGGGGGATGTAAAACCTGGTCCTGAGAACCCCGGCTCCGTTCAGCGCCGCGCCCTGAATGACTGGATCCGCACCACCGGCAGCCAGCTCCCAGGCGTCGTTGCCATCGCCGACTTCGAAGGAGCCCTGGCCTACCCGGCGCACCCGGACTTCCTCATTCCCAACTACACCTCCAGCGACAACTTTCACCCCACCGGTGAGGGCTATCGCGTCCAGTCCGCGGCCATCCCGCTCAAGGCCATCCTCGGTCAATAGTCACGGGAGTAGCCCCAAAGGCAGGAACAACTCCAGGAAAGCAACAACGCGGCCAAGGGAATCGGGCCAAGAAAATCGGTACCCATCCGCGTAAACTGCGGCCCTCCGCAACAGGGACGAAACGACGTGTACGGCTACGACTCGTTCGGCAATATGACCCGTTACAACGGCTGGACACCCGCCTACAACGCGAACAATCAAATCGCGGGATGGCCCTATGACGCGGCCGGGAACATGCTTACCAACGGCCTGGCTCAGATGATGTGGGATGCGGAAAGCCGCATCTCGGCTGTGACCGGGGCAAGCTACCTGTACGACGCGCAGGGCAATCGCGTGGAGTCGAGCGGCTCGTCGGTCGTCAATACCGTCTACTTCAACGGCCGCTCCATGGCGCGGCTGGTCAACGGGCAGTGGACCGACCTGATCTACGGCCCCACGGGCCTGCTGGCCGAAGTCGCCGGTCAGGAGAACGCCGAACCGCAGTACCGCCTGCTCGATCATCTCGGCACGCAGGTGGGCACCGCGGACAGCTCACAGCTCCTCAAGAACCCGCTCGACTACAACCTCTTCGGACAAATCCGCTCCGGAGATACCGCCGATCCTTATTTCTTTACCGGCAAAGAAAGAGATCAAGAATCAGGTCTCGACTACTTCGGAGCCAGGTACTACGCCTCCAGCATGGGACGCTGGATGAGCCCGGACTGGGCCAACAAGCCGGAAGCGGTGCCGTATTCCGATCTCATGGACCCGCAGAGCCTGAATTTGTACGGCTATGTCCGGAATAACCCACTCAGCAAAGCCGATCCCGACGGCCACTGCCCACAGTGTGTCGAGCAGGTTCTTGAATACCTTTCCGAAAGCCCTGCTGGTCAGCAGATCGAAGCCGGAGCTGCTGCGGGTGCGGCTGCTGTCGGTGCAGCGCTCGGGGCAGCTGGAGGGTACATATCGACTCACTTGAGTACAGTCGGCGATCTGCTTCAAGGCACCGGGGCCGCAACTTCCGTACCCATGGGACTCAGTTACAAGCTCAGCGCTCAGGGACAGATCGATGCCGCCAATGCAAAACAGGCTAGCGCGGACACAACGAACACTGGACCTAAAGCTGCAAATTCGCCAGGCGTGACTGCTGGGGGCCAAGCGACGGACGAACATGGGAATAAAGTGGGACCAGGCAGCAAACCTCAGTTGAATAACACGAAGAGCAACACGAGAGAGGAGGCCAACAATAAGGCAAAAAGCCAAGGATCTGGTTCAGTCGAACACAAGAATCCGTCCAAGGGTAATCCTCATTTTCACCCAGTAGATGCAGAAGGAAACAAGAAGCCAACGAGCACGCATCATGAGTACCCGGAGTGATAAAGATGAAGCAATTGTGGAGCATTAGAGCGGAGATAGAGGTGGAGCCCGGGGACCTCGATCTCGAGGAAGGTTACACGCGCGGGTTTATGAACGTGGTTACGTGGGCTTCAACGAAGCCGGAAGCAACAAAGAAACTAGCCGAATACCTCTCGAACTTTCGATGGTTCCTGCTAGGGATACAAGACGCCGTTCCTGCAGACGCCCTTTCCAGCAGAGGCGATGAGTTGGAAGACATGCTTGAGAGAGCACAACACGATCGGGAAGCAATATTGCTTGGAACCTTTAATGCCTATCGTTCCTGAGCTCATTAGCAACAAAGAACGAGCAATATGGATCGGCTTAGTTCAGGTGCTATTGCTTCCTGGATCAGAACTTATGCAGGATGTGAGTCATGCCTACACGAATGTCCTAACGTGGGCATCGTTTTATCATGAGTTCCAAGCAAAGGCTAACGAGCTGATGGACTATCTGGGTCTGAAGCTTGTTGGCATAGAGGACGGTTGGGTATGCTTCGCTGAAAGCCCAAGAACACTTCAATAGATCAGTATGCAGGCACCACGTGCGGAAGTTTCTGCACCATCTTCGATGAAAGCACGCTGCTTCGCATGGCAATATGGTGACACGCCACCCTAATCCGTTTGCACAGTCAGAATCCTAATCCATACCCAAACTCGCGCTCGGGTATGCTCTGCCGCTGCGGCTGAGCATACATTTCGGGCAGCGATTCTGCTAAGTGCGCGCTCCGGTGCGATACATTCCTTCCCAGCGCACTGGTCAGTCCTTCGCGGTCATTTGTAAACACCTGCGCATCGTGGGCATCGCGGGAGACGGCGACATAAGCCATTTGGTTGTTGAGCAAATCTTTCGCGCCCAGCTCGGTATCGACATGCACCAACACGCGATTGGCGGTCTGTCCCTGGCTGGAGTGGCTGGTGACGGCGTAGCCGTGGTCGATATGCGGGTGTTTTGCGAGATCGATCTCGACGGGTAATGCGGAGACATGATACCTATTCACCTTCTATGCGGTCTCATGCGAAGCTGGCGAGGCTTGTTGTTTCGGGGCCCTGCACATCGTGAGGCGCAGCATGGCAAACGGCAGATACTGCTCTCTTTTCGAGCAGTGCGATCGAGCCATTTACCTGAGTCTTCGCCACAAGTAGAGCGATACAGCACCGATGCGTCAGAGGAAGTTGAAGTGAATAGGTATCTGTCCGACACCTACCCCACCTTCCCGATAAGCTCGCAGATCGGAAACGCGATCGGCGCTGCTGGCCACCACGGGCTTGACTTTATGAACGAACGTGGTTAAGGACATCATCGCTGCGAGGCTTCAACCGGTGGCTATGTTTTCGGAGAGCTGACCAGAGCGGATGGCACTTAAGTATTTTCTAGACAAGATCGAGAGGGTGCTGAGCCATCTGCTCCCTCATCACAGCACAACATGCGTGGCGGGCAGATGGACAAGTCCGATGAACCCAAACAAGGGAGCACGAACGTTGCGCTACTGCTCGCGGTAGACCGAAACTGCCTGCTGGCGGCGCGGATCGTAGGTGCGCTCGGAGCCGTCGCGCAGCTCGACGGTGAGCCTATTGGATGGCGCGTCGACATGCTTGACGCGGGTATATACGCCCTTCTGCAGGCCGGTCTCGCGGGAGCCGCGGCTGTCGAGCAGAACGTCACCCAGTTGGTAGCGTCCCGCCCACATGCGGTCGGCACCGGTGGGGTCCTGGCGGGCACCAGCATCCTCACCCGGATCCCGTGCGGTGCTCTTCCTGGCCCACCACGCCCTTCGTTTACAGCTCGGCATGACTGGCGAAACAAACCCCTACTCCGCTCCCGCTGCAGCCATCTTCATGCCGCTCCCGTCCGGATGCGCTGACTCTCGTGCTCGCTTGATGAGCTTATCGATGCGGCCGTCCGCCATCGATCCAGAACCCACATTTTCCGCTGTCAGCACACCGTCAGAGTCGATCGTGAAGTAGTGAGGTATGGAATTCACGCCAAAGGCATCGGAGAGGGCGTGGTCCGTATCGCGGTATTGGCTCCACGTCATCTCGTGCGCTTGCACGAACTGTTTCCACCTCTCCTCGCTGTCGTCCCAGGAGATGCTGACAATCTCAAATGGTTCGTTGGCATACTTCTGGGCCAGCTTCTTCATGTGGGGCAGTTCCTGGTTGCACGGCCCACACCACGTCGCCCAAAAGTCGATCAGCACCACGCGGCCGCTCATCTCGTCCAGGTTGAACCGCTTGCCGGTCAGCGTCGTCACGGCAATCGGCGGTGCCTGGCGGTGCCGCGCCAGCTCAGGGTTCTCCGCAAAATGCCTCGCCCGCAGCAGCATCGCATCGCCCTCACGCGCATGCGCCACATATGCCTGAAACTTCGCGGAAGCCTCCGCGTCCCTTCCCAGGTACGCAAGCGAGCGCCCCGCCAGAAAGTAGCTCGCCTTCCGGCTGGACACGGCCTCGGTCGACCGCTGAAAACTTGCCACTGCCTGCTCCAGCAGCTCCTTCTTCGGCTTGTCGTCACCCGCCTGTTGAAGCAGCGCGCGCCCATGAAAATACGCCGCCGCACCTCGGTCCTGCGCACCTGTCACCAGCCCCTCCATCAGGGCCGCCGTTACCGCGGCCTGCTTGGGATCACCGGTTTCCATCTGCAGCTCGTAAATCCGCGTCAGGCATGGCACGCACTTCCCCTCGGCGATCTTGTTCGCCTTCTGCCAACTCTTCAACGCAAACATCTGCTGCCGGGGTTTCGCATCCAGCACTCGCGCTTCCGCACGTACTTTTTGAAATTCAGCGTTGCCCTCCCAGGGGTGAGCGGTTTGCGCCGCAATCGCCAAACTCAATACCACCAGAGAAGAAAGAAAAACAATCAGGCATCGCACATCCGCAGACTACGTCGAGACTTGCCCTGCCCGAAAGCCAAATCCGGCAATCGCCGATGTCAACCTTCCCAGATCGGAACAGCCCAGCCGACAGAGGGAAGTACTTCCGAGTCATCCGGCAATTGGCTATGCTGCACAATTCCGTCCTGCGGCATGCTTCTGTCCAGCTTGCGTATCTTTATGTCTTCACCATTCCCGTGGCCATCGCCTGCTGGAAGTGGATTGAAGTTCCCGGTATTCTCCTTGGCCGCCATCTGATCGCCAAACTGGAAGGCCGCGCCGTCAGCTGGAGAGATCGTCTTCTCAATGCTGCCGCCGACCGACTTCTCAATCCAGCAAACTCGGCGGTTGCCCAGTTCTAAGTCAATTGGGCTCTAATCAGTACAGGTAGTCCGGCCGCCCATCCTGGCCCGGGAACGCGCTACCGCGGGCCGAGCCTGGTCCCGCAGGACTCCCTCACCACCAGCGCGAAATCCGTCAAAACCTCGCGCGGCAGCCGTGCCGGATCCCCCACGCGTTCCAGCATCGTCGCCATCGCCAAACGGCCCATCTCCGCGCAGTTCTGGTGTACCGTCGTCAGCGGCACCGGCATGAACTGTGCATAGCGCACATCATCCACGCCCGTCACGCGCATCTCTCGCGGCACCTGAATACCCATGTCAATCAGCGTGCGCATGATCTTCGCCGCCGTATGGTCGTTGGCGCACTGCAGGGCATCCGGCTGCTCTCTTTCCAGTAATTCCTGCACGAACCGCGGATCGTCTACGTCACCCTGGCAAACAGCACCAGCGTACGCCAGACCGCTGGCCCGCATCGTCGTTTGATACCCCGCGGCCCGCCCGTACACGGTGGAACCCGACCCATGCCTCGATACAAATACCGGCCGCCGCGCACCCGCCTCCAGCAGGTGCTGTGTCATCAGCGCTCCCGCCCGGTGATTGTCGATGCCGATCAGGTCAAAGCACGACCGCCGGGGAAACGGCTCAAAGCACCGGTCCAGCAGAACAATCGCGATTTTCGCCCGCTCCAGTTTCTGCACCATGCTCAGGTTCGCCGCGTGCCGCTCCCCGGAAAACTCCAGCGGCGCAAAAAACACACCAGCCACGCCCTGATCGATAAACTGCTGGCAAAGGTCCATCGCCACCGCTTCCGGCTTGTCCCCGTCCACCCGGCTGTGCCCCCAAATCAGCGAGTGCGGCCGCGCCAGCGGAGAACTCATCATCCCCCGGCAAATCGGTTCAAAGATCTCCGTCCCGCCCAAATCCGGAATCAGCAAACCAAAACGCAATGCCGTCCCGCTCTGCACCGGGGGCGGCTGTACATACGTGCCGGAGCCCGCCCGCCGCCGTACCAGGTGCTCCCGCTGCAGCGTCCCAATCGCCTTGGCCACCGTGATCCGCGACGCCGAAAACCGCTCGCACAGCAGCGCTTCGCTCGGCAGCCGGTCCCCCGGCTTGTACACGCCGCTCTCAATCTCTGCCAGCAGAGCATCGGAGATCACGCGGTGCAGCGGCAACTCGCCGCGCCCACTGGCCTTCTTCGCCGCTCCCGCCTTGCCTTCGAAGACCCTCGCCATCAGCCGCCCAGACCCCGCTCATCCAGCGGCTACTTCATTGCTTAAAGCGCGGCGAGACATCTACCCCCTCGCCGCGCACTTCCGCCTACTGCCCGTCCGCCTACTGCACTTCCGCCACAAACGACCCATACGGCGGCAGCGTCAATGACTCCACGTTCGTCGCACCCTGCAGACTCGCCTCATTCGTCAGCAGCGTCTTCACCTTCGTCCCCGTCACCTTCGCCTCGGCCAATGAGAGCTTCACCGTCTGCGGCTCCGCCGTCATATTCAACGACACCACCACCGGCTTCGCCCCCGCCGCTGCCGTCCGCACATACGACAGTACATTCGCGTTTGACGTATCGATCATCACCACGCCGCCGTCGTGCAGCGCCGGCACACTCCGCCGCATCGCAATCAGCTTTTTATGCCAGTTCAGCAGCGAATCCGCGTCCTTCCGCTCCGTTTCGACGTTGATCGAACTGTAGCTCGCCGGCACCGGCAGCCACGTCTTCGCATTCGCGCTGAAACCCGCCTGCGCATTGCTCGCATTCCACTGCATCGGTGTCCGCTCACCGTCGCGCCCCTTCTCCTTCGGCCACCCCGTAATGCCGATCGGGTCTTTCACGTCTTCCTTCCGCGTCGGCGTACTCGTCGGCATGCCCAGCTCTTCGCCGTAATACATCAGCGCCGTCGCCCGGCTCGTCAGCAGCAGTGTCGCAATCAACCGGTCGATCGCCGCATCGTGCACCCCGTCGCCATACCGGTCATGGCTCCGCACATTGTCATGGTTGTCAAACACCAGCAGCGGCTGTGACCCATGCACCTGCGTCTCCACCTCCGTGATGTACCGCCGCAGCTTCGCCGCATCCAGCTTCGCCTTGTCCCCCTGAAAGCCGATCAGCATATCCATCGGCAGCTGCAGCTCATTGCGGTTCTCCGCCCCATACCACTTATCCAGCTCAATCGTGTTCGGCAGATACGTCTCGCCAATCAGCACCCGGTCGTCCTTATACCCATCCACCATTGACCGCATCCGCCGGATCACCCCATGCACCTCCGGCAAATTGTCCGTGTAAATACTTTTCAGATTCGGGTCACCCTGCGCATTCGTTCCACCCGTCTCCGGCTCGTCCCGGTTCTGCGGATCCTCAAACAGCGTCGGCACCGCATCCAGCCGGAACCCCGCCACGCCCCGGTCCATCCAGAACCGCATCCCGTCAAACATCGCCTTTTCGACCGCCGGGTTCCGCCAGTTCAAGTCCGGCTGCTGGATGTAAAACTTGTGGTAGTAAAACTGCTGCCGCGCCGGCACCCACTGCCACGCGCTCCCGCCAAAGCCTGACACCCAGTTATTTACCGGCACCTTGCCGTCATGCCCAAACTTCTTCTCGTACTCCGTCGCACCCGCGTCCGTCGCCGCCTTGCCGTCATTCCACATGTACCAGTCGCGCTTCGGGTTGTCCTTGCTGCTTGCCGATTCCGTAAACCACTTGTGCTTGTCGCTCGTGTGGTTCACCACCCAGTCCAGGCACACGCGGATGTTCCGCTTCTTCGCTTCCGCAATCAGCCGGTCCATGTCCGCCAGCGTGCCATATTGCGGATCCACCGCCTGAAAGTCGCTCACGTCATACCCAAAGTCCACCTGCGGCGAGGGAAACATCGGCGCAATCCAGATCGCATCCACGCCCAGCTCTTGCAGGTAGTCCAGCCGCTGCGTAATCCCGTTCAAATCCCCCACGCCATCGCCGTTTGAGTCCTGAAACGACCGCGGATAAATCTCATACACCACCGCGTGCTTCCACCACGTCTTCTCGCTCGACGGCTGCATCGCCGTTTGCAGATCGGCCGTGGCGATCGGCGGGGCCGGCGGCATCGCTGGACTTTGCGCAACAGCGGTACATGCCAGCAGCGTGGCTGCGGTCAATACACTGCCGCTGTGCAGCAGAAAACGGTTTGAAACAAATCTCATAGGGAAGGACTTCCTTTTTGGCATCTCGTTTTTTTTGAAGTGACGCCGCAAACCATATCACAGCGGGTCAACACTTGGGAACAAATGTGTTGACAGCTTAAACCCGACGGAACGCCAGACAGCGACCCGGTTTGCCCTGTCACCAATCGCCGGACGTCGGGAACACTCCTCAACTTATTCAATTGATTTGACTTAATCGGCTACAGCACAACTTGCCTCAACCTATGAAAATCCGGAGATGTGTCTAGGACTTCCTCCGCGAATCTGTATTGCATTTTTCCGCAAAATGTCTCCTCCTTTTGATTGACAACCGTTCTCCCAAACCCATACAGTTCAACCCGTTCCCAACTTTGCGGCTTTCGCACCATTCCGTGCGGCGCACGCCAAAGATTTGAAACACGCTTCACCCTTCTGGAGGACAGTTTATGAATTTTGCAGGAAAGGCCCGGGCCCTGGCTCTCTCTGCCGTCATGGTCTCGGCAGCCGCCGCGGCCTACGGCCAGGCCATCTACGGCTCACTTTATGGCACCGTTACGGATGCCAGCGGCGCCGCCATCCCTAACGCCACCGTCACCGTCACTGACATCTCAAAAGGCACCTCCGTCACGGTGCAGGCCAACGGCAACGGCGAATACACCGTCGAGCACCTCATCCCCGATAGCTACGCCATCAAAATCACCGCCAACGGCTTTACGACCTTCGAAACCACAGGCATCAACGTCTCTGCGGATAGCGCTCCCAAGGTCGATGCAAAGCTCGCCGTCGGTGACGCTGGTACCATCGTGCAGGTCAATGCCGGCGAGATTCCCGCACTCGTCACGGACCGCGCCGAAGTTGCCACCACCTTCAACGCGCGCAACACAGAAGATCTGCCGCTGCCTAACCGCAACTTCACCGGCCTGCAGCTCCTTCTGCCCGGTACCCAGCTCCTTGGCTGGTCGCACGCTTCATCGGAGAATCCTCAGGGGTCACAGCAGATCATCGTCAACGGCCAGCACTTTGCCGGCGTTGCCTATGAGTTGGACGGCACCGATAACCAGGACCCAATCCTCGGCATCATCGTCGTGAATCCATCACTTGATTCGGTCAAGGAATCGAAGATCGCAACGCAGAACTACGACGCACAGTTCGGCAAAGCCGTCGCTGCTGTCATTACTGCGCAGACCAAATCTGGCGGCAATAGCGTTCACGGCGGTGTCTTCGACTTCCGCCAGTCAGACGCGCAATATGCAAAGAACCCTTTTAACGCACCGGACATCCTCACAGGACGCATTGTTCCAAAGGCTCTACAGAATCAGTTCGGGGGCTCCATTGGCTTGCCAATTCAGAAGGATCGCGTATTCCTCTTCGCCGATTATCAGGGTGTCCGCTCCAAAGTCGGCACGTCTACGGGTAAAAACACTGTTCCAACAACCTTACTAAGAAGTTCCTGCGCTGGTCCTGTAGGTTGCGATTTCTCGGAATATGTTGGAACCGTCACGCCCGTTATCGTCAACCCACAAACCGGACTGCCTTACGCGAATAACGTCATCCCGAAGGCACAGCTCAATCCCGCTGCAGTTTCGTTGCTTGAGCGGCTCCCTGCGCCCAACACAAGTACGGTCGGCACGCCCTTTCAGAACTACTCAGCGCTAGGCACCGGAGGCTTCAATTACGATCAGGGAACAATTCGTCTCGACGCTCAGGTCACCGACGGAATCCACTATTTCAACCGTTTCAGCTACTTCTCGGACGTTCTCACGGGTCCCACCGCCTTTGGTGCTCTTGGTGGCCCCGGTTTTGGTACAGGTGGATACGGCGGAACGTCAAAGGGCCACAACGCAAGTTGGGCTACGGGTTTCGACGTCGTAGTAAGCCCCAAATGGGTCACCGATGTCCGCTTTGGCTTTTTGCGGTACTCCATTGCAACTTCGAAATATGATGGGAACGAACCCTTCGCAACCAACAACGGGATTCCCGGGCTCAATGGACTTACGGGCAATACTGGTGGTGCGCCCGAGTTCGACATAGGCGGTGTGCCGAATAACGCGCTTAACAACCCCGGAGGTAATTTCGGATCAGGCCTGGGTGTAAACCGGTGTAACTGCCCGCTGACTGAAAATGAGCGGCAGTATCAGGTCGCCAATAACTGGACGCATGAGCTCGGCAATCATTCGATTAAGTTCGGCGTTGATCTGCGGCATGCTTATAATCTACGGATTCCCTCTGATCAGAACCGTGCGGGTATCCTCGTCTTCAACCCGCAAACTACAGCGCAGGCCGGCACCGGTGGCTTAGGTTATGCAACTTTCGTCCTAGGTGATGTCAGCCAATTCCAGCGATATGCGAGTACCAGCACAAACGCCTCAGAGACCCAGAATCGCGCCTTTGGCTATGTTCAAGACACTTGGCGCGTCAACCCTAAGCTCACTGTCAACTACGGCACACGCTACGAAACCTACCTCCCCGAAAAGGTGGAAAAGGATCAGGGCGCAATCCTCAATCTCGACACGGGCAATCTTCAGGTCGCGCATGAAGGGCCGTATGCCGGTGACATGGGCACCAGCAACAATTACAGCGCAATCGCGCCACGCGTAGGTCTCGCTTACCAGTTCAACCAGAAGACCGTTATTCGTGCCGGCTACGGCCGTAGTTTTGACATCGGCGTCTTCGGCTCTATCTTTGGTCACGCCGTTTCTCAAAACCTGCCTGTCCTTTCCAAGCAACAGGTCACCAGTTCTGGCAATCAATATGTTTTCCAGCTCGGTGGAACTCCGCCCGCAGCTAACTTCGGTAGCGCTCCGGTAAACGGAAATATTCGTCTGCCTGATGGCATCAACGCCAACGCTCGCCCAACTACAGAGCGATTCCCGACGATTGACGCTTGGAATGCGGAAGTCCAGCGTGATCTCGGCCACCAGTTCACCCTTACCGTCGCCTACGTCGGCAATAAAGGCACTCACACTTTCACTGGAGACGGTTCAACAAAAAACCCGAATCAGGTTGGTGTCGTGCAGAATGGCCTGGCGTTCAACCCGCTGCTTTCTACAGGCGTGCTTCAAAATCCGGCTGCGCCCCGTTCAGATCAGAACGATCCAAGACGCCGCTTTTACCAGCCGCGCTTTGGATGGACGCAGGACATCAATTACTTCGCTTCTGATGCTGACACCAACTTCGAGGCATTGCAGGCGACGTTTGAAAAGCGGTTCAGCCAAGGCTACCAATTCGTACTGAACTATGCTTACCAAAAGGCTCATAACTACAGCAACACAGACCTTTATCAATACAAAGTACTCACTTATGGCAATCAGGACGACCTCCGCCAGAGCCAGTTGACCTTCTTCGGCAACTTGGAGCTTCCCTTTGGTCGCGGTCATGCCCTTGCCTCCAACGACAATAGCTTTGTTGATCGCTTCATTAATGGCTGGGAAGTCAGTCCTACTTTCAACCTCGCGAGCGGTCTGCCATTCTGGCCGAGTTACGCCAACGCAGGCGTTAACAAGGATCAAGGGCCGAGCGAACCAAATTACTCTGGTAGTGGATTCAAGACTGGGCTGAAAGGACAGGATTTCTCCGGAAACCTAAACTACTTCACCCCTGGACCGGACATAACCAAAACGACGGGTAGCGTCTTCACGAATCCCGGTTACCTTAAATTCGGTAATCTTCAGCGAAATTCTTTTTTTGGACCTGGCTTCGCGAACGTAGATGCCGCAATTCAAAAAACGATCCAAGTACGTGAAAGTACGGCTGTCGTCTTCCGCACGGATTTCTTCAATGTGCTTAACCATATGAACTACGCCAACCCAAACACAAACATCGACAGCAACGATCCTTCACTTAGGTCGGGCCTTGGTGGCGGTGGCCAGATTACTCAACTTGCGGGTGGTCCAGACCAGGCCATTCTTCCCCGCCACATCCAGTTCGGCATTCGTGTAAAGTTCTAAAATTCGGAACGCCGGACAGCAAAACAAAGAGGGAGGGCTTAGGCCCTCCCTCTTTGTTTAACAAGAAGCATTGGGTGCTCTACCTTCACGACAGCTTCATCGTCGTGAAGGTGGGTTTCTCGGCAGCCACTTACTCGATCAGGCACTCGAACTCTCACTAGCCGATTGCCGTAGCGCGGCGAAGTGCACACTCTAGATCAATTTCTCCTTCAGGTATAGCTTCACCTTTTTCGGGCTGAAGGCCAGGGCTCCTTTAGCCTGGGGCAACGACCCAGGTAAGCTACACATGAATCACAGCGGGCTGAAGATCCGCGCGAGAACTCTACCCATCGAAAAATAGCCCTGTGCAGGTGCTGTCAAGCCCCCACACGGCTCTCCATCGCTCTAACTCCAGCACAGTCAACCACTTATGCCGCAAAAAAGACTTGGCAGCTTTTCCTGCGCGGCTTATTACAATAGAGAGATAGGCCTACATCGGTGAGCGCCCATTTCGAATCGACTCACAAGTCGAATGAAATGAAGACTTTGCGTCGAAGTGTCACAGAATGAGGAACTTGGAAGAACCCCAACAGAATGAGGATTTTAGCGAAAATCCGGGGGAGGGGGTGGGTCACCCTCCTCACCGCCGCCGCGCTCACCGCGCAGGCGCAAACCGCGCCCGCAACACCGGAACAACTCCAGAAACAAATCAACACAGGTCATGCCGCGGAAGCTCTCCAGCAGTTGGAAGGCAGCAGCTTACCCGATCGCGATCGCCTCCGCGGCGAAGCTCTCTACACACTCAACCGCTTCCCGGAAGCCGAGAAAGCCCTCAGCGCCGCGCCCGCAACTGACCTCGTCGCAACCCAGCTTCGCGGCCTCACACTCTTCCGTCTCGGTCGTCCCGCGGAAGCCATTCCATTGCTGGAACGCGCGCACAGCTGGACTCCTGAGACCAAGTCCGATCCAGCCTACGTCCTCGCCCTCTGCTACATCGACACACGCCGCTACGACGACGCACGCGGAGCCTTCGCCGACCAGTACGGATTCCCACACGACTCCGCCGCAGCGCACCTGCTCGCAGCCCGCATGCTGCTCCGCCGCGAATACGTTCCCATCGCGCAAGCTGAAGCGCACAAAGCGCTCGAACTCGATCCGCAGCTGCCCGAAGCGCACATGCTCCTCGGTGAAGTCGCCCTCGCGCAAGCGCACGTCGACGAAGCCATCACCGAGCTGAACGCCGAGGCCAAACGCAACCCACTCAACGGCGCCGTGTACGATCGCCTCGGCGACGCGCTCAGCCGCAAAGGCGACTACGCAGCAGCGCAGCAAACCCTGCAGCGAGCCCTTCTGCTGGAGCCCAATTCAACCGGACCTTACATCCTCCTCGGCAAAGTTCTCCTCAAGCGCAACGATCCACAAACTGCCGCGGGATTCCTCGAACGCGCCGAGCACATGGATCCCGCAAACTACATGACTCACAACCTCCTCGGACAGGCCTATCGCGGCCTCGGCCGCATCACGGAAGCACAGCGCGAAACCCAACTTTCCCAGAAGATTCAATCCGACACAGCTCCAAAGTTTGACCCACCGAAATAGCCGAGCAACGCATCAGCCAGCCACACCGCGCAACGCCTACAATGCTCTGCAGGCGAACAGATGAAGAGTCCCGGAATCCAGAGCGCACTCTCAGCGTTCGCCCGCAATCCCCGCGTTAGCCGCTCCTGTCTCCTCCTTGCACTTCTAATCCTCCTCAGCGCAATCGCGGCTCTGACGCGCCCGCAGCAACACGTCAGCGCCGCAACAGAACCACGCCCGCATCTGCTCGACCCCGATCGCCAATGCGCGTCTTGCCATGCAGCCATCTACAAGACCTATGAGCAAACCAGCATGGCGCGCGGCAGCGGCCTCGCCACGGAAGCTCTGCACACCGGAAGCTTCACGCACCAGCCTTCCAGAGTGAGCTACCGCATCGACCGGAAAGACGGTATTGCACGCCTGCGCTCCACCCGCGAAAGCCCTGAAGCTCCGCTCGACGACACAGAACAACTCGCCTTCTACATCGGTTCCGGCAAGCACGGCCAAACCTACCTCTTCAGTCGCATCGCGCCGGATCACCAGACAAAGCTCTGGTATGAAGCTCCCATCAACTGGTACACGCGCCGCGCAGCGTACGGCATGGCTCCCGCCTTTGACAACGCGTCAAGCGCTCCGCTCGCATTGCCAACTGATGCGAATTGCCTGCATTGTCACGCCACTCAAATCCAGCAGCCGATGCCAACCGCAGTCAACGCCTTCGCCGATCAGCCATTCCTGCAAGCCGGCATCGGCTGCGCCAGCTGCCACGGCGACGCAACAGCCCATCTCAACACCAACGGCAAAGCTCTCATGCTCAAGCTCGCCGCGCTCACACCAACCAAGCGCGACAGCATCTGCCTGCAATGCCACCTGGAAGGCGATGCCATGATCGAGCGCCCGGGCAAACGGCTCAGCCAATACCAGCCTGGCGAAGACCTGAGCGACACCGCTATCTACTTCGTCAACGCAAGCTCGCCCAAGTCCGCGCAGCGCGCCAGCAGCCAGTACGAAGGCCTCTTACGCAGCGCTTGCCGCCGCGCCGCCGGCGATAAGCTCACTTGCACCACTTGCCACGATCCGCACAGCACGCCCGAGCCGGCGGAGCGCGTCGCCTTCTACCGCGGCAAATGCCTGCAATGTCACGCGGATTTAGCCCGGTTCGTTGCCGCTACGCATCATCCCGAGCAGCAGGATTGCGCGACCTGCCACATGCCCTCGCGCACCACTTCAGACATCTCGCACGAACAAAACGTCGATCACGACATTGAAGCGTATCCGCGATCGCTGACTGCCGTGAAAGGCGTCGCTACTGCAAACGTTCCGCAAGCCGCCACGTTGGAACTGCATTCGCTCGGCGAGCCGAAAACGCCGCCCGTCCGTTACCTGCACGCTGTCGATCTCGTCGCTGTTGGCGACGCACCCGCGACCGATCGCGAGCGCGGCCTGGCTTACGCGCAGTTCGCCGCAAAGGGTGATCGCGACAGCTACACTCGCGCACAAAGCCTGCTCCGTAAGGTCGAGTTCCAGGGCAACGCCGATGTGCGCATCCATGAACAACTCGGCTATCTGGCGCAGATGCGCAACAATAACGCAACTGCCCGCACCGAGTACCAAGCCGCGCTCAAGCAGTCGCCGCACGATGTGGCTGTGCTGTCCAACCTTGCCGTACTGCAAGCGCAAGGCGCAGATTTACCGGCTGCTATCCTAAGCCTTTCAGATGTGGTCACAGCCGATCCAACGCAGACTGCAGCCGCGCTGAACCTCGCCATGCTGCAGTGTCAAAACGGCAGCGCAGCCGCGGCAAAAGCCTCACTCCAGAAAGCACTCCACTACAACCCGGACAGCGTGGAAACCCGCACCTTCTTAAAGACCGGCAACTACACCGGAGCGCACTGTTCTGTCCACTAACCTAAGTGCAGCCGTGTAGAAGCTATTTGGCTTCCAAGTCATAGGTCGGTTACTTTGCTAAAAAGGTTGTTGTGGGCATGCTTGGTTCGTCGCAGGCCGAGACAGGTCCGATTCAACCTGAAAAGGAAGCAGTCAGATTTTGCCGATAGCTGGAAAGCGTTGGTTGAGTTCTCGAATAAAGGATGCTAAGTGTTCTGGAATTGCTGAATTCGCATACCCATTCAGCATGTTAGCAATTTCCTGCCTGCACTTTGCATCTCGTCCTCGCAGTGCTAATAGGATCGCTCTTGCTTGATGCTGTGGGAGAGGGAAGCCGTATCGAGGTGATGCCAGTAAATCTTCTTCGGTAAGAAGATTATTCAGTGCCGGAGCAAGATCCCGAATGACGATTGAGCATAAGCTACTTACAGTTTGTTTGATTTCTTCGTCGCGTAGCGAAAAGCGATCCGGACAGTCGACAGATGCAAAACTTGCAAGGCGTGTTAGCCATGCGCAAGTAAAATAGGTTGGTTGTTTGACACTTTCTTTACCAAAATAGTGCTCGACTCGTTTAGCTGTCAGGCCTACGTTGACGTAAAAGCATGGACTCGCATGCTCTGCTTGGCGGCTCTTTTGAAAATTGCACACCGCCCAACATTCGGCAGACTCGATCCCGAAGTTTTGCCCCAACCGCGTGTAACCCAAGCGCCGGAACATTGGCCCAACCTCTTTCAGAACTTCTGCGAGTCGAGAGGAACTTTGTGCAAATTGTCGATTGGCCCGGGTCATCGCACGGGAACTCCTTTCCCCTCGACAACTTCGGCGAGACCGTCAGTTTTCGGAGCAGGAAATTCCTCCACCTTGCCATATGGCCAGCGCACCGTGATCCCGGTCAGCTTAGTGGTCGAGCCCAGGCCAAAATGCAAGCGTAAGTCGCTGGAACTGTTGTAGCTGGAGCCGCTGCGGACTTCGTCGACCCAGTTGCGTGTGGCAGAGTGCACGGTCACGCGCGCACCGATTGCGTCGCGGTTGGATTGTGTGCCAACGAGCTTCAATCCGAGCCAGTGATTGCTGTTCGTTGCAGTATTCACAAGCAGCATCGGCCGATCGCTCAGGTTATTCACCACGGCGCTCAGGCGGCCGTCGTTCCATAGATCGGCAATAGCCAGGCCACGTCCGCTCAGCGGCTCCGTCAGCCCTGGCCCTGAGCTCTTCGATAAGTCCCTGAACTTGCCGCTGCCTGCATTCCAGTACAGGAAACGTGGCTCGCGCAAGCTCGCGCCCAGCTTGGCCGAATCCACCTCTGGATAGACGTGCCCGTTGGCAATGAGCAGGTCAGGCCGGCCATCATTGTCGACGTCGGCGAAGCTCGCGCCCCAGCCCAGCGCGTCGGCGTTGATGCCGAGGCCTGCGGCGAAGGTGACATCTGTAAACGTTCCGTCACCGTTGGCGTGATAAAGCGTTGAGGTGTCGTCAGAGAAGTTGGTTTTGAAGAGATCGATATGGCCGTCGCCATCGTAATCGGCGGCAGTGGCACCCATGCCTGCCTGCTCGCGGCCATCCTCGTTAAAGGCCGCGCCCACGTTGGCCGCTTCGTCGGTGAAGGTGCCGTCGTGGTGGTTGCGGTAGAGAATCGCCGGCGTCGAATCGCAGGCCATGTAGATGTCGGGCCAACCGTCCTCGTCGTAGTCCAGCGTGGTCACGCTGAAGCAGTAATGGCCCTCGGTTTTCGCGATGCCGCTGCTCTCGCTGACGTCCTGGAAGTGCACACGGCCGTCGGCGCCCTTGCCCAGGTTATGGAGCAGGATGTTGGTCGTCCACGGCAGGCCGCGCGGGCCGCACATCACCGGCGTGCCCTTCCAGGTGCAGCCGGCTTCTTCGCCCGGCTTGGGCGTTTTGGCCAGGTCGAAGTGCACGTAATTCGCAATCGCGACGTCGAGGCGGCCGTCGCGGTCGTAATCGACAAAGGCGCAGCCCGTGCCCCACTCCTTGCCTGTGCCCGCCGCACCGGACGCCTCGGCGACTTCGGTAAAGCGCACGCCGCCTTCGTTGTGAAACAGCCGGTTCTTGCCGTAGCTGGTCACAAAGATATCGTCATAACCATCGTTGTCATAGTCGCCCACACAGGCGCCCTGGCCCCATCCGCTGCTGGCCATGCCGGTCTTCGCGGTGACGTCGGTAAAGGTGCCGTCGTGGTTGTTGTGGAAGAGGTGATTGGTCGGCTTGTCTTTGGTCATGGCTCCGGCGATGTTTAACTCCGTGCCGTTCACCAGGAAGATATCCTGCCAGCCGTCGCGGTCATAGTCCAGAATGGCCACGCCGGAGCCGGTCGCCTCCACAATGTACTTCTTGTTCTCCGCGCTGCCATTCACATTGCGAACGGTAATGCCGGCCTTCGCAGCAACATCGACAAACCATGCTGGCGACGGATGCTCCGCGGTGGCCGGGTAGGGCGAGCCCTGGGCAACCAGTGAGAGCGCCGTCATCAGTAGGGCAATCGTGAAGAAAAGGAGACGAAGCATCGGCTGGTTTGACGATACCGCTCCCGGGAAGGGAGTGCCAAGCTGTATCAGCGCGCTTCGTATCGTCCCGGGCAGGTTCGTTGCCGGTTCTCCCACCTTAATGACGATGGAGCTGTCGTGAAGATGGGGCACCCACCGCAGACGGCTAGACCAGATATCAGGTACAAACTCAGGCGGCTTCCGCCTGCAACATGGCAGCCACTTTCGCACGGCGGATGCGCTCCCGCAGCGCCGCCGTGGCACTGCGGTGGCAGCGCAGGCAAAGCGTGCGGATGTTGGCGAGATCGCACTCGCCGCCGCCCTCCACCACGGGCAGGATGTGGTCGGCGTCCCACAGGCTTTTGCGCGGCCGGGTCTTCAGGCCCCAGTGGGCCATTTGCAGCGCCCGGCGCTCGCCCCGGGAGCGGCGCAGGCGGCGCAGTTCGAACATGGTGTCGACGCCGCATGTGGAGCAGCGGCCCTTGTCGCGCAGGAAGACCTGCTCGCGCAGGTACCGCGGCTGCGAGCGCAGCTTCCACTCGTGCACACAGTACGCGGAGCAGAAGGTGAAGCGGCGCGGCGGCACCTCCAGGTTGCACCAGCGGCACAGGCCCCGGCCGTTGGGTCCGCGCGGCAGGCTGGCGCGCGGCACCCAGCCGCCCGGCATGAATCGTGTGGTGCTCACTCCATTTTTGTATCGCGATGGAAGGGCGGAAGCAGGTGCTCAGTTGGGTTCCGGTCCCCTTATCTGCCCATCACTACGCAGAATGCGCAAGGCGTGGATGCTCGCAGCCCATCTCGCAAAGCGAGACTCGGGGGAACCGTACCGATCTGCGGATCAGGCGGCCAGCGCGGGGTAATCGGTGTAGCCCTCGCGTTCGTGTGTGTAGAAGAGTTCCGGCCGGGGAGGGTTCAGCGGTGTGCCTTCACGCAGGCGGCGGGGCAGGTCGGGGTTCGCGATGAAGAGTTTGCCAAAGCCAATGGCGTCCGCATCGCCGTCCGCCAGTACGCGGTTCGCGCTTGGCAGGCTGAAGTCTTCGTTCATTACGTAGACACCGCCGAACTCGCGCTTGAGCATCGGGCCCAGGCTGTCCGGCCCGAGCTTTTCCCGCGCCATCAGGAAGGCGAGCTTGCGCTTGCCAAGTTCACGTGCGATGTAGCTGAAGGTTTCCGGGCGGTTCGCGTCGGAGATGTCGTGAGTGTCACTGCGAGGTGCCAGGTGCATGCCCACGCGGCCCGTGCCAAAGACGCTGATGGCGGCGTCCGCGCATTCCAGCATCAGGCGGGCGCGGTTCTCCAGGCTACCGCCATACTCATCATCACGAGTATTGGTGCCGCTCTGCAGGAATTGGTCGAGCAGATAACCGTTGGCCCCGTGCAGTTCCACACCGTCAAAACCGGCGCTCTGGGCAAGCTGCGCCCCGCGGCGGAACTGCTCCACTACCTCCTTGATCTCCGCCATGCTCAGCGCGCGCGGCGTCTCGAAAGCGGTCGTGGGGCGGACAAGGCTAACGTGTCCCGCGGGCTGAATGGCGCTGGGCGCAACCGGCAGCCGTCCGCCGAGATAGGAGGAATGCGAGATGCGGCCAACATGCCAGATCTGCGAAAAGATGCGGCCGCCTGCTTGATGGACGGCGTAGACGATTGGTTTCCAGAGCGCCACCTGTTCCTGCGACCAGAGGCCTGGCACCTGCGGATAGCCGACACCCATCGGATCGATCGGCGTACCCTCGGTCAGGATGAGTCCGGCCGTGGCGCGCTGCACGTAGTACTCGGTCATGAGCTCAGGCCGCGGCAGATGGTCCGTCGTGCCGCGCAACCGTGTGAGCGGAGCCATGAAAATACGGTTTGGCAGGTGTAAATCACCAACGTCAATGGGGTCGAACAGATCTGCCACGTGCGCTGCGCTCCTGAGTAAGTCGTCCTTGTTGGATGACGGGGTGCCACTGAATGACTCGGAGCCTCGTCCGGCGAGCGCTCGTTCCGGATCGCTTCTCCGGGAGATTGTCTTCTGGAGAGCGCTTCGCTCAACGCGTGCTTTCTCGACGCGATCCAGACACGTCAGCCGGACTGCTCCATTTGCCGCAGTGCATCGGCGACGGTGGCAGCCACCAGGATGCTGGCGCGGTTGCTCTGACGCAGCACGCCCTCCTGCACGCAGTGGTCCAGAAACTTGAGAAGGCCGTCGTAAAATCCCCCGATGTTGAGCAGGCATACCGGTTTTTTGTGGATGCCGATTGCCTGCCAGGTGAGCACTTCAAACATCTCCTCCAGCGTGCCGAAGCCGCCGGGCAGGATCAGAAATGCGTCGGACTTCTCCGCCATGAGCGCCTTGCGGGTGTGCATCGTGTCCACCACATGGAGTTCGGTGCAGCCGTGATCGGCGATCTCCCTGTCGACCAGCACGTGCGGCACCACGCCGACCACGGTGCCACCCGCCCGCAGCGCCGCCGCAGAGACCGCCCCCATCAGGCCGACGGTTGCCCCGCCATACACCAGGCCAATGCCGCGCTGTGCCAGCACAATGCCAAGCTCCTCGGCAGCAGCGCGATACTCAGGGCGCGCGCCCTCGGCGGAGGCACAGAAGACGCATAGGGTGCGAAGGGACATGGAGGTAGGATACGGAGAAACGCTAAAGGAATGTGGGAGAGCTGCTTAGCGGGAGTCCAGCAGCGCCTCGTCCAAGCAGATCAGCAGGGACTCCAGAACTGAGGCGTTCCGGTCTATGTAGTTCGCCACCGGTCCCCAGTATCTATCGTGTCCTTCGGCGTGAAGTTTTAGCCAAGGCTGCCGGCCTTCAGCCGCACCTTCAACGATGAGGGCGTGTTCCGCTCGGGCTCTCGTGACCATTACCTTGATGAGCTCACCGTAGCTAGCTTTGCCAAGGCCGTACCCGTTCAGAAGGGCGTGCATCGCTGTTGCGCAAGCCCCCAGATCGCACTCCGGCTCGAAGAGTGGGAAGCTTATCGAGGACCACGCGAGGTCCCAAAGTCGAGTAGCTGGCGCGGCAGCATCCCAGTCGATGAAGGTCCATCGATCAGGACCGCAGACTAGGTTCCACGGCGCCAGATCATTGTGGCAGATGATCTCGTGATCATTGAGCTGATAGCGCCTGTTCCACTGGGCTTCCTTCGGCACTTGGAATGAGACAGCAGCTTGGTGCAGAGCCTGGATGATGCCGCCGACGCGTCGCAACTCTGCTTTGCTGTGACTTCTGCTGTGATGCCACAGAGAACCAGGCACGTACTCCAGAATCTGTCGGCCTTGCTGATCCAGCCCGAAGACCGCTGGAACTGCTTCAATGCCTGCAGCGCGGATGTGCTGTAAAAAGCTGTGTACAGCAGCAGTGGAGGGCGTGACAGGCTTACGTACCGTGGACCCGAGCCGAACCACTGACTCGGCGGTATTCCCACCCGCAAGCTGCTCTTCAGGCTCGAAAGCGGCGATCATCTCTACCATCGAAATCAGATTAGTCCTTAGAAGTCTTCATGACGGAAATCTGCTCCTAGAGCATCACGAAAAGAGAATGCGGATTGATGATCGATTGGAGGTTCTGCGCCTAATTGTGCGGGTCTTTACAATGAGTCTGTGAAGACGTTGCGTTACCTGTCAGTGTTCGTTGCTCTTGCATGCCTATCGACGGCATTGCACGCCCAAGAGGTGCACACCGCGCCGGACAAATACGACTACTACCTGCTGAACCTGAGTTGGGCACCGGAGTTTTGCGACAACGTGCAGGTGCTGCCGGAAAACAAGCACACAGCAGGCAGGCAAGCCGATGCGGCCCAGGAGTGCGGCACGCCGCATGGCTTTGTGCTGCATGGTCTGTGGCCGCAGAATTACGACGGCACCTACCCGGTGGGCTGCAGCGATCGCACCGGCCCCGCGGATTACCACCCCTGGCTGAACATGACGCCCAGCCTCACGCTGCTGGCCCATGAGTGGCGCAAACATGGCACCTGCACCACCATGTCGCCGGACGACTTCTTCGCGGCGGCGCGGCGGGCGTACCAGTCCATCAGGATTCCGCCGGCGATCGAGCACAATGACCGGCAGATCACGATGACGCCGGACGACATCCTCGGCCGCTTCTACGCCAGCAATCCGGGCTTTCCGCAAGGCAGCCTTCTGCTCTCCTGCGGCCGCAACTATCTAACGGCGATTGAGGTCTGCCTGGACAGGAATACGCTGAAGCCGATTGCCTGCCAGAACCTGCGCAGCTGCCGGGCGAATGTGGTGAAGATCGCTCCGGAGAGGTCGGGAGCGATGAATTAGGAGCGGCCGACCTGGCCGACCTGACCCCACCCTTGTGCAAGGAGCCGCACGAAGGATGGGGCACCCAGCGGGTATTAATGGGCACCCGAGAACGTGGGGTACGTGGAAAACCAGGGGCGAAGGAACGGCGATAAACTGGACGTGGAGATTCTTTTTTGTCCGGCAATCTTTCCATCACCGCGCCCACATCCCGCCTGCTGCAGCAGATGAACCCGCAGCAGCGTGAGGGCGTGGAGCACACGGACGGCTCGGTGCTCATCCTGGCCGGCGCCGGCTCCGGCAAGACGCGCGTCATCACCCACCGCATCGCCTACCTCATCGAGGAAAAGGGCGTCTCGCCCGACGCAATCCTGGCCGTCACCTTCACCAACAAGGCGTCCAAGGAAATGGCCGAGCGGGTTGAGAAGTTGATCGGCCACTCGTCGCTGGCGCGGCCCACCATCGCCACCTTTCACTCGCTGTGTGTGCGCATCCTGCGCCGCGATGTTGAAGCGTTGCGCGTAAACGGCGAGGGCCTCACGCGCACCTTCGCCATCTATGACGAGGCCGATCAGCAGGCGATCGTCAAGCAGGCGCTGAAGCGGCTGGGCGTGGACGACAAGCAGTTGAAGCCGCGTGTGGCGCTGGGCCGTATCAGCTGGGCGAAGAACCACATGATCGATCCGCAGGAGTATTTCCTGGCGTCGACCAATCCGCTGGAAGAACGCATAGCGCACATCTTCGAAATCTATAAGAAAGAACTCGCGAAGAACAACGCAATGGATTTCGACGACCTGCTGCTCGAAACGGTGCGGCTGCTGAAGGTCTCCACAGAAACGCGCGAGCGCTACAACCGCCGCTACCGCTATCTGCTCATCGACGAGTACCAGGACACCAACCGGCCGCAGTACGAGCTAATGAAGCTGCTGGGCGGCGCGCACGGCAACGTCTGCGTGGTGGGTGATGAAGACCAGTCGATCTACTCGTGGCGCGGCGCGGACATCAAAAATATCCTCGACTTTGAAAAGGATTTCGAGGACACCAAGATCATCCGGCTGGAGCAGAATTACCGTTCGACCCAGACGATCCTGGAGGCCGCCGGCGCGGTCGTCCGCAACAACACGCAGCGTAAGGGCAAGGAGCTGTTCACCACGCGCGAGGGCGGCAGCATGGTGGGCTTCTATGAGGCGCCCGACGGTGAGAACGAGGCGCTCTTCATCGCGGACCGCGTCCAGAAATACCTGCGTGAAGCGGGCCAGAGCGGAGACACGCCCAAGTGCGCCGTGCTTTACCGCACCAACTCACAGTCGCGGCTGGTGGAAGAATCGCTGCGGCGCTACGCGATCCAGTACCACATGGTGGGCGGCTTCAGCTTTTACGAGCGGGCAGAGGTCAAGGACCTGCTGAGTTATTTGAAGCTGGTGCAGAACCCGCATGACTCCATCGCGCTGAACCGTGTGGTGAACTCGCCCACGCGCGGCATCGGCAAGACGACGATGGAGACGCTGGAACGCATGGCGCTGACCACCGGCTTGAGCACATGGGATGCGATCGAGCGGGCCATCGCTGAGCAGCTTCTGCCCGCGCGTGCGCTCACGGCGCTTGCCGGTTTCCGGCGATTGATTCTGGATGCGCGCGCGATGCTGGGCGCGCAGTTCGGCGAGGCGCTGGCCGCGGATGCACGGGGTACGGCGTCCGCAGATGTACAACTCGAATCGTATGAATTCACCGGTACGGAGGAGAATGCCTCGACGGAGTCTGCGCGGGGCGATACGAGCTTCGACACCAGCTTCAACTTCGGATTCGATTTTGGCGGCGATGAGGCATGGAGCGAAGAACGCAGCACCATCGCTCCAGAAAACTCGGCTGCCAGCGATCCCGACACAAGCTTCGACTTCAATTTCGATACGGGCGAGGAAGCGGATGCCCCATCCTCACCGACAGCTTCATCGCCGGTCAGGGTGGGTTCCGAAGCTCCGGGAGTACATCCACCTTTCTTGAATGATCGCCTTCTCCCTCCCTCTACATTCGATCCGCCGATCAGCTTCAATCCATTTGAAGCAAGCAACCGGGCAGAGAAGCGCAACGGCCGGCCAAAAGTGACAAGCCTCTCAGAGAGCTTTGAAGAGCTGCGAAGACAGGCAGCGCCGATTGTCGAAAGCGACGGCATGACCGATCCTTCGACAGCGGTCGAAACGTCGCAACGCATTGACGGCTTTCGCGCGCCGGGCGACCCCGCCACCCTGCCGGAGTTGATCAAGTTCCTGAACGACCGCAGCGGCTACATCAAGGCGCTGGAGACGGAGGGCACACCGGAGGCCTTCAGCCGCATTGAAAACCTGAAGGAACTCGCCAATGCCGCGCAGGATGCGCAGGAGCGCGGCGAAACGCTGGCCGATTTTCTGGACCATGCCGCGCTGGTGAGCGATACCGACCAAATCAACCTGGACGCGCGAGTGACGCTGATGACACTGCACGCCGCCAAGGGCCTTGAATTTCCGCTCGTCTTTCTGTGCGGCATGGAGGAGGGTCTCTTTCCGCACTCCCGCACGCTGCAGGATCCCACGGGCCTGGAAGAAGAACGCCGCCTCTGCTACGTAGGCATGACGCGTGCCATGGACACGCTGGTGCTCACGCGCGCGCGGTACCGCCGCCGCTACGGCTCCGACATGCCGGAGGCGAGTGTGGCTTCGCGCTTCCTGGAGGAGGTGCCGTCACGGCTGGTGGAGGACCTCGGTTCCCCCGCGGAGCGGCCCGCCTTCCGCAACGACTACGGTGCCGGCGGGGGTTACGGCGGGTCACGCTTTGCCGGTGGCAACCGCTGGGGCAAGCGTGATGGTGATGAAGCCGGCGAGCGCCACTACAGCTACGAGGATGAAGACCAGAGCGGCAAAGCACCGGCAGCCGCCAGCGGCATGCCGCGGTCCAACTACGGCCTGCAGTTCACCGGCAGCGGCGCAAAAAAGGCTACGGGAGCCGAGTCGCCGGACTCCATCGACAATATTGCCAGCTTCTTTGGTGCGGGTGGCGGCAAGTTTTCCAGGCCCAAGATGGAGGTGACTGCACCCGTTGGTGAAACCTCACTGAAGCGCGGTACACGGGTGCGTCACCCGAAGTATGGCGAGGGCATGGTTGTTTCGCGAGAAGGCGACGGCCCAGATGCGAAGCTCACGATACAATTTCAGGGGCACGGCGTGAAAAAGCTGGTGGAGAAGTTCGCCCAGCTTGAGCGGCTCTAGCGTCCCATCTGGCTGCGCGCAGATCAGGCAAAGGATGCGGGCAAGCGCCGCCGTCATAGATTCCGCGGATTTTCATCCGCCACAGAAAAGAGATTTCATGGCAAATACCAAGGCACTCGAGCACGACGAACGTAAAACCGCCAAACGCAAGGCGCGCAAGGCAGCCCCACCAAAGGCAGAGCGGACTACGCCCCGCGGCTCCAACAAGAAGAAGATGAAGACAGCGGCACGCGCTTCGAGCAAGCGATAGATCGGTGCCGGGCGTAAAGGCGATGGGCTTTGCGGGCAGATGGACGCAGGGCCTGTCCCGTTTGTACCGGCCATCGTACTTTGCTGCAGCTGTGCTGGCAGTTACAGTCGTTGCTCCCGCAGTGGCTCCTGCCGCCGCGGCTACGTCA
>CAXTRR010000023.1:6912-24624 GCA_964246795.1 uncultured Terriglobus sp. | reverse complement strand
GTCATGGACTTTCGTCGCGAAGACAAGGCATCCGCCGCAGCTCGGCAGGGATCGTCTGACGCTTGCTCAACGATCAAAGCTGCGGTCTTTGCTGATCCGCAGCGGCACCGGCTGGCAGGGCTGTGCCGACAATTTCAGTTGGACAAGCAATCTCTCTTACTCGCGCCTGCCCGTCGCAAGGGAGCACGTGACACTGGTGGAGGCAGGTGTGGGTTGCATGCGCGGCGGCCAGGGTTCCAACGGCGCGATGTGGGTGGTGCGCTGGAAGGGGGGCCGGCCACGCCTTGCCGGTCAACTGGATGGCTGGCTCCACAGCGTACAGCCATCGGCTCGGCACGGCTTTCATGATGTGGCGATCGGCTGGCATATGTCTTCATCGACATACGGGCTGGAAATCTTCCGCTTCAATGGCCGTCTCTATCGACCCATAGGTGCGGCAGAGGTCACTTGCGGCGACGAGGGCCCGTGTGTTGCAAGGCAGAATCCGGGAAATCAAAGATCCGCTTCCGGTGCGGTTGCCACGCCCACAAACGAGTCTGCGCAGCCGTAATACATCCACCACTTGCCTTGAAAGAGCACGAGGCCTTCGGCAAAGGTGGTTCCTGCGGCATACTGGCCGCTCTGCTCAAAGGGCAGCGCTGGCTGGAAAACGGGCTCGTCCGTGCGCGACAGCATCCTTGCCGGATCGTCTGCTGCCCAGAGTGCTTCTTCCACGCTGTAAGTGCCGGGTTTCAGCCGCAAGTCGCCGCCCACGCCTTCAGCGTTCTTGGCGTTGTAGAGCATCACGATGCCGCGCGAGGTGAGCACCGGTGGCGGCCCTGTTTCCGGAAAAGCGCTGTCAGCTCTGCCTGGCCGGGCGCGCAGCAGGACATGTGTCTTGCCGGGCGCATCCTCTATGGGCGTCCAGTGGATCAAGTCGTCCGAACTGGCTAGGCCGACTTCGATCTCGCCCCAGTACATCCAGAATTTGCCGTGAATCATTGCCGCGACCAACCGCCCACCGTGAATCTCCGTGACAATGCCGGCGGACTTGTACTTCAGCTCGTTGTACCGGCCACTCAGCGCGCCCTGGAAGGCGGGGCCCTGCTTCTGCCAGTGCACCAGGTCAGTGGACGTGGCGATACCGACAGAGTAGGACTGCCGCTGGCGCGACCACTGTGTGTAGGTCAGTACATACGTTCCGTCCCTTGACTCGACCACGCGCGGATCTTCTACGCCGCCCGGCACCTCGCGGCTTTGCTGGGCGTCCTTGGCGGGGTACAGCACCGGGGCCGGCATGCGCTGAAAGTGAATGCCGTCCTGGCTCACGGCCAAACCCAGCCGGGAGACATGGCCGCCGATGGCCTGATTGCCGCTGTCATCCTCGGCGCGATAAACGACGTAGACCTTTCCATTGCGCACAATGGCGGCCGGGTTGAAGGTGTGCAACGCCTCCCAGTGCACCGGCGCGCCGCTGACAGGATCGGCAAACACGGAAGCGGGCAGCGGAGCGATCACCGGCTCCGTGCTCGCGCGTGTCCAGGGTCCAAGCCAGGGTCCGAGCCCGGGTCCACTGGAGGAAGCCGCACTTTGCGGCTGATTTGGTAACTGCAACTTCCGTGGTATTCCGTCCGCCGTTTTCTTCGTTTCTCTTAGGAGAAGTACCGGAGCGCTCTGGGCCAGCGCGGCGATTCCGCCCAGCGCCACCAGCAGCAAAGCCCATCCCAGGGCGAAGCAGAAGCCGAGCCACAGACGGCTGCGTTTTGCGGCAAGCCGGTGCTCATTCCAGCGGATGCTCTGGCCGTGCCAAACTTCACTGCGCACCGCGTGTCTCCTTCCGCAACCGCAACACGCTAAACTACTCGGGACTCCACTCGCAAACGATATTTTCGCCGAGGACACGCCGCTGCCCCGTCAGATCTTCCAGACCAAGTCCATCGACAAGCTCATTGCTGAATCGGAGCAGCCGGAAACGGCGCTGAAAAAAACGCTGGGTCCCGTTTCGCTCACCGCATTGGGTGTGGGTGCGGTCATCGGCAGCGGCATTTTCACCGTGATTGGGACGGCTATCGCCGGCAATCCGGTAAAGAACGCGCAGTGGACCGAGTCCCCGGTCATCGACTTCCTGCTGAACGCGCCGGCCTTCCTGCATCATCACGGCGTGGTTGCTGGCCGTCCCGGTGCCGGCCCGGCGCTTGCGCTTTCCATGGTGCTGGTCGCGATCGTCTGTTGTTTCACCGGGCTCTGTTATGCGGAACTCAGCAGCATGATTCCAATTGCGGGATCGGCGTACACCTACACCTACGCCACACTAGGCGAGTTGGTGGCCTGGATCATCGGCTGGGACCTGATCCTGGAGTATGCCTTCAGCAACATGAGCGTGAGCGTTGGCTTCGCGGCGCACCTGGTCGACCTGCTGGACTGGCTCGGCATTCACCTCAATCCCCGGTGGCTGTCGCCTGCCTACCTGCCGCAGGGCCTGCAGGACCTGGCCGGCAAAGACATCTACACGGAAGGCTGGCACTTCGGCTTCAACATCCCGGCATTTCTGATCGTCATATTGTTAACGGTAGTGCTGGTCCGCGGCATCCGGGAATCCGCCCGCACCAATAACATCATGGTGCTGGTCAAGGTCGCGGCCATCCTGATCTTCATCTTTGCAGGCATTTCGTTCATTCACCCCGCCAACTACCACCCGTTCTCGCCCAATGGATGGCCAGGTGTGCTGGCCGGCGGATCGATCATCTTCTTCACTTATATCGGTTTCGACTCGGTCTCCACTGCCAGCGAGGAGTGCCGCGACGCACAGAAGAACGTGCCAATGGCTATCATCGCCACGCTCATCATCTGCACCATCCTGTACATCGGCGTGGCATTGGTGCTCACCGGGCTGGTGCCGTGGCAGTCGGTTGCGGGTGATGCGGCTCCGGTGGTCAACGCGCTCAAGCGGCTGTCCACTGATACACATTCAGCCAAGCTGCATTACGTGCGGCTGGTGGTGCTGGTCGGCGCCCTGCTCGGCATGATTTCTTCCATCCTGGTCTTCCAATTGGGTCAGGCGCGTGTCTGGTACGCCATGTCGCGCGACCGTTTACTGCCGGAGGTCTTCTCCCGCGTACATCCCCGGTATCGTACCCCGGCCTTTGCCACGTGGGTGGCAGGCATCCTCGTTGCGATTCCTGCGGGGCTTTTTGATGTTGGCACGTTGGCGGAGCTGTCCAATATCGGCACCCTGTTTGCCTTTGTGCTGGTGTCGGTCGGCGTGATCCTGCTGCGTCGCCACCAACCGAAACGCCGCCGCGGATTTCGCGTCCCCTTTGGCCCTGTCATCCCGTCTTTGAGCATTCTTTTCTGTGTGCTGCTCATGACGGGCCTGCCGATTCGCACCTGGGAGCGCTTTTTCATCTGGCTGGTGATCGGTCTCTTTGTGTACTACTTCTACAGCCGCAAACGAAGCGAGTTCGCGATACAACGGACATCAGAGAGCAAATCCATCTAAAGACAGACACTGCAGGTCCGCCGATTTGCGCCAGAGTGTGCGGATTGTTACTTAGCTGGGCCTATGCGTGCTGCCTAAGTTAGGCCATCGCCGAACAGCCCAGGTTGAACAATCCGCATCTATACGCGGAAGGTACAAACAATCGGAACAGCCGCATGCGATCGCAAGATCACAGGCGTTCGCATAGGAAGGGAAGCAAACGAAGCGAATGGGAACAGCGCGCGAGATCTTGATCACCGGTGGCGCGGGCTTTGTGGGTGCGAATCTGGCGGCACGCCTGCTGGAGGAGCCCGGCACTCATGTCACGGTTTTTGACAATCTTTCCCGCCGGGGGACTGAGCATAATCTGAGCTGGCTACGCACACTGCCCGGCGCCAGGGTGCTCCGCTACATCCATGGCGACATCCGCAATGCAAAGCAGGTGCAGGACGCCGCCCGGCATGCAGACGAGATTTACCACCTGGCAGCACAGGTCGCGGTGACGACCTCCATTGCCGACCCGCAGTGCGACTTTGACACCAATGCCGCCGGGACTTTTCACGTGCTGGAAGCAGCCCGGCGTAATGGCCGCCAGCCCACCGTGTTCTTTACGTCCACCAACAAGGTCTACGGTTCGCTCGATTCCGTTCCAGTCCGCGTCTCGGGGTCACGTTACGTGGCAGAGAGCGGAAGCTTCGCCGGAGCCACGGAGGACACCCCGCTCGATTTTCACTCGCCCTACGGCTGCAGCAAGGGTGCGGCTGACCAGTACGTGCGCGACTATGCCCGCATCTATGACCTGCCCACGGTCGTCTTCCGCATGAGTTGCATCGCCGGCCAGCGCCAGTTTGGCAATGAAGATCAGGGCTGGGTGGCGCACTTCCTTTATAGCGTGCTGAACGGCCGGCCCATCACCATCTACGGTGACGGCCTGCAGGTCCGGGACGTCCTGCATGTCGACGATTTGATTGACGCGTTCAGCGCGGCGCGCACTTCCCTGGAGAAAACAGCCGGGCAGGTCTACAACATTGGCGGTGGCATGGAACGGGCAGTTTCAATCCGTGAGCTGATCGAGAGGATTGAGGGTCGTTTCAACAGGGAGGCGCGTCTCTCATTCAGCGCTACACGTCCTGGCGATCAGCCGTTATATATCTCGTCCCTCACGAAACTTTGCCGGGATACCGGCTGGCGGCCCAAGCGCTCTCTTGATCAGATTCTCGACAGCGTTGAGGCTTTCCATGCCAAAAATCACCATTTAATTGCACGCGGATCGGCCGCCATAAAGAACAGTGAGCACCAGGTGGTGCAAGGCCCGGTGAAGAAGGCGCATCAGCCGTCGCTGGCCGGTGCAGCCATGGCCGGGGGCACCGCTTGAGGTTCGCGCTCGTCAATCCGCACTGGAGTTGGGAAGGTTCGACCTACTTCGGATCACAGGCGCCTGTCGTTCCACTGGAACTGCTGGGTGCACGCGAGTTTCTACGCCGCGCCGGGCATCAGGTTCTGCTGATCGATGCGTTTCTGCTGAAGTTGACGCCGGACGAAGTGCGATCGCAACTGGAAGCCTTTCAGGAAGACTTTCTCGTGATGCCAACGGCGAACTCCTACCTGTTCTGGCGCTGCCCTCAGCCGGAATTGCGCGTACCACAGCAGTGGCTGCGTGCGCTGAATCACGGTCGCGAACATCAGGGAACCACCGTTATCATTGGCCCGCACGGCTCGTCCACACCTATCGCCACGCTTCACAAAACCGGTGCCGATATCGTGCTGCGTGGCGAGCCGGACCAGGCCCTACTCATGCTCGCGAATACGCCGAAGTTTGCGATCCCCGGATGTGTCTGGCGCGAAAACGGCAAGGTCATGCAGGCCGCCGATCCGCTTGGCGTCGTCGACATGAAAGCCGTCACGCGGCTCGACTTCAGCGACTACCCCATCGAGCTGCACACGCACAAGCACCACATCTTCACGCCGGTTGACGGTCTGGGCGCGGAACTCGAATTCGCGCGCGGCTGTCCCTATGCCTGCACCTTCTGCAACAAGACACAGTTCCGCAACAAGTACCGTGAGCGCGATGTCTCTGAAGTCGTCGCGGAGATTGATGCCCTGATTGCTCGTGGCGTGACTTACATCTACTTCATCGATGAGATCTTTGGCGTGGGCAAGAATGTACGCGCACTGCTGGAGGAGATCGCGCAACGCCCGCTCTCCATCGGCTTCCAGTCGCGCATCGACTTATGGAACGAGGAGTCGCTGGACCTGCTGGGCCGTGCGCACTGCATCAGCATGGAGTGTGGCGTGGAAAGCATCACCGAGCAGGGCCGTGATGAGATGAACAAGAACTGCAAGTACTCCACCGAGCGCATCAGCGAGCTGCTCATTTATGCGAAGACGCGCATCCCGTGGGTACAGGCCAACCTGATCAAGACCGAGCACGACGATGCCAGTGCCGTACAAGCTTTTCAGGAGCACCTAAAGGCCAAGGGCGTCTGGGTCAGCGAGCCGGTGCCGATGTTCCCCTTCCCGGGCTCGCCCGAGTATGTGACAACCTTTGGCGCGCAACCGGATGACCGGGCATGGGAGCGGGCACACGCCTTCTACCTCAATCTCTTCCGCGAAAAGGGTTTCTCCGACATTCAAGACCAGCAGCCAGTGCCGTTGCCGGAACTGGAGCTGGCGTACCGTTAGTCTCCAGTGTTGGAGAGGATGGCGATACGCAGAGACGCAGAGTCTGTCGCAAAGGACGCTAACGACAGCACACTTTGCGAGCTTTGCGTAAGTCTGAGCGTCCTTCGCGTACTGCTCTTTAGGAGTTCTCGTTGACATGCGTATCCTGATGACAACCGACACTGTAGGCGGCGTGTGGACGTACACACGCGAACTCGTGCTCGGTCTGCTGGATGCTGACGAAGCTGTTTCTATCCTGCTCGTCACGCTCGGCAGCAACGCGACGCCGGAGCAGATGGCCTGGTTGCGCGGCACCGCCGGACAATACAGGAAACGTTTCGCATTTGAGACCACCACGCTTCCGCTGGAATGGCAGCAGGACAACGCCAAAGCCTACATCTACGCCGAGCCCTTGCTCCGGCGAAAGAGCTTTGCACCCGACCTGTTTCACAGCAATCAATTCTGCTTCGGGGCACTACCGCTGAGCTGCCCGAAAATCGTTGTGGCACACTCTGATGTGCTCAGCTGGCACGTGGCTGTGCGCGGTGCCGACTCGCTGCAATCTTCCCCCTGGATCGACCAGTACAGCCGCCTGGTGCAGGACGGCCTGGCGGGTGCGCACGCCGTCGTCGCACCGACCCATGCGATGCTGCACGATCTGGCGGCCGGCTTCGGCGAGCAGCCGCGTTCACATGTCATTCCGAATGGCCGCAGCGTGCACGTGCCACACGCGGCGCGGCAACTGCAGGCTGTCACCGCGGGCCGTGTATGGGACGAGGCCAAGGGCATGGCCGTGCTGGAAGACTGCCTCACGCCCATGCCGGTGATGATCGCCGGCGAAATCTCCAATCCTGAAGGCAGCTATGACGCCTCACGCCTGCGCCGGCGCGTGCTGCTGGGCGCGCTCTCTGAAACGCACATGCTTGAGTTATTCGCACAGTCTGCCATCTACCTCGTCACCTCACTGTATGAGCCATTCGGTCTGGCCGCCGTGGAGGCGGCGCAATGCGGCTGCGCCGTGGTGGCGCGCGACATCCCTTCGCAGCGCGAGGTGTGGGCTGACGACGCGGCATACTTCACCGATGCAGACAGCCTGTGCCGCACGCTCGAGCGCCTTGCCAAGAATCAGGAGCGCCTGCATGACGCGCAGGGCCGCGCGATGCTGCGGGTGCGGTCGCGGTACCTTCGTGAGCACATGACGGCTGGCTACCTGAAGCTCTATCGCGGAATGGTAAGCGCCTGAGATGCCAATGAAGATTGCCTTTTTTTTGCACACCCTCCGCTCGGACTGGAACAACGGCAACGCGCACTTTCTGCGAGGTCTCGTTCGCGAGCTTGGTGCCCTGGGCCACGCCGTTACCGTCTTTGAGCCGGTCATGAGTTGGAGCGTCAAGAACCTGCTGCAGGAGGAGCGCGGGCAGGCCTCGCTCGATCAGTTCGCCGCGGTCTACCCAGACATCGACCTGCAGATTTACGACCCCGCCGACCCCGCTCTCGAAGATGAGTTCCGCCGCGCGCTGCACGGCATGGACGCCGTCATCGTGCACGAGTGGAATGAGCGCGCGCTGATCGATCTTGTGCTCGGGTTGCGGGCCGACTCGGGCTACCGCGCACTCTTCCATGACACGCACCATCGCGCGTCCTCCTCGCCGGAGTCGATTCACGCTCTGCGGGTGGACGAGTTCGATGGCGTGCTTGCCTTTGGCGATGCGCTCACCGCGATCTACAAGGAGCGTTTCGGGATTCAGCAGTGCTGGACCCTGCACGAGGCCGCCGATACCACGGTCTTTTATCCGCGATCGCCCGCAGACATGGGTGCCCCATCTTCATCGCGCACTTCGCGATTAAGGTGGGATGAAGCGGCACCAGCTACCTCCGCGGCTTCAGGCTCCGAAAACGACCTTGTCTGGGTGGGGAATTGGGGCGACGGAGAGCGTTCCGCCGAGTTGCGCGAGTTCCTTATAGAGCCTGCGGCCCGGCTTCGGCGATCGCTCGGTGCCGATGCATTTCGAACCACGATCTACGGCGTCCGCTACCCGCAGGGAGGGCTCGATGCTCTGCGCGAAGCGGGCATCCGCTACGGCGGCTATCTGCCCAACCTGTCCGCGCCGGAGGTCTACGCACGCAGCCGCGTGACGATGCACGTGCCGCGCCAGCAGTACGCCGGTGCCATGAAGGGTATCCCGACCATCCGCGTCTTCGAAGCACTGGCCAGCGGCATCCCGCTGCTCTCTGCCCCATGGGAGGACTCGGAGGAACTCTTTCGTGAGGGCGACTTCACTTTCGTCGCAAGCGGGCAGGAAGCCGAAGAGGAGATCGCCCTCCTGCTCGACGAACCCGACTACGCACAGGCGCAAGTGGAGCAGGGGCTGACCACGGTACTGGCAAGGCACACGTGTGCACATCGGGCAGCGCAGCTGACGCGGATTTTGGAGGAGCTTTAGAACGAAGGCTGCGGCCCGCTGCGGCGCTGCGTTCGCTCTTGCTCTGTTCGAGGCATACTTGGAAAGCAAAATGAAAATCTACGCATTCGGCTCCTCCCTCGTCTCCAGCTATTGGAACGGGGCCGCCACGTACTACCGCGGCTGCTACAAATACCTCGCCCGCCTCGGCTACGACATCACCTTCGCCGAGCCCGACGCATACGGCCGGCAAACGCACAAGGATGACGTCGACCTCTCCTTTGCAAAGCTCGTCACCTACAGGCCGGTTGGCCCAGAAGGCGACTTTGGCCATGGCCCGGACTACGACCAGCTGCCCACGCTCGCGGAGGTCTTCGAAGAGGCCCGCAAGGCCGATGTCATCGTGAAGCACTCCGGCATCGGCGTCGACGACGCGCTCACTGAGTCGCTCATCCTGCAGGCGCAGCCGCATGCGCTGGCCATCTACTGGGACGTGGACTCACCCGCCACGTTGGCCCGCATGGATGCCGACCCGGCCGACAGCTTTCGCGCTGTCGTGCCGCAGCTCGACGCGATTTTCAGCTATGGCGGCGGCCCTGTTTGCCGCGAAGGCTTCGAGCACTATGGCGTGCGCCACTACCTGCAGGCCTACAACGGGCTGGACCCCGAGACGCACTTTCCCGTCACGCCCGACCCGGCTTACGGCTGCGATCTGGCCTTCCTGGGCAACCGCCTGCCCGATCGCGAAGCCCGCGTGGAAGAACTCTTCCTGCGTGCCGCCGAGCTTGCACCCGAGCAACAGTTTCTGCTTGGCGGTGAAGGCTGGGGGGACAAGACGATGCCAGCCAACGTCCGCTATATCGGCCACGTACCCACCGCCCGGCACAATGTCTTGAACTCCAGCGCGCGCACCGTGCTTAACATCAATCGGGCCAGCATGGCGGCCAGCGGCTACTCTCCGCCCACGCGCGTCTTTGAGGCCGCCGGTGCCGCTGCCTGCCTGCTCTGCGATGATTGGGCCGGCATCGATGACTGCTTCCAGCCCGATGAAGAAATCCTCGTCGTGCGCACCGCCGAAGACGTCGTTCGCCACCTGCGCACCCACGACGCCGCCGCCACGAAGCGCATCGGCCGGGCCTTCCACCACCGCGCCCTGCGCGATCACACCTACGCCCAGCGCGCCGCGCAGGCAGACGCAGCCATCCGGGAACTCGCGGCCAAACGCTAGCTTCCAACGCACGACCTTTGACTAACTGCCGCCAGGCTTCGGGACCGCTCCGTCAAAATCGATGTCGAACTCCTTCTCGCCGGCGCTATGACACGCGTGCAAATCCATTCACACACCCGACACATCTTTGCGATTCAATGTCGGACATCGGTTGGCAACGCATCCCCCTGTCGCGGCGATTGCCGCGTCCGTTGCCGCCGGTCCCGGAGGCTTTTTACCCATGGATCGCAGGCTCTTTCTGAAAGCAGCTTCAGCGGCAGGCGCTGTTGGCTGGATTCTCCCCCGCGCTGTCAACGCACAAGTCACATCGCCATCCACTTCTTATGCCGCGGCCGTGCCGTTCGTCGTTGATCCGGCGCTCAACGGCATCACGCCCGCGGACCGCGCAGCGCTTTTCCAGGCAGCACCCGCCACCGCTGCCCAGCAGACTGCGCTCTACCCGCAATCGGTCGCCTCGGGTGATCCGCGTACGGATGGTGCCGTGCTCTGGACGCGCGTTGAACCCACCCTGCGGTCCGCCCCTTCTGGCGACATGCTGGCCTGGCAGATCGCGAAAGACAGCAGCTTCTCGGCAGCGTCGCTGCTGTTGGAAGGTGTCGCGCTCATTTCGCCTTACAAAGACAGCACGGTCAAGATCTCCGTCGCAAATGCCGCGCTGCAGCCCTTCACGCAATACTTTTACCGCTTCCTCTACAACGGCACTGCGTCGCGCATAGGCCGCTTTAAAACACTTCCCCTGGCAACGGCCTCTCTCGCCCAGCTCCGGCTGGGCTACGTCGTCTGCCAGGATTATGGCGCGGGTTATTACAACGCGCTTACCTATCTTGCCCAGGAGAACGTGGACTACGTCGTGCACCTGGGTGACTACATCTACGAGACGATCGCCTCTCCCTCCTTCCAGAACAACACCGTACGCGCTGTGCCGCCCTTCACCACCGGCGGCGTTATTCCGCAAAATGTTGACGACTACCGCCACCTCTACAAGGTCTACCGCACCGACGTAAACCAGCAGGCCGTGCATGAGAACTTCGCTTACATCCAGCTGTGGGACGACCATGAGTTCGCCAATGACTGCCACCAGGATTTCCACCCTGACAACGACACCGCGCCCGTGACCGCCGCCACACCGCAGCCCGCCCTGCGCCAGGCCGCCAATCAGGCGTGGAGCGAATACGGCCTGGCCGACACGCCCTTTGACCCCAACCAGGACTGGGAGCACTCCATCCAGCTCTACCGCACCTTCAGCTTCGGCAACCTGGCTGAGCTGATCGTGACTGACGAGCGGCTTTACCGCGATGGTCCGCCCTGCGGCTCCGGCCAGATCGGTCAGCGCTATTTTTCGCTCGGCTGTGACGCCGTGGGCAGCAGCGCGCGCACCATGCTGGGTCTGCCGCAGCGCCAGTGGTTTCTTAACCAGCTCACCACCACCAAAGCCACCTGGAAGCTGTGGGCAAATGAGGTCATGCTGATGCAGCTCAAGCTTGGCCCCGTCTTTATCGATCTGGACCAGTGGGACGGCTACCAGCAGGAGCGTAACGTGATCCTGAATGCGGTCAAGCACGGCAACATCAAGAACTTTGTCGCGCTCACCGGTGACCTGCACACCTTCCTGGCCGGCTACCTGAAGACCAACTTCAGCAATCCCTTTGAGCAACCGGTTGGCATTGAGTTGATGGTCGGTTCCATCACCTCCGCTAACTTCTCTGAGGAGATCAACGCTGTCGTTCCGCTGCCCAGCAGCCCTCTGCCCGCCAAGCAGATGGGCGTGCCCGCCGATCTGGTGGAGGACACCATCCGTACCGCCAATCCGTGGATCAAGTTCTTCGATTCCACCACGCACGGCTACGGCATCGTCACTCTCACCCCGCAGCAACTGCAGTGCGAGTTCAAAGCCGTCAGCACTATCACGCAACCAACAGCGACTGTAAGAACGCTGGCCAGGTTCATGGTTCCAGTCAACCAGGTGCACCTGCAGCAGAGTTGACGGTGTGTCTGTGGGCAGACGCCCGGCGAATTGTCGGGCGTCTTGTTCCATACTGGGATTTGACAGGGGCATCCGCAAGTATCTGCGCGAACCGACGTGGCTGCGAGTTGGCCACGCTCGAACGCGAGTTGCGCTGAGCCGCTGAGGCAAAAGACGTTTCACCGCTCGGCTTGTAACGCTGGTCTTTACATTTTCGTGGATGCCGTCCGTTACACCAAGCCATCACTGCTGGCCAGGCTGCTGCGGCACGCTCCGATGGTCCAGCACACGGTAGCCCTCCGGTGCCTTGAACCACTTCGCCTCAGGTTCACTGGTGGAGAGTTCCCTCACCATGAACTGCTGCCGGCCCACGTGCGGCGAATCCAGAACGGAACTCAGGTTAATGCCGAGCCCGGCCGAGTAACTGAACTCCCGCGTGAAGCTCATCGCCTTGTCATTGCCCAGCGCACCCGGGTTGTAAGTGACAGTCTGGCGGTACTGGTGCACCGGACTTCCAAGCACATCGCCCGTGCCCAGATCTTCAAGAACGAAGTAGCCTTTGCCATCACGCAGCGGTGCCGAGATAGGAGCAGGCGGCGTAAAGCGCGCCATGGAAGGCATGTTCCACTTCACCATTTCGCACATCTGCTGGCGCGGGCTGCACTGCAGCAGTGTTCCCGTTGTGGGGTCGGCGATCTGGATCCAGTTCATGCTGGACGGAATGCCGCTGCCCTTGGGCGTCAGCAGCCATCGCTCCTGGTAGATGCGGCCCGCGCTGTCCCGCTTGATGGGCCGTGAGTTCACCACCGTGTACGTGGCACCGCCACTGGTGATCCTTGCCCATTCGGTGTTGAGTTGCAGGCTGAACGGCGCGTTGGGCAGCGCCGGGATGAAAATGCTTTCCAGCACGTCGGGCGTTCCCCCGCCATCCGTCAGCGCCTCCTCCGAGCGGGCCTGCCCATGCGCGGTCATTACGGCAAACAGCACAATCATCAGAAAGACAGGACGCAGAAGTCTGGAGCGCATCGGTGTTGCCTCCGGACGAAGTGTACGCCGCTTCTGGGTATCGGTGTCCACTGGAAAACAGGCAACCTCGTCGCGCTTCTACAATGAAGCTCACATGAAGATCGTCATCCTCGGCCTGTCCATTACCTCATCGTGGGGAAACGGGCACGCCACCACCTTTCGTGCGCTTTGCCGTGAGCTTCACCGGCGCGGGCACCGCATCAGCTTTGTCGAGAAGGACGTGGAGTGGTACCGCTCCAACCGCGACTTGCCGGAGCCTCCCTACATTGATCTGCACCTGTATGAGAACTGGTCCAGCGACGGCATGGCACAAGTTCGCCGTGTGACCCAGGATGCCGATGCCGTCGTGATCGGCTCCTACTTCCCGGACGCCGTTGCCGCCACCGCCATGCTGAAGCAGGAGCGAAAATCGCCGCTCCTTTTCTATGACATCGACACACCCATCACGCTGGCGGCACTGCGGCTGCACGGGCAGTGCGAGTACCTGCGGGCAGAGGACATCCCCGCCTATGCGGCATACCTTTCCTTCACCGGCGGCCCCGTCTTGCAGGAGATCGAATCTCGCTTCGGCTCGCCCATGGCTGTGCCGTTTTACTGCTCGGTCGACCCGGAGCTCTATCACCGCACACCACCGCGCGCTGTCTTTGCCTGCGCGCTCAGCTACCTGGGCACCTATGCCGCCGACCGCCAGCCCAAGCTTATGGAGTTGCTGAATGCTCCAGCGATACCTCTGCCCCACGAGCGTTTCCTTGTCGCCGGCCCCATGTACCCGGCCGATACGCCTTGGAGCACCAACGTCATCACGCATCCGCACCTGCCGCCCGCCGATCACCCGCCGCTGTATTCGTCCTCGCGCTTTGTGCTGAACCTCACTCGGGCAGACATGGTTGCCGCCGGTTACTCGCCGTCCGTTCGTCTTTTCGAGGCTTCGGCCTGCGCCGCACCAATCGTGAGCGACAATTGGCCCGGCCTGGAAACCTTCTTCACGCCCGGCGAGGAGATTGTTCTCGCTTCGACATCGCAGCAGGTGCACGACGTACTCACCGGCATGACCGAAGCAGAGGCGCGCCGCATGGGAGAAGCCGCCCAGGCACGCACCCTGGCCGCCCACACCGCGGCCCGGCGCGCTGTCGAGTTCGAGCAGGTGATGGACAAGGTGATGTCGCCGGTAAGCTCCTGAACAGGGAACAGGGAACAGGGAACAGGGAACAGGGAACAGGGAACAGGGAACAGGAACAGGGAACAGGGGCAGAGACTCACGGTGGGCGATAAGGTGGGTGCCCCATCTTCACCGCGCTCTTTGCGGTTAAGGTGGGAAGAGCGGCATCAAGTCCAAGGGAGCTCACAACCCACCTCAGCTTCGCAAAGGTATGCCGCCCCGTTCTCCACCAACGCTCTGCATCGGCGCTCTGAGACAATCGCCGCATGTACGTTTCTGCTCAGCCTCGCTTCCGGTTCATGCTTGCTGCTCTTTTGCTCACCGTTTGCGCTCTGCCCGCCTGCCTCGCTCAAAAAGCAACGGCCACCTCAGCGTATGACGCCGTGGATCCCTTCATCGGTACCGGCCCGGAAGGCCACACCTATCCTGGGGCAACGGTGCCCTTTGGCATGGTGCAACTGAGCCCCGATACGCAGATCCGCCCGGTGAAGCAGAGCTATAAGTGGGCCGCGGGTTACCGCTACGACGACACCACCATTCTTGGCTTCAGCCACACCCACTTTTCCGGCGCGGGTCACTCTGACCTGGGTGACATCCTCGTTCAGCCCATCAGCGGCGATGTACGACTTGATCCGGGTGAAATCGATAAGCCCCTGAGCGGCTATCGATCCCGCTTCTCCCACAAGAGTGAGGTCGCGCACCCTGGCTACTACGCCGTCATGCTGGACGACTACGGCGTACGCGCGGAGCTGACCGCCACGGCACGCGTCGGCGTCCACCGCTACACGTTCCCCGCCGGTAAACCCGCGCACCTGCTCATCGACCTGCGCTCCAGCATCTACAACTACCCCGGCAAAGTGCTGTGGTCGCGGCTACGCATCCGCAAGGACGCTGCGGGCATGACGACCATCACCGGCGTGCGCGAGACACGTGGCTGGGCTCCGGGACGCCAGCTCTACTTCGCCATGCGCGTCTCCTCACCCGTCGCCGCAACGCATCTCTATGACCGCGAAGATCAGCCCATTCTCTATGCCGGCTTCAAGACACCCGGCGACACAGCAGAGAACAAGCAGGCGATTGAGGGCCGTGGCTTGATCGGAGTGCTGGACATTGACCCCGCTGGTTCAAAGTTGCAAAGCAGCGGCTCAACCGTTGTTCTGAAAACGGCACTCTCGCCAGTCAGCGAGGAAAACGCCATCGCCAACATGGACGCGGAAGTGCCCGGTTTCGATTTCGCTCAGGCTCGCGAGCAGGCCACGCAATTGTGGATGAATGCTCTGGCCGCCCTGCAGATCGAAGCCGATCCCGCCACGCGCAAGAGCCTCTACACCGCGCTCTACCACTCGCTGCTCTCGCCCTCCCTCAGCATGGACACGAACGGCCAGTACCGCGGGCCGGACAACCAGATCCACACCGCCCCGCGCAACGGCAAAGGCCGTTTCGACTTCGTCTCCTCCCTCTCGCTCTGGGACACTTACCGCGCCGAGCAGCCGCTCATGACACTCCTCCAGCCGCCAAAGCGCACCGCCGACCTGGTCAACTCCATGCTCGCCTCACAGCGCGAAAGCCCTTTCGGCATCCTGCCGGTCTGGCAGTTTCAGGGCATTGAGACCTGGTGCATGATCGGCTACCACGCCGTGCCGGTGATTGCCGACGCGATCCTGAAAGACCTCGACAAGCCCAGCAAATTGAGCGAAGGCTTCGACGCAAACGGCGCCCTCGACGCCATGGTCGCTTCCGCCGATTACGCGCCGTATGGTCACCTGGGCGAGTACATCAAGCTCGGGTACGTCCCGATCGACGGTGGCGCGCCCAGCTCGCATGACGAATCCGTCTCGCAGACGATGGAGTATGCCTTCGATGACTGGTGCATCGCGCAGGCGGCCCACAAACTCGGTCGAACCGCTATTGAGAAACGTTTCGCGGCACGCTCTGGAAATTGGAGAAACGTCTTCAACGCCAAAATCGGCTTCACCCAACCGCGCTTCGCCGACGGCCGCTGGCGCGAGCCCTTCGACCCCGCCGCGGCCGGTGCGGGCAGCGGCTTCACCGAGGGCAACAGCTGGCAATACAGCTGGTATCAGCCGCAGGATGAATCTGCGCTCCTTAGCCTGCTCGGCGGTGACGCAGCGCTGGTGAAGAAGCTCGACGAGATGTTCGATCAGCACGTGGACATGAGCCGCTATGCCGACGTGGAGGATATCTCCGGCATGATCGGCCAATACATCCATGGCAATGAGCCAAGCCACCATCTGGCTTACCTGTACAGCTACGCCGGCCAGCCTTGGCGCACACAGGAACGGCTCAAGCAGATTGTCGCCTCACAGTACAAGCCCACGCCCGACGGCCTGGTCGGCAACGATGATCTCGGCCAGATGTCCGCCTGGTTTCTCTTCACCGCAATGGGCTTCTACCCAGTCGCACCCACGTCAAACCAGTACGTGATCGGTCGACCCTTTGCGAAAGCCATCACGGTCAGACTCGGCAATGGCAACACACTCGATATCACCGCGGATGCGCTGAGCAGCGCGAACGGCTACGTGCAATCCGTCACTCTGAACGGCAAGCCCGTCGACCGCGTCTATCTGACGCAAGACGAGATCATGCACGGCGGCAACCTGCACTTCGTGATGGGACCGCGGCCCAACCGCACATGGGCGACTTCGGCCACGGGACGACCGTACTCTCTGAGTGCGGTTGCGACAAAGTGAAGACCTCGTGCCCGCCTCACGCCGATGCCGCAGAAATGCTCTGCTGCGACTTTGCCCCGAGCACCCGGCCCGGCTTCAGAACGGGCGGTCCGTCCAGCAGCGCCATCACATCTTCGTTCAGAAGCGTCTTTGGAATTTCACCATTTATGTGGGCGTCGCGGGCCGCACCGTCTGCAAACGTATCGAAGATGGCAAATGTCTGCTCATCCAGCCTAAGCACAAAGAAATGAGTGGTGCCCGTTTCGGCTTCAGCCACCCTTAAAGACGACCGCAGCAGATGCCCGAGTCTATTTTCGTTGCCGGGCTTTACTTTGATTTCAACCCATGTGCTGAACTCATCCATCACCGCGATTCTCCTCTTGCATTCGGGGACATCCCGCCCGTGTGCTGCAGCGAGCTAAAAAGTTCTTCGGCGTGCGGAGCCGTGTTTCCGGGCTTCCACCACGCGCGTAAAGCTGCTATCACCCCACCCAGGCTACTTTAGCCACATACCGCAGCTATGCAGCGATCTTGACTGCCAGAATCTCCGCCTGCTTGATCACCGGCTCTCCCTCCAGCATTGCCTTCATCTCTTCGCTAAAAATCGCTTTGGCGATCTCACCGGTCAGGTGCGCCTTGCGGCCATCCTCATTGGCGAACGTGTCGAAGATGCCGAAGGTGTTTGGGCTCATCTTCAGCGCATACCAGGTGGTGGTGCCCGTTTCCGCCTCGGCCAGCGGCAGCGCCGACTTCAGGAACTCCTCTACCTGCTGCTCCTTGCCCGCTTTCGCCTTGACTTCTGCCCAGATGCTGAACTTGTCCATATCGCCAGGTCTCCTTTGCCTGCTCCTCCATAGATGCCCAGCCAACGGCTGGGTTGGCACAGAACGCCCAACGCCCGCAAGCCGAGAAAGTCCCGGCCCAGATTGGAACGGTTCGGTCCGCGTTGTACACAGGTTCACCGCATCCACGACTGCCCAACTTCTAAAATCAAAGCATGGGCCGCATACGTGTCTTGTCGGATCAGGTGGCGAACCAGATTGCCGCGGGGGAGGTCGTCGAACGGCCGGCCTCCGTCGTCAAGGAGCTGCTGGAGAATTCCGTCGATGCCGGGCCCACCCGCATT
>CAXTRR010000023.1:0-6902 GCA_964246795.1 uncultured Terriglobus sp. | reverse complement strand
TCGCGTGGAGGTAGAGGGCGGCGGCCGCAAGCTGATCCGCATCACTGACAACGGCTGCGGCATGGGCCGCGACGACGCCATGCTCGCCTTTGAACGCCACGCCACCTCAAAGCTGCGCTCGGCAGACGACCTGCTGCACATTGCTACGCTCGGCTTTCGCGGCGAGGCGCTGCCCTCCATTGCCTCCGTCGCCCGCGTGGATCTGCAGACCCGGGCCGCCGAGGATGAAGTCGGCACCCGCATCGAGATCATCGGTGGCAAGATGACTCGGGTGGAGGACACCGGTGCGCCCGCCGGCACCACGCTGGCCATTCGCGATCTCTTCTTCAACGTGCCCGCGCGTAAGAAGTTCCTCAAGAGCGAGCCGACCGAACTCAGCCACATCGCCGCTCTGGTGACGCACTACGCTCTCGCCCACCCGGAAAAGCATTTCGAGCTGCACACCTCCACCAATGCCCTCCTGGTGGCCCCGGCCGTGCGCGACGCCAGCGAGCGCCTCTTCCAGATTCTCGGCGGCGACATCTCGCGCGACATGCTGCCCTGCGCCGCGGAAATCGACTTTGCCCGCGTGGGCCTGCCCGAACCGCCGCCCTGGCGCCGCGAAGTTGACTACGAAGCACCCGAGCCAGGCTACCTGCGCGTGCGCGGCTTTGTCTCCAAGCCGGAGCTGCAGAAGCTGAACCGCGGCTCCATCTACGTCTTCGTCAACGGCCGTCAGGTGCGCGACCGGCTGGTACTGCACGCGCTCTCTGAGGCTTATCGCAACATCCTGCCGCCAACCTCGTTCCCGGTCGTGCTGCTTTTTCTGGAGATGCCGCCCTCTGAGGTCGACGTGAACGTGCATCCGGCCAAGACCGAGGTCCGTTTCCGGCAATCCAGTTTCGTTCACGACTTTGTGCGCGATGCCGTGCGCAACACCGTGCTCAAAGCCCGGCCCGCTGCCAGCTTCAAGATGGCGATCGGTTTCGGTGACGGTCCCCGCCCGGGCGACCCGCAGGCCGGCGACAACTGGCTCAATGGCCGCCACGATAGCGTGGAACTCGACCCCGTGCTGCGCGGACCCGGTCCCGGCAGTGACGCACCCTGGAGCGAGCACCAGATTGCTGAAGCCGCCGCCGCCGAAGAACTCGCCGCGGCCGAGCGTGAAGCCAACCGCGTCAGCGACCCGCTTTCCAAGGACGACGCCGAGCCTTTCCACCTCTCCGAAATGCGTCTGCCGCCCATCCCCGGCCGCCTCGCCTTTTCCGATGCAGGCCGTTCCGCCTCGGAGTTCGATCCGCTGCTCGGCGTCAGCGGATTTCAAAGCGCGCTTCACCAGGACGCCGTACCTGCAACAGCCACCCGCACAAACGGCGACGCAGCCCAATCCGCTGTGGCCAGTCTGCGGACTCTGGAACATGGATCCAGCCAGGCCGCGGAGCTGCCGGACGCCCACACCGCCACCCATCTCGCACCCGGCACCTCCCTCCACACCCCTGCCGCCGATCGCATTGAAGACACGGCCAACTTGAACGGCCTGGACGGCCTGCGCCCGCTCGGCCAGGTGCAGAATTCCTTCATCCTCGCCGTCAATGAGGAAGGCCTCTGGATCGTCGACCAGCACGTCGCCCACGAACGCATTCTCTTTGAAAAAATCCTGCGCGAGCGTCAGGTGGAGCGCGTGCAGCGCCAGCGCCTGCTCATGCCGCTGCTTATCGATCTGCTACCCGCGCAGATGGCCAACTTCGCCGCCATGGCCGGTGAACTCGCCCGCAACGGCTTTGAAGCCGAGCCCTTCGGCCCGCGCACCCTGGCGGTCAAGTCCGCACCCGTCGGCCTGGAGGGCAAACCTCTGGAGCTCGCCTTGGCGGAGCTGCTCCAGGTGGAAGACGACGCTCCACAATCCGACAACATGGACCACCGCCGCCGCCGCATTGCGGCCTCCATCGCCTGCCACGCCGCGGTCAAAATCAACATGCCACTCGAAATGAGCAAAATGCAGTGGCTGCTGGACGAACTGGGACGCACGGAAAACCCGATGGCCTGCCCACACGGCCGGCCCATCGCCTTGCGGTATTCACATAAGGAAATTCAGCGGGCTTTCCAGCGCATCTGAGCGCGGCGTGCAACGGTGTGCTGGGCGTATGGGCGCGTGCAAACTTCCTCTTGCTTGCACTAACCACTTTCGCCTCGAAAACTGGAGGCAGCCCATGTCTATGACCGGTGATTTTCCGAGTCGTTGGCGAGAAGATCGTTTACCAGGACTTCAGCGACTTCCTTATGTTGTAAAAATGGGATTCTTAGGGATGAAAGCCCCGAATAGAGGAGCTTGGGGCGTAAGCCCAGGAAACATCCAAGGAAACGTTTGAGGGAGAAGATCCGGGATATCCGCCTCTTCTGAAGTGCTAACTTTTCACAAACAACGCTCTCACGCTCCTCTGAAGCGATACGTTTAAGCGGGCCCCATAACATGGCAAGTGCTTGCGGCCGAGAGCACACAAAGTCTTGACCTAGCTGTTTGCAATCACGACTGCCTGGTGGATGTATTGATCACTCGCAACTTGAGCGAGCATAAACGCAGCCAGGTCCCCGCGCGTGATCTTGTGCGCCTTCTCTTCTGACTCGGCAGAGAAGACCTGAATCTTGCCTGTGGCGGGATCGTCATTCAGAATCGCAGGTCGGACAATTACCCAATCGAGGCCGCTCGACTTCACGGCTTTCTCCATCGCAGCCTTGTCACTATCTGCGCCTCTCAAAAAGGTCGACACAAGCAAGCGCGCATAGAAAGTGGTATTTTCTGCGCTGGACCCGACCCCGAGCATGGAAGTAGCGACAAGTCTACGCACGCCGTTCTCCTGCATTGACTCAACAATTTGCTTTGCGGCACTTTGTTCCAGCGTCGTTTCTTTATACGGCGTTTTGCCTCCGATGGTGTCAATCACTGCATACTGATTTTGCACGGCCTTGTCCACATCTGCCCGAACGGTTGCATCCCCCTGAAAGATACGGACACCCTTCACCTGCAGGTCATCTGCCTGGCGAACAAACGCGGTGACCTTGTGTCCTGCGGCCAAAGCTTGTTCCACCACCGCTCGCCCAGTTTTTCCGCCAGCACCTAAAACAAGAACCTTCATGGTTGCTCCATTCTCAACTTGGCTAAGTTGTTGATGAGTTGCTTATCGCCGGAAAACCGGCCTACTTCTGGTCCGGCGGCAGAAATGCCGCATGCGGCTGGAGAGGGAGGATTTCGAAGTCCGCATACTTCGCTTGGATAAGCGGAAAACTCTCGATCAGGCTTTGCAGCTTTCCGGGCGTTTCTGCTTCGAACAAGGTAACCGCCCCGTGCTCCCTGGGGATCTTTGCCCACACCTGGCGCAGCTCATTGCCGGCATACAGAACGCGCGTTTGGGCCTGCTCTTGCAATTCCGTCGCTGCAAAGTCCGAGGGCATCCCTTCCGTCCGAAATTCCTCTTTAGGGGTGAAGATGACAAGATATTGCATTATTTTCCTCCTCCACGCTCAGATGAACTCAGCCGACCTAACGTTCTTTGCACAAATTCGTGTTGTGTATTGCAATAATGCTCTGACCGAATGAGGGAAGGTAGCATCATGCGACTGCTCGCAGATCTGGAAGTCTTTGTAGAAGTCGCAAGATCGCGGCATTTTGGTCGAGCCGCTGCCGGTCTTGGGACGACAGCCTCAACGCTCAGCCGACGGATTGCCCACCTTGAACGAGAGTTGGGCATCGTGCTCATTCGAAGGTCGACGCGGACCTTTGCTCTTACAGAGGCCGGGGAAAAGCTTTACGAGCGGTCGCAAAGACTGGTGGAGGAGGCGGCTAGAACACGGGAAGAACTGAATGCCGATTTTACTCAGGTTACGGGACACCTGCGGGTCGGACTACCTGCGGATCTTGCATCGACTTTACTGACGCCTGTGTTCGCGCGATACTGCCGCGAGAATGCTTCTATCTCCATCAGCATTACCTCGACTCAGAATCAGCCCGACCTCAGGCGCGACGCGCTTGATCTGGCGTTCGCAGTAGGTCATCAAGTATCCCTGCCTGAATCTGCTTATATTGCACGGCACATTGGCTCCTTCTCTCGGGAAATGTACGCATCGAGGAGATACTTAAAGAAAAAAGGCTGCCCGGGGGTGCCGCAGGACTTAAAGGCACACAACTGCATCCGTTATCTTGACGGTCAAGTGGAAACTCTTTGGGAATTACACGAAGGCAGGAACCGTCGCTCGATCTCCGTAAACGGAACATGTGCGTGCAGCAGCGTGCTTGTCGCCGCTCAGGCGGCACGAGAACATCTGGGTATCGCGATGCTTCCGCAATACCTTGCATCTCATCCTACGTTTGGCGCAGGCCTAGTCCGCGTCTTGCCGGATTGGCAGGGAACGCGAGCCGTTGTTTTTGCTGTCACTGCGGACCGTGCTCTGCCTGCAAAAACAGCAGAGCTCATACGAGTTGCACAATCCGAATTCACCACGCGACTCGCCGAACTCGAGTCCGTAGGCAACCAGCCCGGGCGCACTTATCCGCCCCCCGAATCCGCTGAAGGCTAACGATTCACCATGCCGAGGGCCTTCAGGCCCCTGAAGCCGCATTCCGCCATCCCTCCGCAGGGAAAGTACATCGCGGAATTTCGCTCCTGGCGTCGGCTGGCATTCACAGCGATACGGCGGCAGCCTTGACGTCTGAACTGAGCCTGTAAGAAGCGGGCGAAAGGCGCTACACTTGCAATAGTCGGCCAGCCGGCCAACGTTCAATCAGCGGGCATTACGTAACAACAGCAGGGCGGACTCCCCTGCGAAGCGCATCCGACAGTAGAGAAACACCAGGGCAGCGGCACACGCGGGTAGTCTCCGCTTTGCGACCGGCTGCGATTCCGGCGAGGTTGATCTCGCCCCTACCGGCGGCGCACGGCCGCCCTGAAAGGCCCCGCAGATGTCCACCTCTCCTAGCGTCACCCCCCGTCAGCTTGATCTTGCACGCCGAGCACTCTGGCACCAGAACGGCGAAGCCCTGACCACTGAAGCTGCCCGCGCCTGGCTCTCTGAAGCCGGCCTGGTTCCTCTCTACCCCCATCCCCAATTCCAGTCACCTTCGCCCAGCTTTGCCGAGGCTGTATTGGGCCGCCCGGAAAATGGCTGGATCCCCTCTGCCTTCAAGCGCAGCGCTGCCAGCGGGGCTCCCGATGGCAGTGACGACGAATCTTTTACCGCCGAAGTGGAAGACGAAGAGCCTGAGGAAGATTTCGCCGACGACGCTGACGAGGAAGCTCAGGAAGACGCGGATGAGGAGGACGAAGAAGATCTGGATGAAGAGGAAGACGAGGATCGGGAGCAAGAGGATGACGAAGAAGATTCCGTGGATGCCCATGATGTAGACGATGAGCGAGACGAGGAAGACGAGAACGAGCCGCCGACCGCCGAGGGCGATGCAGCCATGCTCGCCGGCGACGGCAACATCGCCTCCGACCGCGAAACCATGCTCTCCGACGAGGACGAGTTTGAGGAGGATGAGGGCGACGAGATCGCCGAGCAGGACCGCATCGACGCCGAGGGCGATCCGCTGCCGAACGGGGTCCGCTCCGCCGGCTCCGGCGAGGATGCAGGCGGGCCGGAAGAGCCGGCGGCTCCCGCGATTAACGGCTTCTCCGCTGAAGAGCGCGAAACGGTAAACCGTGTGCTGGCGCGCCTGGTGGAAGACGGCACGGCCGTACCGCTGAACCTGCTGGGCGGCACCACCGGCGAGCCGGACTATCTGGTGCCGGCTGCGGCCTTCTCCTTTGTCTACACGCTGCGCGGTGACAAGAACTGGAAAAACGAGCCCGCCACCACCGGACCCATGCGCGTTTCACCCCTGGCCGTGAAGGCCTACGAAGTGCTCAAGGAAAAGGGCGCGAAGGCCATCCACGAAATTACGGTCGAGCTCGGCCAGGGCATCACGGACTCAGCTACCCTGCGTGCCCTGAACGAGCTTTGGGCCATCCAGCGCATCCTGCCGCTACCAGACGCTGATGGCGAGCCCACCAAGTGGGAGCCGATGAGCGAGCGCTATCTGCGCCACATGAAGGCCGGGGCAAACGCCGGCCAGCCCACCGCTCTGAGTGCGCTGCTTTCGCTTTACCTCGCGCAAACCATCGCAGCCACGACGGAGGATATGGAGATCTTTCTGTCCCCGCTGGCGGCCCGCTCGCGGATCCGTGAGGTTGTGGGCGGCTTGTCCGCCACCAAGCAACTGGAACCGCTGGTGGTGGAGGGCAAAACGCTCCTGCACATTGCGGGTGCCCTGCCGCAGATGCCTGCGGATGACCGCATTGCGGAAGTCCGTGCGCCGCAGCGCTCCCGCTATGAACTGGACGACCGCCGCGCGGAGATGAACGAACGGGCCGCGCGCGGAGACTCCCGTCCGGAACGGCCCAGCCGTCCGGGAAGCTACCCGGTACGACGGCCTGCGGGGGCCCGCGACGGCGCACGCCCGGCCTTCAACCGGGGCGATCGGCCAGCGTTCAATCGCGGCGACCGCCCGGCTTCGAACGACCGGGAGCGCCGTCCCTTCCAGCGCCGTGACGCTGAAGGCAGCGCGCCACGCCCACCACGTCAAGATGGCGATCGCCCTTCCTTCGCGCGGCCGTGGGATGAGGAGCGCGCCAGTCGGCCCCGTTCTTCCGAGGGGGGCGGAGAGCGCCGTCCGTTTACGCCTCGTGAAGGTGGTGGAGAGCGCCGTCCATTCACGCCACGCACAGGCGGTTCGGGGGAGGGTCGTTCGTTTACCCCCCGTGAAGGTGGTGGAGAGCGCCGTCCGTTTACCCCCCGTGGCGACCGTCCATTTACGCCTCGTGAAGGCGGCGGAGAGCGCCGTCCATTTACCCCTCGCGGCGACCGTCCGTTTACGCCACGCGAAGGCGGTG
>CAXTRR010000022.1:0-57941 GCA_964246795.1 uncultured Terriglobus sp. | reverse complement strand
GTGCGTGAAGACCTGCGCATGGGCCGCGAGCACCAGCAGGGCGAGATCAACTGGATCACCAGCATATTCATGGGGCTCTTCCATGTGGGCGCGATTGCGGCACTGTTCTTCTTTTCGTGGAGCAACCTGCTTGCGGCCTGCATCATGTATTTTCTTGCGATCAACGTGGGCATCGGCATGTGCTACCACCGCCTGCTGACACACCGCGGCTACCGCGTGCCGCGCTGGCTGGAACTCACCATCACCGCCTGCGGCACCATGGCGCTTGAGGGCGGACCGATCTTCTGGGTGGCCACCCACCGCGTTCACCACCAGAACAGCGATCAACCGGGCGATCCGCACTCCCCGCACGACGGCACCTGGTGGGCGCATGCCGGCTGGATCCTCTCCGGCCGCGCCCTGCACAGCGAGACCGCGCTGCTGGGCCGCTACGCTCCCGACCTCACCCGCGATCCCGGCCAGCGCTGGCTGAGCAAGTATCATTGGGTGCCCATCACTACCGCCGGCCTGATTCAGGCGTGCATCGGCTTCGCCCTTGCCGGCTGGAAAGGCGCACTCGGCATGGTTCTGTGGGGCACTTTCCTGCGCACCACGCTCGGCCTGCACAGCACCTGGCTCGTCAACTCGGCAACGCACCTTTGGGGTGGCCGCCGCTTTGAAACCAAGGACGACAGCCGCAATAACTGGATCGTTGCGCTGCTGACGGGCGGCGAAGGCTGGCACAATAATCACCACGCCCATCCCGTAAGCGCCCGCCACGGCCTGGCCTGGTATGAGTTCGACATCAATTACTACGGCATCTGGCTGCTGGAAAGAGTCGGTCTGGCCAAGAAGGTTCAGATCGCCAAGTGGGACAGGCTGAACCCGAAGCCCGCAGGAATGTAGTTGAAAGTTTGAAGTTCAACGTTCAGAGTAGAGGAGTCGGCCCTGGCCGGCTCTTTTGCTTTTCGCGGCCCCCCCCTGAGCCGTGAACAAAGGTCTTTGCTGAAAGACGAAACTCCACAAGGAAGACGACCGGCTACCTCGGACCACTTACCACCTAGCACCTACTTATAAAGTCATGAACATAACCCGCCGCCGTGGAGCCGTCGCGACTTTCATCACTCTGGGCATCTGCCTGACGGGGCTGGCCGTCGCGCTCAACGTGGGCTGGATTATTCTCAACGTACACCAGAAGCATGTGGCGTTCCTAGTGCTTGGTATCTGTTTCTTCAGCGTGATCATCGCCGGGTTAATCCTGAATACGATCTTCCTGGTTCGAGAAGTGCGGCGCAACGAACGGCAGGACAGCTTTCTGAATGCCGTGACGCACGAGTTAAAAACGCCGATTGCCTCTGTCCGACTCTACCTGGAAACATTGCAGCGCCGGCCGCTGGAGGAGATCCAGCGGCAGGACTTTTATGCGCGCATGATGGAGGACAACGACCGCCTGCTTGCCACGGTGGAACAGATTCTGCGGGCCGGTGAGGCCGGTGCCAAGGGTGTGCTGAAGACCCCCAAAGCCAAGCTGCCGGTGGACCTGCGGCTTCTCACAGAAGAGGCGCTTGCCGAGACCGTGCGTCGGCATCACCTTACGGCCGCAGCGGTGCAGATGGAGGATCTCTGCGGCGGCCGGGAGACCCTGGTGTCCGCCGACCGCGAAAAGCTGCGCACCGCCCTGCTGAACGTGCTGGACAACTCGGTGAAATATTCCCCGGATGGTCCAAAGATTACCGCGGAGCTGAGCATTCTGCGTGAAAACATCGCCATGCTCCGCGTCACCGATCATGGTGTAGGCATACCGCCCGCACAGCTCAAGCGTGTTTTTGCCCGCTTCTATCGCGTCACTTCGCGCGACTTGGCAAAGGTGAAAGGCACCGGCCTGGGCCTGTTTATCACGCGTGCCATCGCCCGCCAGCATGGCGGGGACGCCACCGCGCAGAGCTACGGCATCGGCCAGGGAACCACCATCACCATTCACCTGCCGCTGCTGCTGCCGTCACGCCGGGGCGGCTCGGTTCCCGTTCAGCCAGCCTTGCCCGCGGAACACGACTCGTCGCCACTGCAGGAAGCCAACCGGTGATCTCGGAGAGCACACCCGCACCATCTACAGCGGCGGGCAACAGGACCAAGCCGCTTATCCTCGTCGTGGAAGACGAGCTGCATCTCGCCGATGCCCTCATCTTCAATCTGGAGGCGGAGGGCTATCGCACCCATCACGAGGCGGATGGCGAGGCCGCCCTTGATTACCTGCGCGATGCTGCCACATCTAGGGATCACGAAGAACCTGCGGCTGTCCTGCTAGATGTCATGCTGCCGGGGATCGAAGGCTTCCAGGTAGCGCGCAATCTTCGGGCCGAGGGCAACTACATCCCCATCCTGATGCTTACCGCGCGCGGCCGCCCGGAGGATGTGCTGGAAGGCTTTGAGGCCGGCGCCGACGACTACCTGCCCAAGCCCTTTGAGCTTTCGATCCTGCTGGCTCGCCTGAACGGACTGCTCCGCCGCATGACCTGGCAGCGGCGCGCTGGCTCTGCGCCAACGCGCAATCTTCAATCTGCCAGCACTCAGGCAGCAGAGGATGTCGGGTCCTATGCCGAAACAGAACCACGCGATCGCTACACCTTCGACGAGCGCGAGATCTGTTTCGACGCGCTTGAAATTCTGCACGGAAGTGAGACCACACGCCTGACCCTGATGGAAGCCGAGCTGCTCCGCTACTTGATCGAGCGAGCGGGCAAGATCGTCTCCCGTGGCGAAATTCTGGAGGAGGTCTGGCGCGTGCGCGAAGATACGGACACCCGCGCCATTGACAACTTCGTCGTGCGCCTCCGCCGATACCTGGAAGCCGACCCCGTGCGCCCAGCGCACCTGCTTACCGTGCGCGGTGTAGGCTACCGCTTTGTCGCGAACGGCCAATGGAGTTGAACGATAATTCCGATCGATTGCCAAGAGCGCTCTTTATGAAGTCTTCCGAAAACAACAGCCCTCCACTTCTTCCATCAGCGTTTCACACGACTGACTTATGGGAGGGGCGATGATTCGGCTAGGTGATAAAGGGCGCGCTTGAGGTAAGCCTTCTCTGTAATTCCTGTCTGCATGTACGGGCATGGGCCTGCGTTGCTCTCAGTTCAGTCTCACGCGGTGCCGATCATCAAAACCTCAACTCCTCAGTTCGGCTGCGCCGGACAATCTGTCCCTTCGGCTATGGTTCCCAGCGCTCATCCTGAGGAGCTTTTGGCAAAGGATCTGCTTTCTTTCCAAGTTGGTACTGGTTCTAAAAAGCAGATCCTCTACTTTGTTGCGCATGGCACCGGAAGCAAAACGCTATAGCCCCGCAATGACGGCTGAAAATTTATCGAGTACCTGATTCATACCTTCCACTTGACCGTTATTTGTCGCGTTCTCCATGGTTTCATTTCCGATAAAGGTTAGTCTGGTCTGGCCATTTCCAAGATCCTCAAAAAGAGTCACGTCGTGCGCACCCTCGATCGCCTCGTGTTCGATTCCATAGTGGGCAGGCTCAACCTTGTTTCCTTCCGCGTCGGAAAAGTACATGGAAGAAACGATCTTCTCGTGCAGAAAGATCTCGTGGTATTCACCACCGCTCCAGAGCTCCTGCCCCTCTGGCGATCTCATGCAGAAGAGAAATTTTCCTCCCACGCGAAAATCCATCTTGCACACAGGCGCGGTAAACTCCTTCGGTCCCCACCACTGCATTACATACTTCGGATCTGTCCACGCCTTCCAAACCAATTCGCGTGGAGCGTCAAAGACTCGTGTGACAACCATCCGCTCTGTTTCGTCAGCCGTGTTTTTTGTCATGTCGGACCTCCGCTTTCTTTAGTTCACTTACGACCACATCCAGCTTGTCGAAACTCTCTTCCCAGAATTGGCGATAGCTCATGGCCCAGTCGCTGACTGTCTTTATCGCCTCTGGCCTAAGTTTGCACACGCTCTCTCGTCCACGCTTCGTTTTAATCACAATCCGCGCCCGCACCAGGCAGGCAATATGTTTTGAAATCATCTGCTGTGAAAGTGCAAACGGTTCCGTCAATCCGTGCACAGAGGCAGGCCCGTGTGAGAGTCGTTCGATCATTGCCCTGCGGGTTGGATCAGCCACAGCCGCGAATGTAATACCTAATTTATCCACAACTTAATGGTAGTGGGTTTTGTGCCAGTGTCAAGAAAGAATTTCCGGTTTCCTGATAGTTGGTTGCGCTGACCTGCTGAACCTCTCCTGCCCGTTCTGGATGAATGACTGGCCTGGTGGGCAGGTGATTTTTCCATTTGTCTCGGCACGGCAATCGCGACGAGCGCTGAATAGCCAATGCACTCGGTCGCATCTCTGGCAGTCATCCGGCACCACTCGTCTGGCTATCCGGCGCTATTCCTTTCTGCTCGTACACTGGATGTGTGAGGCGGCGCTGACGTGCGGATTCTGACCCGGTATATTCTGCGCGAAGTCCTGTCGCTCGGCCTGCTGGGCGGTGTGCTGTTTACCTTTGTCCTCTTCATCCGCGAGCTTGGGCGCATTCTTGAGCTTGTGGTGCGCGGCTCCGCAACGGCGGCGGAGGTTGCGCGGGTTGTACTTTATACGCTGCCCAGTACCTTCGTTCTTACGATCCCGATGGCTGTGCTGGTAGGCATTTTGCTGGGCCTGAGCCGCCTCTCTTCCGACAGTGAAATCACGGCGATGCGCGCCTCCGGCTTTGGTGTGCTGCAATTTGTGCGTGTTGTTTCCATCGCAGCTGCGGGTGCTCTGCTGCTTGGGCTGTTTAACTCCCTTTACGTGGCGCCACGCTCGGCCGCGGCGCTGATCCGCCTGGAAAATGAACTCAAGGCAAGCCAGGCCAGCTTTGAAGTGCAGCCGCGTGTCTTTTATGAAGACTTCAAGAACTATGTTCTGTATGTGCAGGACGTGCTGCCTGTACAGGGAGCGTCCATCTGGCGGCATGTCTTTCTGGCCGACCTGAGCGAGCCCGCCACGCCGCACATCACCACCGCGGAGGAGGCAATCGTTGTGAACGGCGCGCATAACGTGCTCCGCCTGCACTTCCGCGAGGGCAGCCAGCATGAAATCTCGCCCAAGGACCCGAACCAGTACGACATCAGCACCTTTTCCGAGACCGACACGCCCATCCAGACCGGCGCACAGGAGGATATTCGCCTCACGCGAAACGACACACCTCTGCTCGCCATCCCCATGCCCGAGCTCTGGAAGCGCCGCCATGAGCCGCAGCAGGGCCGCCAATTCCTGATTGAGTTTCACAAGCGGCTCTCGTATCCGGCGGCCTGCATTGTGCTCATGCTGGTGGGTGTGCCGCTTGGGCTTTCCTCCAGGCGCGGCGGCAAGAGCAGCGGCTTCGTGGTCACGGTAGCGCTTGTCTTTGTCTATTACTTCTTTTCTTCCGTGGGCGTGGCGCTTGCCAAGCAGGGCAAAGTCTCCGCGCTGCTGGGCGTCTGGGCGGCGAATGCTGTCTTCGGTATCGTCGGCGTGCTGCTACTGCGGCGGCTGTCGCATGGCGACCTGAGCCTGCGCAATGTGTACCTCCAGCGTGGTCTGGCGCGCCTGAAGACCCTCATCCTTCGCTTGTTGCCGGCGCAGTTGCGCGGCGGCGAGACTTCTACAGATGGCTCCGATGACGCGTTGAGAACGAGCTATAAACGTAACCGCAGCAGCCGCTTCCCACTCATCTTCGACGACTACGTGATGCGCGAGTTCCTATCCACGCTGACCGTTGTGCTGCTCAGCTTCATCACGCTATCTCTATTTTTCAGTTTCTTTGAGTTGCTGGGCGACATCATTCGCAATCGCACGCCGCTGATCACGGTCGGGGATTATCTGCTGAACCTGATCCCTTACATGCTTTACAACCTGACACCGCTGTGTGCGCTGCTGGCGGTGCTGGTCACTTTTGGCTCGCTCAACCGGTCGAGCGAACTCACCGCGATGAAGGCCAGCGGCGTCTCGATCTACCGGCTGATCGCGCCCATCATGGTGCTCACCGCTGTGATTGCCGTTGCGCTTTTTGCGTTTGACGAGTTCTACCTGCCGGCTGCCAATCGCCGCCAGGAAAGCCTGCGCTCCGTCATCAAGGGCAAGCCCGCGCAAACGTTTCTCCGCCCCGACCGCAAGTGGATCAGCGGACAGCAGGACTCGGTCGGCGAGCCCGCACGCATCTTTTACTACCAGTTCTTCGACCCCGACAAGGATGTTTTTGCCAACCTCACCGTCTTCGAGTTCCAGCCCGGCACGTTCCGGCTGCAGCGCCGCATCTTTGCCGGCAGCGCACGCTGGGACGGACAGGTGCAGCGCTGGGTCTTTGAAAATGGATGGCAGCGTGGCTTTCAGGGGGAAAGCATCAGCAGTTACGAGCCCTATAGCCTGAGCACCTTTCCGGAAATCCGTGAGCAGCCCAGCTACTTTAAAAAGGAAGAGCGACCGTCGCAGGAGATGAGCTTCAACGAGCTCAACAGCTACATCGGTGATTTGAAGCAGGGTGGTTTCGACACCATGCGGCTGCGCGTGCAGCTGAACCGCAAGCTCGCCTATCCGCTCATCACGCTGGTTATGGCGCTGCTGGCAGTGCCATTCGCATTGAGTATGGGCAAGCGGGGCGGGCTCACCGGCGTGGCCGTGGCCATCGGCATGGCCGTGGCGTACAGTGTGCTGGCCGGGGTGTTTGAAGCCATGGGCAATGTGAATGCCCTGCCGCCCATGCTTGCGGCCTGGTCGCCGGACCTGCTGTTTGCACTGGCCGGGGGTTATCTGCTGCTGCGCACGCAAACCTGACTCAGGTGAAATGCAGGCCATAGATCGGCTTGTGAAGCGGACGGCCCTCGCCACCATCTAAACTGGATGGCAGGAGAACCGATGCGACCTCTAGCCACCGCAGCCATCCTTGCTGCCGTCAGCCTCACCGCCACACCACACATGCCGGCCCAGAGCACCACCACGACACACCGGCCTGTGACGGGAGCCAACGCACACCGCCGCACCGGTCCGGCGCTCTCCGCGAAAAGCGGCGCAGGCGTAAGCGGATCCGGCGAGGGTTTAATGGCCGTAGGCACCATGCCCGCCGCCACGGGTACGGTCAAGCCGCTTTATGTGCTGCGCTATGTGGATCTGGTGACCGGCACCGGCGATCTGGCCAAGCCCCACCAGTACTACACAGTTCAGTACACCGGATGGACGACGGATGGCAAAAAGTTTGACTCCTCCTATGATCATGGCGGCGACCCGTTTACCTTTCCCGTTGGCGCGCGCAGAGTGATTATCGGCTGGGATACAGGCTTTGAGGGCATGCGCGTCGGCGGCAAGCGCCGGCTGATTGTGCCTTACCAGCTCGCCTATGGCGAGGCTGGTCATCCGCCGGAGATCCCGGCAAAATCCGACCTGATCTTCGATATCGAGCTCGTCAGCCAGACTGATCCCAACGCGCCCCCGCCTCAGCCGCCCGCCATGCCGCAGCCTGGCACATCAACGCCTGGCACATCAACGCCGGCACCTGCTGGAGCTAAACCCGTTCCACAGCCGGGCACCAATCCGGTCACCAATCCAACCAGTCCCACCGGTGATCCCAAGGACCAGACCAACAAGACAGCCGACCACCCGGATACTCAACCGAAGTAAGCAGTGCAGCAACGGCTGAATCGCAGACCCAAAAGGACAAAGGCCCACCATGCTTGGAAAACTCCAGCCCCTCGCACCTTATCTCCGGCGTTATCGCGGCGCGCTGGCGAAGGGTGCGGTCGCGGTGGTGCTTTACAACTCGGCAAAGATCGTTATACCTCTGCTGATCGGCCACGCCGTGGACAATATGCAGCGGCATCACAACTACTCAGCCGTGGTGCGCAGCGTGCTGTTGCTGTTGACGGTCGCCGTGGTGGCGGCGATTTGCCTTTACGCCACTCGCTGGATCATCATCGGTGCCTCGCGCGAGATTGAGTTCGATCTGCGCAACGACCTCTTCCGCAACCTGGAACGGCAGTCGCTCAGCTTTTACCACTCGCACCGCACCGGCGACATTATGGCGCGTACCACCAATGACCTGAATGCTGTGCGCCAGCTGCTTGGTCCGGCCATTATGTACTCGGCAAATACCGTGGTGTACACCGCCGCCGCAATTCCACTCATCCTGCACATCTCGCCGAAGCTGACGCTGTATGCCTTTCTGCCGCTGCCCATCGCGTCAGTGTTGGTGCAGTATATGGGCCGCAAAATCCACATGCGTTTCGAGCGCATCCAGGCGATGTTTTCCGACATCTCCGCCAAGGCACAGGAGAACTTTTCCGGCGCTCGGCTGATCCGCGCCTTCGCGCAAGAGGAGCCGGAGATTGCACATTTCGAAGAGGCCAACCGCGAGTACATTCATCGCTCGCTTTATCTGGTGCGGTTGATGGCCATGCTTTGGCCAACGCTCGAGTTCGTCTTCGCCATTTCTCTCGTGATCACGTTGTATTTCGGCGGTCGGCAGGTGGTGCAGCACCAAATTACGCCTGGTCAGTTCACCACGTACATGGTCTTCATGACGCAGTTGACCTTCCCCATGCTCGCGCTGGGTTACGTTGTGAATCTGGTACAGCGTGGTACCGCCTCCGTCATCCGCATTGATGAGCTCCTGCGGCAGATCCCCGAAATTCAAGACGAGAGCCAAAGCGGCAGTGACGGACTGAGCACGGTAGCCATCGGAGCGGTGCCCAATGGTGAGGTAGAGTTTCGTCATCTCACCTTTCGCTATGGCAGCGGTCCGGACGTCCTGACGGATGTTTCGCTGCACATTCCAGCCAGCTCCAGCCTGGCCATCCTGGGCCCTACCGGCTCCGGGAAGACGACGCTCGTCCAATTCATTCCGCGGCTGCTGGACGCATCGCCCGGCTCCGTCCTGATCGATGGCATACCGATACGCGAGTGGCCGTTGGAAACTCTGCGGCGCGCCGTAGGCTTCGTACCTCAGGAGACCTTTCTGTTCTCCTCCACGATCCGCGACAATATCGCCTTCGGTGTCGACCAAGCCACGGATGAAACCGTGGTTCAAGCGGCCCGCACTGCCCAGATTGCGAACGAGATCCTGGAATTCCCGCATGGCTTCGACACCATTGTCGGAGAGCGTGGCATCACGCTTTCGGGCGGACAGAAACAGCGCACCGCCATTGCGCGCGCACTGCTCCGCGATCCGCGCATCCTCATCCTGGACGACGCGCTTGCATCCGTCGACACGTTGACGGAAGAGCGCATCTTGAATGGACTCAGGACCGCCATGCAGGACCGCACGACCATCCTGATTGCCCACCGTGTCTCCACCGCACGGACTGCCGACCGCATCGCGGTTATCGTGGATGGACGCATCGCCGAACTTGGAACACATGAGTCACTGCTGGCCAACAGCGGCTATTACTCGGACCTTGTGGAAAAGCAGCAGCTTGAGGAAGAAATTTCAGTCGCCAGTTAGATCAGGCTGCCTTGGAAGAAAGCTGGCTCGACCCGGTCAAGACAAACCTTATCTGCCGACCGGAACTACCTCCTGAGATAGAACTTTCCCGATCTAACAAACGGGGCTAATCCCCGGCGCGCCCCGGGCACATACTTCCGATAATCTTTCTCCTTGAGATAGGCATAAACACCGCCCGGAAAACAGTGCTTGCCAATCGTTGATTTAAGCGCTTAGTATCTGCTTCGCATTCGACACACGCTGTTTTGCGGCGGCGTCAGAAGCAAATACCCAGCTTGTCACCAAAATTTGCAGCGAGTGGGGTACTTAAACCCACCGCGCATCCATCGGAGTTTTCTCGATGTCCTGGTACGCCTACTGCATCGCGGAACGAAGCGCTTTTCCGGAGCTTCTCCGTCACCGTCGTCCCATGCCTTTGGCCGATGTCACCGGCCTATTCGGCAATCAGACTTTCCTATTTCCGGCCAGTGACCTTGCCATCATCGTTTCTGAACACAACGCTGAGGATACCGCCCGCATGGACGGGCAGTGCCAACGCGATCACGCCCGCGTCATCGCCGATTCCTTCAAGCACTCAACCGTTTTACCGTTCCGCTTCGGTACAGTATTCGACAATGACGACGCACTGCGCCGTTCCGTCCGCTCTAATCATCGTCACTTTTCCGCAAACGTTGAGCGCCTGCGGGGCAAGGCCGAGATGCACCTGAAGGTGCTGATCGATGACACCTGCCCTGAAACCAAACGGGTTCTTACCGCGGCGGTGGGCAAGGAGTACCTCTCCAGTCTTCGGGAATCAGCCAGCGCCCAGCGCGAGCGCCAGAGCAAGGCACGCGCACTTTCACTTCAAATGAATCGCATGTTTCTCCCCTTAGCGGAGGAGATAACGTGCAAGCGCGCCGGTGAGGGAAAAATGCTGTTGGATATCGCGCACTTGATCGATAACAAATGTGTGGAGCGTTACCAGAACAAGTACAGTTCCGCATCCAGCGCGCTGAAGGACTGCCGGATGCAACTTTCCGGCCCTTGGCCGCCCTATCACTTTGTGCACCGCAATCAGTCGGCGCACCACTCAGCCAACTAACGTTGGCTCCTTTGTCGCAAACAGAAGGCCCGCTCAGTTCAGCGGGCCTTCTGCCTTTTCAAACTTATTCGCTGGAATACATCTACAAAAACAGTTCACGCCACACTTTGCGGGGACAACCAACCGTTTGGCCGCATCACCACCATCTTGCGCGGCACACCATCCAGCGGGAGAAAGACGCGAAAGACCGTACCCGCGGGAGCATGCGCCGGTCCGGCGACCCGGCTGCGCACCTGCATCGCGCCACGGTGTTTCTTTAGAATTTCGTCACTGACCCAGAGACCCAGGCCCGTACCCGTTGCTTCTTTTGTGGTGAAGAACGGTTCAAAGATGCGGCGTCTGACTGATTCCGTCATGCCCACACCTGTATCGGCGACCGTAACGCAGACACCGCGCCTGCCATTTTGCAGAGCCGGCTTTACCCTTACGTGCAGCCGGCCGCCGCGGGGCATGGCATCCGCCGCATTGCCCACCAGGTTTGCAAAGAGCTGGCGCAGTTCCCCGGCGAACGCGTACAGCCGCACATCGTGCTCTGTGCGCCGTTGGACCTCTACCCGGGCAGCCTGCAAGCGGCCCTGGTGCAGCACGAGAACCGATTTCAGAACATCAGCAACGCTAATCTCCAACGGGACGGTAGACTGCCGGTAAAAGCGGAGTGTCTGCTGGGTGATCTCCGCTACACGCGCCAGTTCCTGTTGGGCTAACCGGGTGTACTCGTGGGCTTCCGCATCCAACGATGCGTGGTTGGCCAACAGATACAGCAGATTGGTTACGCTTTCCAAGGGATTGTTGATCTCATGCGCAATGGACGCGGCCAGCCTGCCTGCAGCCGCCAGCTTCTCCGACCGCCGCATAGCCTCTTCACCGCGCAGGCGTTCGGTGATCTCCACCACTGTAACACCCACCCAGCGGACCTCACTGGCTTTTGTACGCACAGGGTAGAAATTGCAAAGCCACGAACGAGCGCGGTCTGGCTCCGCTGGCAGCATGCCAGAGATTTCACAATCCGCGACGGCTTCGCCCGTCCGGAAGACATGCTCGATCTGCGCCTCAACGCGATCCACAATTGCAGCCGGACCCAAACCCCCGACAAACTCCCGGAGGCTCTTGCCGATGTGGTCCGACTCGGGCCGCGCGTTCATCTTCTCCAAATGAGAGTTGACGCGCACATACCGAAACTCACGATCAAAAAAGGCCAGGCCCACGGGCGCATTCAGCAGCATGGAGTCGAGCAGGCTCAGTGTCTCCTGCGTGCTACGGCGCTGCCGCTCGATCTCCGAAACCATGGTGTTCACGCTTTCAGTCAGCTCCCCCGTCTCGTTGCGGGTCAGCACTGCAAGAGGGAATGCCGATAGGTCGTCTGTGTTTTTTACCACGCCCAGCGATGCCCTGCGAAGCTGCTTCAAGGGCCGGGCGATCGTTGTAGACAGCAGCCAGAGCAGGAGAAGATTGCCGACCAGCGCGCATGCCGCGTAGGTCAAGGCGTATTGCAGTACGGCCACCAGCGTCCGGCTACCGGTCACAGGGTCGCCATACAGCCAGACGATTCCACGCGGGAGACCATCCACTTGCACCGGCATGACAGAGATGTCTCCGTCGAGCGGATGCGAAACCGCTACGTAATCGCCACCCTGCCACACCCGTGGCAGCAGCCTCAGCTCTTCAGCGCCCAGGTCGGTTGAAATACGGCCGCTGCTGGTGAGCAGCGTGTGGCCATCACCGTCAGTCAGCCGCGCCCCCTTCAGCGCGATCGTCAGGTTCACGCTCCGGAAAACAGCGTCGAGTTCCCCTCGGTTGCTGTTCCGCAGCGCCTGGGCCGACAGCGCCGCCAGGATATGTGTTTGCTTGAGTAAACGCTCGCGGTTATGGGACTCCGTGTCGCGATATTGCTCCCGCCCGCCAATGGCAAGGAAAACGGCAAAGACCAGGGCCTGCACCGCAACAGTACCCGCAATCAACTGCCCCAGAATGGTGCGTGGAACCAGCCGCATGATCATTTGCACCGCACGCTTCCCGTGGTGGCCCTCAGGCTGCCACGGGCTCCGCCAACTTCGCGCTCAAATCTTTCGCGATCAATTCCCCGTGGAACCGCCCGTTTTCAATGAAGATTTCATTCGTTCGCTCACCCGCCACAATCACACCGGCGAGATAGATACCGGGAACATTCGACTCCAGCGTGGCTTCATTCACCACCGGACAACGATCGTTCTCCTGGTTCAACTCCACACCAAGCCGTTCGATGAACCCGAAATCGGGGTGGTAGCCCGTGAGTGCAAAGACGAAATCATTCGGGATTTCACGTTCGCCCTCTGCGGTCTTTAGAAGGACGGCGTCTTCGCTGATGCATTCCACTGTCGAGTCGAAGAAGACCTGAATTTCACCATTTTTGAAACGGTTATTAATGTCCGGCAGGATCCAGTACTTGACGTGGCGATGCATCTCAGGCCCACGATGCACAAGGGTGACGTGGGCGCCATGCCGCCAGAGGTCCAGCGCCGCAATGGCTGCGGAATTCTTGCCGCCAATCACGAGCACGTTCAGGCCGAAGTAGGGATGCGGCTCGTTGTAATAGTGCTGGACTTTGTTCAACTCCTCCCCTGGGATCTTCAGGTAGTTCGGCAGATCGTAGTAACCGGTGGAGACGATAAGCTTGCGCGCCCGCAGCTCGACTTTGCGTCCGAATCGATCTGTGGTGTGAACGGTGAAGTCACCGCTACTGCCGCTGACGCGGTTCACCAGATGGTACTGCCGGATGTCGAGCGAATAATGCTCTGCAACCTTCCGGTAGTACTCCAAAGCCTCACTGCGCGTGGGCTTCTGGTTGGGGCTTGAGAAAGGCATCTTGCCGATCTCCAACAGCTCCGGGGTGGTGAAAAACGTCATGTGTGCCGGGTAGTGGAAGAGCGAGTTGCAGAGACAGCCCTTGTCCACCAGTATCACGGAGAGACCCGCGCACTGCGCATCAATGGCACACGCCAGACCGGTGGGTCCGGCACCAATTACCAGAACGTCGTATGTCGACTCACGCATCTCTTCTATTGCATCACAGCCGGTGCCTTTCAGCACGCGCCGTCACCAGGCGATTTTTGCTCGGACAGCGCAAAGCCTTGGTACCGTTGCAGAAGTGAAAAGACGAGGCGTGCTTTGGCACTGGCGTAAAGACCCGCCGCACCTGTGGCGTTGCAGGCCAGCAAACATGCATCCTGCATGGACAAGCCTTCATCGCATGACCTGAGGACTGAACGACATGCCCGATTTGAATCAGGTAAAGCACGCCGTCACCGACCTGCCCGTGCAGGAGTTGCTGCTGCAGCGCTGGAGCCCACGCGCCTTCTCCGACAAGCTCGTGTCCGATGCGGACTTACAGACGCTCTTTACCGCGGCATCATGGGCCGCATCCAGCTATAACGAGCAGCCCTGGCGATTTCTGCTGGGACGTAAAGGTGATGAGACGTACAAGAAGATTTTCGGAGCGCTCGTGCCACCGAATCAGGTTTGGGCCGGCTCCGCGCCGATTCTTTTCGCCTCCTTTGGGAAGAAGACCTTTACGCAGAGCGGCCAGCCCAATGCATACGCCCTGCACGATTCTGGTGCGGCTACGCAGAACCTGGCGCTGCAGGCGACAGCCCTGGGCATGCACCTGCACGGCATGGGCGGCTTTGACAAGGAGCTGCTCCGCGCCTATTTCGCCGTGCCAAGCGAGTTTGAAGCGGGTGCCTGCTGGGCACTTGGCTACGCCGGCGATCCGGCCAACCTGCCGGACAACTACAAGGCTCAGGAACAGCAGCCACGCGAGCGCAAACCACTCAGCGCCTTCGTCTTCAGCGACTGGGATCAGCCGGCAGAACTTTGAAGCGACAGCAAGTAAGCAGACAACTCCACTGCGCGGTGGACAGTCATTCCGGATGCCTGTAATCGGCCGACCTCTGTTTGCTGGTCGATGTGGAACCACGGACGCCGTCCGATAGGTTTAAGCTCGATTTCCAGCGCTGATCCATAGCTTTCTGGAGCTACTGTTAGGTCGTTTGCCAGTCTCCCGAAAAACCGTGGGTACCGATCCTCTCGGCCTTCTTCATACCAGCTCTCACTCAAGAGGTCGAAGACCTCTTGAGTCACGGAAGCCCAAAGATTAAAAGTGAACGCTTCCTCCGTCGTTTGGATGAATGTGGATCAGTCCCCGTACGAAGAATTCGAGCGAGCCAGTTCGACCTATCACGCATTGGTCTGAACTGAGGTCCGAATTCTCGCGCTCTGCATCTGTGAGATTGTTGAACAGCATTGCAGACTCGATCGTAAAGGTATGCGGGAAGTCTTCGTGCGTGTCACCACATTCAGAACACGCCCAGCTCATCGAAGCTGACCCTGCAGAATCGGCACGCCGCCCAGCATCTGCCCGGCTTCAATGCGCGCCTTCCACTCCGCCGGCCCGGTCTCATGCACGCTCGTTCCATTGGCACTAACGGCCACTGTGACAGGCATGTTCTCCACCTCGAACTCGTAGATCGCTTCCATGCCTAGATCTTCAAACGCCAACAGACGCGATGCCCGAATCGCCTTGGAGACCAGATAGGCGGCGCCACCCACCGCCATCAGGTAGACGGCCCCATATTCCCGAATGGCTTCGACCGCCTCCGGTCCGCGTTCGCTTTTGCCGACCATGCCCAGCAGCCCGGTGCGCTCCAGCATTTGGCGGGTGAACTTGTCCATGCGCGTGGCGGTGGTTGGGCCCGCCGGCCCCACGACTTCATCGCGCACGGCATCTACAGGACCCACGTAATAGATAAAGCGGCCGCGAAAATCGACCGGCAGTGCCTCGCCACGGTTCAACATGTCAGCCATGCGCTTGTGTGCCGCGTCACGCCCAGTTAGCAGCTTGCCGCTCAGCAGCACGACCTCTCCCGCGCGCCACGTCGCCACCTCTTCCCGCGTGACCGTGTCCAGATTCACACGCCGTGCGTTCAACGGACTGTAGGTCAGCTCCGGCCAGTCCGCGAGCGACGGGGCTTCCAGTTTTGCGGGACCACTCCCGTCCAGCACAAAATGCGTGTGCCGCGTCGCCGCGCAGTTCGGGATGATCGAGATCGGCAGGTTTGCCGCGTGCGTTGGGTAGTCCAGGATCTTCACATCCAGCACTGTTGTCAGGCCGCCCAACCCCTGCGCGCCGATGCCCAGAGCGTTGATCTTGCGATAGAGCTCGATGCGCAACTCCTCGATCTTGTTGGCGGGCCCACGCGCGATCAACTCCTGCATGTCGATCGATTCCATAAGTGCCGCCTTCGCCAGCAACATTGACTTCTCCGCCGTGCCGCCGATACCGATGCCCAGCATGCCCGGCGGACACCAGCCCGCACCCATGGTGGGCACCGTCTTCAGCACCCAGTCCACCACGGAATCCGAGGGGTTGAGCATCGCAAATTTCGACTTTGCTTCCGAACCGCCACCCTTGGCCGCAACAGTCACCTCGACTGTCTCACCCCGCACAAGCTCAACCACCACCGAACTTGGCGTATTGTCGCGGGTGTTTTTCCGTGTAAAGGCCGGATCCGCCAGAACACTCGCACGCAATGGATTGTCCGGATCCGCATATGCCTTTCGCACACCCGCATCGCACATCTCCTGCAGGCTCATCGCTGCCGGCCCGCCCGCCTCGTCCGCAAAGCGGACCTCCATGCCGACCTTTACGAAAACCGTCACGATGCCGGTGTCCTGGCAAATGGGCCGGTGGCCCTCCGCGCACATGCGGCTGTTGATCAGGATCTGTGCAATGGCATCCTTCGCCGCGTGCGATTCCTCCAGCTCATAGGCACGGGCAAGGTTCCGAATGTAATCCACGGGATGGTAGTAGCTGATGAACTGCAACGCGTCCGCCACGCTGGTGATGAAGTCGTGCTGAGAGACATTTGTCATAGAACCGACCGATTCTGGCTATTCTACGTCCTAGGCAGGAGAAGAAGTTCGAACGCTCAAGGTAAGCTTTCGGATCAGTCTCGTGATGTCAGTTATTGTCCTGTTCACCGCGCGTTCTATGCTTTCCAGGAACAGAAAAGCCGCCCCGGAGGGCGGCCTTCCCGGCATAAAGCACAATCACTCACCGTAGTAGTCCAGCCCCAAATGCGTAACCAGATCTTCACCCATGATGTGCCGCAGGGTGTTCTTTAGTTTCATCGATTGTATGAACAGGTCATGCTCCGGATAAACACCCGGCGCTGTATCTGGTGCCTTGAAATAGAAGCTCAGCCACTCCTGAATTCCGAGATTCTTCAGCGAAGGTGTACGTGCGGCCAGGTCCAGAAACAGACAAAGATCCAACGCAAGCGGAGCTGCCAGAATGGAATCGCGGCACAGAAAATCCACCTTCAACTGCATCGGATAACCCAGCCATCCGAAGAGATCAATGTTATCCCAGCCTTCTTTGTTGTCGCCGCGCGGCGGATAGTAGTTAATCCGGACCTTATGGAAGATATTCTTGTATAGCTCTGGATGTTTGTCCGGCTGCAGAATATATTCCAACACACCGAGCTTCGACTCCTCTTTTGTCTTGAAGCTTTCCGGATCATCCAGAACTTCACCGTCGCGATTGCCCAGAATGTTGGTGGAATACCAGCCACTTAGGCCCAGGTAGCGTGTCTTGAAGGCCGGTGCCAGAACTGTCTTGATAAAGGTCTGGCCGGTCTTGAAGTCTTTGCCGCAGATTGGCGCACCCATCTGCTTACTCAGTTCGCGCAACGCAGGTATGTCAACGGTAAGGTTCGGCGCTCCGTTCGCAAACGGGATGCCTTCCTTCAGACACGCCCACGCATACAGCATGCTTGGCGAGATATTCGGATCGTCCTCGACCAGACCCTTCTCAAATGCTGCAAGCGTCTGGTGAACCGCCGTCTGCTCAAGAAAGATCTCGGTCGAACCGCACCAGATCATCACCTGGCGGTCCGTCTTCGATTTGAACTCGGAGATGTCGTTGCGAATCTGGTTGGCCAAATCGCACTTGTTCTTGCCCGTCTTGATCTTCTTGCCTTCCAGCCGCTTGACGTAATGCTGGTTGAAAACGGCGGGCATGGGTTCGATGCCTTCCAGAAACGGCCGCATTTCCGCGAGCTGATCGCGCTCCAGCACGGCGGCCGTCTTCGCCGCGTCATACAGGTTGCCGCCGAAGATGTCCCAACCGGTGAAGACGATGTCGTCGAGCTTGGCGATCGGTACGAACTCTTTGATCTTGGGTGTGCGATCGTCTGTCCGCTTGCCCAGCCGAATAGTGCCCATTTGTGTCATGGAACCGATCGGCTGCGCCATGCCACGGCGCACCGCCTCAACACCGGCGATCAGCGTGGTGGCCACGGCACCCATGCCGGGAATCATGATGCCGAGCTTGCCCTCGGCCGGCTTGATGTCTGCGGCGCTGGGCGTCGCGGAGATGGCCGCGGAGGTCGCGGCGGGGTTGCTGCTCATGTAAGAACTACTCCTGAAAACAAAGTGCGATCCGACCCCCGAAATTGCCGTAGAGGTACTAACCATCCATCAGCATACCCTGTTCATCAAGGATTGACATTCACATCGCATCGCCTGGCCTCCACCGCGCCACAGGAATCCGTAGAGCACCTGCCACGCCCTCATCTCACAGGGCCAGGCGGAAGCTGCACCAGCTAGAGTGAAAGGATGGGAAGCGCGCCAAAGGTTGACGTCGTCGGTGTCGGCCTGAATGCAACCGACACACTCATCGCGCTGCCTCACTATCCCATCTCCGGCACAAAAATAGAATTTCAGGATCTGCAGGTGCTGCCCGGCGGCCAGACCGCCACCGCCATGGTTGCCTGCGGCACTTGGGGCCTACGCTCCCGCTATGTCGGCAAGCTCGGTGATGATCCCGCCGCACAAATGCACCGCGATGCCTTCCAAGAGGCCGGCGTCGATGCCCGTCTCCTTACCGCGCACAACTGTGCAAGCGCACAGTCCTTTATCCTGGTGGACAACACCGGCGAGCGTACGGTTCTGCTCAAGCGTGATCCGCGCACCAGCCTGCAGGGCAGTGAAATCGAATGCGAGTGGATCACCACGGCACGCGTCCTGCATGTGGACGGCTTCGACACAGACGCGGCCATTAGAGCCGCGCAGTGGGCCCGTGAAGCCGGCATCCCTGTCACAGCCGACCTGGACGAACTTTACCCGGGCCTGGAAGCACTCCTGCCGCTCATTGATCATCTGATCGTCAGCCGCGATTTCCCCACCCGGCTCACCGGCAAGGCCGACCTGCAGACGGCATTGAAAACTATGCAGCAGAGCTACGGGAGCCGCCTTACTGCCGCAACACTGGGTCACGACGGCGTCCTCGCCTGGAACGGTGAGACCTTCTGTTGTAGACCTGCATACCGCGTTTCAGTGGCGGATACCACTGGTGCCGGTGACCTGTTTCATGCTGCATATCTGTATGGTCTGCTACAGGGCTGGCCGCTTGAGCGCCAACTTGACTTTGCCTGCGCCGCTGCCGCCCTGAACTGCACTGCCCGCGGCGCACGCGGCCTCATCGCCAACGTGACCGACATCCAGATGTTGATGCAGGACAACCGGCGTCACTCAGCTACTGCGACTTTCAGCTAACGCTCCCGGGAGGCGCGCGATACACTTCGAAGACGCCACCCGCATGAGCACCCAAAGCCAGAGCATCTCAACCTCTCGCCACCGGACCAGCTTTGCGCCTGTCCTCATGTGGGGCTCACTGGTGCTTCTGGTCTTTGTATATGCGGCTGTCCTGGTCCGTTGGCCGGACAACTTCTTTGCCGACGATAGCTACTTCTATTTCCAGGTAGCCTCGAATTTCACGCGCGGCCTTGGCAGCAACTTCAACGGCCTGATGCCCACCAATGGCTATCATCCGCTCTGGATGCTGGTCTGCGCTGCTGTGCTTAAGGTAGAGCCGAATAAGTTCAGCGCACTGCACACCGTTGGCGCGGTCATCGCTCTGCTGAACCTAAGCGCCTTAGTCGACCTGACTCTGGTGCTGCGGCGCGCCGGCAGCAGGATGCCGTTTTTCGCATGGCTGCTCTACCTGCCGTTCTGCTTCTGCACGCAGCTGGGCACAGAGGGTGCCCTGAGCGGCGCATTCCTGGCGGCTACGCTGCTGGTTGCGTACCGTTTCATCGTGCGGCCGCGTCCGGCAGCGGCTTGCCTGTATGCGCTGGTAGCCGCGATGACGGTACTCAGCCGGCTGGACAACGTTTTTATCATTGGCCTTCTCAGCCTAGGTCTTCTCTTGGCGACGGCAGGACCACAGCGCGCGGTGGTTCTGCGCCAGCTGCTGGTGGCCGCTCCCATTGTCGTCACGCTTTGCGGCGCATACCTCTATGTCAACCACCACTGGTTCGGCACTTGGCAGCCCATCAGCGGCCTGCTCAAGGCGCACAGTCGCGGGGAGCACCGCCTCTTCAGCAACCTGCCCCACATCGCCCTGCTGGATCTCGCCGCCATCGCGGTCTGCCTGCTGATCCTGAACCGTAAGCAGCACGATCTCTTTCACCGCTCCATTGAGTTGCCGGTAGCCGCCGGCGTTCTGCTGCACGCGCTCTATATCGTCTTCATCATGAGCAGCGAGACGCGCTGGAGCTGGTACTACACCACATGGACGCTACTCGCGAGCGTCCTGCTGGCGCGCGTTCTCTCACTGCCTACCCGGCAAGATAAAAATTTGCAGAAAGCCGCACTCGCCGCTACGGTCACTGCCCTGCTGCTCTTTTTTTTCGTAGCCGATCTCCGTGGCTTCGCCCATCATGAACCAAAGAACCAGGATCCCGGCTTTCAGAGCAACGCCGTCGAACGCGCCGGCCTGCACACGCTGCTCGCCTTTGACAAGCCGGGTCGCATCGCTTACTACAGCACCGCGCAGATCGTTCCACTCGACGGCCTGATGGGCGATCTCCGCTTCCAGCGCGAGTTGGCCTCCCACGGCATCGTGCCCTTCAACCGCGAGCACCATGTCGACGGTTTCATCGGCCCGCCGCAGCCCATGGATGACGGCGCGAAACGCCTCTACTGCGACAACGTCTTCCTCTCCTCTGTTCAGTTTCACTGCGTGCCCGCCGGCCCCGGCCTGTGGACAATCGACCGCGCCGAAGTCTTCGCCCGCCTCACCCAGACCCCGGCCGGCTCCGTCGTGTTGGACCCCGGCGCTCTCGTCTTCAACCAGCCAGGTTATGTCGCCGTCTGGCGTCTCGCCCAGGAGCCGCGCCTCTGATGCAGATTTACGTGGCCACCACGAACCCGGGCAAGCTCCGCGACTTCAGCCCCGCCGCCGAGGGGCTGGCAGCAACCGACCCAGGGGTGCCAGCGGCCTCAAAGAAGAACCAGCAACAAGCCTTCGCTCCAGACTACTTCTTCAATATCGAACCCCTTCCAAATCTCCGGGATATTGCAGCCCCAGAAGAGACCGGCGAAACCTTTGCCGACAACGCAGAGCTGAAAGCCATCTTCTACTCACAGCAGGCGCCGAGCCTGTGGGTGCTCGCCGACGACTCCGGTCTCGAAGTCGACGCCCTTGCAGGCCGGCCCGGTGTCCGCTCCGCACGCTTTGCGCAGGATCTCGGCGCATTCGATGAAGCTCTCGGTCTGGATGGAAGCAACAACACCGCCCTCCAGCTCGCCATGCTGGAGCAAACGGACCGCCGCGCCCGCTACCGCTGCGTGCTCGCCTTGGCGTGCGACGGCACCGTCCACCTCACGGCAGAAGGCACGGTGGAGGGTGAAGTCCTTTCCGACCCGGAAGGCACCGGCGGCTTCGGTTATGACCCGTTCTTCTACATTCCGGAACTGAACTGCACCATGGCCCAGGCCAACCCGGAAGACCGGCTCCGCTTCAGCCATCGCGGCCGCGCCCTGCGACACCTGCTGCAACAGCTCGCGCGGAAGCCGCTCTGAAGCCGGGCGCCCCACCTTCACGACAGCTCCATCGTTGTTAAGGTGGGTTCCACGCCTGGAATTCACCCGCGCCCACCACGCGAAAACACCGCGCGCATCGCGTTCTTTCTCGCAGACCTACGGGCCTGCAACCCACTCTGAACACCGCCCACCAGCCCCGATTACCGGACATGGCAAAAAAGTCGCATTGACGAGCGTTTTCCGCAAAACCGATACTGTTGGCTGCTGATGACTTCGCCACGCCTTCGCCGCGTCTCGAAGCTTCCGCACTCGAGGTTTACTCCCAGATGGGCGCAGTTGCAGGTTTCGCACCACCCGACAAGGCCACGCGCAAAGGTGGCGTGCAGCCGCTACGCGCGGGCAAAGGCCACAGCTTCTTCTGGCGCAAGCTTCACTCGCTCACCGGCATCCTGCCCATCGGCGCCTTCCTGGTGGAGCACATCATCTCCAACTTTGAGGTAGTGAACGGCCCGCTTGCCTACGCGCAACAGGTCAAATTCCTCAACGGCCTGCCGCTCGTCCGCGTGCTGGAGTGGGCGCTCATTTTCATCCCACTCGCCTATCACGCGGGTTATGGCGTCTTCATCAGCTTCCGTGGCCGCAGCAACGTCAACGTTTATCCCTGGGCGGGCAACTACGCTTACATTGCCCAGCGCGTCACCGGCATCATTGCGCTCGTTTACATCGTGCAGCACGTCTGGCGGCAGCGCTTTACCGGTGTCAGCCTGCCGGAGCACCCCGGCCTGGCCTACGCAAAGGTCCAGCAGGAACTGCTCAATCCCTGGATGCTCGCCATTTACGCCGTTGCCATGATCGCCACCTGCTGGCACTTCTCCTACGGCATCTGGCTCTTCGCCGCCAAGTGGGGCATCACCCCCGGTGACAACGCCCGCAAGAAGTTTGCCTACGTCTGCGGAGCCGCCGGTACGGCTCTCTGCGGCCTCGGCCTGGTCAGCATCTTCTGGGTCGCGTATGCACGGCCTTACTCGCCGGTGGACGTTATGCCCGCGCAGCCGGCTGGCGTCGTTATGCCCGCGCCAACGCAGCCTGTACCTGGCTCCGCTAACTACCCGCAGCAGGGCGCACCGGTTCAGTACGACAGCAATGGCCGCGCTGTTGATCCAAGCCCATCGCCTCAACGGTAATGCTTAAGGCTAGGTATGGCTTGTTTTCGGAAGGTCACGGCTTCAGCCGTGCCACATGGGCTCGATAGCAGAAGGGCTTTAGTCCCTTTAGGCCAGATTCAAGGCTGGCCGAACGTGTAAGGAAATCATCACTATGGCAGCAGCAAACACACCCCGTATCATCGTCGTCGGCGGAGGCCTTGCCGGCCTTTCTTCCGTTATCAAGATCGCCGAAGCCGGCGGCAAGGTTGATCTTTTCTCCATTGTCCCGGTTAAGCGCTCGCACTCGGTTTGCGCCCAGGGCGGCATCAACGCCGCCAAGAACCTGAAGGGCGAGGGCGACGACGTCGGCAAGCATTTTGACGACACCGTCTTCGGCGGTGACTTCCTCGCCAACCAGACACCCGTCAAGCAGATGACCGCCATGGGTCCAGCCATCATCGACCTGCTCGACCGGTACGGCGTTCCGTTCAATCGAACCTCGGAAGGCCTGCTCGACTTCCGCCGCTTTGGTGGAACGTTGTATCACCGGACTGCCTTCGCTGGGGCCACCACCGGCCAGCAGCTCCTCTACGCGCTTGACGAGCAGGTTCGCCGCTACGAGTCTGAGGGCAAGGTCCAGAAGTATGAGGGCTGGGAGTTCCTCTCCGCCGTGCTTGACGTGAACGGCGTTTGCCGCGGCATCTGCGCCATGGACCTGCGTTCCATGGAAGTCCGCACCTTTCCCGCCGACGCCATCATCGTCTGCACCGGCGGCAACGGCGCCATCTTCGGCAAGAGCACCAACTCCGTCGTCTGCACCGGCTCCGCGCAGTCCGCGCTCTACCAGCAGGGTGCCTACTACGCCAACGGCGAGTTTATCCAGGTGCACCCCACGGCCATCCCCGGTGAAGACAAGCTGCGCCTCATGTCCGAGTCCGCCCGCGGCGAAGGCGGCCGTGTCTGGGTGCCGCGCAAGAAGGGCGACCCGCGCCCCTCGCAGACCATTCCCGAGGCCGACCGCTGGTACTTCCTCGAGGAGTGGTACCCCAAGTACGGCAACCTTGTCCCGCGCGACATCGCTACCCGCGCCATCCACAAAGTCGTTTACGAGCACGACCTCGGCATTGACGGCCAGGCCATGGTCTACCTCGACGTCTCCCACATCGACGCCGAAACGCTCAACCGCAAGATTGAGGGCATCCTCGAAATCTACGAGAAGTTCGTCGGCGACGATCCGCGAAAGGTCCCGATGAAGATCTTCCCCGGCGTCCACTACACCATGGGCGGGCTCTGGGTCGACTTCGACCAGATGACCAACATCCCCGGCGTCTTTGCCGCGGGCGAGGCCGACTACTCCATCCACGGCGCCAACCGCCTGGGCGCGAACAGCCTGCTGAGCTGCATCTATGGCGGCTTCACCGCCGGCCCCAACGCGATGAACTACGCCAGGAATCTGCAGTCCGCTCCCGGCGATGGCGGCCACGCGGCCGAGAAGATTCGCCAGACCGAATCGAACAACATCCTGCTCAGCAATGAAGGCACGGAGAACCCCTTCAAGCTCTGGCGCGAGCTCGGCGAAACCATGACCCGCCACGCCACCATCATTCGCTACAACGCGGGCCTGCGCGAGGCCGACGACAAGATCGCCGACCTGCTCCGCCGTTACCGCAATATCAACCTATCGGACAAGTCCGCCTGGGCCAACACCAGCTTCGCCTTCACCCGCCAGCTCTACAACATGCTGCAACTCGCCCGCGTGATGGTGCAGGGTGCCGAAGCCCGCGACGAGTCCCGCGGAGCCCACTACAAACCCGACTTCCCCGAACGCAACGACGACCAGTTCCTGAAAACCACCATGGCCTGCTACGACACCCGCAACGACGCGCCGAGAATCAGCTGGGCGGAGGTGGATACGCAGTGGATCAAGCCCCGGCCGCGGCGGTATGATGCAACTGCTTAGGATTTCCACTGATTACAGGATGGAGAGGTATTGAGATGAAACCTTCGAACGCAACTGTCACCATCGATGGTGACAAATTCAATGCCATTGCAACGCACGTTGAGATTTCTACTGTGCACGACAACACCGGTATGCCGATGATGGGTAGTCTCAAATGCACTATCTCAGCAATGGTAGATATGCATGACAATCAAAACATGCCCTTCGCCACTTTAGCTAAGCTGTATGACCTTGCACATCTCGTAACACGCGACAAAATTAAGGACATCAAGATCGAATTCTGGACAGATGACTCGCAAAAAGATGCTTTGGTGACGTATACCTTTCGCGGATGGCTAAGTCTCTTCGCCACTAGCAGCGGAGACGGAGCCAATCACACTCTCAAGATTGACATACAACCGGCATTGGATCCCAAGCAGTTCGTCAACATAAAACTCGGCAACTGAAGGACAGAGACTTTCATGGCTGGTTGTACTCACGATGGAAAAACTTATTCCATTTGCACTCTTACGGTCAACGAGCGAGCTGATTCTAATGGAACGGTCACAGTGATGGCTAAGAACAAAGGTGATGTGCTTGAGACTCTGGTCTTTGAAGGCTCATGTGTGGTGGGCGGTCGGGATACGCCTACCCCGTTGGGTAAATATTACGCTTCGAGGTGGGAAAAAGATCATGTTTCGACGAAACACCTCGATCATGAAACGGTCCCCTATAGCAAGAGTTGGATCGGAGATAACGCATTTGGTCCCTATCAACTACACATATTGGAGTTAGAAACACGAGGCATCTACATACATGGAACCATAGGGCCAGCCGGAAATCCAGTAACTTTCTTCAATCGTCTTGTTAGCCCGACATCACATGGCTGTGTTCGCATGTCAAACCGGGACATCACTAAATTATTCTCAATGATGCCGAACCCCAGGGGCAACGAAATCATCATTAACGGGGTTTCACCGAAGTGAAAATCGTCTTAACGAGAGGAGTTGTTTTTGGGTACTTTGTAGTTCAATTGCTAGGCGTCTTGCTAGTCTTCTTTTGGGAGAAGACTCATCCCGCGAATCTGGGGATTGCAATGTGGATCACGTCTTGGTTTTTGCTTTTCCCCGGTGATATCATCAGCAGTCTGCTATGTCAGCGTTTTCTCTGGGCATACTTCTCGGTAGAGATGATCTCAAAGATCGCGATTGTGCTCGGTGTTGTTATTAATACCTTGTTCTTTCTGGGCTTAGGACTGATGCTACAAAAACGGAAGCAAAGAAAAATCTGATTGGCAGATTGTAGCAAGAAGGAGTTCTCTTTCCTGCGAAGAGCGGTCCTTGTTTCTTGGTTAGATTCGGTTTCGGGTACCACCTGCGCTGCTTCCTGGAGAGCAATTCCGCTTGAGAATCTCTCCATTGCAGCATGGTGGCTCTGATCTTCCTCTTGCTTGGCGATGGAGAACATTTGCGAGGCAATCCCTGCATGGCTTTGGGCTGAGAACACTGAGCGGTGATGGTGCATTAGCGGAGTGATCTGTTTCGAGGAGCCTGCCCGATGAACTGGTCCACCTACGACGAAGTCTGGATCGATCCTGAACGCATGAGCGGAGCGCCTTGCCTGAAAGAGACGCGCTTGCCGGTCGAAGCTATTGTTGAGAACTTCGAGAGCTACGTCGAGGAAGTCTTTGCGCCGGAGACTGTAGCCATGATCGTGTCTGATCTGTTTCCGAGCGCAACACCCGAGCGCGTTCTGAAGCTCATGGCGTGCGTGCGGCCAGCGGAGCAGCCGCTGGCGGCATGAGGATTTTCTTCGATGAACGCCGCATGTGAGATGATGGCCACATTTTCACCATAGGACGACTGAATGCACAGGATCTTACTCGTCGCCGGCGCGCTTCTCGCCCTCGCACCCGCGCTCCCCGCTCAAACTCCTGAAATGCTCGTCGACCGCGCCCATCGCGACGCCGCCATCCACTGGCCCGCTGCCTACAACCCGGACGTTGCCCCCGTTTTCAGCCACAACGAACTTCTCATTCACGCCGACTGCCACACCGCCTTCATCCGGCTGGCCGGCGCGACGGATTGGCCCAACTGGTTCGCCCTTGTCAGAGACGTCGTGAACGAAACGCCCGGCAACACCGGGCAGGGCGCGCTGTATCGTCTGAAGATTTTCAACTCTCCCATCCACACCCGCATCGTCGAGTTCGTCCCGGACGAGCGACTCAGCTGGGTTCCATATGGCGCGGACGAGACCGAAACCCGGCACGGTCACTTCCACACCTGGCATTTCGTCCCGGAAGCCCCCGGCTGCCGCGTCGTTACGGAGGAGACCGGCATCTCCGCCAACGATGTGAAGGACCCGGCTTACGCCAGCCACTTCATGCACAAGGCCCACGACCTCTGGCTTGCCGGCCTAAAGTACGCCTCGGAGAAGTAGCGCTCATGTCGTTTCGGGTTTTCCTGCTCCTTCTCGGCGCAATCCTGGCCCTTCTCCTTGTCGGTCTTGCCCTGGTCATACGCGGCGTGCTCCGGCAAAGCAGATCCAATGTCGATGTAAATCGTATCGTCTGCCCAAAGTGTGGAGAGCCACAGCCCGCTATGCGCAATCCTGAGAACCCGAAGCAAGCGGCGCCTGGAAGCTTGATCTGCCCACAGTGCGGCACCGAAATGGATCGAAGTGGACGGGCTACTGCGGGAACTTGTGACAAATAAATCTGCCGTGTGCCCCAATCTCTCGCAGTTTTAACGCGAAAAAATGGTTTTAAGCTGGCCACAAGATTGAGCGAATAAAGCCGGGTCTGTCATGGAATCTTCCGAGCCGGGTAGACCTACCTTGGCTGTGCGAAGGCGGGTTACACAATCCATCAAGCCCGAGGGAGCCGACCGAACATCGGGCAGCCTGGCGGCGCGCGCGAAAGGTGTAGAGAAACAAACGGCTGAAACCGATAGTCTTATCTACTGGCAACAGAAACCGGGAGAACCACATGGCCACCGCAACCCTCGACATGCCGACCACCAGCCACAGCACCCCGGCCCACGCGCCGGCAAAGAACGCTCCGAAGACGATCAACCTCGAGATCAAGCGCCAGAGCTCCCCTGGTGCGGAAGCGCGTGTCGAGAAGTTCGCCATCCCTTATCGCCGCGGCATGAACATCACCAGCCTGCTGGGCGAGATTGCCATGGAGCCGACTCTTGCCGATGGCCGGCCCACCACGCCCATCAGCTACGACGCCAACTGCCTGGAGGAGATCTGCGGCTCGTGCGCCATGCTCATCAACGGCAAAGCGCGCATGGCCTGCTCCGCGCTGGTCGACAAGCTCATGGCGGAGACAAAGGACGGCACCATCACTCTAGCACCGCTCTCGAAGTTCCCCGTCGTGCGCGACCTCGCCGTCGACCGCAGTGTGCTCTTCGAAAATCTGAAAGCCGTCAAGGCCTGGGTACCCGTGGACGGCAGCTATGACCTGGGTCCCGGCGAAAAGCAGTTCCCGCAGGTGCAGGAGGAGCGTTACCCGCTCTCCAACTGCATCAGCTGCACCATCTGCATGGAGGTCTGCCCACAGTTCAATGAGCACACCAACTTCGTGGGCGCCGCTACCATCGCTCAGGTCAAGCTCTTCAACCTGGACCCCAGCGGCAAACAGCTTCGCGAGGAACGCCTGCGCGCCCTGGCAGGCGATGGTGGCGTACAGGAGTGCGGCTACGCCCAGAACTGCGTGCAGGCCTGCCCCAAGCAGCTGCCGCTTACCGAGGCGATCAGCGACGTCACCCGCGACGTCATCCTGCAACAGGTGAAGGACTTCTTCGTGCGGTAGCAAGCAGAACACCGCAGACCGAAAATGTCATATGCTGACAGGCAGAAGGGTGCCAATGTCCAGCGCTGTTTCCATCCCGTTCCTCTCGGTCGAGGAATACCTGCGGTCGACCTTCCGGCCCGACATGGATTACGTCGATGGAGCCTTGGCGGAACGAAACGTGGGTGAGTTTGACCACGGCGATGTGCAGTCGGCAGCACTCGAAGCCATCAATGCCTTCACGCTCTCGCTCGGCATCCGGGCCCGTCCGGAATTACGTGTACAAATCTCGCCAACTCGCTTCCGGGTGCCCGACGTTTGCGTGCTTCCAGCGGCTTGGCAGCGGACACAAATCATCCGGCAAGCCCCGCTTCTCTGCATTGAGATACTCTCGCCCCAAGATCGTCTCGCCGACGCTGTTCAGCGGAGCCGCGATTACCTGGAGATGGGTGTGCCGGAAGTTTGGGTGCTGAACCCGCGCAATCGCACGTGCACCGTCGTTTCCGGAAGCCGTGTTCAAGATATGGTTCAAGGCACGATGGTTATTCCGACGACCTCAGCAAGCCTTCCGCTTTCCTCATTTTTTCGCGTGCTGGATCTTTAGTCCAGACGCACGCTCCCTACGACTCGCTCTTACCGTTGAAGCTGGCCTCGGGCGCAGCTACCTGCGTCCGCTCTCGATCCGATGGATTCCTCTATCCTTTAGCTGATGCCAAAGATTGAAGCTTTGCAGTGCTCGCGATGTGAACACACGGAGGACGCTACGGTGCCGCGCACGATCTGCCCACTTTGTGGCGGCACCTATTTTGTCCGGTATGACCTCACATCGCTCAAAGGTTCGCGGCCAGCAGATGTCGTCCGGCATGATGTGGACAGCATGTGGCGCTACTGTGCCGTAATGCCGGATGTCTCACCGGTCACCCTGGGTGAGGGTTGGACGCCCATGCTGACGAGCAGGCGCAATCCTAACGTGCTGCTGAAAGAGGAGGGCGCAAACCCGACGGGCACCTTCAAGGCTCGGGGGCTCTCGCTCGCTGTGACCATGGCAAGGCATTATGCCGAGCGCGGCTCCGGGTCAAGCAAGCTGGCGGTGCCCAGCGCCGGGAATGCCGGTGGCGCGCTGGCGGCTTACGCTGCCGCTGCAGGCATGGAGGCGCACGTCTTTATGCCCCGTGACGTGCCCATGGCCAACCAGGTGGAGTGCGTCGCCTATGGCGCGAAGGTGACGCTGGTGGACGGGCTGATCTCCGATTGCGCCAAAATTGTGGCACAGCGCAAGGAGGCAGAAGGCTGGTTTGACGTTTCCACACTGAAGGAGCCGTACCGCGTGGAGGGTAAGAAGACGATGGGGTACGAACTTGTCGAGCAGCTTGGCTGGGAGTACCCCGACGCGGTCTTTTATCCGACAGGCGGCGGCGTCGGTCTGATTGGCATGTGGAAGGCCTTTGCGGAGATGGAGGCACTGGGATGGGTGAAAGGCAAAAGGCCCAAAATGATCGCCGTACAAGCCGCGGGCTGTGAGCCAATGACGCGGGCGTATCGCGAGGGAGCCGACGCATCGCAGATGTTTCAAGGCGCGCAGACGCTGGCCAGCGGCCTTCGCGTTCCCAAGCCTTATGGGGACTACCTCATCCTGCAGGCGGTTCGCGATTCCGGAGGCGTCGTCATCTCGCAGACTGACGAGCAGATGTATGCATCGATCGTCGACTGGGGTAGCTACGAAGGTCTGTTGCTGAGCCCGGAGGGTGCCGCAGCCACGGCGGCGTATGACCGGCTGATCGAAAACGGCTTTCTGAAAGCGAGCGACCGAGTGGTGATCTTCAATACGGGTGCAGGCAACAAGTACACAGATGTCATTGCAACCATGCAGCGGCAGCACGCGGCTTCACGCGAGACAGTCGAGGTGCCCGCTTGAAAATCTTCCTATTTGTTCTGGCCTCCACTATTTTCGAGGCAGCCGGTGACGCGATACTGCGGGTCGCGCTGCACAGCCATGCCGTGCCGGTGCGTGTCGGTTACTTCGCCGCTGGCATGCTGCTCCTGACGCTGTACGGGACAAGCCTCAATCTTGCGCCGGTGGAGTTCGGAAAGGTCGTGGGACTCTATATCGCCCTGCTCTTCATCGTCTTCCAGGTCACCAACTACATCGCCTTCAAGGTCAGGCCAACGCTGCCAATTTTTGTGGGGGGCACCCTAATCGTTGCGGGCGGCCTGCTGGTGATGCTTTGGCAAAGGCCCGCGCTCACCCACGACCCCAACGTGATTGCAACCCGTACCGGGCATGACTAGGACGGTCATCCACCAGCCCGGCTTGCCATCCGCTGTTATAACTTAGGGCTTAGATGAGTTCTCTGAGGACATCCTTTCTGGTGCGGGCAGTGCTGGCGGCAGCGATGATCGCCGGCTGCGGTATGGGTTCGGCCCTTTACGCGCAGGCCACCCGATCGCAGGTAACGGACGCTGCGGGAGATGTTTACCCCGCCAAGCCGAAGCCGCTGCTTTCGCTGAAGTCGCTGGACTTCCTGGAGGGAACCTGGACAGCGGAATCGCCCGGCAGTGGCGGTACCCCTATCGGCTCCTATGCCTTTGTAAGGGAGCTGAGTGGCCAGATCCTGACGCGGTACAGCACCACCGATCTGGCCTGCAGGAATCCGGCCAGCGCCGGCTGCGCTCATCGCGACCAGATGTACATTTTTCAGGAGTCTCCAGGAGCCCCGCTAAAGGCTATCTACTTCGACAGTGAAGGCCGTATCGTCCGGTACGGCGTCGACCTTCAGCACGTGGAGGGCGCATACAACCGGCGGGATACCGCTGTGCTGCTGTCGGAAACCTCTGCGCTTGGCCCGCGTTTCCGGCTGAGCTATGAGCGAAATCTGGACACACAGACCGGCAAAACCAGCATGAGCGGCCGCTTTGAAACACTTCTGGCCAACGGCGAGTGGTTCACCAACCTGCAATGGGCAGGCATCCAGGCACGCTGAGATCCTGCAATCAAGAGACAGCACCGGGCCAACGTGTACAAGCCTGAAGCCTGAAACTCTATTCTCCTTCCCGGTGCCCCGCTTACCGCACAAAAGTGCGGCTATCGGAAACTCTCCGGAGACTCGCATTGCGGCCCCCGGTTCCAGCGCTGTAGGCTTTTACCTGTATGCAAGAGACGTACAACGGAGTCCGGCCGCCCGATGCCGGCAGTGCCATTGGATATGCGAGCGGTCATTACACTGTTCCCGACCGGCCAATCGTCCCTTTCATTGAAGGTGACGGCTCCGGGCGCGACATCTGGAAGAACGCGCGGGCTGTGATGGATGCCGCCGTGGAACAGTGCTACGGCAACACACGGCGGGTGGAGTGGTTTGAGATTCTGGCCGGCGAGAAGGCCTATCGGCTGCATAATGACTGGCTGCCGCAGGACAGCGTGCAGGCGTGCATCGACTATCGCGTTTCCATCAAAGGGCCGCTCACCACGCCGATAGGCGGCGGCATTCGTTCGCTCAACGTCACGCTGCGGCAGACCATGGACCTGTACCAGTGCGTACGGCCGGTGCGCCACTACGCAGGCGTGCCCAGCCCCATGCTGAAGCCCGATGAAGTGGATGTGGTGATCTTTCGTGAGAACACCGAGGACATCTACGCCGGCATTGAGTTTAAAGAAGGCTCAGCCGATGTGGCGAGGCTGCGTGACTTTGTGAACAACGAACTGCTCGGCGGCACCAAAAAGAAGCTCCGTGACGATGCGGGCATCGGCCTCAAACCCATTTCCGTACACGGGTCCAAGCGTCTGGTGCGCGCGGCATTGCAATACGCGGTCGACAACGGCCGCAAAACCGTCACCATCGTGCACAAGGGCAACATTCAGAAGTTCACCGAGGGTGCCTTCCGCGAGTGGGGCTATGAGGTTGCGGCAGCGGAGTTTCGCCAGGAGATCGTCACCGAGCGCGAAAGCTGGATAATCGGCGCGCTGGACAAAGACCCGAACGCAACAGCCGAGTCCATCGCGGCCATTGTGGAACCGGGCATGAGCTTTGCACCCGCTGCCTTCGGGCAGAAAATTATTGCTGAAGTGAATGCGGTGATCGCCACGATCGGGCAGACGCATGGCCACGGCAAGTGGAAGTCCATGATCCTGGTGAACGATCGTATCTGCGACGCCATGTTCCAGGACTTGCTGCTGAAGCCGGCCGAGTACAGCGTGCTGGCCACCACGAACCTGAATGGCGATTACCTTTCTGACGCCGCCGCGGCACAGGTCGGCGGCCTTGGCATTGCACCAGGCGTCAACATCGGCGATGGCTATGCGGTCTTTGAGGCGACCCATGGCACGGCGCCCCGCCTCGCCGATCAGGACGTGGTTAATCCCGGCTCAGTGATTCTTTGTGGCGTGCTGCTTTTCCAATTCCTGGGCTGGCATGAGGCCGGCAAGCTCATCGAACAAGCCATGGAAGAGACGATCCGGCAAAAATTTGTGACAGCTGATTTCGCCAAAGGCATGGATGGCGCAACGACAGCGAAGACCAGCGAGTTCGCCACCAGGATCATCGAGAATATGAAAGCGGCAAAGGCTTAAGTGGCGGCATTGGATCAAGTCTCAACCGCCTCTCAGCCCCGGAATACCGGCGTTCCAGGAGCAGTACTGGGTGAAGTGGATGTCCTGCTGATCGGTGCCGGTGTTATGTCAGCCACGCTGGGCATGCTGCTCACGCTGCTGCAACCCGGCCTCCGCATCGCCTTCGTCGAGCAACTGGGTGAGGCGGCACTGGAAAGCTCCGACGCGTGGAACAACGCTGGAACCGGCCACGCGGCGCTCTGCGAACTGAACTACACACCGGAGCGCGCGGATGGCGGTATTGCCATCGATCGCGCGGTAAAGATCAACGAACAGTTCCAGCTTTCCCGCCAGTTCTGGGCGGCGTTGGTGGAACGCGGCCTGATCCAGGACCCGAAGCAGTTCATCAATCGTGTGCCGCACATGAGCTTCGTGGCCGGCGCAAAGGATGTGGAGTTCCTGCGCAAGCGTCATGCCGCCATGTCGCAAAGTCCGCTCTTCGCGGGAATGCTCTTCAGTGACGATCCGGCGCAGTTGCGCGAGTGGATGCCACTGATGATGGAGGGCCGCCCCGCCGGCCAACCCGTCGCCGCCACCCGCGCCGAAAACGGCACCGATCTGGATTATGGCGCGCTCACTCGCATGCTGCTGCATTCGCTCGCGGCACAGGGCAGCGGCATCCACTTCCGGCACCGGCTGCGGGAGCTGCACCAACTGCCGGACCGGCGCTGGTACACGCTTGTGGAAGATCTAGAGACAGGCAAGCGCACACGCATCACGGCAAGGTTCGTCTTTCTGGGCGCGGGCGGCGGTGCACTGCCGTTGCTGCAGCGCAGCGGCATTCCCGAGGGCCGCGGTTACGGCGGCTTCCCTGTCAGCGGGCAGTGGTTGCGCTGCACGAACCGTGCCGTGATCGACGAGCATTCCGCCAAGGTCTACGGCAAACCTGCGCTCGGCGCACCGCCTATGTCCGTGCCGCACCTGGACTCCCGCATGATCGCAGGCCAGCGTGAACTTCTCTTTGGTCCCTTTGCCGGCTTCTCAACCAAGTTCCTGAAGCAGGGCTCCTACGCTGACCTTTTGCGGTCCGTAGGGCCGGGCAACCTGATCAGCATGCTGGGCGCAGGCGCCTCCAACCTGGATCTCACCAAATACCTCATCGGCCAGGTCATGCAGTCACCGGCGGACCGCGTGAAAGCCCTGCAGGAGTTTATACCGGAGGCCCGCAGCGAAGACTGGCGGCTTGAAATCGCAGGCCAGCGCGTACAGATCATCAAGAGCGACCCCAAAAAGGGAGGACGGCTGGAGTTCGGGACGGAGATCGTCCGGTCGGCCGACGGCTCTCTCGCAGCGCTGCTCGGAGCTTCTCCCGGAGCGTCGACCGCCGTGGCCATCATGCTGGAACTCATCGCCCAGGGTATACAAGGTGTACAGCTTAGCCCTGACCATTTGCGGGAACTGGTGCCGAGTTATGGATTGTCTCTGGCGGAACGGCCGGAACTACTCGCGGAAGAAACGGAGCGGACGGGGCGCTTACTAAAGCTGGACTGAAACCTGGCGGCACCGCAACGCGCTTCCACGAGGGATAGGATATACGCATGAAAGCGCCGCTTGCCCTTCTTCTCGCAACGCCGGTTCTGCTTGCCGGGTGTACATCGAGTCCCCATAGCCAGGACATGGTCCGGCGTTCAACAGCTGCCGTAACCCGTACCGTGGCCAGCGACGTGAAAGGTGCGGCCCTGGGTATTCGCGATGGCTTGCGGCGCGACCCAAACAGCGATCCCATCGATGTCAACACCGCGCCAAAGGAGAAGCTGGAATCCCTTCCAGGAGTCACTCCTGCCATGGCCGTGAACATCATGAGAGAGCGCCCATACAAGCAACCTGCTGAACTTGTGCGGCGCCACATCCTGCCGAAAGCTGTCTACGGCAAGGTCAGCTCACGTTTAGTCGCCCACTAGAGCGGCTTGGCTTCCGCTGCAGTCGGGGTGCTATCCGAAGGAGCTTTGCAACAAAGGATTTGCTCCTTCCAGCATTGGCTTTGCTCCTATAACGCTGAGAAGTGAGTGTGCCGGGTGATTTAAGCCGTCAACCCATGTGCGGCCAGTTGCTGCAGCATCGTGTCAGCCTTGTCTTCGGCCTGCTGCGATTGCAGCCAGTCCGCCAGCTCCGCAAAGCCCTCCTCATGCGAAACCTGTGGCTCGTAACCAAGCAGCTTGCGTGCTTTCGAAATGTCGGCGAAGCAGTGGCGTATGTCGCCCGCGCGGTACTTGCCCGTGACTACCGGTTCCAGCCCCTTCGATCCCAGCGCACCGGCCAGCAGCTCCGCGATGCGTCGGATGGACACGGGCTGCCCCGAGCCGATGTTGATCACTTCGCCATTCGAGGCAGCCGCATCCATGGCCAGAATGTTGGCGCGAACGATGTCATGGATGGACACGAAGTCACGCTGCTGTTCGCCATCCTCAAAGATGAGCGGCTGCTTGCCGTTCAGCATGCGTGAGGCAAAGACAGCCGCAACGCCAGTGTATGGATTGGAGAGTGCCTGCCGTGTGCCGTAGATATTGAAGAAGCGCAGTGCCGTGACCGGCAGGCCATAAGTACGGCCATAGATCATGCACAGCTCCTCCTGGTCGCGCTTGCTCAGGGCGTACATGCTGTTGATCTCGCTCGGCTTGCTTTCATCGGTGGGCACGGGCTGCAGCGGCCCGCTGTCCCCAACGCTGACCTCCCACTCACCGCGCTTCAATTGTTCCGTGGTACGCACCGGCGGTGTGTAAGTCCGGCCATCTTTTGGACCGACGTAGCGGCCTTCGCCATAGATCGACATCGATGAAGCTACCACGATCTTCTCAATCGGCAATTTGCTGTCAAGCACCGCCTGAAGCAGTTCGGCTGTACCCTGCGTGTTGACGGACATGTACCGGCTGATCTCATACATGCTCTGCCCCACGCCGACGGTGGCAGCAAAGTGATAAACCACATCCACGCCCTGCAGCACGAATTTCAGCAGGTTTGGATCGCGCACGTCGCCATGGATCATTTCGACATCTGTCGAAAGATAGGCGGGCCGCTCGCCGCCTGGGTGCACCTGTGGATGGAGGTCATCCAGCACGCGGACGGCGTGACCCTGCCGCAAGAGGCCGTCAGCCAGGTGCGAGCCCACGAAGCCGGCACCGCCGGTGATCAGAATCTGCCGCTTGCGTGAAGCGGGGAGTGCCTGTGCGCTCTGAATACTCAAAGGATTGCCGCGACCTCTTCTTTCATCTCTTCTTTGGGTGTTGTACTTTCATCGTGCTGCGGGACCTGCTGCGACTTGATCTCGGCCCTGCGCTTCACCATCTGCGTTAGGTCATACAGTGAACCGGCTGCTAAGTTCACCGCACCCCGCTGCCCCGGCGAAGCGTACCGCGCCACAGCCCAGCGGGCAAACTCGGCAAAGTCTTCATTGTGCTTCGGCGGCGAGGTGTGATGGTCCTCAAGCCCCAGATGGCCGGGCGTGAAGCAGAGCGTCATCGCCACGTCAAAACTCTCCAGCGCGGTAAACAAGCGGTCGAACCATGCCTCGGCGTTTGGCCGATAGGCATCCGCCCAACTCAAGCCTGTGCGCAGGTACTTGACGCCGTGCGATTTCATCCAAGCAACCGCGTCATCCAGCCGGTGGTCCTCAAAGTGAAACCACTGGCACAATCCCACCGAGCCGTCCGGCGGGAACTCCGCGGCCGCCAGCTTGGGCGTGCCGTCATGCTTCAGCAAACCCAGGTAGTAATGGCGGTAGTAACTGGAACCCTCGGCTTCCTTGTGCCGCGTCTCCGCCGGCCAGCTTGGCGGCAGATCGTACAGCGAGTACCAGTGAATGCGGGGTGTCTTGCCTCGCAGCAGATCGATCGTTGTCTTGAAGCCCAGCCGAGCCACTTCTTCCAGTCCAAAGGAGGAGCAGCCAACCTCCGTCACCCATACCGGTTTGCCTGTAACCGCGGCCGCCTCGGCTATTTTCGTGGGCCATTCGGTCAGCTGCCAATGATTCCAGTCTATCGGGAAGCCGTGGATCGCGACTGCATCCACATGTTCCATCACACCGTAGCCTGCCTGCAGCCGAAGCCAGTCAGGGTCGCCGCTGGAAACGCCGCCCAGCACGATGGGCAGCGTGGGGTTCACCGCCCGCATCGCCTCTGCGCCGAGCTTGACCATGGCGGCGAACTGCCGCCAGCCTGGATCCAGGTGAAAATTCCAGTGGGACAGATTATTCGGTTCATTCCACACGACAACTGCTTCGACCATGCTTCTCCGGTTGTGCTCCTTGCGGCGCGCGGTGTGCGGCTCATTGACGACCTCACGCGCATTTGGCCAGCTAAGTAGATGCACATCCCCGTGCGATGGTCAGCCCGGCGCGGCCATGTCGCCGTAAACCGTCGCTTGCTCTCTGCTAGGCTCAAAACAGCGTGCCTCGCGCTCGCTTTTTCATATGGACCTGCAGCAGCTTCGACAGCACACAGCCGCCGACCACGACAGCACGGAAAGCTCCGTACCCCTGATGGGTTCCGACTTGACTGTGGACCAGTACATCTCCGTCTTGCAGCGATTCCACGTTGTTTTATGCACATGGGACAGGTGGGCAGAACGGCATGCACCGGAAGACCTCACTGAGCTGGTAGCCCAGCGGCAGCGCTGTGCACTGATCAGCGCTGATCTCCGGCGGATGTGCCCGGATTATCACGAGACAGCTTTCGACGACGAACTGGCTCTGCGTCTCGATCAACTCCTGCTGGCGCATGGGAGCCCGCGTGCGGCATTCCTGGGTGTCATGTATGTCGTGGAAGGATCGACGCTTGGCGGTCAATACATCGCCAAACACGTGGAAGAGCACTTCGGGTTTGCGCCGGGTGAGGGCAACGCCTATTTCCGCGGCTACGGCGATCAGACAATGCCCATGTGGCGGCAATTTCAGGCCGTGCTGCGCCAGATCCCCGACGATGACGCGCCAGTCGTCTTCGCCGCTGCAAGGGGCATGTTTTCCATCTTTGGAGAGTGGATGCGGAGGCCCGTACAACTCCCGGCGGCGTGTTGATCGTGAGATCAACGTCTCTCGCAAATGCCCCGCGTTGCGATCCATCCGGGCCGGTCCGCATCATAAGATCACATCAACTTTGTCCATGAGTTCTTTTCAGAGCATCTCCCAGTCCAGCCACGGCATTCCCCACACGGAGCCAGCCGACATCCCGGCGAACTTCGCGGATAGCTGCGCTCAGGAGCAGATCCGGCTGCCGGGCGCGGTTCAGCGGCACGGCTTCATGCTTGGCCTCGACGAAGAGCATGCCTCTGTCGTACTGGCGAGTGAGAACGCAGAGGAATTCCTGGGCGCACCGCTCAAACTTATCCTTGGCTGCGGGATCGACCTGCTGCTTGAGCGCGAATTGCTTGCCTCCGTGCGGCAGCTCCGTTTCTCCATGGATCCGGAAGGCCTCGTCTCGTACTTGGGGGCCTTCCAGATTCGCGGGAACCTGTTTTCCGTCGTGACCCACTGTGTCCAGTCCACCCGCATACTCGAATTTGAGCGGCAGGATTGGCTCGTCGGTGCGGAGATGATGAATGGAGTCATCACCAATTTTGTTTCCACGCTGGCCCGCCTGGGCACGGTGCAGGAGCTGTGCCAAAGCTTCACCGACCAGTTCGCGGCATTGACCGGCTTTGACCGCGCGCTGTTGTACAGCTTCGATGAAGAGGGCCACGGAACCGTGCTGACCGAGTTCAACAGCGGCCGGCTGCCCAGCTACGTGGATCTTCGTTTTCCCGCGACAGACATTCCCGCGCAGGCCCGGCAACTTTACGTACTAAACACCGTCCGCATCATTCCCAACGCGGTTTACACTCCCTCCCCGCTGCACTCCCTGCGAGAGCAGGCGCCCCATGCTCTGAATCTTTCGCACTCGGTGCTGCGGTCGGTCTCGCCTGTTCACCTGGAGTACATGCGCAATATGGGCACCATGTCGTCCATGTCGGTGTCCATTGTGAGTGAGGGCAGGCTCTGGGGCCTGATCAGCGGCCATCATGCCGAGCCACGCACAGTCCCCTACCTGATCCGCTCGGCCTGCGACATGCTGTCAAAGATGGTGGGGACACAGCTCACCACATTTCGCACCGCCGCCCGACTGCGCACGCTGGTTCACTTCCACGGTGTACAACGGCAACTGCTCACACAGATCGCCGCGGAATCGAACTATCTCTCGGCACTTGCCGCGGAGATGAAGTCCGTGATGCATGTGACTGACGCCACTGGAGCTGTGCTCTGGGATAACGGCGTGTATGAGCACAGCGGCGATGTGCCGGACCTGCCCACACTAAAAGCGATTGTTGCCTGGCTTGATGGCAGGCCGGAATTCGAGCTGTACACCACCCGGCAGCTCTCAGCGGAGCTTCCGGCAGCGGCGGAATGCACCGCGATTGCCAGCGGTCTGCTCGCCGTCACCATCTCCGATGTGCGCCGCCGCTATGTGCTGTGGTTTAAGCCGGAGGTGCTGGAAACCGTGACCTGGGCCGGCGAACCGGTGAAGAAGGTCGATGAACAGCAACGGCTGCACCCACGTACCAGCTTCGCTTCCTGGCAGCAGGAGTTGCGCGGCCAGAGCTTGCTCTGGGCAGATGTGGAGCTGGAGTCTGCCCGGGAGTTCCGCGCGGCGCTTGTCACCATCAGCCTGCAGCGCGCGGAGGAGGAAGCCGAACTTAATGCCTCACGCTTTTTACAACTCACGCACAACCTGCCCACCATCGTCTTCACCACGGATGAGAACGGCACACTGACCTATGTAAACGAACGCTGGCACGAGCAGTTCCCCAGTCATGGCGGGCTCTGGTTGGGAGAAGGACGCATCTTTCCGGAGGACGAGAAGCGCTGTGCCGCGGCATGGGAATCGGCGCTGGCCTCCTTTGAGCCATTTGAAGAAGAGGTCCGGTTGCAGAACGGCACTGACGACGGTGTACTCCGCTGGCATCTGCTGCGCATCACGCCTTTCCGGCGCGAAGGCAGACGGCCGGCGGGTTGGGTTGGTTTGTTCCTTGACCTGACCGAGCGCCGCGAACGGGAAGCCGCTATGCGCATGACGGAGAAGCTGGCACTTACCGGGCGAATGACCAGCGTTATCGCGCATGAGATCAACAATCCGCTGGAATCCATCACCAACCTCATGTATCTGCTGCGCAGCGAAATGCCAAAGGACGGCAACGCGGCCGAGTACATCACCATGGCGGAAAGCGAGCTGGAACGGATCAGCGGCATCACCAAGCAGACGCTGCGATGGAACCGGGAAAGCCGCACGACAACGGAGACTTTCGCTGTCGGTATGCTCTTCGACGATGTTTTGCGCCTATTTCATGGCAAGATCCGCAACAGGCGCATCCAGGTGGAGGTCCAAGGAGAAAGGGAGCGCCAAATGAACGGGGTCCTGGGGCAAATTCGCCAGGTAGTTGCGAACCTGCTCTCAAATGCTATCGATGCTGCTCCGGTAGGTGGTCGCGTTGTGCTAAGTGCGGGCGGCAACGGTGACGAGACGGTCATCCGCATCACGGATAATGGTCCCGGCATCGCGCCGGAGCTGCGAACACATCTTTTTCAGCCCTTCCACTCCACTAAAGGGGACCTGGGCAATGGCCTCGGCTTGTACATCTCTCATGAGATTGTGGAGCGGCACCATGGACGGTTGCAGCTTGAGAACGCAGAAGGCGGAGGCACCACCGTTAGTGCCAGCTTTCCAATGGACGCCCGCCCCGCTGCTTCCGCTTAAGCCGTGCCGCATGCCTAAGTCCGAACGTGCGGCACATGAGTCGCTCAGTACTTCGGCATGCTCGGGTCAATATGGTCCGCCCATGCAAGAATGCCCCCCGCGACATTATGTACGTTGGTGAAGCCGTGTTGCTTCAGCAGCAGCGACGCTTTTTGTGAGCGTGCACCGGAGCGGCAGTGCACGTAGATCTCCTCGTGCTCCTTACCACGCAGCTCGCCGATGCGCTGCTCCAGCTCGCCCACAGGAATCATCGGCGCGCCCAGGGTCGCAATCTGAGCCTCATGCGGATCACGCACGTCTAGTACAAATTTGCCTGCGTTGCGTTTGTCCCGCAGCGTCTCCACGCTGACTTGCGGAATGCCGTCCTGTTCACTCAGCGAGCTGTCCACTTTCCCGAAGGAGGAGACTTCCAACGGGCCAGCTTCGGCTGGCTTGGCGACGCCGCAGAACTGGTCGTAGTCGATGAGTTCCTGAATCTCATGCGTACCGCAAGCCGGGCAGTTCGGGTTCTTTCGAAGCTTGAGCGTGCGGAAGCTCATGGCCAGCGAATCCACCAACAAGAGACGGCCGATGAGCGGCTCGCCAATGCCGAGGATGAGCTTGATGACCTCCGTCGCCTGAATCACACCTACCAGCCCGGGCAAGATGCCGAGCACGCCGCCCTCTGCGCAACTGGGCACCAAGCCCGGCGGTGGCGGCTCCGGATACAGGCACCGGTAGCAGGGACCCTGCTCCGTGGCGAAGACGCTTGCCTGGCCCTCGAAGCGGAAGATGGAGCCGTAGGCATTCGGCTTACCGGTCAGAACGCAGGCATCGTTCACCAGGTAACGCGTCTGAAAATTGTCTGTGCCGTCGGCGATCACGTCGTAGTCGCGGAAAATCTCAAGTGCGTTGGCGCTGGTAAGCATCGTGTTGTGCTTCACGATGCTCACGTTCTTGTTCAGGCCCTTCAACATCTGTTCGGCGGAATCCACTTTGAGCATGCCGACGGTCGCCTGGGAATGGATGACCTGCCGCTGCAGATTACTCTCGTCCACCACATCAAAATCGACCAGGCCGATGGTGCCCACGCCCGCCGCGGTGAGATACAAGGCCAGCGGCGCACCCAGGCCGCCAGTGCCCACGCATAGCACTTTCGCCGCCTTCAGCTTGCGCTGACCCTCCATGCCGACCTCGGGCAGGATCAGGTGGCGCGAGTAGCGGGCGATCTCCTCATTGGAAAGCTTCGGCAACTCTGCCGTGACCGGCTCGGCCAGAGCCGCTTCCGCAATCGCCGGCGCGTCCGTTACTGCCGGTGAACCACCCGCGATCGATGGAATGATCGAAATCTCATCGCCGCTCTTGACCGGCGAGTTCTCCTTCTCTGGCAGATCGCGGATATCGTCATCGTTCAGGTAGACATTTACGAATGAGCGCAGCTTACTATCCGAACCATAGAGATGCTGTTGCAGTTGCGGATGGGCCGCAGTGAGCTTCTGCAAAGCCTCACTCACGGTGGCGGCCTCCGCCTGAAAGGTGGACTGCTGGCCGGTGAAGCCACGAAGCGGTGTCGGAATCAGAATCGTCATACATCTCTTGAGATGCTGGCGAAGGGTGGATGGCTTCGGCGGACGTGGCTTTCGCGACCCTTAGCACTGCAGCTTCAACCTGCCGGGATGGACACATGATAAGTAATCCAGCGGCTTTAGCCGCCGAGATAGACACATGAAGCAGAAATCAGCGGCTTTACCCGCCGAGATACCCATGTTGATGAAGCGAGGCTTGCGGCTTCAGCCGCCGAGATGGGGCGGCTTAGGATCAAGACAATCTGACAATCCTGTATGTACGTAGGGGTACTTCTCATAACCGCCTGCGCTCCGGATTTGCGGCGATGTACTCAATCTGATTGGCGTAATCTCCGGCGTCTATGACGCGATGCGCATAATACCCGTCCTGCTACACAGTCCCCGTGTATTGTTTGCGCATGGCGAATGAGAAGCCGCCTTTTATGAGGCCAACCGTGGCTTCCAATGACGAAGTCGGCGAGAAAAGCAAGTGCACATGGTCCGGCATCGCAACGAAACCATGCAGCCGAAAGCGGGACTCACTCCGATAGCGAAACAGGGTGGTGACCAGCAAGTCAGCATTTGCCGAGCGCTGAAAGAGGCGCATGCGCTCGAAACACACAAGCGTAAGTGCATAAGTTTGCAGTTGATGGCGCGTCAGAAGGCTATCCCGGCGGCTAAAGCCGCGCCATCACACTTTCGAGCATCTATCCCGGCGGCTGAAGCCGCAGCTTTCTTAAAATGACGTTATTCACTTGAGGAGGACACAATGCACCTGAGGCTTTCAGCCTAGCGTTCATGTATGAGAATATTCCGGTAGCTCAAGCCACAGCGACGGATCGCGGTATAGATCCGACATGAGTTGATTCGGCTACTCCGGCAAGTCCGCCGGCGACTTGCCCGACTGGTACTCGCCGGATAAGGACCTTTCGGCCTCGGTGCGAATGAACTGATCCTCAAACCTCTTGTCATCTTCGTTCGTGCCGCGCAGCAGGAAAGCGTTTGTCACAGTCGCCCTTCCCTGCATCACGGCCGTAATTACATAGCTGCAACCGAACCAATGCGCCTCTGCGAAATCGGTGGCGGACCACTGCGCCGGGTGGTCTGGGTGCGAGTGGTAGAAACCGACGATGTCCAGTCCTGACTTGCGCCCGGCACGCTGCGCAGTGATCAGTTCCTGTGGCGCGATGTGATACCGGTTGTGGGCGGAATCGGTGCGGGTATTGCCCGCACGCATGAGTTCGACGACTTCATTCACCTCACCGCGCAAGTGTCCCAGCAGGATGCCGCAGCACTCATGCGGATACGTTTCCTCGCCGCGCGCGCGGAGTGCCTGCAGGTTTGCTTCGGAGAGAGTCAGCGTCGGCATCTACTCGGTCCAGAACCTTTCCGACAAATATTTGTCCGCGCCGTCACAGAGCACCGTCACAATCACGGCTTCGCGCCCCGCGTTGTACTCCTCTTCCGCAATCTGCAGCGCTGTGGCCACGTTTGCGCCAGCGGAAACACCTACCAGCAGGCCCAGTTCCCGGCCCAGCCGCTTGCACATGGCGTAAGCGGACTCGGTTTCGGCCCAGATGTTTCGATCGGCCAGCGTGGCGTCATAAATCGGCGGGACAATCGCCGTGGGCATGTGCTTCAGGCCTTCCAGTCCGTTAAACGGCGAGTCCGGCTGCATGCTGATGCACTTGACCGCAGGGTTCAACTCGCGCAGCCGCCTCGTCGTTCCCATGAAGGTCCCGCTGGTGCCCAGCGCCGCAATGAAGTGCGTCACAGAGCCCTCAGTCTGCTTCCAAATTTCGTTGGCCGTGGTGCGGTAGTGCGCCCGCCAATTATTGTCATTGCCGTACTGGTCGGCATAGAAGTACTTCTCCGGCGCGGCAGCGTAGAGTTCGCGAACCTTACGGATAGCACCGTCTGAGCCATCGCCCGCTGGGGTAAAGATCACCTCGGCACCGTAGGCCGCCAGCATCTTCTTGCGCTCTGAGCTGGCGCTGGCCGGCACGCACAGCGTTACCGGGAACTGCAGCGCCGCGCCCAGCATGGCATACGCTATACCGGTGTTGCCGCTGGTCGCATCCAGCAGGCTGCGCTCGGGACGCGCATCACCCAGTTCACCCGCGGCCATGGCAGCGGAGACGATGGAGTACGCCGGGCGGTCCTTCACGCTGCCGCCGGGGTTGGCGAACTCCGCCTTGCCTAGCAGCGTAATGCCGGGCAGATGGGCCACGATCCGGTCCAGCCGCACCATGGGTGTGTTGCCGATGCGCTCGGCTACGGAAGCACCTAAGCTCGAAGTGTCGATGGAAAGACTCGTCATGGTCTGCTGAAATCCTGTAAGGCCTCTGTACCACTGGCCAGGCTGGCTGGCCGTGCCACGCCAGCATATGCGAAAGTAGAGTCTACCGGACGGCAGCACCGTTGGTTCGATGGGACCCACTGGCGCGTTTCGGCCAGAATGCTTGCAACTCCGGTGTGTGAGGCAGACCGCATCATGTTCTTTCGTAAAAAAGCTGAGAAGCGCACCTTTGAAGGCGTCCTGACGCTGCTTCGCTCGCAGGGTTTTGATGTCTCTCCGGCCAGCGGCGGTGCAAGCGGTTCCTACCGCGTCGGAAAGTATGGCTGCGCCGCAGAAATCGCACCTCCGACCGTGAACGCCAGTGCGGACAAGGGTCTGATTACCGCGCCCGCCATGATTACCGCGCGCTCCGGCTACTTGCTCAAGGGACAGATCGCCACACTGGAAAACCGCGGCTACCAAATCTTCGTCAAGGCCGGCCGGCTGGAGATTGCCGCCACCGCCGAGATTCTGCGCGCGATACACCAATTCGATGAGGAGATGAAGGAAGCCGCGGGCGCTGCGTCGCTTTACAACGAAAGCCTCGGCACTACCAGCGATACCTATGTCTACGACCGTGTAAAAGGCCGTGAGCACCACAAGGAAGAGCGCACGCCTGACCCGCTGTTGCGCTCAACAGCGGTGGCGACCACGGCAGAGGATGGCGCCAACGACTTGTAACGCGACGCGCTCTATCGTGGTCATCTGCCGCGGGTGCGCTGCCACTCACGGTACGCTTCGCTTTTGCCGATGCCGCGTTCCCGGGCAACGCGCTTCAGGGCTTCCTTCTCCTGCAAAGCTTCAGCGCGCATCAGCCCGCGAACCGCTTCGGCAAGGCTCAACGCCTGAGCGGTTTCTGGTATACTTGCAGTTCCGTCCAGCAGCAGGACCATTTCGCCGCGCATCACCTCCCGCGTCCGCAGGGTGGCCAGGACCTCCGCGGCGGTGCCACGCAGGAACTCTTCATGCAGCTTGGTGAGCTCGCGAGCCAGCACCACGCGATGAGCGCTGCCGAAGACTACCGCGATATCCTCCAGTGCATCGAGAATTCTGTGCGGCGTTTCGTAAAAGACCTGCGTGGCCGCCAGGCTGTTTTGTCTTTCCGCCAAAACCGCTTCCAGCAAAGTTCTTCTCTCGCCGGCTTTTGAGGGCAGAAATCCCCGGAACTGGAAGACTTCTGCATCCAGACCGCTGGCCACCAGCGCCGTTACAGCGGCGTTGGCACCGGGCAACGAAAACACCGCGATGCCCTCGGCGATGGCGGCTCGGACAAGCTCTGCCCCGGGGTCCGCGATGCCCGGCATGCCTGCATCGCTCACCACTGCTACACGGCATCCGGCGCGCAGCTCTGTCATGAGTTCTTCCGCGCGCTCCCGCTCATTGTGCAGGTGATAGCTCACCGTTGGTGTGCGTATAGCGAAGTGGTTCAGCAGCTTCTGCGTCTGCCGTGTGTCCTCGCAGGCAATACGGTCCGCATCACGCAACACACGCAACGCCCGCAGAGTGATGTCTTCAAGATTGCCGATGGGCGTTGGCACAAGGTACAGACCGGGAAGCAGCGGTGCCTTTGCCGGGCTGCCACCGTTGTCCTTATCGAGAGGCTCCTCGCCGACCGGAGCCGGCTCCCCCTCATTCATCGTTCCTGCCTCGTTGCTCGTCCCGCTGCCGGCGGTCCAGCGCTCGCTGGGACTGCCCAAGCATCAGCATGGTGCGGGAGAGGTGCTGCGGTGTGACCATGCCCACCACCCGGCTTCCCTCCACCACTGGCAGAACCAGTGCCATGCCGCGGTGCATGCGCGCACTGCCTGCGCGGTGCAGCGTCGCAATGAGCGGATCTCCGGGTGCGGCAGGACAGACCGCACGCGACATCACGCCCTGCACATAACCATTGCCCTGCGACCGCAGCGTCAACAGCAGCGTCTCGCGCGCCACAGCGCCCACAATCATCGGCCCACGCACCACCGGAAAGATCTCCTGCAATGAATGCGAGGCGCGGCGCAGGCCGTCCTCCAGGGTGTCGCTTGCGGAGAGGCTTGTCCACTCGCTCAGCATCACGTCACGCATGGTAAGCGCGCCCGCCGCCTTTTGCGCCAGCACCACGTGGCCCTCACTTTGCGCTGTCAGCAGAACGCTGCCGCCCACCAGGATCAGGATGATCTCCTGCGAAAAGGCACCGGTCGCCACCAGCGCCCACCCAATACCCTGGCCGATCATGGATGCTATACGCGACCCTCGCTCCAGACCCCGCACCCGGATCAGCTGCCGCCGCAGCAAAGTGCCTGCATCCAGCGGAGAAGCCGGCAGCAGGTGCAGGCCGCCCATCAACACCTGCAGCCAAATGGCCGCGCGTAAAAGATGAGAAGGCCAGAACACCGGCCGCTGAAACAGATTCACCTGCGGGGTCACCGCAAATACCAACAGCGCCAGCGTGATGGCCGCCAAAAAGTTGGACACTGGCCCAGCCAGCGCAAGCAGCCGCTCACTCGCAACGCTGCCCGCCTCGTCATCAGCATAAGTGGCCAGCGCACCCGAGGGCACCAGTTGAAGTGTGCGGAGATCGCGCTGGATATAGACGGCCGCCATGGCCCGGCCCACCTCTCGCACCACCACCGCGCTCATGAGCAGCAGCCACAGCCCAAACGCGCGGCGCAGTGGAAACTCCAGCATTGCCCCATGAAAGAGCAACAGGAGCAAAGCCATGACGGCGTAAAGGTGAAGCCGCAGTTCCACGCCGAAGATAGTACCCAGTGGGAAGGAGCGCGACCGCATTCCCTCATTGTAGCGATGAGCACGATCTTGTTTCAGGGGTCGGCGTAAGGACTGAGCCTACGGCCCTCCGCAAACAGCTCACACGCGGTATGCTTCGCGAATGCCCCTCTGCACGCGAATGGACGAAGCAGCATGCGCGTAATCGCCGGAACCTACCGCTCCCGGCTGCTGACCGCGCCACCCGGAACAGCAACGCGGCCCACCAGTGACCGTCTTCGGGAAACGCTCTTCAACGTGCTTGCACCCCACATCGCCGATGCACACTTTGCAGATCTGTACGCCGGTTCAGGCGCGGTTGGCATTGAGGCCCTTTCGCGCGGCGCGCGCCATGTCTACTTCTCTGAGGCAAGCCGCACCGCTGCTGACGCGATTCGCGCCAACCTTCGCTCGCTCAGGATCAACGAGGGCTTCTTGATGGAAAGCGGCGGCACACCGACGCTGCTGAAGCGCCTGCTCGCCTCCGGGACAAAGCTGGATGTGGTCTTCCTCGATCCACCCTATGACGAACCTGAAGAGTACACCCGCACCCTCGCCGCCCTGGCCGGCTCAGCTGCGGTCTTGCTCGGCCCGGCAGCCCTGGTCGTCGCGGAACACTCTCGCAAACTGCCCCTTGCGGAGAGCTACGGCAGCCTTCGCCGCACACGTACGCTCCCTCAGGGTGACGCGGCCCTGTCATTTTATCAGGTGCTCCTCGGCGATTCCGCCGTCGGCGACGAACCCGAACCGCCTTTGTAAGGATGAGTCCGGATCAGTCCTCGGCCTTATCTTCGTCCATCAGCATCGGCAGGCAAAGCGCTTCCAGCATGGTCGGCATCTTCGCGATCGCGTCGACCGCGCTCTGGATTGTCGAAGTCTGGCAGGGTTCGGTGGTCACCACAAAGGGCAGCGCGTCCTTGGGATAGCCTGGCCGCTGCAGAATGCTGTCGATGTTTGCACCCACTTTTGCCAGCGCGCCGGAGATCGCGGAAACAATGCCCGGCTTATCCTGAACCACAAAGCGCAGGTAATACGGAGAGGAGAATTCACTGGTCGCCTTGAGCTTTTTCACCGGCAACGAGACCGAAGCGCTGCCGTGCACCACTGCCAGCAGATCGCTCACCACTGCCACCGCCGTGGGATTGCCGCCCGCGCCATGGCCAGAAAACACCACGTCGCCCCCAAATTCACCGCTGGTCATAACCAGGTTTTGCGTGCCATGCGACCAGGCAAAGGGAGACGTGTGCGGCACCAGCGTCGGTCCTACGCGCGCACGCAGGATGCCGCCGTCCATCTCCGCCTCGGAGATCTGCCGGATGGTGCAGTTCAACTCACGCGCGTAATGAAAGTCCACCTGCCTTATCTCGCGAATAGAGTGCGTGGCAATGTTATCGGGGTCGATGCCTGCCTGCATCGCCGTGCGCGCCAGGATGCAGAGCTTGGCGCGCGCGTCATAGCCATCCACGTCCGCGCTCGGATCTGCCTCGGCGTACCCCGCCGCCTGTGCCTTCTCCAGCACATCATGGTAGTTTTCGCCGGCTTCCATCTGCGAAAGGATGAAGTTACAGGTCCCATTCAGGATGCCCGCGATGCGTCGAACATTGTCACCCTGCAGGCCGTGCAGCACCGCAGGAATCACAGGCACGCCGCCAGCCACGGCGGCGTTGTAGACAAGCGAAACTCCACGCTCTCGCGCCAGCTTGATCAGGCCCGCGCCCCGGTATGCGATCAACTGTTTGTTGCCCGTGACCACGTGCTTGCCGGAGGACAGCGCCTGCCTCAGCCAGCTCTCCATCGGGTCAAGGCCGCCAATTGCCTCGATCACCACGTCCACATCGCTGTTCAGGACGTCGTCAATGTTCTCGGTCCAGCGGATCGAAGCGGAAAGCTTGCGTGCCTGCTCGCTCTCCCGCTTCCGTGCGATATTGCGGTTAAAGATCCATGCAAGTTCGACACCTGGAAACTTCTGCGTACGCAACAGGTGCGCCACAGACGACCCAACCGTACCGAAGCCGAGGATCGCCACCCGGGTCGTCTTCCGCAAAACCTGTCCGGCTTGCTTTGCCGGCTTGTCTATGACTCTCTTCGCCATCAGTACTGGATCCTTTGTGTGCTGTCGCGCCATGCATCGAATGAACTCATCGCTTCATCGCCGAGGAGTGGCGCAATGGGGATGGTTCGCTCGCTTGCGGGCCGAGCTATCTCTTTGTACAAAAATCCATCATCGAAGCCGGCGGCAGCGGCGTCCTGTTCGCTGTTGCCGTAAAAGATGCGCCGGCAACGGGCCCAGTACAGCGCCGCCAGGCACATGGGGCAAGGCTCGCACGAGGTATACACATCGCAGCCGGTCAGTTGAAAGTTCTGCAGCCTGGCGCATGCCGAGCGGATTGCATTCACTTCCGCGTGTGCGGTTGGATCGTTTGTCCGCGTGACCGAGTTCGCCTCCGCCGCGATCACCTCACCATCACGAACCACCACCGCGCCAAACGGTCCGCCACGGCCAGTGCGCACGTTCTCCGTCGCAAGCTGAATGGCGAGCCGCATGAACTGTGGGTCCGGTGGGGTCATGTGTCCACGTAGTATCGCATCCGTGCGGCGCGCCGGAGCGCCATAATGTTGCATGCGCAAAGCCTGGGTCTGCCGCCGCATCGTCACGCCGTCGGGCGAGTTCGACGGAGCCGTTATTGTGAACGATAGCCACATTGACCAGCTTTGCAGCCCCGCTGAGATTCCGCCGGATGCGGAGCCATTTTATGTGCCCGAAGGATGCACCATGCTGCCTGGACTGGTGGACACCCATGTGCACATCAACGAGCCCGGCCGCACGGAATGGGAAGGCTTTGCCACAGCGACACGCGCAGCTGCCGCCGGCGGCTTCACAACGCTTGTCGACATGCCTTTGAACTGCCTGCCGGAGACCACAACCGTCGCCGCGCTTGAAGCGAAGCGTGCGGCCGCCGCCGGAAAATGCTTGGTGGACTGGCTGAGCTGGGGCGGTGCCGTGGACGGCAACCAGCCGCATTTGGAAGCGCTGGCCGCGGCAGGCGTTCCCGGCTTCAAATGCTTTCTCGTCTACCCCGGATGCGACGGCTTTACCAGCATCGACGAGGCAAATCTGGAACGGGCGCTGCCCCTTATCGCGCGCACCGGCCTGCCCTTGCTCGTGCACGCGGAGTTGCAGCCACCCATTGACGCAGCGTTTGCTGCGCTCTCTCCGGCCGGCGACCCCGCATGGCGACAGTACGCCACCTACCTAGCCAGCCGGCCCGATGAAGCGGAGCTTGCCGCCATCCGCATGCTGCTCGGCCTCTGCCGGCGCCACCGCTTCCGCCTGCACATTGTGCACCTGAGCTCCGCGCTTGCCCTGCCCATGCTGCAGGCGGCCAAGGACGAGGGCCTAACGCTGACGGTGGAAACCTGCCCGCACTATCTCCACTTTGCGGCCGAGGACATTGCCGATGGCGCGACCGAGTTCAAATGCGCGCCGCCCATCCGTTCCCGCGGCAACCGTGAAGCGCTGTGGCAGGGCCTGCGCGACGGCACCATCGACCTGATCGCAACGGATCATTCCCCATGTCCGCCCAGGATGAAGTATTGCGAAGACGGCCGCTTCAACATCGCATGGGGAGGCATAGCCAGCCTTTCCATTGCTCTGTCGGTCATCTGGACCGAGGCACGTGCACGCGGCTTTGCACTGACAGATATCGCGCGCTGGATGAGCACCGCGCCGGCCGCCCTCGCTGGCCTTTCCTCACAAACGGGAGTCATCGCCGCTGGCCGCGTCGCCAACTTCGCGGTCTTTGACCCAGAGGCAAAATGGACCGTCGCTGAAAGTGATCTGCACCATCGCCACAAACTCTCGCCGTACGTCGGAGAAGCCCTGCAAGGCCGCATCCTGCTAACGGTGCTGCGCGGAGAAGTCGTCTACCGCGAAGGTGCCTTCCCCCACTCACCCCGCGGCCACGAGTCCGTCCGCATCGCCTAACAAGGGCCTGTCGCAGGATGTATGCTGGGCACTCCGATGAGCTTTCTCAAGAGGTGGAATGCCATGAGCCACGCCGAAGCAGCCGCAGCGATTCTGCCCTGCAACGGCTCACGCGCTTGGGCCTCCACTCTCTCTGCTCAGCGGCCTTTTTCCGATTTGCAGGAGTTGCTGACCGCCAGCGATGCCTCATGGGCATCCCTTCCCGAAATCGACCGAGCCGAGGCCTTCAAGAGTCATCCACGCATCGGCGAGCGGCACGCACCCGGCCCTGCCACACCTGAATCGCTAAGCTTGAGCGCCGCCGAGCAGGGCCAGCTCTCCCCCGGTGGAGATCTTCAACATCGCCTCGCCGAAGGCAACCGTGCCTATGAGGAAACGTTCGGCCGCGTCTTCCTGATTCGCGCCGCTGGCCGCACTGCTTCAGAGATTCTGGCCATCCTGCAGGAGCGCATTCACAACACCCCGGAAGCCGAGCTGCAGAATGCCGCCGAGCAGCAGCGGCAGATCACCCGCTTGCGCCTGCAGCACTGGCTTGCTGAGCACGAGGAGCATCCCGCATGAGCATCTCCACCCACATCCTGGACACAAACCGCGGCAGGCCCCTTGCTGGCATTGCCGTGGAACTCGACCGCGCCTGCAATGGTGTTTGGACTACGCTCAACGCCCTCACCACCGATGCCGGCGGGCGCATCTCCGCGCTGCTTCCAGAAGGCACCACGCTGGACGCCGGAACGTACAGCCTGCGCTTCGCCACGGCAAGCTACTATGAACGCCAAGGCATAGCAGGCCTGTATCCCACGATCGAAATCACCTTCACCGTACGCGAAGGCGAGACCCACTTTCACATCCCGCTGCTGCTCACCGCCAACGGTTATACCACCTACCGGGGAAGTTGAGATGCCCACACTACGTGAAAACCGTTACGGCAAGACCGGCGTCCGCCTGATGAAGGTGACGCGCCAGGGCAACGTTCACGATCTTCATGAGTGGACGGTTCGCGTGCTTCTGGAAGGCGATTACGAAGCTGTTTACCTGCACGGCGACAACACAGACGTGCTGGCGACCGACACCATGAAGAACACCATTTACGCCCGAGCGCAGCAGTCCGCCGCCTCCACTCTGGAGGACTTCGCGGCCGAGCTTTCCGAGTTTCTGCTGGAGCGCAACAGCCGGGTCAGCTCTGTCGAAATCCACATAGAATCCGCTCTGTGGAGGCGGCTCACCATTGATGGTGTCCCCCATCCCCACAGCTTTATGAAGGGCTCCGGCGAACTTGCCACGGCGAACTTCCGTCGCACGCGTGAAAGCTTCGAGTTGGGATGCGGCATTGACGACATGGTCGTCCTGAAGACCGCGCAGTCCGGCTTTGTGGGCTTCAAGCGCGACGAATACACCACGCTCAGGGAAACTCCAGACCGCCTGCTGGGCACAGCCGTCGCCGCTCGTTGGAAGTACGCGCGGCACGCGAACGACTTTCACCACCTGCGCCGCCGCGTGCGCGAAAGCCTGCTGCACACCTTTGCCACACACGATTCCTTATCGGTACAGCAGACGCTTTATGCCATGGCCAGCGAAGCCATCGCCTCCGTAGATGAGGTAGAAGAAATCACGCTGACGATGCCCAATCGCCATAATCTCCTCGTGGACCTGGCGCCCTTTGGGCAGCCCAACAACAACGAGATCTTCATGCCGGTGGACGATCCCAGCGGTTACATTCAGGCCCGGGTCACCCGCGGATGAAGTACCCTGTGCACACCGCGCCGGGCTACACGCCGGCTGCCGCCCAAGCCGATGCCGCAGAGATCACTGCGCGCTGCCGCGAACTCGCCGCCATTACCGACATTCCGGGCCAGACCACCCGCACCTTTTTGTCAGAAGCCATACGCCGCGCCAACGCAAGAGTCACCGGGTGGATGACCGAGGCCGGCCTGACCGTCCGCACCGACGACGCCGGCAATCTTCGCGGTCGTCTCCCATCGCACGATGGCCCAACTCCCGTCTTTGTTATCGCCTCGCACCTCGACACCGTGCCAAACGCGGGCGCCTTCGACGGCGTCCTGGGTGTCCTGCTCGGTATCGCTCTTGCGAAACGTTTCGCAACTGTAAACCTTCCATTCTCGCTCGAAATCATCGGCTTTTCTGAGGAGGAGGGCGTTCGCTTCGCCGCACCGTTCCTCGGTTCACGCGCCATAATTGGCGAACTTACCGGCAATCTGCTGGACCGCAAAGACCACAGTGGCACCACAGTGCATCAGGCCATCCAGAACTACGGTCTCAATCCGGCCGGCATCCCGCAAGCTCGTCTGCAGGATGCTCTCGGCTATCTTGAGTTCCACATTGAACAGGGCCCCGCGCTGGAAGATGAAGGCCTTCCACTCGGCATCGTTGAAACCATCGCGGGCCAGAGCCGCTTCGATTTCCGCTTTACCGGTAACGCCAATCACGCGGGCACGACACCCATGCACTTGCGCCATGATGCTCTGGCTGCCGCCGCCGAATGGATCGTCGCGGTCGAGCGTTACGCCAAAGAGGCAAGAGCCGTCATTGCCACTGTGGGCCGCGTCATCGCGAGTCCGAACGCAGGCAATGTCATAGCCGGTGAGGTCCGGGCCACGCTGGACGTTCGCTCTGCCCTGGACACGACCCGCGCGGAAGCCGTGACTGCCCTGCTTGCCGCGGCACAGGCTTGCGCCGCTGAACGTGGTGTGCGTGTCACCTCCGCAGTTACACTCGAGCAGTCCGCCGTTGCGATGGACCGAGGCCTGATTACACTGCTTGAAGATGCCGTGGACGCGATCGCTCCTCCCATTCGCCGCATCACCAGCGGTGCCGGGCATGACGCCATGATCGTCGCGCCGCATATGCCCGCGGCTATGCTCTTCCTGCGCACGCCCGGCGGCATCAGCCATCATCCCGCCGAGTCCGTCACCGTGGACGACGTGGCACTCGCCCTCCGCGTGGGCGAACGCTTCCTGCAGTCGCTTGCAGAGCAGGAGATTTCCCGATGAGCCTTCACCACCTTGGCACAACCCGCAGCCGCTATGCCGCCCATCACCTGCTGCAGACGCCGGACACCTTTGTCTTCGCACCGCTGCCTGGCATGCAGCGCGCCACCGCGGCTGTCCACGCGGCACCCGCAATGGGTGCTGCCTTTACGCAGTACACTGCCCTGCTGGAAGCTGGCGGCACTCTCGGCCCGACCCTTGGCACACGCTTTGTCTTTGTCCTGGAAGGCACGGTCGTCCTTCAAGCGGGCACACACTATGCCGACCTGAATGCGGGAAGCTACGCACTGCTGCCCGAAGGTGAACCACACAACCTGCAGGCGGAGACGCCTTCCCGTCTTTGTGTCATTGAGAAACCCTACATAGCCCTGAGCAACACACCGTCACCAGCCCTGCTGATCCAGACTTCGACGAGCATCGAAGCGACCGCGCTCACCGATGATTCGGCCATTCAGGTCCAGGCGCTTCTCCCTGGCGACCCGGCAGTCGACTTCGCCGTGAACCTCATGACGTATCAGCCCGGGGCGCGCCTGAGCCAGGTGGAAGTTCACGTCATGGAACATGGCCTGCTGATGCTCGAAGGCGAAGGAATCTATCGCCTGGGGGACAGCTGGTATCCCGTGACCGCAGGCGACTTCATCTGGATGTCGCCCTTTTGCCCGCAGTGGTTTGGCGCGCTGGGCTCCCTACCCACACGCTACCTGATCTACAAGGACTGGAACCGTCACCCGCTCGCAACAGAAACTGGGAAGCGGAATCGATGAGTCAATCGTTGCAGCTCGACCCCGCCCGCCTGCAGGCTGAACTGGAGACCCTGGCCGGCTTCACCCACTGCGAGCAGACCGGCAACCCCGGCGAACAGGCCGTGACCCGCATCGTCTTTTCAGGGGACGACTTGCGCGCCCGCGAATACCTGAACTCCCTCTGCCAGCAAGCCGGCCTTCACCTGCGTCATGACGCAGTCGGAAATACCTTTGCACGCTGGCCGGGCACGGAACCGGCACTGCCCGCCGTTGGCACCGGCTCCCACACTGACGCTATCCCCCACGCCGGCATGTATGACGGCACCGTGGGCGTACTCGGCGGGCTGGAAGCGATTCACTCTCTGCAGCGTGCACGCCACGTGCCGCGCCGCTCCATCGAACTGCTCATCTTTACGGCGGAGGAGCCCACCCGCTTCGGCATCGGCTGCCTTGGAAGTCGTCTGCTCGCCGGCACACTTGACCCGGCCCGCGCCGATGCGCTTCTTGACGGCACCGGCAAGAGCCTTGCGGAGCTTCGCAGGGAGGCGGGCTTCCGCGGCTCGCTCGATGACGTCTGCCTCAACCCCGGCCACTATCACGCCTGGCTTGAACTCCACATCGAGCAAGGCCCTCTCCTGGAGCGCGACAGGATCGATCTCGGCCTCGTTACACACATCGCCGCACCCGCCAGCTATCGCCTCCGCATCGAGGGCCTGGGTGGGCACGCCGGAGCGCTGCTCATGCCGGACCGTCGCGACGCCCTTTGTGCCGCCGCCGAACTCATCCTTGCCGTTGAGCGTGCCGCGCTGGCCACGGGCGCCATCGATACCGTCGCGACCGTGGGCACTGCAAAGATTCATCCCGGTGCCGTGAACAGTGTGCCTGGCCGTGTCGACCTCGAGCTGGACGTGCGCGATACCGACCCAGATCGCCGTGAGACCGTCATGGATGCCGTCCACCGCGCCGCCAACGAGATCGAATCCCGGCGCGGCGTGAGCATCTTCTTTGAGCAGGTGAACGCCGATCCGCCCGCCCACTGCGATCAAGCAATTCTCGCCGTGATGCAGGCCGCCGCCGAGCGGTTTGGTCTGACCGCGCGCCGCATGGTCAGCCGCGCCTATCACGACTCGCTTTTCATGGCGCGCCTCGCTCCCGTGGCCATGCTCTTCATCCCATGCCGCAACGGCGTGAGCCACCGGCCGGAGGAGTTTGTTACGGTAGAGAGTATTGGGAACGGCGTACAGGTGCTGGCGGAAACACTGCGCCACCTTTCCGCCTGACCTGCGCGCGCCATGGCCATTCAATCTGTCAATCCGGCAACCGGCACGGTCGTCCGAACCTTCCCTGCGCTCACGTCAGAGGCGCTTCGAGCGAAGGTCGACTTAGCTGCGGAGGCTTTCACGCAGCACCGCCAGACGCCGCTGGAACACCGCGCCCTTTGCCTGCGCAAACTCGCCACGTTGCTGGACGAGGAACGCGCCGACCTGGCCCGCACAATCACCCTCGAAATGGGCAAGCCGATCGCGGAAAGCGAGGCCGAGATCGACAAATGTGCCGATTGCTGCCGCTTTTATGCCGGCAATGCGGCAAAGTTTCTTGCGCCGGAGGTCGTGCGCAGTGAGGCCGGCCAGAGCTACGTGCAGTACGAACCCATGGGCATCGTGCTCGCCGTTATGCCGTGGAACTTTCCCTTCTGGCAGGTCTTTCGCTTTATCGCGCCCGCGCTCATGGGCGGCAATGTTTGCCTGCTCAAGCATGCGCCCAGCGTGCCGCAATGCGCCCTCTCGATTGAGGCCCTGGTCCGCCGTGCCGGTTTTGGGCGTGGCTGCCTGGCCGCCCTGTTAGTGGAGGCGGACGCCGTGGAAGGCGTACTTAACGACCCGCGCGTGGTTGCCGCCACACTCACCGGCAGCGAGGACGCAGGCCGCGCCATTGCCGCGCAATCCGGATGGCTGCTCAAAAAGACAGTTCTGGAGCTGGGCGGCAGCGATCCCTTCATCGTCATGCCTTCCGCCCGGCTTGACCAGGCAATCGCCGCAGCCGTGCAGGCCCGCATGGTCAACGGCGGCCAGTCCTGCATTGCGGCCAAACGCTTCATCGCGCACAACCAGCTCTTCGGCAGCTTTCAGCAGCGTTTCGTGCAGCAAATAGAGCAGCTAAGGGTGGGCGACCCTATGCGCCGCGAAACCGATGTCGGGCCGCTCAGCAGCGCCCGCGCGCTGGACCGGCTGGAGGCGCAAATTCGTGCCTGCGTCGCTGCCGGTGGACGCATCTTGACCGGCGGCACGCGCATGGTGGGCAATGGCTACTTCTTCGAACCCACCGTCATTGATAATGTGGCACGCACCTCGGCTGTCTACCGTGAAGAGATCTTTGGTCCGGTTGCGCTGCTTTTCCGCGCCAACGACGTGGATGAAGCGCTGAGTATCGCCAATGACACGCCATACGGCCTCGGCGCTTCGGTCTGGACGGAAGAACCTGCCGAGCAGCAACGGTTATTGAACGGACTGGAAGCCGGCATGGTCTTCCTCAACAAAATGGTCGCCTCTGACCCCCGGCTTCCCTTTGGCGGTACCAAACGGTCCGGCTACGGCCGCGAACTTGGCTTGGCGGGTATGCGCGAGTTCATGAACGCGAAGACGGTCGTGATCGCATAAAGGCCATCACGACCGGTCACAGTTCCCTTTCGAAGCGCCTGCACCGTCTTTCAAATCCACTTTAGAAACTAAAGTTGGCCTGGAGAAAGATGCGGCGCACTGCCGATCCCTCTGAAAACGGCCCTTGCGATAGCGACTGCGAGTAGCCGAAAAGGCTCCGCGCCGGATCCGGGCTGTATGCCGTCAGGTTATTGTTCGGAACGGCATACGGAACGTTGTTGAAAAGGTTCAGTATCTGCCCACCGACTGAGACGGTGTACTTGTGGCCGGTGGCAACACCATTGCCAAGGCCACCACCACCAAAACCACGCCCGCCACCCGGCCCACCGGGACCTCGCCCACCGC
>CAXTRR010000021.1:21220-58145 GCA_964246795.1 uncultured Terriglobus sp. | reverse complement strand
CAACCACCCCATCCCCAACAAAATGAGCCACATACCCGTGGCACGATCACCCCCACCAAAGCACTAAAATAGAAAGAGACACCAAAAGGGCCAGCCAAAAAAGGCTGGCCCTTTCCCATGCTCCAGATCCCGGAGAGACCATGCCCTTCAAAACCTGCACTCACATCAAGACCGACGGCAAACCCTGCGGCTCGCCCGCCGTCCGCAACCAGGACCTCTGCCACTACCACGGGGAGGCCCGCGACCGCGCCAAAGTCATCGGCCGCTCCGTTAATTGCAACTACGTCTTCACCTACACCGGCCCCGACGGCGAAACCGTCACCGAGGCCTACCCCTCGCCCGGCCACAATACCTTCAACCTCGGCCTCCTCGACGGCCCCGACAGCATCCAGCTCGGCATCTCTGCCGTCCTCCACGCCATCACCACCAACACCATCGACCTTCCCCGCGCCGACCGCCTCCTCTACGGCCTGAAACTCGCCGCCACCAACATCCACCTTAAAATGAGGAACTTACCCGCAAACACAACCCCAAACTCCTAACATCCTCCCGCACAGGAACTTGGCCAGGCAATCACGACCGCTCACCGCCCCACACCGCCCAACACCCTGCAAACCACCAAGTAGAATCAACCCAGACCCAATGGACCCCAAATACATCCGCAACTTCGCGATCATCGCGCACATCGACCACGGCAAATCCACCCTCAGTGACCGCCTGCTCGAACTCACCGGCTCGCTCACCTCCCGCGAGATGCAGGCCCAGGTACTCGACGCCATGGACCTCGAACGCGAGCGCGGCATCACCATCAAGGCCCACTCCGTCCGCATGATGTACCAGGCCCACGACGGCATCACCTACCAGCTCAACCTTATCGACACCCCTCGCCACGTCGACTTCTCCTATGAAGTCTCCCGCTCCCTCGCCAGCTGCGAAGGCGCCCTATTGGTCGTCGACGCGAGTCAAGGCGTCGAGGCCCAGACCCTCGCCAACGCCTACCTCGCCATCTCCAACGGCCTCGAAATTATCCCTGTCATCAACAAAATCGACCTCCCCTCCGCCGACATCGAGCGCACCCGCGAAATGATCGAAAACACCGTCGGCCTCCCCGCCGACGACGCCATCTGCGTCTCCGCCAAAACCGGCCTCCACGTCGCGGACATCCTCGAAGCCGTCGTCACCCGACTCCCCCATCCCGAAGGCGACGCCGGCGCCCCCCTCCAGGCCCTCATCTTCGACAGCTGGTTCGACCCCTACAAAGGCGTCATCGTCCTCGCCCGCGTCATCAACGGCCGCCTCCGCAAAGGCCAGCGCATCAAGCTCATTTCCAACGGCAAAATCTTCGACGTCGAATCCATGGGCGTCCTCACCCCCAAACCCGTCGAAATCCTCGAGCTCTCCGCCGGCGAAGTCGGCTTCTTCGTCGCCACCATCAAAGACGTCGCCGACACCAAAGTCGGCGACACCATCACCGACCCCAGCGAACCCGCCACCCTCGCCCTCCCCGGCTTTGAGGACATCAAGTCCATGGTCTTCGCCGGCCTCTACACCATCGAATCCCACGAGCACGGCGCGTTACGCGAGGCGCTGGGCAAACTCAAGCTCAACGACGCCAGCTTCTCCTTCGAGCCCGAATCCTCCACCGCCCTCGGCTTCGGCTTCCGCTGCGGCTTCCTCGGCCTCCTCCACATGGAAATCATCCAGGAGCGCCTCGAACGCGAATTCTCCATAGACCTCATCACGACCGCGCCCGGCGTCCGCTACAAAGTCCACCTCACCGGCGGCAACGTCATTGAAGTCGAGAACCCCAGCCGCTGGCCCGACCCCACCACCATCGACTTCATCGAAGAACCCATCATCACCGCAAAAATCCTCACCAATGAGGAGTACGTCGGCGGCATCCTCAAACTCGTCGAAGACAAGCGCGGCAAACAGAAAAACTTCGAATACGTCTCCGGCTCCCGCGTCATGATCACCTACGAGCTCCCCCTCAACGAGATCGTCCTCGACTTCTACGACCGCCTCAAATCCGTCAGCCGCGGCTACGCCTCCCTCGACTACGCCCTCTCCGGCATGTGGACCAGCCCCATGGTCAAAATGGACATCCTCGTCTCCGGCGAGCCCGTCGACGCCCTCTCCGTCATCGTCCACCGCGACTTCGCCTACGACCGCGGCAAAGCCCTCGTCCACAAAATGCGCGAACTCATCCCCCGCCAAATGTTCGAAGTCGCCATCCAGGCCGCCATCGGCTCAAAAATCGTCGCCCGCGAAACCGTCAGCGCCATCAAAAAAGACGTCCTCGCCAAATGCTACGGCGGCGACATCAGCCGAAAACGCAAACTCCTCGACAAACAAAAAGAGGGCAAAAAACGAATGAAACGCATCGGCAAAGTCGACATCCCCCAGGAAGCCTTCCTCGCCGTCCTCAAAGTCGGCGAGTAGGAGCTACTACCAGGTTGCATCCGTTGGCATCACGCCACTAGGAAAGCTGACACTATCAGCAAAGGCAATGAGTTCGCCTCCCATATAGACCTCAGCAGCTGAATACTGAAGGCCATAATAGATTTGTCTTCTTTCTGAATAAAGCTCACGCACCTGAGGCTTGTCATCATACGAAACGATCCAGGGATGTTTAACTTGTTCTTGAACGGTACGAGCAACGCTCGAGTGATCCTCTCGCCTATAGGAGCTGCGATACAGGCCCGGTCCTTTTTCGAAGTAGGGCGGATCGCAATATACAAAAGCTTCTTTGCGAAGCTTTGCTACTGTTTTTTTGAGAAAAGCTTCCGCATCTTGATTGTAAACATGAATACGTGGCGCGTAGCTCGCAATCTGCTCGATCTGCAAAGCAAGGCTGCGCTTTGTAAAGCGTGCATCAATGAGCCACCGCCCGGTCTGTGCCGTCCCGCCGATCATGCCTCCGCCGCGGATTATCCCTGAGCGGTTAGTACGATTTAGGAAAAACGTTGAGAAACCTAAATCGAGGGTTGACACAGTTGCTGCTTGTTCTTGGACTTGCTTCTGCCTCCTCCATTCATCTGAAGTTACGGGCGTATCCCAAAGCTTTCGGCAAAAAGCATCAGGTTCGTCAAGAATGCTCCTCCAAAAAGAGTAAAGCGCGGTATCGAGATCATTCAGGTGAATACGACGCACGTACTCGCGAACGAGCAGATTAAGCGCGAGTCCGGCCCCGCCAGCATAAGGTTCGACATAATCACAGCCGACTAGATCATTCTCACGGAGCAACAAAGCCACATAAGCACTAAGTCGCGCTTTCCCGCCGGGATATCTAAGAGGTGAAGTAGAGCGCATCACAAGCGCCAAAGCTCTTCGATAAAGAACTGAATGCGATCCCAGCTAATCTTCAGTTCCTTCTCGGATGGGAACTGGCCTGCACTGTGGACGTAGGCATTTAGAGTCATGGTCGACACCAAACCCTCAGGTTGGCTCACCATCTGCTTTACAGGATTCAGCTTCTTATCAGAAAAGACCTTCTTGTCGATCATAAAACTGACTACAGCATTGATCTTCTTATATAGGACATCCTCGCTCTTCACATTTGCGATGTTGTTTCGCGAGATGTAATCTTCTATACTGAATTCCAGAAAAACACGAAACAGGATTGCAACCGCGTTCGGCGTTTTATCAATAATCAGGCGGTTCCGAAGCTCAAGGTAAATATCATTCGCTCGGCCAATTGAGGGCTTAGCTTTGCAGCTTGGCGGTACTAATCTCTTTCTATCTGAAGAACGAGGATTGAGTCGGAGCCGCTTATTCGGAATCGTCGTTGCAAGTGAAGCACTTAGGTCGCTTTCCGGAGAGAGTACCCAAGGTTCTTGCTGAAGCTTCGGTGTGGTGATCGTCTTTGCGACCTGATCGACAAAGTATTGTTGTTCATTAGCAGTGTTGATCGTTCGACTGGTGAAGGGTTTTCCTTGCCAGCTTCCTTTTGCGATCACATCTACGATCTTAGTCAATGCTGAAAGGGTCCACGCGGGGTTGCAGGCTGCGTAAACGGTGTTGCCTTCAACTTTTAATCCAAGCGTTTCGCGAACTCCTGAGGATCTTAGTAGTCTTCGAAGATTTGTGACCTTGAATCCTGCACCCCTGACCCGCTCTTTCACATCTTCATGCAATCCCCCGTACTTCATTACGCTTTCTATAACATTATTTACGGCGCTTGAGTCTCCAAGATCAGCCGCCGCGCGCTCCTGCATGATTGCCGTCCACGGGTCAGGGCCGACGCCATCTAAGCCTGTATTGTGTTTGCGTTGTATCCAGAGATAGCCTTCGTGTTTCGTCAGGACTACAAAGTCGATCTCTTCCGGGAGCTCGTGTTTACGTGCATGAAGCTTGTTAAACGCAGCCTCTAATTTGGTTCCTGCCGCCAGAGTTGGAGACGCTATCATCTTCATCGCTGCGACGCGACGGTTTCCTTCTATAACTCGGTATTGACCGAGATGTTCATCGACTGGCTCAGCCATGAGCCTCTCGATAGGGCTCAGGCCGTAGTTCAATACGTCTTCGCCCATGCGGACGAGCTTGGACCCTTGTAAATCAATTAGGGCTCGGTAAGCATCCGGTTGCGTCTTTACTTGACCAGTGCGATAGTTGGCTAGATCGAGCTCGAGCTGCTGCAGCTTTAATGTGGCTATTGAGTATCGACGTTGCACGAAGAGAGGCTATATCGGCCCGAATCAAGGCATAAGTGCCTACCTAGGTACATACCAATTGAATACGTAGGTACCAGATCAGGCTTGGCGAGGATGCGTCCACATGCGTCAGCCATATGCCCCATGTCCGCATTCTCGGACACGGGTGTGAGCGCTTTGGCTAGAGCGACGACAACATTACAACCCGCTTGAAATCCGCATGGGCCAGCAGTTCCGGCGCAAGATGTGTATTCTCCGGCTGCACCAGCACCGTCTGTAACCCCGCCTTACGGCCATATTTGAGCGCCGGAATGCAGTCAGTATCGGCACTGACCAGAACAATTCGGTCTACGGCCTTGTTCGCGGAGTATGCAGCGACATCCAGCCCGATCCGCATGTCTACACCCTTCTGCTCGAAGTTCGGCTTAAAGTCCGCATCAGTGAACGTTGTTTTGGGTGGAGTGCCGGCCTTCGGGTTTGGGCGTAGGCGTGGCACATAGCCGCGAAACTTCAGCACGCCCCTCCGGACCGCAAACAGGTCTTTGTAGGACAGGGCATGCAACCACGCATCATTAGCCACAAACGTGTGATCGTTGCCGGAAACCGGCAGCTTCACTGTGCCGCTGTACTGGGCACAGTCGTAGTACAGCACCCGGAAGACGTCCTCGTCGCCAGCCTTACAGGCATGCGCAAACTTTTCGATGAAGTCAGGGTCGTAATGCTTCTTGGCCTTCTTCGCCAGTACACGCAGGAAGCCGCCGTCAATCAGAACCGCAATCTTGAAGTGCGCCATGAACCACCAATGAAAAAGCCCCCTGAAAGCGGGGGCTTCATAATGCTCGCCTACGAGCGTAGCGGATATGACCAATCTACACATCACCAAGCCTTCCGTCTACATTTCCGTACGTCTCCGTGCCTTCCCGTGCGTTTCCGTGTATCTAAATTGCGCCGGGTCCACAACGCCCGAAGTTTCGGGAGGAGTTATTACAGCTGGTAATCCTGCGTTGCAGTGCCGTTCTGGTGCAAGCCGCTGGCCTCCACGCTCTCACCAATCCGTCGTGTGGACAACTCCGCAGCGCCGTAAAGATCAGCTCGGCCTCAGTCCATGGGATCGCGCAGGTTCTGGCTCTTCAGCCTTTCAAGTGCTTGTGCGACACCACGCTGTGCCCCGTCCACTCTTGGTGGATGATATTCGTCAGGATCGCCATCTCCTGACCCTTCTCCACCTCGTGGCCTGTCCAGTAGTTCGTCAGCTTGTTCCGGGTCTCGTGGCCCGTCATTCGCTGGTTGATCCACTTCTCGCTGCGCCCCAGCTTCTGCCAGTTCTCCCGCGCACGATCGATAGCGACGGAAGGATCAGCCATCTCCTGCATCCGCTCGAAACCAACCTTCGCCAGCCACTGCTTGATCGGCTCCGCCCGCGGACTCGGCACCCGACTGCACCTGCCGCCAGGTCACAGATGACGGACCGCCCAGAAGTGGGTGCCCCACCTTCATCGCGCTCTTTGCGATTAAGGTGGGTTTCTCCGAAAGCAAGATCCCCGGCCAAGCCGCAATCTCCTCATCGGACCCGACAGAATTCCATTGAGTCCCCGCCAGAACAGGTGTACCGTGGCACCGCATCACCGAACCGTTGCGGCTCCGCGCCCAATACGGTAGCTGCCTACCCCTCCACACAACCGACGCGAACCACGCAAGGAAAGGACCTCCGTCATGGCCACGCACACAGTCAAACACCACACCTCCACGGAAATTGAAGCTGCCATTGCCGCAATGCCGGCCGTCGCCACAGTCTCCTGCCAGGAGCTCTGCGACGACATCAACAACGACCTGGACACCCTCGCCAACCTGGGCGACTTTCCCGTCCATAGCCGTGGCATCATCGCCGCCGCTGCCCGGCGAGACATCGTCGCCCGCCACGCCCAGCTAAAACGCCAGCACTGCCCCGACTGTTAGCGCAAGCGCGCGTGGACGTGGGGGCCCCATACATCGCGCTCTTGCGATGTGTGGGTTTCTCTCCCGGCAATATCCTGTCAAGCCCCCAACTCACCCAACCCCAACAGATCAAACGACATAGACTTGGCAGACCATTTCCCGCAACTCATTAAAATAGAAGTAGGACCTGAACAACAAAAGGCCAGCCCACCCGGCTGGCCTTCCCATTTGCCGCAAAAGAACCCAGAAGCGTCCCTCCCCCAGAGCCTTGGCCGTACATCCCTTACGGCTGTCGTCAATGGAATGAGGAACTTACAAATCTCATTCAATAGAATGAGGAACTTACGAACTCGATCTAATGGAATGAGGAACTTACGTATGAAAGGTAAAAGCGCAAGCGGGCAAACTCCTCTCAACAAGGATCAATCGTTGCTGTCGCGCGGCAACTCCAGCGAAATGAGCTCGATCCGCGTTCCAGCATGCCGCGAGTCGATCGCGACAATATGCTGCCGCGTCGGCGAACCAGCCTTCAGCTCCAGGCTGTCCCGATCCGCATCACGCTCGTGATTGCCCGCATGAACATGCTTGTCATCGGAACAGCTCAATCCCATTCCAGTCTTCGCCGGCAATCCGACAGACTGCTGATTCCTGCAAGCAATCACATCGCTGTATTGCGTCAAAGCCTTCCTGTAGAAAGCCTCCACCTTCGCGGAATCATCAGCCGTTTCCAGCCCGGAAGCCAGCACACGCAAATGAAAGCTGCCGAACGACAGATTCACATCCGCGGAATCCTTGCTCTCCTCATCCCGCCGAATCGTCGATCCCGGATATTGCGGAAGTCCAACCTTCCCCAGCACATCTGAAGCGTCCGTCTTCACACGCAAGCCACCAAGCGGTGTGTTGATCGACACATCATCCGTCTTGCCCCGATGATCGTGCTTGCTGACATTGCATCCCGCAGAACACAACATCACCGCCGTTGCCGCAGAGCCCATCCAGATCCTGATCCACATCGCACTCGCCTCCAGCGTCTTTCAGCAGATACGCAAGCAAAGCACATCTGTTCCCGCATTCGGCAAGTCTCAAGCGGCAGATGCAAAATACCTTGACACACCTACGTCTCAGGCGCAGTATTTGGTATAGCTGACACCATGGATACCAGTCCTAGCGTTGCTGAAGTAGATTCTGGGTTCTCACAGGGAGAGAACCCTCCGGAGGCACACAACGCATGGCCAGCTCTCCTGGCCCGTCCGCTGTTTTCCTGTCCATTGAGCGAGGCCCCACTTTGTCGTGGGGCCTTTTTTTGCCGCTCCGCACTCAATGAGTGAGCATTGCGCGCCGTTCCTCCAAGCGCATTCACTCCATTTCGCTCCTATACTGAGGAACACTCGCGACACACGTTGCATAACCGGGTTCGCACAAGGATGGCCGTTGTGAAGACCGACGGAAGCCGAAAGCGAAAGAGAAACGCCGCAACGGAAGCGAATCCAGAAACGCCAATCCCGGACAAGCTCTACTTCCGTATTGGTGAAGTCGCGCGTCTTCTAAGCATCGCGCCACACGTGCTGCGTTTCTGGGAAGGAGAATTCCCGCAACTCCACCCAACGAAAGGCGGCACAGGCCAGCGACTCTATCGGCGCCGTGATGTCGAGACGGCTCTCCGCATCAAGCACCTGCTTTACGACGAGGGGTATACGATTCCAGGTGCGCGCCAATTGCTTAAAGCTGACCCGGGCCAGAACACTCCAGAATTGCCCTTCCAGCAAAGCCGGTCAACGCCGGAGCAGCAACTCCGCAAGTTGCGCTCTGGTCTGGCGGAGATTGCCGGTTTACTGGCAAGGCCCGCGCCGGGCACTCGTCGCATCAGCAGCAGAAATGAGCGTCGTGGCTTGCATCTGGCTCAACGCCGTGAGTCACCAAACGCTGATTCGACAAAGCTGTTTCATAATAGAACGCCACAAATCGAGGATTGAGTGGAGGCCCGGGCATTGCGATTCTTTGCCGCAGCCGATAGCCTTACAACTGTTAAACGTATGGAGAACCCCACCACACCGTTACAGCAAGAGCCGCGCGTCACCACAGTCGCGGAGAACGCCTTGCGGGCGTCAGTAGAACCGTATGGCATGCTGCCGACTCTTGACATACCAGACGGGGTGATTGCGTGCCACTTTTGCGGGAATACCCGTTTTCGCCGTTCGCGCGTGCGAGTCTTTGACGTCCGTGAACTGTTGCTCCTGCGGTACCCGCTTCGTTGCATGCGGTGCAATCAACGGCAGTATGGTTCATTTTTGATCGCCGGTCTTGCACTGCCCCCGAAATCACACGGTTCCCGTGTGGCGAGAGGCAATGAGACATGGAAGGCCTGGACCGAGCAAGGAGAAAGCACCGTAGAGCTTAGCCGACCGATGTCGACGGCCGTAGGAACGCGTGCTACGAAGTTGCAGGCATCTCCCAGAAAGCCCGGCACAAAGGCGACTGTGACTCCAATCCGGAAAGATAATAGCCAAGAGATCTGGTAGCAATCACAGCGTGAAGTGTCGATAATCCGTCATTCACGCTGTAATCGCGCCAACCGCCGTTACTGTTTCGGGGAGAATGTCCTCCCAAGCGTGTATCAGACGGCGTGAGTTCCTATCGGTTGTAGCCGTGACGGCGTGCATACTGCCGCTGGCGATAGTGCTTGTGGTGCTCGGTTACGTTGTGGTGTCCCACTAGCGCGCCGCCACCAGCGCCCAGGGCTCCGCCGATCAGAGCACCTTTTCCGCCGCCCGCCAGAGCGCCAATTCCAGCACCACCCGCGCCGCCAATCAAGGCACCGCGTCCTGTGCCGATCCCGTGGTGTTTATAGGTGTCGTCCTGGGCGGTGCCCGCCAAAGGTGCCGCCAAGCCTGCCAGCAGAGTGGCACCTACCAAAAACTGTTTCAATCGCATGATTTCGAATCCTTCCCCTCACACAGCGCCGAGAAGAATACTCTCGTCGCATTCAAAGGGATGATGGCTGGCAGAGCAGGGTTGCTGAGAAAATCGCCGTTTGACACGAAAGTGGTAGCGTTATGGCGCGGTTTGGCGTCTGCCTAGACCTATTGTGGGTTGGTTGCACTCTGGATTTCACGTAAGGTGATTTAAGTGAATCGGTGGCTGCGAATGACCATTTGCAACTTCGATTCTTGCAAAGCTGCGGCAGGCCGTTCACGACAGATCATCCAGAGCCCCTGGGGAGTTTGCTTGACATTTAAAACGACGAAATTCGGAATGATTGGCCGTGTTATCGGCGTGGCATCAGTGATGGCAGCCATAGCGGCAACTGTTCGAGCCAATGACATACCAACGACGCCCTCCATGCGTACCGGGCCGAGCCTCACCAACCAGCTGCGGCTTCGTTTGCATCACCTGCATACCGGTGAGTCCATTGACGTCGCGTATAAGCAGAATGGCGAGTACATGCCAGGCGGTGTCACCATGCTGAATCATTTTCTGCGGGACCACCGCACGGAAGCGTCTGCAAACTATGATCCCCTCGAGTTCGATCTTCTGCATAGTCTGCTGGTAAGGCTCGGCCGGCCAAATGCGGTCATTGATATCGTGTGTGGCTACCGCTCGCCCGAGTCAAATCAGTATCTGCGCAACCGCTCAGCATTTACCGGTGTGGCGGAGCATTCGCAGCACATCTTGTCGAAGGCCATCGACATTCGTATTCCTGGTATCAGTACGGCAGCGTTGCGCGACGCGGCCTTGAGTCTTGGCATGGGAGGCGTCGGCTACTATCCCACGAGCCAGTTTGTGCATGTGGATGTGGGTCCGGTGCGAGAGTGGCAGTTTGGTGGCCGGCGCATGCTGATGGCAAGCAACCGCGTCCGCGTGCGGCACGGCGGACGGCATGGACGGCACCGCGCGTAAATGCCCTCAGACAATCTGACAAGGGCGGCTTCGGCCGCCCTTGTCTATTTAGGTGAGTTCTTCGCCGGACCCCTGAAGGATCCCGGGCCTCTATCTAAGAATGGCAGCTTTATACCTGGCAGCGATTGCCTTCTACTTACAGACAAATGGCCCTTTGTAGCCAGCTACCCCTGAACCTCCGATCCTGCATGCGTATCTCAACGTAGTTCAGATTCCCGTTCTGGTGCTGAACGTTTTGCTCAGCGAGCAGGGCCAGTACCTAAGTCAGAATTTCTCGTCAGCCTGGATGGCGGCCGCTTCTTTGCTCCAAGCCGAGTAAAACGCGGCGTCCAGTTGGCTGTTCTGAATCTAAAGGTTGTGAAGATACGGATCCCATACGTCTGGTGATTTTTGTTGACGATGGGAAGCAAACTGCTGAGAGTCTCCCTGAATTACCCGACGCGATGGCCCAACTATGGCCGGAGGCCCTTAAGGCATAAGACACCGTCTCTTTTGCGATGGCGAGAAATTGCAAGTTGGTGAGCAGCGGCCCCTACACAGCAAGCGCGGTCGGTTTGGAGGATGTAAGTAAGGACCTCCTGGAGCAGAGCGCAGACCTTGCCTCAGTCCCGACTCCCGGCCAGCCCCTGTGTGCACCGCGCCGCAGCTTGTGGGACCGTGTCGGATATGCTTTGAATCGTTGATAGTGGATTTTGCAAGATCCAGCCGTTTAAAAGAAGGCCGTACAGCGTTGTCGTTGCTTTGAAAAGTGGACAGCGCATGATCCGACCAGCCGGGCTGGGAGTGCCCGTTCCGGATCCGGCTCAGGAGCAAGATCCGCACCGTGTGCCGAATCGTGCCCGCGCCGGATCCGAGCCCCCGACCTACTTTGAGGTGAGCCTCCGGGTCGCACCTCAGTCCTACAGGTCGAGGCAAGCGAATGCGGCCATCCGATTTTCCCGAATCGCTCAAACCATACTCAACAAACATGCCCCGAGAGGTCTCTCCCCAACAGAAGAGTGAAGGGGTCGAGAGAGTAAGACTTCCCGGAGATCCGGGCGTAAGCGTGAAAACCCCTTCATACGGAGGCTTCTGCGCGGCTCTGCTGTGGCTTGTGCGGATACGGAGGCCCTTTCTTCAGAAGTTCTTCCATGTCGGCGTCATAGCCGTACAGGTCTTTAAAGAAGTGGACCTCGCCAGCGTCAACGTAAGCCGTCCCGTAAAAAAGGACGATCGGAACAGGCTTGCCCAGGGAGACGGTCTTGTTGTTCGCGGTTTCGTCGTTCATCGCTTCGTGAATGGAATCAGCATCCCATTTGCTGTTTCCGCGCAGCAGCCACTCGGCGAGTTTGGGCGGATCCTGTATGCGCACACAGCCATGCGAGTAATCGCGCCGCATGCGCTGAAATAGCGAGTGCGAGTTGGTGTCGTGCAGGTAGACATTGAACTGGTTCGGAAACATGAACTTGACCAGACCCAGTGAGTTGGTGGGACCCGGTTTTTCACGCACCATGACGCCGCCATGTTCAATGCTGGCGATAGACGCCGCCTGCTCTTCTCCCTTGCCATTCACAACCTCGTAATTATGCGAGGAAAGGTATCCGGAGTTGGCCTGCATGTGCGGCACAATCTCCTTTTTTGCAATGTCCACCGGCACGTTCCAGTAGGGGCGGAAGACAAGATATTTCATGTGATCGGCAATCATGGGCGTGTGGTGTTCGTCCTTGCTGGACTGGCCGTCCACGACACGCATGCGAAAAGTTTCGTCGTCACCTTCAAAAGCGCGAAGCTCGAACTCGGGCAGGTTCACCAGAACGGCCGGTTTCTGGTACTCGTCATCGAGCCAGCGCCAGCGCTCCATGGCATCACTGATTTCGGCGGCGCGGGTGCTCATGGGTGTGTTCAGCGCGATGACAGTGTCATGCGAAAGCTTGCCGTCTTCTGTCAGACCGTGGCGGTGCTGGAAGCGTTTCAGAGCATCGGTCACTTCGCCCAGGTCCGCGGTGGGCAGTGGCTGAGCGGGCGCGCTGGGGGCGGATGCCGAGCTTGCGGCACTGGTGGAAGTGGAGGCCGAACCGGAGAGATCACCCATGAGCCGGAGTTTTTGGATGAGCGCATCCAGTGCCGGATAGCCGGGGTTTAGCGCGATCGACGCCTTCGCCGGATCGGGAAGTTCGCTGGTGTGATCCTGCGCCGCCAGGTCAAGATAGTGCTGCAGCGCAGTCTTTAGCGCCTTGTACTGTGCGCCCTGGGGTTCAAATCCCGTAAGCGTCGTGTCTATGTCCGAGCTGTTCACCACCTTCGATTCCAGAACATTGGGCAGATCGAGCTGCTTGCCGGAACTCTTGATGCCGAAGGCGAGGGACTGTGGATCTGTGCGTCCCATGTGGATTGCATTCAGAAAGCGTGCGGTGTCGACGGTCATATCCATGTCGAAGAGCACTTTGCCGTCATCAGAGGAGAGCTTCGCAACGCGGGCTTGCCACTTGGAAGCGTCATAATCCTCCGGCTCCAGACCGCGCTGTCGGGCGTTGGAAAAGGCCTGCATCATGTCCTGGGCCTGCCGGGTGGGCTTGCCCTCCTTGCTCCAGGCCAGGGTGCCGCCGCGATTGTCGTAGAAGGTGGAAGCCGGCTGTTGCATGTCGCTGATGTCGGGCCAGCGGAGTTCCTCCAGATGATCGGAACTCAGGTGTGTTTTGACGGCGTCGTTGAACGATGGGCCGCTGGTAACGCCGACTTGGGTTTCGGCCTGAGCAGCAAGTTGTTTGGCTCTCTTACAGCCTTCCATGGGCGGCAGAAACAGGCAGGCTGCAGTAAATATCAGGCGTGATCGCAAAGTCATCATAGGGTAAGTACCCGCTTTGGATGCGCACATTCGTAAAAAGGAGAGCGCATCTCCGCAGGTGCTGTACAACTATCGGTGCATGCCGGGCAACATGGAGTAGGTGAAGATGCCCTGCGCCAGCAGCACCGTGGCGCACAGCAGCAGAAAGAGCTTCCGGCTGCGCGTCTCCAGCGCATCCGCAAAGACACCCGCCACAAAGGTGAGCAAGAAGGGAAGCGTCCACAATACCGGATCGGTGCTGGTTTGGGTTGTGACCAGACCCAGCAGCGCCAGGGCAATGAGCAGGGGAGCCGTGTTGCCGAAGTAGCGTGACCGGCGCACCGCCACATAAAGCACCAGGGCCACGGCAACGGCCAGCAAAGTTGGCAGTTCCGCCGCGGTTTTCAGAAAGAGCACGGCCGGCAGGTAGGAGAGCGTGAAGCGGGCGGAACCGGCAGTGAATACGTAAGAGAATGGCGCCAGCCGAAAGGCGTACGAAGCCAAGACGATGCATAACGCGCCAAGAGATGAGAAGACAACGAGCGGCAGCACGGCAGAGCGGCGGCGCTCCGCCACATACAACAGAAAGATGGTGGATAGCGATATTGCCACCACTGCGGCCAGCACATGCGCGCACGCCGTCAGGCCCAGGGCGAGAGTGAACAGCACAATGCGTGGCCGCCACTTCCGCCGCGGCCCATACATCGCGTGAGCGATGCCAATCGCCGTGTAGATAGTGGCGTACAAACCCCACGCCGCAAGAATCTCATTGTTGACCGTCGTTGCCGCGCTGAGTACGGCGGGTGAAAGGCAATAAAGCGCCAAGGCAAAGAAGCCACCCAGATTTCCAAAGAGCCGGCGGCACACCCACCACAGGCCGGCCCCCAGCAGAACCGCGGCTATAGCGAAAGGCACTCGCAACAGATAGGGCAGGCCTACAAGCTGGTGGCGAAGATCGTAGATGGAGCCATTTACCGGGTTCGGCACGTAGGTGCGCTTGTCGGGCGGCTTGCGCGCGTCAGCCCGCTCGGCGAACCAGTCCTCGATGCGCAACACAGTGACGTCAATCGTGAGAGGCAGGGCCGCGGCGCGGTAGGCCAGTGTGCCATCGCCCTGCATGTTTCCACAAGTGGTGAAGTAGCCCAGCACGGGGGAGGGCTTCTCCCACATTTCGCGGCCGCACAGGGCATAGCGGTATCCGACTCGCTGAGCGGTGCGCGGCCGATAACAAAAAGCGCTTCCGCAAAGAAGAGAAGTAGCAGGAGTGCCGCAATTGCCTGCGGCCGGCCAAAGTGAAAGCGGAAAGTCATGCGTCGCTAACCTTAGTGTATCGGTCGGTGGGTAACGTCTCCCCCGGCCGTGGGATGAGATAGCTGGTCGCGCTCATTTATGCTCATGCCATGGACGCACTGGAATTTCGCGTGGGCCAGGCCCGCTTGACCAGCTATTCACCGGCACGCGAGCTATCATGGCGCGTCGTATTTGAGGACGAAGGTGCCGCGGGCTACTGCTACGCCTGCGACGGCGAGCGTGCCACCGTGGATGAGGACTTCGACGTCACCGTGCTGGACGCCATGTTGGTCTATAACGTGGACGCGATCCGCCAGCAGGACAACGGCGAGCGTCTTCGGCTGGCCACGATCGAGTGGTCCAGCGACGGACAGCATGCGGCGCTTCGGCTGGATGGCGTACCACAGGTGCTGATCGACTTTGAAAAGCGGGAAAGCTTCTGCCGGTCGAACTTCCCGAACTTTATGGATGACGGACGCAATGGGTGGCGCAGCAATGACCACCACTGGGACGAAGAGGCGATGCTGAGGTTTGAAAGTGCGTTAGTGGGGGCAAGCTAGGCGTAAGAAGCATGACGTCGAGCGCGAAATGGCAAGGCCATGCGTGACCTATCTGGCCAGGGGACAGGTATAAACCGGCTGGGCCGGAAGTGAGGCACTCGCCAGCGGTGTACCCATGCGCGCAAAGATTCGATAGCCGTATAGATGATCGGGTGGCTGGTCGTTCCGTCCGAACTCACACGGAAAGCTGCGTTCCGCGATCAGGCGGTATTGCTGATGCATGATCTGGTCATACTGCGGCCAGCGATGCGTACGTGTATAAACGTTCGCATTCTCGAATTCTTCATTGGTCAGCACAAGAAGACCTGCGGGTGCGTGCTGCTGTTGTTGCCAGAAGAGTGAGCGAGCATGGTCGACGGCAATACCTGGTTTCTTTCCGAAAAGAAGCATGTCCCCGGAGAGGCCGGTGTTCTCGACCAGATTGTTGTGCTGTAGCGCATTCAGGCAACCGAAAACCTGATCTAGGCAGATTACCTGGCGATCCAAAGACGCAACTGAGGAGAGGACGTGAAAATCTGCTTCCAGAGAGTCAGTCAAGTCGCTATTGGGTTTGAAATAGCTGGTCTGCAAAGCCGCGGAAGGCACCTTGTAGAGTGCGACATAGGCAGCCAGCACCATTGCGATTGCGCCGGCCAGGTTTCGATACCGAAGTGCTGGCAAGAGTTCCATGCCGATCAGCAGCAAGCCAATCTCTAGATAGACATAGCGATGATGCAAAAAGCCTTTGCGCTGAACGACGAAGGAGAGAACACCAACAAGGCCGCCGACGAGCAGTGCCCATTGTTCCCAGGTCCACCGCTGTGCCGTGGATCCGGCCAGCGATGCGGAGCGTCGCCTGGCCCAGATTAGGAACAGACCTCCCAGGAGCAGGAGATCAAAAACGTGCACGGCGAAAATGCCGAGAATCACCGCATGAAATGAGGAAGCCAGGCTTGCGTAGTAAGTTGTGATTTCCGACTGCACCTTGAAAAAGCTGCGCAACGCCCCATGGCCCGCCAGAAATCCAACGTTTAATGCAAGCGCAGCCAACATGCCGGCTAGGGCATACAAACAATGCGCGAGCCAGCGCTCACCTTTCCTGTGCAGGACGACAAGCGTGAGAACGAGTAACAGAGGTCCCAGTGGCGCAAACGTCGGTTTGATGCTGGCGCCGTACGCCGTGCAGAAGCCCATGCACAGCATCAGCGCTGGGTGATGCCGTCGAACCGCTTGAAAGAGCGCGGCATAGCCAACGAGCACAAGCATTGCCAACGTCAACTCACGTTCACCGCTAAAGTATGGTCCCTCACTTGTGTGCAGTAGGAAGAAAACCGCGCCGCCAAAGAATCCTGCTGCCCAGTCATAGGGCCGGGCAATCACAATCATGGCGGCAGTGCTGATCGCCAGCTCCAGCCATTCAAAAAACCGCCAGCCAAGATCGCCGGTGCCGAAGAGGTGTGTGCCGACCCACTCCGCCATGTAGGAGCCGGGCAGGTTGTTGTCCTGAATCTGAGAGTAGGGTTGAAAGCCGTGGCTCATCAGGAAAAGGACATAATGCATAATGGGCGAATCGACCATCAGCTTCCATCCAGCAGAGGCGAAGGCACACCATAGAACACCCGCGGCAAGACTCGCGATCAGCAGCCAGCGCACAAGAGAGGAAGGCCACCGCGCTTGGGAGGCTGCTGTGGTTGTAGGCATGCCTACATCATAGCGTTCCATCGCAGCGCTCTGCCTTGGGACTGACTACGCCAGTGGCACGTCCTTGTAACCAATGTGTGTAAGCAGAAGAACGATCAGGAGGGTCACTGCGAACGCTACCGTGGAGCCGACCCAGCTGGTGCGCAGGCGCCGTGCCAAAAGCCCGATAAGCAGAAAAGCGACGTAAAGCAGAGAAACGCCGATCAGCCAGTCGAACTCATACTGCCGCCGCAATAGAGTGTCCTGATGCAGCACATGAATAACGTGAAAAGGGCTGCGCTGCAGACCCGGTAGCACAATGCCAAAAAAAACTGCGGCGATGAGCAGCGAAATTGTCTGGCCAATGATGGAAAGAATGCGTTTCATGGCAGTCCTTTTACCTCGCGGGCGATCTTAGAGATACTGTCTCCATTCCTGGTGACGCCTGCTACCGCGCATGCTCTGCTTCAAAGGCGGTAAGTCGTCGTTCCAGTTCATATTGCTGCACGGCACGCTCGCTCTTTTGCAGAAATGCCGCGCAGCTGGCCGTGGGCGTGGAGGAGACGGGCAATGTGCAACCGCCGCGCACCCGTGTGTAGTTGCCGGGCTCCGCATTGAGCGTCTCGCCGGAAAGGAAACTGTACTCCAGTGATGCGCGGGCAGAGGCTTTCAGCGCTGCATAGTCCAGATGCTGGTCAGTCACGGCGCGCACATACTCGTTTGTCAAATCGATACGGGAGACACCTTCATCATCGGTAGAAAGTGAAATGGGCACCCCCGCTGCCCGGTACATTGCCAGAGGATGCGCCGCTCCGCTCACTCCCAAAATCACATCGTTGGAAGTCAAATTAATCTCAACGTCAATGTGCCGGTCGTGCAGCTCTTGCAGCAGCGCAGCGCTGGCTGTTTCGCTGGCAATGTCCACGCCATGGCCGATACGTTCGGCACCGGCAATCTCCACCGCATCGCGGATATGGAAGCGCAGGCCGTCCGGGGGCACCAGTCCGGGGGCCAGTTCGCCCGCATGCAGACTTAGGTGCACCGCCGGATACTGAGTACGCAGGTACCTCAGCATCTTCATCTGCGTGCCATAGTTGACCATGGCGGCATAGGCGTCTTCCGGCTGAACGAAATTGATGCCCACCACCCGGGGGTCAGCCGTCGCCAGTTCAAAACCAAGCAGCGTTTGCGCAAAGACCTGCTCATTGTTATTGGCACGCAAAACCTGGTAAAGAAACCGGATTTTCACCGAGCAAGCCGGAGCAGCCTGGGGCGTATTGCAGTGCTCGAGCTCGTTCCGGCGGAACTCCATGTCGTCGAGCTCGGCCCGGTTTGCGGTCAAGCTGTCACGCAGGCCCGCCTTCAACAGTGCACCGCGGAAGGCCGCCGCGTCGCCGGTCCACTGCATGCCACGCGCCAGCTTCGCGACAGCCGTAAAGTCCGGAGTCGTCATGATCTCCAGATATTGCTCGTTTTGGGCAGCGGCTCGTGTGGCAACCTCGTCCAGCCACTCGCCGTTGTGCGCTTTGGCAATGCCGTTAAAGCGCCCAAAGGTGGCAAAGAACTGGTCATGACCGCTGATGCCCGCAGATGGAATAAAGCTCCGCATGGAGAAGCTGTCCACCAGCGCGTCATAGAGTTTCTGATTGGAGAACGCGCTGGCCGCCGCAACGGTTCCCTCCGCGCACACAGGCCGGGGTGGAATGGACTTCGTGGTTCCCACATTTGGTAGCAAGACGAGTTTGACCGGGTCCGCGCAGAGGTTGTCCTGTGCCGCATTGCGCAGAAAAGTTTCAGCGTAAACAGCGCCGGACAGATGCATGTGCAGGTCGCCGCCCTTTGGAAAGGTCTGCAGGAAAGCTCGTAAAGCCGCCGGAGAGCCGGCGATTCGCTGCATAGCCGCCGCGGCCCGCGACTCCGGATCTGCACGGCGCGCACGAGGCTGCGCTGGGGCGGCCAATGCCACTGCGGCCATCGCACAACAGACAACACTGGCCGGCCAACTCTGCCAGCTACGCTTACGAAGCATTCTCATCCTGCGCACACCAATCCGGGGAGTCTTCAGCATAGCCGACCGTCTCGCGCGGCGCATGGCAGAACACGATGTTTGAGTTATACTTTGGAAGTTGTAGCGGTGAGTCCGGCTCCCGCGCGCAGCGGCTCTGCTCCTGGCAGAGTCTGCCCTTTCCGCCGGGAGGGGCACCCTGGGATGATACCCATGGCCAGATAGCTCAGTGGTAGAGCGCGGCCCTGAAAAGGCCGGCGTCGGCGGTTCGATCCCGTCTCTGGCCACCACATTTTAGACAACTTAACGGAAACCAGACTTAGCTCAAAGTAGTTCAAGACACCTGTAGGACACATTCTCGATACGACAAACTGCCGGACATCCCCCATGATCCGCCGCGGAAAGCTAACGCAGCACGACTCTGGTATGAACCGGTGGGAAGAGTACTGATCGACATGCTCGGCGGCGGCGATGCAGTTGGAAGACCGCCCACTTCGACCGGGACCAGGTTGAGCTTAGCGGGAGCAAACGTCAGCATTAGAGCAGCACCAAGGATCAGGGCCATCGTTCCGAGCCCGGCAGCTATCCAAATGCTCAGTTTCGTAGCTGTGATGGTTTTTGCCGGATTTGATTGAGCCGAAGTCTTGATCATCCTCTTTACCTTTTCTGTTGATCGGGAGGACAGGTATTAAATGATTGAGAGCAATGAGCCAGGGCGTTCTGAAGATTACGGCTGAACTCGCGTTGCTTTCTGCGCAGCTCGCTGTGGACACCAGCGGCCGCCTGATTCGGTGAGAGGCTGGAACACGAGAACCTTAGCGCCCCTCAACCCGGAACATACGACATACACCTTGTGAGTTCGAGGATCGATGGCGAGGGTATGCCCTCCAGCTGCGCTCTGGATTGTGTCGATCGCTCTGTATGTTCGCGGAGAACTTTCTTCAACTACCGTCATGCTCCCTGCAGAGTTCGCGGTGTAAACGCGATGTAAGCCCGCATCCCACGCAACAACGTCCACATACCGCCCCATCGGGATGGTGGCGAGAATGCCACCCGTCTTTAAATCCATCACAGCCAGCATCCGGCATGCACAAGTTGCTTGGGGCGCCTATGTCGTAGACAGATTCCTGAAATCCTCGCGTGATTATGCACGGCGCACCGGCCTGAAGTGATCGGCTAATTGCACTTCACCCAGGCCGCGGCAACAGAATGTCGGCCACTGTCAGACCCGGCAATGAGGGTCAGCGAGTGTGCTCAACGAGACGAATAGAGACGACATTCAGTTTGAATCCGCAGAATCACCCTTTTTGCATACGAATCATGGAATGGCGATGTTCTTTGAAATATGGAGAATTTCAAAAGCATAGGCCACTCATCTGATACGAGCGGCCCAAATGCTTTTGCTATCCAAAGGCAAAGAAACGATTGACCAAGCTGTCCATGGGTTCGGCTTGTCGTGGCGCGTCTTCAATGGCCAGGAAGGTGATCGTAGGATTCTGGCAGGGTGCCGACGTGGTAGCTGAGTGTCCCTGTTGGACACGCGCCGCTCGAAGATGGCAAGAAGCACAAGACATGAAGGTCCTTCATTTCGGAGCCTAGCTGGGCTTCCGCTGCGACCGTCCAGTGTGACCGCCAAACTTCGGGATACACGCGCAAGCCCGGCCTCCCCTTTCTGCGGAGACAGCTTCCGCCTTCTCTCGACCCGCAGGATGATTGAAGAACGCCGCCGCCATCTGGGAGCGTCCGGCATTGTGGACGCAGGCAAAGATCACTAGTGCGCGGTAGGTACTCTAAGTGAATCCTGCCTTCATGATCGGCTTGATCGCGTAGACCTTCATACTGGCGGCGGCTCATCGAGGTAGTGGGGCATCGCTAAGCTCCGGAATGCCGCACCTACCCTGATCCATACCAGCCCGAACTGCTTCATCGTTGTGGGGCAGAACGAACTGGGATACCCGCCCGGGCCAGCTCTCGTTTCAGCGCCCAGGAGTCCGTGACGCCGAAATGGAAGATGCTGGCGGCCAGTGCGGCATCGGCTTTGCCGCCGTGCGGTGTATGGCTGAAGACCTGGGCGAAATGGGCCGCGTTACCCGCGCCGCCGGAGGCGATCACCGGGATTTGGACGGCCTGGCTCACGCGCGCGGTCAGCTCGCAGTCGAAGCCGGCGCGGGTGCCGTCGGCGTCCATGCTGGTGAGCAGGATTTCGCCGGCACCGCGCTGCTCGGCTTCGCGCGCCCAGTCCACCACGCGCAGTCCGGTGGGCTTGCGTCCGCCGGCTACGTAGACCTCGGCTTCGCCGATGGAGTCCTCGGCTTCGGGGTTTCGACGCCCATCGATGGCCACGATGACCGCCTGAGCGCCAAAAGAGGCACCGATCTCGCCAATGAGCTCGGGCCGGGCAATGGCAGCGGAGTTGATGGAAACTTTATCCGCGCCTGCGTTGAAGACGGCCGCCGCGTCATCCGCACTGCGCACACCGCCACCTACGGTAATGGGAATGAAGAGCTCGGCGGCGGTCCGCTTCACGGTGTCGAGCAGCGTGCCGCGGCCCTCGTGCGTGGCGTTGATGTCGAGCAGCACGATCTCGTCCGCACCCGCGGCGGCATGGCGGTGGGCCAGCTCGGCGGGGTCACCCGCGTCGATGATGTCGAGGAACTGAATGCCTTTGACCACGCGTCCGGCGCGGACGTCAAGACAGGCGATGATGCGTTTGGTCAGCATCAGCGCACCCGCTTCCGGGGTAGCGCGAGCGCTCGCAGACGCGCCCATTCGGCTGCGGGCATGGCGCGTTTCGGAATGAATAGGAACAGTTTGCGCCGCAAATATAGCAAAGCGAGCTTTTCGTCTTCCGCATAGTCCTCAAACGCAATCCAGAAGAAGCGGCCCTCGCTTTCACCGGGGCGGCCTGAAACCAGTTGCTCATCATCGAACTGGAGAAGCAACGGGATGTCGCGATATTTTTTCGGCTGCGCGTTGTTCCAAAGGCGGCGAAGCTGGTTCCATCGGGCGAGCGGCAATACGAGCGCAAGATAAGCTCCAATGACTCCGGGACCCATCCACCCGCCGACCGCTCGGAGCCCCTCCTTCGCCCACAGCGAGGCGGCATAGAGCGTACAACAGGCACCCGCCAGCGGCAGGATCCAGTAAACGAGCCAGTACAGGATCGCGGTCCAAGGCCGATTGCGGCGATGCAGGCGCTGCGCATCGAGGAAGTCGCGTTTTGTGGCCAGGTACTCGTGCACTGGTGTCGTCATGGTGTCTATCGTTCCACGAAGTTGCGCAGCAGTTGAAGACCCGTCTCACCGGATTTTTCCGGGTGGAACTGCACGCCCATGACGTTGTCGCGTTCAACGGCCGCGGTGAACGGGCCGCCGTAGCTGGTGGTCGCGGCGGTATCGGCGTCCACCGGGGCGCGCCAGCTGTGGGTGTAGTAGACGTACTCGCCGTTCTGGATGCCGCGCAGGAGCTTCGAATCGGACCGTATATTTTCGAGGGAGTTCCAGCCGACATGCGGGCTTTTCAGCGGTGCGCCGTCGTAGCCGGCAGGGAAGCGCTCGCAGCGGCCGCTGAAGGCGCACAGGCCGTCGGTCGATTCGGCTTCGGTGGAACCCTCGTAGAGCCATTGCAGGCCGACGCAGATGCCGAGGAAAGGCACGCCGCGCGCGATGGCTTCGCGGGTCGCCTCTGTGAGTTGCAGGTCGTGCAGCAATTGCGTGGCGCGGAAGTGACCGACGCCGGGTAGAACGATCATGTCGGCCTTGCGCACGTCTTCGGGCGATTGCGTCACGTGTGTCTGCGCGCCGAGATAGTGCAGCGCCTTAACAACGCTGGTGAGATTGCCGGCTTTGTAGTCGATGACCTGGATCATTTAGCCAAACCTATGATGAACATGTGGTGAAGCCAAAGAAAGTATTAAGCAAAGTAGATTCCTAGATAAACCAGCGGAGCCGTTACCAGGATGTAGATAACGCATATGAACTTTCATCTGCGACTCACAGCAGTCCCTTTGTGCTCGGCAACAGGTCCTTCATGCGTTCATCGCGACTGACGGCACCGCGCAGCGCCCTTGCGAACGCTTTGAAGATGGCTTCGATTTTGTGGTGATTGCTGCGGCCGTACATCGTCTTTACGTGGACGTTGGCCCTGGCGCCACGGGCGAAGCCGTCGAAGAAGTCGGTGACGAGTTCGGTTTGCAGGTCGCCGACCAGCGGCACCGTTACCTGGTCGTCGACGACGTAGCTGACGCGGCCGGAAAGATCGATGGCGGCGACGGCGAGCGTCTCATCCATGGCCATGACGAAGTAGCCCGCGCGCAGGATCCCTCGCTTGTCGCCCAGGGCTTTTTCAACGGCCTCACCCAATGCAATGCCGACATCTTCCACGGTATGGTGCTGGTCGACGTCGAGGTCGCCCTTACAGGTGAGGTCGAGGTCGAAGCCGCCGTGACGGGTGAAGAGCTCCAGCATGTGGTCGAAGAAGCGGATGCCGGTGGAGATTTGGTAGGTGCCCTGGCCATCGAGGTTCAGGCGCAGGTCGATCTTGGTTTCCGTGGTGTGACGGTGGATTTCGCCGGTGCGGGGGACGGCAGCCTCGTCCTTGACCAGAGGATTTGCTTGCACAGCCGTTAAGCGAGAACCTTCGAGCTTCGTGGCATCTTCGGAACCCACCTTCACGACGGTGGAGCCGTCGTGAAGCTGGGGCACCCGGTCTTCGGCCTGGTCCAACGTATCCATTGCAAGTGATGGAGCGCCGGGCATGGTGTGCAGGTCGCTCGCGTTGGCGGTGATCTCTTCGCCGGCTTCAAGTTCGGTGCGCTCACTCATACTCGCGTTCTCCTTCGCTGCCCGCCGGCGTGGAGCCCACGGGTGTGGCTTCGGCCGGTGTCCATTGCATCTCGGCCAGCGTATCGCGCATGGCGGCAATGCCGGTGTCCACTTGATCCTCGACGCCGACAGTAATGCGCACGCAGCCAGCCAGGCCGGGGTCGCTGGAGCGGTCGCGCAGCAGCACGCCGCGGTCGCGCATCCGCTCAATCAGCTCCTTGTGACGTGGTCCGATACGCATCAGCACGAAGTTGGCGTGTGAGGGCCAGCGGGGGACGCGCATGTGGTCCAGCGCGCGTTCGATCTTCTCGCGGCCGGTGTAAATTTGCGCGGCATACCAGTCCAGGTATTCCGTGTCGCCAACGCAGGCCTCCACCGCGGCCAGCGCCACGCCGTTCACGTTGTAGGGGGAGGCGGCTTTGCGAAGGTGGGCGATGAGCTCGGCCGGCCCTGCGAGCAGGCCCGCTCGCAGGCTGGCCAGGCCGTAGGCTTTGCTGAAGGTGCGCGCGATGATGATGTTGCGTGGCGCGGCAGATGTTGTGGAATCCACCCTTTCGCCGGTAAAGCTGGCGAGAGAATGCGGCACACGATTCTCATCAACAACGGTCTGCTCCGAACCCACCTCAATGACGATGGGACTGTCGTGAAGGTGGGGCACCCAGCCTTCCGATCTTTCGATCAGATCGTCCATGACCGTTTCGCCGAAAAAGTGGAAGTAGGCTTCGTCCACCATGACCAGCGCATGCGGCGCGGCATGCGCGATCGCGTGAATCTGCTCGCGGGTCATGACCGTGCCGGTGGGGTTGTTGGGGGAGGCAAGGATGATGAGCCTGGTGCGTGGAGTGATGGCGGCAAGGAAGCGCTCGAAGGGAAAGTGCAGCGAATCGTCGGCCTGGATGCGCGTGACCTTTGCGCCCATGGCGACGGAATTCACGTCGTACATGAAGAACGACGGCACGCAGAAGAGGGCCTCGTCGCCTTCTTCCAGGAACGTGAAGCAGACGAGATGAATCGCCTCATCCACAGCGTTGGTAAGCAGCACCTGCTCAGGCTGCAAGCCGAGATGCTCGGCCACTACCCTCTCCACTGGCTCGCGCTCCGGGTAGATCGTGAACGACTCCAGCGTGAGCTTTGCCAGGGCTTCACGGACACGCGGGGAAGGTGCGTGTGTGTTCTCGTTGAAGTCGAGCCGCAGTGCGGTGCGGCCGGCCAGCGGAGGGTGGTACTCCGGCATGTTGAGGATGGCGCGGCGGGGCCGGATCCTTGTGTGTTCCTGTGCGCCCGTCCCATTTCGCTTCCACGTCTGAGCATCCAGAGGTGGGACATCTATCCTCTCCGCAGATTCAGGTGCTGCGTCGTGCGCGGTCGAGTCGGGCGTCTCCGATACTTCGATGAGTTTCGAATTCATCGCGGCACACCCATCCGCACGCGAACGCTTTCGGCATGCGCCTTAAGACCTTCCGCTTCGGCGAGTGCGATCGCTGGTGGTCCAAGTGTCTTCAACCCGGCTGCGGAGTAGTGCTGCACGGTAATCACCTTCAGGAAGTCGAAGACGCTGAGGCCGCCACGCATGCGGCCCACGCGGCCAGTAGGCAGCACATGGTTGGGCCCGCTGATGTAATCGCCCATGCTCTGCGGGGAATGATCGCCGACGAAGATGGAACCGGCGTTGGTAACCCACTGCAGATCCTCGATCGCGTCCACGGTCAAGTGCTCCGGTGCCAGGCGGTTGGTGAGCGCGTGTGTCTCTTCCACGCTGCCGCAAAGGAAGATCGTGCCACGTGCCTTGATGGAGATCTTTGCGAAGGGATAAGACTTTGCACGTGACTTGGTCAGCTTTTCGACTTTGTTCGCCAACTTCTCATTCGCCGTGATGAAGAGGGCCAGCGTTTCCGGATCGTGCTCGGCCTGCGCGACCAGGTCGGCCGCAATGCCCTCCGCGTCGCCGCGCTCGCTGGTAACGACGATTTCGGTGGGGCCGGCGGGCATATCGATACCGCACTCGGTGGAGGCGATGACCTTGGCCGCAGTGACATACAGATTGCCGGGACCCACGATTTTCTCGACGCGCGCCATGCTCTCCGTGCCATACGCGAGTGCCGCCACGGCCTGCGCGCCGCCGACGCGGTACATCTCCGTCACCCCTGCCAGATACGCGGCGGCCAGCGTCTCACGCGCGGGCTTGGGGCTGACCACCACAATGCGGGGTACACCCGCCACCTGAGCGGGAATCGTGGTCATGAGCAGCGTGCTGGGCAGCGGAAATCGGCCGCCGGGCACATAGCAGCCGACGCTTTCCAGCGGACGCACGATCTGGCCGACGGCCACGCCGGGCGTGTTCTCCGTCACCCATTCGTCCGGCTTTTGCTGCTCGGCAAAGTGGCGAATGTTCTCCGCAGCCGTCTGCATGGCGGCGCGCAACGTGTGCGGCGTCGCATCCCAGGCCGCGTGCATTTCTTCGCGGGAGACCCGGATCGCCTGCGTTTTCGCGTCAAAGCTGTCGAATTTCGTCGCGAGCTTTGCCAAGGCGCGGTCACCACCCTTGCGCACTTCCGCCATAATCTTCCTGACGGCAGGCTCAACCTCGGCCGTCTTCACGGCACCGCGCCGTTCCAGCGTGGCAAGAAGGGCTTCTGTTGAAGCCGCATCGCGCCCTGTAGTCTTCACAATCTTCACGCTTGCTCCTGTCTAACCTAACTTCATCTCACTACCCTGTGTCGCGATGCTGGCGCTGACTTGCTGCAGTTGTTGCTTTACAAGCTGCGGGTCCCCAAAGCCCATTGCGATGGTATCCACGGTCACCCATCTGCAAGTCGTTCGAATCGTAGCGAAGGGGAATGCTGCTGCCCTGTTCGGTGAGCCGCGATGCTTTCTCCGGGGTGCTTGCGCCGATACTCAGCGTCGCCACATATGCGGGGGTGCTCCTCCACAACTTTGACGCCCTGATGCTTTGTTCGACGCGTGTGACGTTTACGCACACCAGAGGCTTGAGTTAAAGCACAACCTTGCTCAATGGATACTCCACGATGCCGCTGCCGCCGGCTGCCTTCAGCTTCGGAATCACGTCGCGAACGGTGGTCTCGTCCAGGATGGTATTCACCGCGACCCAATGCTCATCGCGCAACTGCGAAACAGTGGGTGAGGACAATGCCGGCAGCACCGCCAGCACTGCATCGAGCTGTGCCTTGGGCACGTTCAGCATCAGGCCCACCTGGCTCATCGCGTTGATAGCACCGTTCAGCATCATGGCTAGGTTGCCGATCTTTTCGCGTTTCCAGCTATCAGCATAGGCAGCCTTGTTGGCGATAAGCTGCGTTTCGCTTTCCATCAACGTTTCGATGATCCTCAAACGGTTCGCGCGCAGGCTGGAGCCGGTCTCGGTGACTTCGACAATGGCGTCGGCCAGCATGGGTGGCTTCACTTCCGTTGCACCCCAGCTGAACTCGACCGTGACGTTGATCTTCTTTTCCGCGAAGTAGCGTTTGGTGAACTCGACTAGTTCCGTGGCGATGATCTTGCCTTCCAGGTCTTCCGGCCGTTGGTAAGGCGAGTCTTCCGGCACGGCCAAGACCCATTTCACGCGCTGGCGCGACTGCTTGCTGTAGGTGAGGGAAGTCACGCGCTCTACATCGGCCAGGTTCTCCAGAACCCAGTCGTTGCCAGTCAGGCCGGCGTCCAGCGCCCCGTGTTCCACGTAGCGGGCCATCTCCTGCGCGCGGACGAGCATGCACTCGATCTCGTCATCATTGATAGCGGGAAAGTAGGAACGGCCGTTGGCCAGGATCTGCCAGCCCGCGCGTGCGAACAGGGCTATGGTGGCATCCTGCAAGCTGCCTTTGGGGATGCCCAGCTTCAGCTTTCGTGCGCTCAATTGCCCACCTCGATCTCCCGGGTAAAACAGCTCACCGTGCCCTCATGGCAGACCAGGCCGTCGCCTTCCACCACTACCTGGAAGAGCAGGGCGTCAGTATCGCAGTCGGTGGCGGCACTGACCACGCGCAGGCGGTTGCCGCTGGTCTCGCCCTTCATCCAGAGCTTGCTGCGTGTGCGTGAGAAGAAGGTGACAAAACCTGTTTCGAGTGTCTTGCGATAACTTTCCTCATTCAGGAAGCCGAGCATGAGCATCTGCCCGGTGCCTGCGTCCTGCACGATGCCGGGCACCAGGCCGCTCATCTTCTTAAAGTCGATCGCGACCTCTTGCCGCTCCGCCGCCGTTTCCATCTTCACTCCCTTTGGTCTTCAAGCACCATGTCCGGACACAACAAAGCCCGCTTGCGGTGTGCGCATCAGCGGGCCGATTCCTTCGATTCGCGGTGTTTCGTTACGCTGAAACACTCATCGTGGCCGCTGACGCACTTGTCGCGTGAGGATGATGGCCGTGATTGCAATGCTGAAGCTGCATACTCTGTTGAGGCTATCGGCAGACCTCCACCGTGTCAACCGGAGTACGGTCTCTGCAAACGTGCCAATTGTTTCCTTGATTTGCCCGTCCATGGGCGATATGGTGGTGCCGTTCCCAGGAGGCCTGACCCTATGATCTTCCAGCGATGGATCACCACCGCCGTTCTTGCTGTTACCGCGCCTTTACTCTTTGCCCAGGCCAAGCCAAACACTTCACCGACCAGCTCTGGCCCTGCTCCGACCGCAACTTCCACCAAGGCACCAGGTTCCACCAAGGCACCAGGTTCCACCAAGGCACCAGGTTCCACCAAGGCACCAGGTTCCACCAAGGCACCGAACTCGAGCGCCACCACGGCAACACCCGCCACTAAGCCGGTCACCACGGCAAAAGCCGCAAGTGGGGAGCCGCTCGATCTGAACACCGCCACGCCCGACCAGTTGAAGGCTATGCCGGGCATCGGCGATGCCTATGCCAAACGCATCATTGACGGCCGGCCGTACACCATGAAGAACCAGATCGTGCAGCGCGGCATTGTTCCCCAGGCCACCTACGACAAGATCAAGGACAGCATCATCGCTCACCGTGTGGCTGCGGCAAAGAAATAGCAACTCTGGTGCAGAGTGCGGTTCTTTCTGGTGCACGCACGCGGCAACGAGCGAGGCGGCGGACAGAGCAGGACAGGTAAATTGCTTCCCAGAGCAGAAAAGGGCACAGAGGTTGTCTGTGCCCTTCTTTCTGAAACCCTGATCTGCCGGGCAGATACTGAACTAGGACCGGTCTAATACCGGTAGGTGTCCGCCTTGAACGGGCCTTCCACCGGAACGCCAATGTAGTCGGCCTGCCGCTTGGAAAGCGTTGTCAGCTTGACGCCGATTTTTTCCAGGTGCAACCGCGCCACTTCTTCGTCCAGCTTCTTGGGCAGCACATAAACGCCGACGGCATAGCTGTCCTTGTTCTTCCAAAGATCAATCTGTGCCAGCGTCTGATTGCTGAAGCTGTTGGACATCACGAAGCTCGGGTGGCCGGTGGCGCAGCCAAGGTTCACCAGCCGTCCCTCGGCAAGCACAAAGATCTGGTTGCCGCCGGGGAACGTGTACTGGTGCACCTGCGGCTTGATCTCCAGTTTCTCCACGCCCGGACCGTTGTTCAGGCGGTCCATCTGAATCTCATTGTCGAAGTGGCCGATGTTGCAGACGATTGCCTGGTTCTTCATCTGCTTCATGTGCTCAAAGGTAATGATGTCAACGTTGCCGGTGCAGGTGACGTAGATATCTCCGCGGCCCAACGTGTCCTCGATCGTGGTGACTTCAAAACCTTCCATGGCCGCCTGCAGCGCGTTGATGGGGTCGACTTCCGTCACAATGACCCGGGCGCCCATGCCGCGCAGGCTGTGTGCGGAGCCCTTGCCCACGTCGCCATAGCCGCAGATGACCGCGACTTTGCCGGCCATCATCACGTCAGTGGCGCGCTTGATGCCGTCGGCCAGTGACTCCTTGCAGCCGTACAGATTGTCGAATTTGGACTTGGTGACGGAGTCGTTCACGTTGATGGCGGGCACCAGGAGCTTGCCCTGTTCCATCATTTTGTAGAGCCGGTGCACGCCGGTGGTCGTTTCCTCTGACACACCGCGCCAATCCTTTGCCACGTCCACCCACCGCTGGGGAGTCTCGGCAAGCACTTTCTTCAACAGCGCCTGGATCACGGCTTCTTCTTCACTCTCTGCAATGGCGTCCACAAAGGAGCGGTCGCCCTTTTCCAGCTCCACGCCCTTATGGATCAGCAGGGTCACATCGCCGCCGTCGTCCACCACGAGCTCGGGCCCTTTCCCGTCCGGGAAGGTGAGTGCCTGGTTTGTGCACCACCAGTATTCTTCAAGCGTCTCGCCCTTCCAGGCAAAAACGGGCGTGCCGGTGGCGGCAATGGCGGCCGCGGCATGGTCCTGTGTACTGAAAATGTTGCAGCTTGCCCAGCGAACGTCGGCACCCAGGTCCTGCAGCGTTTCAATCAGCACGGCGGTTTGGATCGTCATGTGCAAGGAGCCGGTGATGCGAACGCCGGCCAGCGGCTTTTCCTGCGCATACTTGGCGCGGATGCTCATCAAGCCCGGCATCTCCTGCTCGGCGATACGAATTTCCCGGCGGCCCCAATCTGCCAGGCCAATGTCGGCTACCTTGTAGGACAGCGTGGTGCTTTCTTTTTGCTTCACTTCCGGTGTAAGGACAGCGGTTGCCATGAAACTCGCCCAACTTTCGCGAACGGAATAACTTCGACGTTCTGCTCTCAGCGTAACATCGGAGGTACGGGCAGGCGGAATGACTGGCCTTTGCTCTTTGACCGGAACGCACCACAGATGTAGCATTTCGGCATCGGATCCAATACCGCCCGGAAGCTCATCGGGCCTTTATCGCGAAGGCGAGACAACGGTAAGGCATGCGTTTTGGTGAGACGCTAAAAGGGGAGCGCGAGCGGCGCGGCATCGCGCTGAACGACATCTCGGTGGCGACACGGGTCTCCCTGCGCAATCTGCATGCGCTGGAAGATGAGCGGTTTGAAGATCTGCCGGGAGGCGTCTTCAATCGTGGCATCGTACGCTCGTATGCACGATTCTGCGGCATGGATGAGGACACGACCGTCTCCGCCTATACCGATGCGGTGCGCGAGCACGGCATCAACCCGGAATCCACCGCCGCTGACTGGGTAACCTTTGCGGAGAATGTCCAAAGAAACCGGATCACTCTGCAGCCAGAGCGGCGCATCCGCTGGATCGGCGTGGCCGCCATGTGCTTTGGCTTGATGCTGCTGGCGGCCGCGGTATTCGCGCTGCTGGCCTACCGCGGCATGGTGCCGGTTCCGCCGCGCTTGCAATCGCTCTTGCACCGGTCGTCGCGCATCTCCGGCACGCATCCGGCACCGAAACATGCGCAGGCTCTGCCGGACGCGGCAGCACCGCCGCCGGACACACCATAGCTGTCTGGCGGCAGGCCAGGAGTTTTGCTCGTTGACGCGGCGTTCACCTCCCGGTAACTTGGCAGAAACTGACAACAGGTAGAGAACGGCCCCTGCAACGCACTTTCGTCCCTTGCGTCCAGTCCACTCACGTTGATCCGCCTTTCATGGAGATGCCATGCACCGCCTCGCCCGCTACGCTGCCCTCGGTCTGTCTGTCATCGCACCCGCGTTCACTGGCCCCATGCTTGCGCAGGATGTAAGCGGAAGCATCTCAGGCACGGTGCGGGACAGCAGCGGCGCGGTGATTCCGGATGCGACGGTTCAGGTGGTGAACACAGACCGGGCAGAGACCGTGCGAACGTTGACAACCAACAAAAACGGTGGCTTCACCGCCACGGCCCTTCCCCTGGGCAATTACACAGTCGCCATCTCCGCGACCGGTTTTGCGGGGCAGCATCTGAACGGCATTGTGCTGCACGTGAACGACGCCTTGACGATCAATGGCGATTTAAAGCCGGGCGGCGGTGCAGGCGAGATAGTGAACGTCAGCGCCGGCGAGCAGGCCATCAATCTGGAGGATGCCACCCAGGCCGGCTTGATCACTGGCACACAGGTCCGTGAGCTTGTGCTCTCCAGCCGCAATTATGAGCAGCTGGTTGCCCTGCAGCCAGGTGTCTCCTACTCCGGCGGAGACCAGATTTATATCGGTCTCACCAACCCCAGCGGACAGACGAACGTCGTGCAGTTTTCTGTGAATGGCTCCCGGACCAGCGGCAATGAATGGACGATTGATGGCGCTGACAATGTCGATCACGGATCCAATTTCACGCTGCTCACCTATCCGTCGGTGGATGCGATCGCCGAGTTTAAAACCTTGCGAAATCAGTACTCGGCGGAGTTCGGGCGCAGCGCCAGCGGGCAGATCAACGTGGTCACCCGCAGCGGCACCAACAGCTTTCATGGCAGCGTGTATGAGTTCGCGCGCAATGACGTCTTTAACGCCAACTCCGTGTTGAATAAGCTTGCAACCACCCCCAACGGCGATCCGCGGGTAACGAGCGGGCGCGGCCGCCTGCGCTACAACGACTTCGGTGGCACCTTTGGCGGGCCTGTCACGATCCCGCGCCTGTATGACGGCCGTGAGCACAAGAGCTACTTCTTCTACTCGCAGGAAGTGCGGCGCGTGATCACCTACAACGCCTATGCCCTCTCCGGCGTGCCGACCCTTGCAGAGCGTACCGGAGTCTTTACCCAGCCCGTTTGCGGCAGCGTGAACCCGGCCAATGGTGCCTGTAATCCGGGTGCCGTCAGCAACCGGGTCACCATTCGCAGCCCGCTGGCACAGGCGTATCTGCGTGATATTTACAGCAGCGTACCCAACCCTGACAGCACAGGAACGCTGATCACCGCTCCGTTGCGCAGTGTCTACAACCAGAATCAGCAGATCGGCCGCTTCGACCAGAGCCTCGGCTCCAAGCTGAACGTTTTCTTCCGTGTGATTAACGACATCATCCCGACCGTTGAGCCAATCGGTTTGTTCCAGTCCCTCGGCGGTTATCCGGGCGTGCAAACGACCGTGACCAACACGCCAGGCCGCATTTATCTGGGCCATGCCTCGTATGTCATTTCGCCCACGATGCTGGTCGATGGCGGGTATGCCTACTCGCATGGGTCCATCATTTCCGATCCGGTGGGCACGGCACTGAACAGCAACTCGCCGGACGTGGCCGCAGCGGCGCATCTGCCATTCGCCTCCACGCTTGCCCGGGTTCCGGCACTGACTTTCACCGGCGGCACCGGCGTCACTACGTATGGGCCCTATCGTGAGTACAGCCGCAATCACAATATTTTTGTGAACCTGACCCGCACTGTGGGCGGCCATACCCTGCACTTCGGCTTCGACTTCAACCACTACAACAAGCAGGAGAACGCCGCCGGCAGCAACGCGGGCGCTTTCTCATTCACCAATGCCGCCGCGCCAACGGGCACGCTCAGCTACCGGCAGTCCTTTGCCAATTTCCTGACCGGCTTTGCCACCAGCTTCACGCAGTCTTCCATCGATCCCGTGCCAAACATTCATGAGAACCAGTTTGAGGGCTACTTTCAGGACGACTGGAAGGCAACGCCCCGGCTCACCGTGAACCTGGGCCTGCGCTATTCCAAGTACCTGCAGCCCTATGACGGCAACGGTCAGCTCACCACCTTTGACCCATCTTTGTACAGCGTGGCGAACGCGCCAACGGTGGACCTAAGCAGCGCCGGCAACCTTTGCCTGCCCGGTGCCGCGTGCACGGGCGGTGTGCAGCCCAACCCGAACGCGAGCCTGGTGAATGGCATCAGCGTCAACCGCAACGGCAGCACCGGGAACTCCCCTTTCGGCAGCAAGGTGGGAAGGTCAGACAACCTGAACTTTGCGCCGCGGCTTGGCTTTGCCCTGGATGTTTTCGGCAATGGCCATACGTCGTTGCGCGGTGGCTACGGCATCGCGGTGGACTCGCCGCTGGTGGGCATCTATGAGCAGAACATCTTCCAGAACCGGCCTTTCCTCCTGGCCCCGCTCTTTTCCAATACCAGCTTCGACAATCCTGTGGCCAACAACGTCACCCCGGCGCAGGTCGTGCGCGCCACCAGCCCCAACTTCCGCAGCCCCTATACGCAGCAGTTCTCCCTCGCGGTGCAGCACCTGTTGCCTGGCGGTATCGCTCTTGAGGTCGGTTATGTCGGCAATCACCAGCTTCATCTCATTGGCCTGGTTGACATCAACCAGCCCGCCGTCGGGGCGTACCTGGCTGCCGGCCTCGGCACCGCGTCGACCCTGGGCGGCACGCGCGTCATCAACGCCACCAATGTCGGCACACTCAACCAGATACGCCCGTACCGCGGTTACAGTGCCATCAATTCCATTCAGCCGATCTTTGGCGGAAATTACAATTCACTGCAGATCAGCGGGCGCAAGCAGTTTCCACACGACAGCCTGATTGCCGCGAACTACACCTGGTCGCGCGCACTGACTGACGCCAACGCGGACCGGACCGGTGCCCCGCAAATTTCGTCCAACCCGACCGGCGAATACGGCCGCGCCGCCGCGGACCGGACCCATGTTTTCAACATGAATGCCGTGTACGGTTTGCCGTTCTTTTATGACCAGCGAGGCGTCGCCGGTCACCTGCTGGGTGGCTGGGAGCTTTCCGGCATCCTGTTCGCCAACTCCGGCCTGCCGCTCAATACCGCTACCACAGGACTTGACCCGGCGGGCGTCGGTGTGGTCTTTGCCAGCAGTGTTTCCGGGGGGCGGCCGGACCGCGTGGGTGATCCCAACTCAGCGCAGACCCAGGGAACTTATTCTCTGCCCAACGGCATACACAACCGGCAGCGCTGGTTTAACCCGAACGCGTATACACCCGTGCCCAATGGACAGCTTCGCGGCGGCAATGCGCAGCGCAACTCGATCAATGGGCCCGGTTGGTGGCGCGCGGATGTGGGGCTCTTTCGCAACATCAAGCTGTACGAAAACCTCAACCTGCAGCTCCGTGGTGAGGCGCAGAACGTTCTGAACCACACCAATCCTGACACAGTGAGCACGGCTGTGCTGAGCGGAAATGGCACCAGCGCCGCCACCTATTCCCCTACGGCGGGCAATGTCCTGGGCTACCGGGACAAGCGCATCGTGCAGCTCGGTGCCAAGCTGGTCTTCTAAATGCGGCTGAGTTTGGCAGGGCGGCCAGCCTGGACGATCCTGTAAACTTGCAGAGATCACTTTCCCGGTGCAGCCGCGCCGTGAAATCTCAAAGGAGCCTGCTTTGTCCAACCGCGACCGTTTCCTGTTCACCTCTGAATCCGTCACCGAAGGCCATCCCGACAAGATTGCCGATCAGATTTCAGATGCCATTCTGGACGCCTGCCTGGCGCAGGACCCATTCAGCCGCGTGGCCTGCGAAACACTCACCTGCACCGGCCTGGTGGTCATTGCCGGTGAGATTACGACCAAGGCCTATGTCGACTTTCAAAGCCTGGTGCGCTCTACCGTGGCAGAGATTGGTTACACGCACTCCGAGTACGGCTTCGACTCCAATACCTGCGCGGTCATCTCCACGATCAACAAGCAATCGCCGGACATTGCGCAGGGCGTGGACACAGGTGGCGCCGGAGACCAGGGGATGATGTTCGGCTATGCGACCAACGAGACGCCGGAGCTGATGCCCTTGCCGATCTCGCTGGCACACCGGCTTTCCGAGAAGCTTTCGCAGGTGCGCAAGAACGGCACCATGCCGTATCTCCGGCCGGATGGCAAGTCCCAGGTGACTGTGGAGTACGCGGAAGTCGGCAAGCCTGCCCGCGTGGATGCGGTTGTGATCTCGACTCAGCACGACGAGAATGTCACTAATGAGCAGCTTCGGGCAGACGTGCAGAAGCATGTCATTGAGGCCGTCATCCCGGCTGAGCTGCTGGACGGCAATACCAAGTTCCACATCAATCCAACCGGGCGCTTCGTGATCGGCGGGCCCATGGGCGACTCCGGCCTGACCGGCCGCAAAATCATCGTAGACACCTATGGCGGCATGGGCCGTCACGGTGGCGGCGCCTTCTCCGGCAAGGATGCCACCAAGGTCGATCGCTCCGCGGCATATATGGCCCGGTATGTGGCGAAAAACATTGTGGCCGCCGGTCTGGCGGACCGCTGCGAAGTACAGCTGGCCTACGCCATCGGTGTTGCCGAGCCGGTTTCGGTGCTGGTGGATACCTTCGGCACCGGCAAGCTGGACGCGCCGCAGCTGGCGGAACTCGTGCGCGCCAACTTCCAGCTCACACCCAAGGGCATAATTGAGACCCTCAATCTACGCCAGCCAATCTTCAAGCAGACCGCGGCCTACGGGCATTTCGGTCGCACCGGCGAGAGTTTCTCATGGGAGAAAACGGACAAGGCCGCTGCATTAAAGGCCGGTGCGGAGCAGCACGCGGCAGTCACGGCGTAGTTGCTTCAGCATACGTGATGGGCGCACAGAGGCCACATCCGGATTACCTGTGGCCTTTGCCTTTTGTAAGCAGTAGAAGCTGCTGAGTTTTACTGATCACCAATCGCGGCAAGCGTTTGGCGCATCTGACCTACAAATCGTCGGTGACCCGAAGATGCTCATCCAAAGCGAATTCGACATCCAGTTCAGTCTGCCCTGCGAAACGGCAGTAGTTGCCATGCTTCATCTCCATCCTTCTCTGGACGCTGCCTTGCGGTCGGGGGACGAACTGAGCGTGGAACATGTCGATGCGAGTAGTACGCGAAACATACTTCCCAGCGCTTACACCGACAGCTTCGGCAACCGGTGCGCGCGTTTCCTGGCTCCAGCGGGAGCGCTCCGGCTGAGCGGGCGCAGCCTGGTGGAAGCACCGGACCAGCAGGACCCGCAGGCGTGGACCGCCGAACAATCTGCCATCCAGGACCTGCCGGCGGAAATTCTGCAATATCTCCTGAGTAGCCGCTATTGCGAGGTCGACCGCTTCTCCGGTATCACCTCGGATTTGTTCGGCCATTACTCCAAAGGCTGGGGCATGGCCGCCGCAATCCGTGACTGGGTGCACGCCAAGGTCCGCTTTGACTATATGAAGGCTCGTGCCACCAAGACCGCCATGGACGTGTACACGGAACGGGAAGGTGTTTGCCGTGATTACCAGCACCTGGCCATAACGCTCACGCGTGCGATGAACATTCCCGCGCGCTATGTGACGGGCTATCTGGGTGACATACGCGCCCCGTTTGGGGGGCCTGGCGATTTTTCAGCCTGGTACCAGGTGTGGCTCGGCGGCCGTTGGTACAACATGGATGCTCGCCACAACGAACCGCGCTTCGGCCGCCTTCTGATGGCTGCGGGTCGTGACGCGGCGGATGTGGCCATCACCACCACCTTCGGCCAAACAGTCCTGACGCACTTCTTTGTCGAATCCAATGAAGTCACCG
>CAXTRR010000021.1:7144-21210 GCA_964246795.1 uncultured Terriglobus sp. | reverse complement strand
CGCTCCCGGTGGCCGATCCTGCAACTTTTGCGGGAGCAATGGCACCCCAACCGCTCGCTAGTATGCCCGGCCTGCTGAGTTAAGATAAAGGTGGTCTCGCCGCCTGAATGCATTCGCCTTTCGATGCGCTGAAACGCGCTCCGTTCTGGATCGTCGTCTTTGCGGCGTATTACCTGTCGGTTTGCGCGTATGCCGCACACCGGAACATGATGTGGGTGGACGAGTTTTGCTCCTGGAACGTGCTTGCCGACCCTTCCTGGCGTCATGCGTTCGTCAGCTATTCCAGCGGTGCTGATAGCGGCGGAGTCCTGTTCTACCTGCTCGGCAGGTTGGCGCTTGCCATCTTCGGCCTTCACCCACTTTTGATCCGCTTCCTTTCCAGCCTGGCGTTCTGGCTCGCCGGGCTGCTGTGGTGGTTGACCCTGCGCCGCCTGCTGTCAACATTTTCCGCGACGGCCGCCGTACTTCTAGTCTGGCTGGGCAGCGGACTCTTCTTCTTCCATGCAGGCGAGGTGCGCTTCTACGGCCTCTTCTTCTTCGCGTTCAGTCTGACTGCGGCTCACCTGCTGAATCTACGCCGGCTCAATTTCAGGGGTGCGGCACTGGTTGCGAGCACTTTTACGGTGCATCTCCTGCTGGTCACCAGCCACAGCATCGGGCTGCTTTACAGCGCCGCCTTGCTGGTGGTGGCGCTGCTGAGCAAATCCCTTTCCGGGAGGCGATTGCGCCTGGCCCTCGCCATCCTGGCATCGTGGAGCGTTCTGCTTTTCTTTCATCAGGCGCTTAGCCAGCAGGCGCGTATCTCCTGGATGGTGGCCCCGGGCTTCCGAAATTTCCTCCGATATTACGAAAAGACTCCTCTTACCGGGGCCATGGCGAACCTGCTTTTTCTCCTCGCAATCGCAGCCGGAGGTGCAGTGGCCCTTTACACGCCGCCGGTCCTGAAACGATTCAGAGAAACAGACGTGGCAAACTGGCTGACCCTCGTGCTTCTGCTGACGCCGCCTGCCTTCGCCATCGTGTCGCAGATCGCTCGGCCCATTGCCGCCGACCGCTACATGATGCCGGCCATTTGCGGTTTTTTGATGGCCTTTGCCGCCGCGCTTTTCGCGTTGGAGCAGCGCTACCGGCCTTTGCTCCCGAAAGATGGCAGAACCGCGGTGCTGGCCTTGCTGGTGCTTTTGACCGTTACGGCGCACGCGCGAATGTTGCTCAACGCGCAGCCGCGGCCACGGTCGGCACTGAACGGCATGCTCGCGATTCGATCCACGGAAGCCGTTGTCCTGGACGATACGAATTCCTTTTTCCAGATGCGGTATTACTACCCGGAGGCGTCGCAGCGGCTCGCTCAAATCGCTGAAGATTCCTCCCTGGCCAACCCCGTGGCCTCGGGTAATGCGGTTCTGCTGCATGCCGGGTACCTGCACCAGGTCTTTGCGGAATCGGTCTTCCTTTCGCAGCACCCACGATTCCTCTACATTGACACTGACCCGCAGCACGCAAGCTGGCTGGCCCTGCGCTCAAGGCATCCCAATCTGCGGGCCACGGTTGCCGGCCAGATGACTTTTCAAGAGCGAAGGGTTCCGGTCTTGCAGGTCACGGTCCAGTGACCAGGAGCTCCTAGAGAGTGGATCCAGGACCGCTCAGCTGCTCTGCTAGACTGGCCGTTGCGTGACATTCTCCCTGCCAAAGCGGATCCCGTATGGCCCCGCTTTCCTCTTCGCAGCCTCGCTGGCAGCTGTCCTCCTGATTGAAGGAAACTCACTGCCCAGTTGTATGACAATTCTGGCGCTGGTGATGGTGGGCGCGTTCGGATTTAATCTAGCCGGCGGTATGGAAACGCCCAGCGGCTCCTACATTTTGTTTGTGGTGGTCTTTACCGGGCTGCTTGGCGCCATGATCAAGGCGAGTCTGGGCGAGCCTCTGCTTGACAACGTTCCCGGTGCGGATAAAACACTCCTGATCTATCTCGCCGGCACCTGCGGAACCGTCGTGGCGATTGCGGCGAGCCGCCGGCTTGCTCCTGAGAAGGCGCTGCTGACCGGGCGGTTGACCTTTGAAAATTCAGATCGTGTGGTCATCGGTTGCATCGCTGGTGGTGTCGGCTTGCCGCTGCTTTTGTCCAACTTCTTTGCTTTCCAGAATGGCGGCATCCTCAGCATTGTGCGGCAGTTGAATGTCGCGCTGCCGCTTTCCGTGCTGATCGCGGTTTATCAGCAGGTCAAGCGAACCGGAGGCCGCTCCAGCTTCAGTTGGCCTGCCCTTGCAGCATGGGCCTACGGCACAGTCTTCGGTTTGCTGGCGTACTCCAAGGAGGGTATTTTCACGTCCTCCATCGCCTGGGTCATCGCGGCGGGCGCGGCGCGGCTGCGTGTAACTGTCCTGCAACTCATGGTCACGATACCGGCTGGTCTGTTAGCGGTCGCTATTCTGGTGCCCTATGCCCAGTACGGGCGGGTTTTTCGCGCTGAAACCACTGCGGATTGGCACGTGGCGGTCAACATCCTTGCTCACCCGCTGGAGACGAGGAAGATGGAGAAAGAGGCGGAAGCGAGTGGCTTTGAGCTCTACCACTGGTACAACCACCCGCAGGGCATTCTTGACCGGCTGACCCTGGTTCCCATTGACAGTGCGCTCATACAGAAAACCGACTTGACCGGGACGCTGGGCTTAACAAACGTGTGGCTCTACTTTGAGAACATCGTTCCGCATTTCCTGTTTCCCGGCAAGCCAGACGTGCATACAGGTAATGATTATGCGCATGAGATTGGCATGCTCGCGCCCGATGACCATTCAACCGGCATCTCGTTTTCTCCCTACGCCGAGGCTTACCACCTGGACGGCTGGAGAGGCGTGATCTTCTTGTTGCCGGCAATCCAATTTCTCATGTTCTGGGTTTTGGAGCTGGTAGTCGGCGGCACCAGCGACGGTCCATGGGCGCTCTTCTTTATCGCGGCCTTCGGCCATCTGGCGGCGGAGGGCTCGCTCGCGTTTCCCGTTTACATCATGTCCTTCGGCGCGGAAGCCATCGTCGCGACCGCGTTCTTCATGATTTACATCACGCCGATCTTCACCTCTCTGCTGGTTGGACCGCAACGATCTCCTCCACGACCCATTCGCGCGGCGCCCCCAGGACAGGAGCGGGTCACGCCTGCTTGAGAACACTGTTCCCTACTGTAGTTTTCACGGGCTACATGGTGAGTGCGGACAAAGCCTGCGTAGAATCGGAGTCGCATGAACAAATTGGTCATTGGCAACCTGGTGAACCGTCCACTCCGTTCGCTTATCTCCGCGATAGCGGTGGCGATTGAAGTCATCATGATTCTTTCCATCGCCGCGATCATGCTCGGCAAGGTGAATGGATTTCACACACGGACGACCGGGATCGGCGTCGACCTCTTTGTCAGGCCCAGTAATGTGAACAACTTTGTTGGCCTGAGTGGTGCCTCCGCTTCGCTCAAGATCGTGCCTATTCTGCAGGGCGTGCCGAATGTCGACGTAGTCTCTCCCGTGAACATTCAGGTCACCAGCTCGCTAGACAACATTTACGGTATTGATTTTGCGAGCTTCAATGCTCTGAACCCGTTCCGCTTCGTAGAGGGTGGCCCGTTTACCGGCCCGGACAGCGTCATCGTCGACGACTACATCGGCAAGGGCAGGAAGGTCGGCGACGCGTATAAGCTGCTGGATCACAACTTCATCATCTCTGGTATTGTGGCGCACGGGAAAGGCGGCCGGAAGTTTGTGCCCCTCACGAGCATGGGTGCGCTTACCGGGACCGAAGGCAAGGCAACTGCGTTCTACCTGAAGACGCATAACTCACCGGCTCACCAGGAAGAGGTGCGCAACGCCATCCTGAAGATTGACGGTATGCAGAGCTATAACGTGAAGACCCTGGATGAGGTACTTTCCGAGATCACCCCGGAGAAGCTCCCTGCATTGACAACCAGCCTGTATGTCGTGACCGGCATCGCCGTCGTGGTCGGCTTTTTAGTCATTTTCCAGTCCATGTACACCGCTGTGATGGAGCGGACACGCGAAATCGGCATCCTGAAATCATTGGGTGCTTCCCGCGGCTATATCGTGCAGGCGGTACTGCGGGAGTCCATGCTGCTTGCCGGCATCGGCATTGCCATGGGTGTGGCGTTCAGCTACCTGCTGGGGGCCGTGCTGGCAAAGACCATGCCGACGCTGGACTTCCAGATCAATGGCCCGTGGGTCATTCGCGGTGTGCTGCTTGCATTGGCCGGTGCTCTGCTTGGTGCACTCTACCCGGCATGGAAGGCCGCCAGCAAAGATCCAATCGACGCACTCGCCTATGAATAGCGAACTTCTTTTTTTGTCAGGCGACGGCCATGCACCTGCCGTTCCAGGACGCGGCGCAGCCATCGCTTGAAGCGATCGATAGGCACGGCGCTTGCGATTGCAATTGCAAGCACGGTAAACAGAAGAGCGAGTTTGTCGGCGGTCTTGTCCGGCCGGTAGAGTTCCAGCGATCGCGCCAGCAGCAGCAGCGGGTAGTGAAACAGGTAAAGAGTAAAGGTACTGTCTGCAATCAGCCGAACGGTACGCGCGGCGGGGGTTCCCTTGCGCAGCTTGATCCACTCTGAAGCGCTGAGGGCCAGGAACATAATCGGCCAGGCAAAAAGCCCAGCGGCAAACTCATACATGCTGGCACGGGCGGATCCTTGATGCAGGAAAGCCAGGGGATTCGGCGCTGTGGCAACGCGCATAAAGCCGGTGATGCCGGCCGTGGGTAGGACCAGTGTTCCAAGGGTAAGCACACATGCTAGGCTGATGGCGGTCCACGCCCCGGTGCCGCTCCCATCACGCTGATTACGGCACCACTGCCAAAGGTCATAGAGCCAGCAGCCGCTCCACCAAAGCGGCAGCAGCAGTACCACCTGGGGGCCATACGCCACTGCGGCAAGCGCAATGGCCAACACTCGCTTCCAGCCGGTCCAGAAGGTAAGCAGGCCGAAGAGGATGTAGTACGGCACCTCATACCCGAGCGACCACATGGGCAGATTGGACAGCAGAAGAACCGAATGGCCCCAAAGCTGTGTGAGGAAGGTGAGATGTGCCAGCAGGTGCAGCGGCACGGCAGCCCAGTGGGGCTCTCCCACAACGGCGAGGTAAAGCGCCGGGTTTGTCCGGAACGAGAACGCATCAGCGGCCAGCGTCAATCCGCACGCCGGCAGAACAACAGACAAGATGCGCGAGGCACGGCTAATCCAGTAGCGGCTTGCCTCTCGCTCCCGTGTCCTGGTCACGTACCGGATCATGAAACCGGAAAGCACAAAGAAAGCCGGCACCGCGGCATTCGCATAGTCCAGCAGCGGCGGCCATCCTTTGCAGAACCAGGGCAGGGTCAGGTGGCCCACCACAACCAGCACTGCCAGGCCAAAACGCAGAACATCCAGCAACAGAGATCCCGCTTCCGGCAGGGGATCCGGCTCGGATGTTCGCTGTGAACTGAGCGCACCCTGGCCCGTAACAGACTGGCGCGGCACTATGCCTCCTCCAGCGCAGGCGTGCGGTGAATGCCATAGATGGCCGCCAGCAGAACCAGGAAAGACGTGAGGCGTATGCCAGACCACAGGAAAGAGAACGGAATGTGTCCGTCCACAAGCTTCTGCAGATACCAGTGGTACACGATCACACCGAGCGCAACCTTTGCAGGGGTCCGGTCACGGTAAGCCAATGCATAGCAGGCAGGCAGCAGAAGTACGATCTCGTCATAGGGATGGTGCTTATAAAGCGCAAAGCTCATCACGGCCATAAGCGCAAGCAGCCATCCGGTGCCCTCGCGGGATTGCGATTGTCCGCTCCGCCGGAGGCTGCGCAGCGCAAGCAGCAGGACGGTAATGGTGATGCTGAGTGCCACGCAGAAGACGATTGCCGTTAAGCGGGGCGTGGCGACCAGATTGCCACCAAGCAGGAACTCGCCCAGATCCATCATCGTAAGGCCGGGATCGCTGGTGGGCTGGTAGCCGGATTTTGCAACGGCGAGCGGCTCCAGAACCAGGGAAACAAGCCGTCCTGGCTCATGCCCGTGGAAAATCCACAACCACACCAGTACCGTCGCCAGCGCGGAGGGTAGCAGGCTCCATGCAAAGAAGCGCCACCCCCTGCTCAGGCCTTCACGCAGCAGCAGATAAAGCGCGACCGCCGGTGCAAAGCTGTACTTCAGGTAGGAGACTCCCGCGATCAGAGCGCGGCGCGGACTCAGCGGGAGATCGCCGGCAAAGTCATGCCGGCCATTCCACCCGAAGAATGCCAGGCTCCACAGAAACAGCACGAAGAGTCCTTGCTGCCCGTTGCTGATGGTGGTACGCGTGGGCGTGGCAGCCAGCAATGCCGCCGCTACGCCAACACTCCACGCCATGCCGCGAAGGCCATAAAAGCGAGCTGTCAGAATCGCGCTTACGATTGCGAATGCCAGGTTGCAGATGCCCCAGGTAAGATTGGCCGCCGTCATGGGCAGCAGGCACACCGGCGCAATCAGTACGTACAACACCGGCAGATAGTTAGGCACCTGAGTCGCAATCAGCCGGTGCGCTGGATCGTGCTGGAGGTAGTCCTGCCACGGATCGATGCGGTCAAGAAGCATGCGCACCCCGGACCACTGGAAGTCCTGTGAGCGCGTGACCGCATGGGTCACGCCAGCGGCAGCCGACAGCAGGCCTGCCACGACCATGAGTGCCAGCCACCACGGAAAGGGACCGCTCCGGGACCGTGCAGGGGCCAGCGCTTGCGTGAGGCGGTTCACTGTCGAGAGTGTATCGAACCGGAGAGAGGCCTTCGATCACTCCATTGCGTGATGGTGTGTTGGTGCCAGTGTGTCCCCCAGATGGAAGCGACGCTGCGGAACCATCTGGGCACTGTCTTCACCCTCGGTCAAACGGTAGATCGAGTCTCCCTGTAAATGAAGGAAGATCTGGTCGTGCGAGATATCCGCCGGCCAGCGTAATCGTATCTCGTCCACAGTTGTGGCCGCACCGATGCCGATGTGTTGAGCCATGGGATTGCCGCCGAAAGAAGAGACGGATCCTACGGTGCGGTAGACATGCCTATGCACCGGGCGGCCATTGCCGTCGCGATCGGTGAAGGCAACTTCAACGCGGGTGCCATATGCGGCCCGGTTTGTCCGGGTACCCTGTAACCTCAACGTGATGGAGTGGTTCATGCCGGCCTGTCGGGGAGAGCTATCCGGGGCCGGGTTGCGGTAAAGCGCCGACTGGTAGGCGTCACCGGGAAAGGCACCGCCAATCTCCTCAAAAATGTCCTCGACTCCCCGGTTTTCCAGATCGGCAAAGACGATGGCGTGACCCTTTTGCAAATGGCCGAAGCCGCCGGCCGTGGTCACGTCCTCAAAGCGTTTGCCGCCATCGTTGCGGAACATGCGGTTGGGTAGCAGCGCCTCATAGGAGGGCTCCCCTGTGCCCAGATAGATGTCCAGCCAGCCGTCATTGTCCAGATCGCCAAAGTTGGCACCCATGGTAAGCATCGCGCGGTCCAGATGAAGCCGGTGCGCGACATCAGTGAAGGTGCCGTCATGATTGTTGTGGTACAGGTGGGGCATCTCGGCGTCCGCCGGATGCCCGGCCTCAAAGTGGCCAACATCCTGCATCGATCCCGCCGAATAGCCGGCGGCAAAAATATCCGGCCAGCCGTCGTTGTCGTAATCGAAGAACCATGTCGCAAAGGTCTTGTGCTGGTGTGCCAGGCCTGCCTGCGCGGTCACATCGGTAAACTTCCACCGGTCGATTTCGTTACCCGCGCTTGGACCGTCATTCCGGTAAAGATGATTCTCGCCGTCGCGGCAGGAGATGTAGAGGTCGGGCCTGCCATCGTTGTTGAAATCTCCCCAAGCCACGCCTTTCACGTAGCCCTGCTCCGCGATGCCCAGCTTCTGCGCGACATCGGTAAAGGTTCCATCGCCGTTGTTATGGAACAGCTGCGAGGGGAAGCGCTCACCTGCTGTCGGGTTGTTCTCGCGGCCGATGAACAGGTCGAGCTTGCCGTCGCCGTCGAAGTCCGCCCAGGCCGCCGTTTGGCTTGGGCCGTGCGTGAGCAGGCCCGCCCGCACTGTTACATCTTCAAAGCTGCCGTCACCGCGATTCCGAAGCAGAGAGAACGGATACTCGCCGAAGTGGCCCCACCATGCACCGCGCAGCACCAGCAAGTCTGGATGGCCGTCGTTGTCGTAGTCCGTCAGCACTAGGTTCAGCCCGCCAACTTCATCGGTCAGACCGGCGCGCTCCGTCCAGTCGCTGAAACTGCCGTTGCCATTGTTGCGGAAGAAGTGCATGCCGCCAAGCGGGTTGGAAGTACTGGTGACGATGTCCAGCAGGCCGTCGCCGTCAAAATCCTCCACAACGGCACCACCAGAGCGTGTGGTCAGATCAATGCCGGCCACCGCGGCCATGTCCAGCCACTCGGGCACTTCCCGGTCAGAGGCGAAAAGCTTTGCAGACAGCAGAAACTCCGGCGGCACGTCTTTGGGGTAACGGCCCAGTTGCATGTAAGCCACGTTAAGCAGCCAGCGGGCCAGATCGTCGTGGGAATCTTGTCTCAGCAGCGCGGTGAAGTCCCGCACGGCACCCTCGGCACCCCGCGGCAGGGTGTGTATGCCACCCGCACGGATGGGAAAAACGCAGGAGTGCTGGCCGTGATTTGCCAGGCAGTTTTCCGTTTCGCCCAGCCGCAGGTAGGCCAATGCACGCAGGTGCAGCAGCTCGCGCTGTGCGGGTACGGGCACGTGGGTCTTGGCAAGCAGGAGATCCATCGGCTCCAGCGCACGCAAGGAGGCTTCCGGATCGCCGGACCGCAGCTGCTCTTGGGCGAGCTCGTGGCGCACCAACATCTCATCAGAAGGGGAAAGCTTCTGCTCACGGAGGAGTCGATCGTAGTAGCTCGCGCGCTCAGCGGTCTTATTTGGATCGGCCTTCCAGTCTGTCGCGCGATAGACGGCGCGAAGCCGCTGGCCCATGGCCCGATTGCTCTCGGGCGCGGCAGGGGGGCTTTGCGGCAACTGACTTCGCAGGCGTGGTACTGCCGCCACACCTATCGTGAGAACAAAGATGGATGCAGCGATCGAAAGTGGTTGGAAGAAGCGGTGCATCGTGAGGTCTGCATGACAGCATGCTCCATTTGCACAGCGCGTGTACAGCCCGGTCTGCCAGCCAGTACGGCTGTGGAACAAACGTCATCTTTCGCCGCGCCTGTACCCGGAAAGAAAGTACAAGCCCATCGTCCATCAGAGGCGCTATAACGATGAGGTGCCGTTGTTGAGCGAAGACGTGTCGACGGAAGCTGTCCCCTCGGTCGCGCGGCATACCAGGGCGGTGCTGGTTTGGTTCCTGTTAGGGGCTATGCTGGCCGCCGTAGTACTCTTCTTCGCACTGCACCTGCTGCATCTGCGGGCCGACTTTCCCAACCACTCACGTTGGACCGACTGGGCTAAATATACTGATGAAGGTTGGTACGGCGATGCGGCTATACGCCATTATCTGCGTGGTACCTGGCACTTGCCCGGAGATTTCAATCCCGCTGCGGCGCTGCCGGTATGGCCCCTGCTGGAGGCCGTAGTCTTCCGGTTCACGGGGGTGGGCATTGTCGCGGCCCGAACCCTTTCTGTATTCGTCTTCGGAGGTATCCTGCTCTGCGCTTTCGTTCTGCTGCGGCTTGGCCGCCCCAGAGGCGCGTCAACCACGCTTTGCGCCGCGGCCGCCCTGCTGCTCATGGCGGTTAGCCCTTACTTCTACGTTTTTAGCCGAATGGCCGTGCTGGAACCTCTGCTCGTTTTGCTCACGCTCGTCGCGCTGCTCACCGCATGGCAGGTGGGCCGGGTTCACCGGGATTGGCAAAAGACCCTGTTGCAAATCGGGATTGGCGTCCTGATTGCCTTGATGGTCGGCACCAAAACCACCGCGATTGCGCTTGTACCCGCCATCGCCTATCTGCTGGCCAGCGCCGGTGGGTGGAGGCGCATCGCTCTTCTGCGTTCCGCCCTGGTGACCGGGGGCGCTGCCCTGCTGGTGGGCGGGGCGTACTACCTGTCCGTGATCCGACAGCACTACCTCCAGGATTTCCGCTACCTTTTTTCAGCGAACCAGTACACCGGCATTACCGCGGAAAATGCGGTCCAAACCATAGCTGATGCCTTTCGCGACGGTGCCTGGATGGGCAATGTCATTTACGTGTGCTTCTTTGTGGCATTGGCCTTTGTCCTCCTGCGGGTATTGCTCCTGCGGCGTGCCGGACATGATCCCGTTTTGGTTTCGCTGCTGCTATGGATTGCCGGCTATTTTGCGTTTCTGGTGTATCACGCGAATTTGCAACCACGGTACTACTTCGTTATCGCCGTGCCAGTCACACTGGTTGTGGCCAGGGCCGCGCAGCAGATGCTCGATTTGGAACCGCGGAGTGCCGTGGCTCTGCTGCCGGCACTCTGTCTGCTTGCGGCGGCGGACGCACGGCAAACCCTGCACTTTGTACGCAACCCCGAGTACACGTTTCAGAACGCAGCCGTGCAGGTCGGCCGCATTGTGGAGTCCGAGCCGCAGCACAGCCACACCGTGCTCTCCATCTCCGGAAGCGACCTGTCGCTCATGACCGGTCTACCGTCCATCTGCGACGACTTCGGCACAATGGATCTGGAAGATCGCATTGCCGCCTACAAGCCGGGTTGGTTCGTCGCCTGGAATTACGTGGAAGACGACAAAATGGACGCGCTTGCCAAGTTTTACCGGCTCACCCGTGTGGCCGCCATCCCGGCCATGGATGATCCTGACCGGAATCTGATGATTGTGTATCGGCTTGACCCCAAGCAGGGCGTTGAACCAAAGCGGCGATCCCGGCAAACGCGGCGCGAACTGAAGGGCTGAAACCCTCGCTTCCGGGTGCAAATGATTGACTCCGCTGAAACACTCCGTTATGCTTAGAACTCGTGCCGACTCGCGTCTGCCGCCTTGCGCTTGATCGTATCGAGCTGGGTAGCAGGCGGGCCGTGTGGCAGTGATGCGGGATCTCCGGATGTGGTTAACTGTATGCCTCTGGAGCCTCGTTTCCCGGCAGGGTGTCGCAACCGCTGCATAGGGGATTCGTCATCGCACAGAGCTTCCACTTTCAACGGATAACCGGCTTGAGCCGGCTCTGAGGTACGTGCCAGTTTTGTAGTGCAGTTTGCAGGAAGTGGGAGTTTTCCGAATGTCGACGTTTGTTCCAAGTTCGAAGGACCTGAACCGCAAGTGGTTCGTGGTGGATGCCAGTGGCAAAACGCTGGGCCGCCTGGCCAGTGGTGCCGCCCGCGTGTTGACGGGGAAGAATAATCCGCGGTACACGCCCTACATCGATATGGGCGATCACGTTGTGGTCATCAATGCAGAAAAGATCGTGCTTACCGGCATGAAGAGTCAGCAGAAACTCTATCGCCGCTATACCGGTTACCCCGGCGGTCTGCGCGAGGAAGAGTTCAGCAAATTGCTTATTCGCAAGCCGGAAGCCATCATCGAGCAGGCGATCAAGGGCATGCTTCCCAAATCCAAGCTCGGCCGGCAGATGGCCACCAAGCTCAAGGTATATCGCGGCGGCAAGCACCCCCACGACGCACAACAGCCGCAACCGCTGGATGTGATGTCTTCCACCGGCAATGACAGAAGCGGTAGTCCCAGCGAACCTCGCGCGGTATTGGAAGGATAAGAGAGCATGGCAGATTTGGTGCAGTATTACGGAACGGGCCGGCGCAAGTCAGCGATTGCGCGGGTATTTCTTCGCCCTGGCAGTGGGAATTTCACGGTAAACGGCAAGGCTCTGGACGTTTACTTCGTGACCGCTCAGCAGCGCGCTGCCGCTAAGCGCACGCTTGAAACAGCCAGCCTGGTAGGCGAGTTCGACGTCATTACCACCGTTAAGGGCGGCGGCGTAACCGCGCAGTCTGATGCGGTGAAGATGGGCATTGCCCGCGCCCTGCTGGAGTTCAATGTCGAACTGCGCAAGACCCTGAAAGCCGATAACCTGCTGACCCGCGACGCCCGCATCAAGGAGCGCAAGAAGTACGGTCAGAAGGGTGCACGCAAGCGCTTCCAGTTCTCTAAGCGCTAGTCTGTGGCTTGTTTTCTCTGCGGCAGGCCGCTCCTTAAGTCGGCCCGCCGTACCCTACCACCACTCTCGGAGTTCAATCTCCCAGAAGAACGGGATAAATCTCAGCCTGATCCGCTGGGATGGTGCACCAAAAGGAGCCGTACATGGCATCGATCACAATGAAGGAGTTGCTGGAAGCTGGCGTTCACTTCGGCCACCAGACCAAACGTTGGAACCCGAAGATGAAGGAGTACATCTTCGGCGAGCGGAACGGTATCTACATCATCGATTTGCAGAAGACGCTCAAGATGTTTAAGGAAGCGTCAAAGTTTGTGACAGATCTGACCTCCACCGGTAAGCTCGTCCTGTTTGTGGGTACCAAGCGCCAGGCCCAAGATGCTGTGGCTGAAGAAGCGACTCGCGCCGGCATGCCTTACATCAATTCCCGCTGGCTCGGTGGCCTGCTCACCAACTGGATCACAGTGCAGAAATCCGTGAAGCGCCTGGCCGAGCTTGATGACATGGCCGTCGATGGCCGCTTCGAGCTGATGACGAAAAAGGAAGTCATCAAGTTGGAGCGCGAGCGCAAGCATCTGAACACGAATTTGGCCGGTATTAAGAACATGCGCCGTCTGCCAGACGCCATCTTTGTAATCGATTCGAACAATGAAGCTATTGCTGTCGCGGAAGCCCGGAAACTCGGCATTCCTGTCGTCGCCGTGGTGGACACAAACTGCGACCCGACCGTCGTCGACTATGTCATTCCCGGCAATGATGATGCTCTGCGCGCCATCCGCCTCTTCACTACCAAGATTGCCGATTCGGCCTTCGAGGGCGTGCAGATGATCGGTGACAAGAGCATCCAGCAGGAGTACGCAGACGTCACTCCGGTTGTCCAGGCTTCCCACTTCATCGGTCTAGAGGAAGAGGAAGGCGAAGTGCAGGAGTCCAATCCGATTGCCACCACTATGCCGGAGCAGGCGGAAGAAGAGACAGTCGATATGGAAGCAGCCCTCGGCGGTGGCATCCGGAAGACAGAGTCGAGCGATACTGAAGTGGAACCCGAAGCTGTGCCGGCAGAGGCAGCTGCCTAAGTTCTTTGGCAGGTACGTTCCCACCAGAGCGTGGCCGCCTGAGTTCCCGGCGACCACGCTCTTTGTTTGCTCTTTACTCGTCCAGGCACGTAAATGAATCTCATCGGCATGGAACTGACGTCCGGTCTATGACACCCATCAGCAGGAAGCGCTGAGAAGAGAGAAGAAACAATGTCCACAGCAGAAGCCCCAGTCAAAGTCGACGCAAAGCTTGTGAAGGAACTTCGCGAAAAGAGTGGCGCGCCCATGGGCGACTGCCTAAAGGCGCTTCAGGAAGCCAAGGGTGATATGGAGAACGCCTTTGTCGTCCTGCGCAAGCGCGGTATGGCATCGGCTGCCAAGAAGGCATCGCGCTCTACCAATGAGGGCGCCGTGGGCACCTATATTCACGCTGGCGGCAAGATAGGTGTACTGCTGGAACTGAACTGCGAGTCAGACTTCGTCGCACGTACCGAGGACTTCCAGGATCTGCTGCGCGACATCGCCATGCACATCGCCGCCGCTGATCCGCGATATGTCACCAAGGATGAGGTCACGCAGGCTGACCTTGATCGCGAACGGGATGTTTTCAAGGCGCAGGCACTTGCCACGGGGAAGAAGCCGGAGTTCGTTGACAAGATCGTCGACGGGAAAATGAGCAAATACTACGAGGAAGTCTGCCTCTTGGAGCAGCCCTTCGTAAAAGAGCAGTCGCAGACGGTGAAGCAGCTCATTGCGACTAAGGTCGGTAAGCTCGGCGAAAACATCTCGGTGCGACGTTTCGCCCGCTTCAAAATCGGCGATTCGAACTTTACCGTTGCTCAAGTAAAGCACGCTGAGAGTGCCGAAGACGATGGGCAAGCCTGATCTCGCGAGAGTTCGCCGAAGACGACTAGGCTGTAAGTA
>CAXTRR010000021.1:6610-7134 GCA_964246795.1 uncultured Terriglobus sp. | reverse complement strand
ACGCTCCGGCCGGGGCTTTGGCCGGGGCCTTCGCTTTTACTCCATTGCGTTATCGCCGGCGGCGACCACCGCCACCTGAACTGCTTCTGCTGCTGTTTCGTCCGCCCGAGCTGGGTCGGCTGGAGCGATAGGGGCGAGATTCCGCGGCGGCAGCTTCGTGGCTGGTTCCTGCTTCGTTCGTCTTCCAGGAGCGGGACTCGAGCTGCATCAGGTCATTGACCTTGTGGACGTCCACGGGGGCGTTACGCTCTTCCTTGGCCAAGTTCTTGTCGGTTACGCGCCAGTCGAAGCTGATCTTTAGCTCGCGCTCCATCTTGCGCGCATCGTTCTTTTCCTGCGGCATGACAAACGTGGTGGCGATGCCGGTAGCGCTGGCGCGGCCGGTGCGGCCGATGCGGTGGACGAAGTCGTCACTCGCGCCGGGCAGGTCGTAGTTCACGACGTGCGCGATGTGCGAGATGTCGATGCCGCGCGCGGCCACATCCGTGGCAACGAGGATGCGGCACTTGCCGGTGGCGAACTGC
>CAXTRR010000021.1:0-6600 GCA_964246795.1 uncultured Terriglobus sp. | reverse complement strand
GTTTCAACGCTGCGGTGCGCTGACCCTGCGAGCGGTCGCCGTGGATGACAGCGGTATCGTGGCCGAGTTTGTCGAGCTTCTTGGCGACGCGGTCCGCGCCGTGCTTGGTGCGGCTAAAGACCAGATAGGTGCCTTGCTCTTCCTTCAGCATCTTGTCCAGCAGGCTCAGCTTCTGGTCCTGCATCACCATGTAGGCGCGCAGTTCCACGCGCTCGCTGGGCTTGCTGGTACTGCCGACTTCAATGCGGACGGGCTTGTAGACGTAATCCTTCACGATCTCCGTGATGTTGGCGTCCAGCGTGGCCGAGTAGCACATCGTTTGCCGGTCTTTCGGCAGAGCGCTGACGATGCGGCGGATGGAGGGCAGAAATCCCATGTCGAGCATGCGGTCGACTTCGTCGAGGACGAGCATTTCCACGTGCTTGAGCGAGATCTCGCCGCGCTTCAGGTAGTCCTCAAGACGACCGGGCGTGGCGACGACCAGACGCGGGCCTTTGCGCAAAGCTTCGAGTTGCGCGTGTTCGCTGAGTCCTCCGCAGACGAGGACCGAGTCGTGTTTGGCCTGCGGAACGATCTTGGTGTAACTCTCCAGAACCTGCATGGCGAGTTCGCGCGTGGGCAAGAGAATAAGCGCGCGGATCGGCGTTGTAGCGCGGCGCGTGCGGCCGTTGCGGGATTGGGTTTGGGCCGGCTCGGCGGTTTGCGCGGGAATCGGCGTTGTGTCCATGATCTCGATCATGGGGATCAGGAAGGAGAGAGTTTTTCCGGTTCCGGTTGCCGCTGTGGCGAGAACATCCTGGCCTTCGAGCGCGGGTGGAATGGCTTTGGCCTGGACTGGAGTCGGGGTGACGAATTTGGCGAGGCGAAGACGCGCTTTCAGTTCGCTCGAGATGTCGAAATCATCGAAGCGAATGCCTTCCACAAGGGGAAGAGCTTCGGCTGGGGGTACCCCCCCCTGCTTTGCAGGTTCCTTTGTTTAAGGATTTTGCGCGTGGCTTGCACGGGCGGGGCGGGATGCGGTGTGGGTTGGTTTAGCTGTTTCGGTGGTGTCCGTGGTGCGATCGAGAATCTGGTCGTGTGACTTGGTCAAGAAATCTTTCTGTCTGTGTGGACGGCCTGCTGCCCAGGAATAAAGTCCGTGGGCCGGCCTGTCTGCCAACGTTGCAATGGGGATGCAGGTGTGCCGGGCGCTCCGTTGGCGGGGGAGTGCGGCACCATGGATCTGAGTATCAGCTTTGCCCTGATTTCGGGCAGCGCTGCTGCACGGCGAGGCCTCAGAACGTGCTTGAGACCGGTCAAGCCAGAGCAACCAACGCTTCCTCTCATCTGTTCGAGGATGGCATGCAGCGATGGAGTACTGCACCGCGGTCTCTGGCCAACCCCAATCCACATCGGGTCGTTCCCACGGCATAGAGCGGCTCGATTGCCACTGATTGAAGTGTAGCAGGCGTGTCAAGGGGAGTATCGATCAGCATCCAAAATGATCTCAGTAACCAATGCAAGTGGCTGATGTGAGCGTATTCCGCAGGCCCTTGACAACCGTTTAAGAAGAAGCCGAGTGTCTCTGGCAAGACAAATCCGGCGGCAGTTGTGCCTCCCCAAATACTGTCTTTTGGCTGACCCGTTCCATGCAGCGCTCCCCAGCGCTGAAGGAGTTGTTATGCCCTGCCTTGGCCGTCGCTTCGCCTTCCCCGCCCTCCTCGCTGTGCTGTACTGCCTTCTCGCTGTCAGCGTCTTCGCCCAGAAGCGGAGCTATCTCAATCAGCCCAGGCTGCCCGTCACGACGCCCCAATCGGTCGAGGGCGGTATGTGGCGTATGGATGGAGCCTTCGACTCTACGCTCCATCTCAAGAATGTCCTGATCAACCAAAGCCTGCAAGCTACGCCTTCGCTGGTAATGGCGGACGGAACGATTGTTCATCTTCCAGCAGTTACGCTGGCACCAGCGGGCGTCGCGTCCGTCAACATCACAGATGCGATCAACCACCTCAGCGGTGACCAGGCTAGCCACCGTTCACAGTACGGCATGGCTCTGGTCGATTACGCATGGTCATGGCCGGGCGCGATCATGGCCTCCATTCACAACATTGACGAAACCGCCATGCTCAGCTTTCACAGCTCACTGCAGACGGACAGAAAAGACACGCTCATTGCGTCGCAAAAGTCGAAGTCACAGGCAATTGAGAGCATCTGGTGGAAGCCATACGCGCAAACCACTCTCTTTGTTTTCCTCGGCAATGCGGCTGACAATCGCCGTGACGTGAAACTCACCTTGGAGTCGGAGACCGGCAGCACACTCGCTTCCAAGTCCTACTCTCTTGCACCGCATCAGAGCATGCGTATCGATGCTTTTCAGCTTCTCAAGCAGCAGCCGGAAGTCGGCGCGTCCGGCAGCATCAGCATTCAGGTTTCTGGCCCAGACCGCAGCCTGGTCGCCGTCGGCGGCCTACAGGACCTGACCAATGGCTTCTCCGCCAACCTGCACCTTTTTGAGGATCATCCGGAACTCGCCAACGACAGCAGCGTCCACAGCATCACCATCGCCACGTCCCGACGTCATGTATGGCCCTGCCCGTGCTGACATGCAGTTTCCGCAATCCACCGCGTTTGCGCCATACCTCCTACTTCACTATGAGGCCAAGGACGCCCGGACCGTTGCAGTCACGGCAAGCTACATGCAAGCCGGAGCCAGCAAAAAGGCCGCACTTGCCACGGTCATGCTGCAGCCGGATGCAACACAGATCATTCCGCTTCGTACGGAAGCCATCACTGGCCAGCCCGACCTCGGCAGCCTCCAACTGGCCGAAACATTCAAGGGCAACGAAGGCGACATCCAACTCGAAGCGGGCAGCGTGGACGGCAGCGGAAATTATGTATTTGAAGCCGAATCGCACATCCAGCAGTGGACCGCCTCACGGACGATCTGCTACTGGTCCACCCTCAACGACACCAACACGATGATCTCCCTCTGGAATTACTCTGGGAAAGCGCAAAACCTGCTCATCACTCTTTACCACAACAGTGGAAAGTATGAGTTGCCCGTTCGACTCGCCGCTGGCGCGGACACCGAACTTGATGTCATTTCTCTCATACGCAAACGTACCCCGGACCGTAACGGTGTCGTCTTACCTGCCAATGTCACGGAAGGAAGCGCTATTCTTTCGAGCGTAGACGGCGGTGATAAACCAATCGAGATCGCGTCCAGCACCTCGACTTTCAATGTGCGAAACGGGACTTGTACCAATGTTTGCGGCACTTGCGACGGTGTCAAATCAACATTCATAGATCCGAATCCCATTGACGTTGCTACAGATGGAACACTACAGGCAAATGCTTACTTGGTATATAACACTGGTGCTGAATACAACGTGACCAATGGTGCGACCTGGTCTACAGATAATCCGAGTACTGCGAACGTATCACAAGCAGGTCTCGTAAGCGGAGGCTCTGTCGGAAAGACAAATACTTCTTTCCAAATAGTCGCGCCTGTAGGGCTAGGGTATGTCTGTATGGGTAACTCACTCAATTGTCCGAACAGCAGCTTTGGCAACTCGGCTCAAACAACTGTTTACCTGCCGCAATGTCCGACTTCTGTCTACCGCGGAGCGGGTGATGTTGTCCCACCATTGTCAAGTTACGTTCCGTCTGTACTAACTGGAATCGGATTAGACGCCGACATGCGAGTTCTTCCAACGAATTCAGATGGTGAGATAGTTTCTGAGTCTGTGACCCCGTCTTTAAACACTTGTAATGTGAATACCCCGAACACGCAGAGCAGTTGCACCGGATCCTCTGTCTTTCAAATAGGGTCTGGAGGTGGGTACGATTCTGTCGGCACGAATCTTCCTGACATTCCGGATCAGTTTTGGGATCAGCACCAGACAGTTGGCAACTACAGCATTTTGTCCGGATCACCACAACAGACTTGTACAGTGCAATGCCTTCAACAATACAGCTGTGGAGGTAAGGTCGTCGGCCAGTTCACCATTCAACGAGTCTTCACATTAAGTAATATCAACGGCTATCCGGTGACAACGGTATCGGTGACAAAGCACTGAGGAGGACAAAATGAAGTATACATTCATTCTTATCACCGTACTCTGGTTTTCCCCTGTGGGGCGCACCCAGACTGATGCTCCAACGTCGAACTATCGGAGAATCACGCCCTTTGGCCAGGTGCTGCGAGAACATGGTTATACAACCACACATGAATCACTCGTAGCAGCACTTCACAGCAGCGTCTCTGCCGTTCGCTCAGATGCTGCTGCAGTGCTAGCTGGAAAGAAAGATGTTGAATCTACTCGTCTGATTGAAGATGCCATTTCTAGCGAGCGGGATGAGTACACGGCAGTGTTGATGGCGGGGGTTCTCATGAGTTTGAAAAGCGACGTCGGACGAAGCGTTTTGGTCCATTCTTGTGCGGACCCAAGCTCTTCTTCAAAAGTCAGGGACAGGTCCACTTTCGAACTAAGCTTGCGAGGGGAAGGTTCACAATGTACTGATGCATTGCTGCGCTCTATAGACACAAACCCAGCAGTGTGTTCAACGGATTGCATACCAAATCTTGCTAGATTGTATGTCGCTTCAACGTCACAGCAGAGAGAACGAATGATCAAGGTGCTCAAGAATCGTTTCCAGAGTCCTAGCATGGAGGACAGGGCAGCCGTTGCGCGAGCTCTAAAGCAGATCGACACTGCTGAGGCAGAAAACGCGATACAAATCGCGTATGTCACCGAAAGCGATCCTACGGTGCGGGTGGTTATGCAGCAGAATTTGGAACTCTTTCAAAGCGAAAGACCTGCATCGCAGAGATAGAGCGGATGCACGTGTTGCCAGATAGGCCTGCTCGGAGGCTTCATGAGGAAATCAATTTCCATCCTTTTAGTATGCTTCGCGTTGATTGCCGAAGGGCAAGTGCCAAAAACGTTAGAAGACAACCTTACGGTCACCGATCGCGCAGTTAGTGGACCGGCGTTGATTCAGATTGTAAGAATTGCCAGGGCTAATAGCCTGCCAATCGGCATCGTCATTCCGTCTAGCATGCCCAAAAGGGCATGCGATTTCAGTCAGGTGCTGCCAATATCGACATCGACAGTCAGTCAATTTTTAACCAGCATCCATGATCGCTTGCCTGAGTACAAGGTTGAACTAAAGAATGGAGTCATGCTTTTCAGACCTGTCCAGGAAGAGAACGCCGTCACACGGCTATTGAGTTCAGACTCAGGGAATTTCACACTGAAGCTGACCTTCCAAGCAATATGGCGGTGACGCTCTGGTTTTTTATCAAGGCAGCCTTAGCACCCGGAAAGGGAATGTCGTTTGAAGGGTTTGTTCCACCTGGGGAAGAAAGGGTTAGCGGCTTCGCTTCGACCGATGAGACAGTAGAGCAGCAATTGAATCGAATCGTTTCTCAAGGGAAGGGTGGGATGTGGTTGATACAGAGTAAACACCTACAAGCATTTTCTGAAAACACATCAAAACCGTTCGATGTCGAAGGCTACGGAACAGGTGATGAGGCGTTTTCGCTCGAGTCGAAAATTTGTCGGTGAAACGGGCCTAAGACGGCCGTTGCTGGGGCGTCCACTGCGGGAGGAGGAGGCGCGGTATTTTGCGCAGGTGGTGCGGCGGATTGCGGCGATTCTGCTGATGGGGCTGGCGCTGGATGCGAGTTATGCGGCGATTTTGCCAGGGGCTACTGGTTTGCCTGGGTGATTTACAGTCCTTACGTGTGTATGCGGGTGAGTGTGAAGTCGCGGCGGGTTAGCACGGCTTGACCCGTGCTCCGATACGCCGGGCCTTCAGCCCTCTGTGCTTTTGGAACGTTTTTCCTGGGGCTTGCGCCCCAGGCTTTTATGTGACGGGCCTTCAGCCCTTTGTGCAGTGGTTGTGCGGAGGATGCTATCTCGCCGGCGGTCTAGCGCAGATGCCGTGAGATTTTTAGCGCGGGCCTTAAGCCCGCAAGCCGTTGTGGGCTCTGTAACAGGGGCGTTGCCCCAGGCGACGGGTTGCTCGGGCCGTGAGCCCGAAGATTCATTTTGGCTCTTGTACCTGGGGCGTTGCCCCAGGCTAGTGGTAGCTCGGGCCTTCAGCCCGAAGATTCGTTTCGGCTCTTTTACGTGGGACGTTGCCCCCAGGCTACTGGTAGCTCGGGTCTTCCGCCCGCCGGTCAATGTTTGACCTGTCTGTCGGTGGTGGTTGACGGTATGCCGTTCGCCAAGTGACGGGCTGTTGGTTCGCTTGGAACGCGTTGGCTTGCCTGTACGTCGTGATCCGCCCCTTAGAGACATCGGTTTGAGCGGGGGAAAGTGTGTCGCCGTCACCTCCCACCTTAACGACGATGGTGCTGTCGTGAAGGTGGGGCACCCACTTTTGCCTGTCACATCCCACCTTAACGACGATGGTGCTGTCGTGAAGGTGGGGCACCCACTTTTACCTATCACATCCCACCTTAACGACGATGGTGCTGTCGTGAAGGTGGGGCGCCCACGTTTACCTGTCATATCCCACCTTAATGGTGGTGGTGCTGTCGTGAAGGTGGGGTACCCGGTTCTCAGCGCGTCAGGCTTGGCCGAGGAAGTGGTCGGCGGTGCGGAGGGAGAG
>CAXTRR010000020.1:41350-64102 GCA_964246795.1 uncultured Terriglobus sp. | reverse complement strand
TGGTCGGGACGACTAGATTCGAACTAGCGACCTCACCCACCCCAAGGGTGCGCTCTACCAGGCTGAGCCACGTCCCGACGCAACGCAGGCGGATGCTGCCTGCGACTTGGCTAGTGTAGCAGCGTGGGGGAGGATGGTAAAAGTCTGAGGTGGTTGGCAGGCCTGGCAAAGGGTTGTTTTGTGCGTGATGTATTGCCGGGGCGAGAATCCACCCTTTCAGGATGAAGCCGCGAAAGGATGGGCCACACGCTGTTTGTTGGGGGGAGCAACCCACACATCGCAAAGTGCGCGATGTATGGGGCACCCGGCGATATATCAGGCACCCAGCGGCCTTGGCAGATTCAGCGCGGGGTGTTCCAGGCTTTTGCCCTGTCGACGGCCTCTTTCCAGCGCGCGTACGTTCTTTCCATTGCGGAGGGATCACCCTGCGGCTGGAAGACGGTGCCGGTGCCCTGCTCGCGGCGGATCTGGTCGAGTGACGGCCAGAAGCCAACAGCCAGGCCGGCCAGATAAGCCGCGCCCATCGCGGTCGTCTCCAGGCAGGCAGGCCGATGGACGGGCACACCCAGCAAGTCTGCCTGGAACTGCATGAGCGTGTCGTTGGCGGTGGCGCCGCCGTCCACGCGCAGCTCTTTCAGGGGGGCGGGGGTGTCGTGATTCATCGCACGCAGCACGTCTGTCACCTGCAGCGCGATGCTTTCCAGCGCGGCACGAGCAATATGGCCGCGCGTGGTGCCGCGGCCCAGGCCAATGAGCATGCCGGAGGCATACGGGTCCCAGTGCGGCGCGCCCAGCCCGGTAAAAGCCGGCACAAAGACCACACCGCCACTGTCTGGCACACTCAGCGCGAGTGCTTCCACCTCCGCGCTCGTCCCGATCAGGCCCAGGCCATCGCGCAGCCACTGCACCACCGCGCCGCCGATGAAAACCGAACCCTCCAATGCGTACTCCAGCCGGCGCTCCACTGAGCAGGTGAGCGTAGTGAGCAGACGCTGCTCGCTCTGCCGAAAGGTCTGGCCAATGTGCTGCAGAAGGAAGCATCCCGTGCCATAGGTATTCTTGGCGTCACCTGGATGCGTACACATCTGCCCGAAGAGCGCGCTCTGCTGGTCGCCCGCGATGCCGGCAATCTCGACACCCTCCAGGCCGAGCGTGGTGGAGACCGGGCCAAGCCGCTCGCTGGACCAGACCACCTCCGGCATCATGGAGCGCGGTACACGCAGCAGCCGGAGCAGTTCATCGTCCCAGCAATCCTCCACGATGTTGTAGAGCAGCGTCCGTGAGGCATTGGTGCGGTCCGTCACGTGGCGTGTGCCGCTGGTCAGGTTCCAGATCAGCCAGCTGTCGACCGTTCCAAAGGCCAGGTCGCCGCGTTCGGCTTTCTCCCGCGCACCGGGCACGTTATCCAGGATCCAGGCAACCTTGGTTCCGGAAAAATACGGATCGAGCCGCAGGCCGCTGCGCCGGCGCACCTCTGCTTCGGCACCGTCCACCACCAGTTGCGCGCAAATTTGTGCAGTGCGGCGGTCCTGCCAAACGATGGCGTTGTAGACCGGCTTACCCGTTGCGCGCTCCCAAACGATGGCGGTTTCCCGCTGGTTCGCAATGCCAAGTGCGGCAACGTCGCGCGGACGCACACCGGCACGGCCAAGCACCTCTACGGCGGCGCTCAACTGGCTGGTCAGGATTTCAAACGGATCATGCTCGACCCAGCCCTGCCCGCCATCGGCTCCGGCAGGAAAAATCTGCGTTAACTCATGCTGTGCGGTGCCAACGACAGCACCCGCTCGGTCAAAAAGGATGGCGCGCGAACTCGTCGTCCCCTGGTCCAGCGCCAAAACATACTCCGCCATCGCTTTTCACCTCACAGCGCCGGGCGTCAATAGCCGCGGGCGAAGCCAACATATCATCGTGGCGCGGGGGAGGTGTACTGACGCGGTATCCTGCCGATTTTGAGTGTGTTCTGACGCCAGGGTAGCCAGCTCTGGTAGGGCACAGCGGTGAACTGAGACGTCCGCATACAGGCCGGCAGGGTAAATGCGATGCTAAAGGCCGGATCGACGCTGGGGGTGTACGGCGCAAACCAGTTGAGGCAGGGCCGCGGCTGGGGTACATCGGCCCGGTAACCCGGCAGACCCGGCGGCGGCACCAGGCGCGGATCTTTGACGTAACCGGTCCGCTCCAGTTCGGTCCAGGCATCGTAGTCGAAGCCGCCGCTGAATTGTGTGCGCGGCACGCCTGCCTGTTGCAGCATCTGCGCCGCGGCCAGCCGGGCCCGATAGAGCGCGAAGACGTCATGAGTTGCCGCAACGTCGAAAACGGCAAATAGACCCACCACAGCCAGGGACCACCCAGGCATGCGTGCCAGGCCGCTGCCCTGGTGCCAGCGCAGCAGCAGCAGCACCGCCAGAAAAGCGACAGGCAAAAGATACCGGTCCCACTGAAACGCCCGCGTGACATAAAGCGCAAGGTAAATGAGGGTGTAGGGTCCGAAAAGGGCCCAGAGCTCCCGGCTAGTTGGGCCCTCAGATCCGCCCGGCAGGTACTCTGCGGAGTCTGATTCAGCCCGGTGTTGCGTGACGTTCACTGGAGACAAACCACGCCACGCCAGCAGAAGCATCCCCAACGCGGTAAGTCCGGTCACGATGGTGAGCAGAGCGCGTAGCCCGTTGGAAAGCGCAGCCGGACGCAGACCCGGCAGCATGACGAAATCCTGAAAGCCGGGCACGCCGAGCGAGTCATAGGTGAAGGGTGCAAGCCAACTGTTAGGAAGATGCCGCAAGGTGACCCACGCCATGGCAACCAGAAGGAGCAGCGACCCCACCGCAAATGCAACCTGCACCCGCCGGTCCCGCAGACGCAGGCGCCCCGCCACCGCCAGTGTGACCGGCAGGCTATAGAGAATCAGGGTGAGCCCTACGCGCGCAAGGGCGCTCAGCATGGGGATCAGAAGATGCGAAAGCGTCCGCAAGTCCGGTGAGATGGCAAGCAAGGGCTCTCGCAGAATGAACGGCTGCCGCGCGAACCATCGCATGGTCAGCGCGATCGCCGCGGCACAGCCCACCCAAATTCCTGCCGTAGCCAGCAGGAAATCGCGGCCATACCGGCGCAACACCCAGGCCACGCAGGGCACCACCACCAGCACGCCCATCCACGCAATCTGCCGAACGGAGCCGAGCATGACATTCGACAGGCTGGCGGCCCCAATCCACAGCAAGGCGGCGCGCGCCCGCTTTGCCTGAAGCGCCCTTACTACGCTGTAAAAACAACACAGAATGGCCAGGAGTCCTGGCACGTCTGACATGAAGCTGAAAGCCAGCGGAAAAAAGAGCGGCGAGACGGTGAGGGTGAGCGTTGCAAGCGTGGCATGCCACAACGAAACTCCGCAGCGCCGCAGCAGCCGGTGCATGAGGAAGACCGTGGCCATGGAGAGCACCAGCACCGACATCCGCAAGGTCAGAAAGGAAAAGCCAAAGAGACGCACAAAAAGCGCGCCCCAATAGAGCTGCCAGGTGAGCATGGCGGTCGCCCAACCGTTGTAGACCACATGGCCGGTCTGGGCCAGAACGCGGGCGCTCCAAATGTACGACCAGTCGTCGTTCATCGCCATCTCCGCAGCGGGGTGGCTGAGGGCGATGAGAATAACGAGCAGAGCCGCACACCCACAGCTCGCGGCCCAATCTGCTCCGCGACGGCTCATGCTGCGACGAATCAACTTTCCCCCGGTGCTCCGGACTGGCGGGATGCTAACGGCAACACCTGCGCCAGCGCCACGCCCAGAGTACAGCAGCCGACTTTACTGCACGGCCTCCTGCCGCAAGCCGGAATAGGGCATCAAGACAAACTCACAGGTTGCTCCGCTAGAGCAGTGCAGCACGCCATCCCGCAGCAGCTTGGCTTTGGAAGTGCTGGGTACCGCGTCCTTGATCGGAATTTTCTGCAATTCAGCCGACATTTCGCGCACCTCTGAACTGCCGTTCACCAAGTCGCTCTCCACAATGCCGCCCGCTCCAAGTTGGATCCGGAATGTTCCGGAGCCTTGCAGTTTGGCCGGACGTGACACACGAAACGTTCGCATCGCTTGCAACGTCTCCACCGCGCTGCCCGCGTGGCTGTGTGCCCTGGCCTGCTGAAGGCGCCGCCAATTGCGTTCGACCTCGCCGTAATCCTCCTGACTCATGTCAAAGGCGTGGTCTGTCTTCAGGGCGAGTTCGTCAATAGTCGCAGCCTCATCTGGCTTGCCTGTGGCCTCGAGGATCTGTCCCAGGTGATCGCCGACAGTGATGTCCGGCCGCGCAAACCAGGCGGCCCGCTGGTAGGGCTCAGCGGCGGCGGCTTTGTGCTCCCGCAGCAGGATGTAGGCCAGAGTGTCATACGTTGCCAACAGCAGGTTGGTGTTGGCAAAGGCAGAGTCATTTGCCTCGGAAACGTGAATGGACGCGGTCTTGTCTTCCAGAAGCGTGACGGCTTTTCGCGCGGCGGTTTCCGCAAATGGAAGATACATACCGATCTGTGCCAGAACGTACGCCCCGCTATTCAGTTCATCGGTATCCTCGGCACCGTCGAGGGCTTTCCTCGCTTCTGCAGCAGCTTCTGTGTCACGGCCCGCTTTGTGCAGCGCGCTGGCATAGCCGTTCTTCAGCCCACGATTTTCAGGATGCTTCTCCGCGGCCCGGTGCAGAGTTTCGGCTGCCTGCAACGGCTCATTTTTCAGAAGATATGCACGCGAAAGCGCATCGCTGATGACTACTTCATCCCGCGCCTCATACTTTTGCAACAGCGCGATCGCCTCGTCATAACGTTTCGCCTGGACATACATGTTCGATAGAAGGATCGGAATATCTGTATGGTCATCGGGATGATTGCTCAACTCGTGCTTCACGTCATCGATACCTTCGTTCAACTGGCCCTGTCTCATGGCCACATAGCCCAGCATGCTCCATAAATAAGGCGTCTCAGGGGCAATCGCCTTGATCTGCAACAGCGTCTCGCGCTCGGCCTTCATGTCGTTTGCCCTGTATTGCTGATCTGCTTTGGCCATAAGCTCGCGGACGGAGTTCACAGAGCCAGACGGAGAAGCAGAATCATCCAACCGGCCGGAAGTTTTCTCGCTTTTTGAAGACGAATCAGGTGCCGGTGCGGCAAGCTGAATGTAATCTTCACCCTTTTCCAAGCCGATGGTCCTGGTATAGGCGTAATAGTCCTTCCACTCCGCTTTAGGAATTTTGCGTTGAAGCACGGCCATAGAACGTTTTACCGTTATTGCTCCATTACTGAAGCTATAAACTTCGTCATAAGTAGCATAGGCACGCTTGACATGTGTTGCATCGGGCAGGCGGGGCCGGTAGCCTTCCGGAAGCTTAATGCGGGTAAGTGCCTCTATGGTGCGCGGCGCTCCCAGCTGAATGTCATGCTCCGGCGCCTTCTCCTTATCGACCGTTGCTATTTCAAGCGCGGGAAAGAGTGGCAGGATGCGGAGATTGGCCCAGTCCGCGTACTCCGGCCGCCGGTAATCCCAGGTCATGTGAACGGGCTGTGCTGGATCGCTCGAACGCAGGTTGCTGTTACTCACAGTTCCACCAAAGCCCATCGCGCTGGAGAGATACTGCGCCGCCTGATCCCACTGTGCCGGCGCAACGCTCTGCTGCACAGCGCGCAGACCTATCTCTGAGTCGGACCTTGCCTCCAGAATCATGTGGCCGGTCAGCAGGCCCTTGTTGTCCAGTGTGGCGTCCGCTGTAAAACTTTCATGCAGCGCATACGGTGAATCGGCCGGCGCGCGTTGCAGTGTGGCCGGCGCGTTCACCGGCACAACCAACGCCTGCTGATCGCGAATCTGCGGCAGCAAAACCCGGAAAGGCGACACCCCAGGCGTTGCATCCAGCCACAGTTGGGATGCCGGCTGACCATTGCCAGCGGGCATCTCCACCGTGGTAATTACATGGTTGAACATGGCAGGCGACGGTAAATCCTGAACCGGCGCGATGCCTGCCCCAATCAGCGCGGGTGCAGTCTTGAAGCCGCGCGCGCGCAGCAAAGCTTCCAGGAGCGTGTCTTTATCTTTGCAGTCCCCGTATTGGTTCGCCAGGGTGGCCGAAGCAAAGTGGGGCTGAAACCGCCCAACACCCAGATCAATGCCGACATAGCGCATCTTGGTGGAGACAAAGTAATAGAGTGCCTCGATCTGCGCTTCCGGCGTTTTCGCGTTTTTGGTCAACGCTTCCGCCTGTGCACGCAGGGCCTCATTCGGCTGCGCTCGTTCCATAGCCATGGAACGGTACCAATCACCCACCTCTGCCCAGTTGCGGAAGGTCGTCCAGCCAACAGACGGCAAAAGTCGTCCATCGTCATCCTCGTCTGGATCTATCGGCATATCGGGCTTGCCGTCCGCGGTCTTCGCGGAAGTCGGTTTCAGCTGCGACGACGTCCACCGCCACTGCTTTACTCCGTCATGCTCAGAGATCTGCGGCGTGTGGTGCGGGCTCCACACCTGCACGTATTTCGACGAAGGCACCTCCAACGTGAGGGTCTGCGCCAGCACGACGCTGCCCGCTGCGACAAAGTGGTCGGCACCCCAGAACTGATTGGGGGCCTCGGCCTTGGTGTAAACCGTTTTCAGGTCGTACTCCAGCGTGTCTCCCACTGCAAGCGAGCGCACCGGTAATTGTTTCTCTTTCAAATCGCTGTACAGCGGAGCTCGCGGGTGATCGGCGCAGGCAATTCCATAGCCTCGCTGCCCGGAGTCTCGACACTTGTGCCATCCGGCTTGTACACACGGACATGCTCCACCAGTCCGCGGCTGTTTTCGCCGTTATAGGAAACCGACAAGACCCCGAATTGACGGACAGCCCCTTCCGACTGGATGCGCGCACGAAGGTGTTGCACAGCTTCCCCCGTTCCGTCCGCCTTCATGCGATATATGGTGTCGAAACGTTCGAAAACGAGCGCCTCCGCCGCGTAAGCGTCGCCACTCTTCACAAAGACAGGCGTTTGCGGCTGCGCCGGGCACATCGCGCATAGATTTAGGAAAACCAGGGCAGAAGACAGAAAAGTCCATCGCATAGCAAGTAGAAACGGTATAGCAGAGATATTTATGTTTGCGAATACCCATTTCGTGCCGCCCAAAAAAAGGGCATACCTCCCTTCAATGGGAGGCATGCCATGCAATTCAGTCATTTACGCTGCGGCGCACCAGATTGGCGCTCTACCTATTTGGGACTTGCAGTGGTATGTGCTGTTGTACCAGCCGTTTGTTTCACGGCGGTATCTACCACCGCATAAAGCAGCTGGTCCGGATCGCGGCGTGCGCTTGTCTTGATCAGCGTGCCCATCGTGCGGCCCGCTGTTTCTGTATTCGGCAGTGACACGTGGCGTTTATCAGAGCTGTACTCGGCGAGTTGTTTGACCATGTCAAAGAACTTATCTTCATTGCGCCCGCTCTCTACCCATGCTTCATGCACCGTCATGCCCAGCAGCTTGGAGGAAGGCTCCGCCACGTGAGCGGTGTTGGCCTCAGTGACGCTGGGAGCGGGCTTACTCCCGTTCTGTTGTGCCGTTGCCGCCAAAGGAGAGAGCACCAAAGCGGTTGCCAGGGTAGCAGCTTGCCATCTTGCCATCATTTCCACAGTCCTTTTCTCCCGCCCAAAAGGGACGAGCTTCTTATCAGGATTTCCAAGCAAGCGCGGACCACTGCCGATGGTTGGTCCGCTTCGCCCTGTCACACAGGTCTTTCCGTTCTAACGGCGGTAATCGCGGTTGTCACGGTTGTCACCATAATCCCGGTAATCGCGGTTCTGGCGATCCCGGCGATTCTGGTTCGCTTTACCCAGTAGAGCCCCACCACCGGCACCGATGCCACCGCCGATCAGTGCTCCCTTCATTCCACCGCCCAACAGGCCACCCAGCAAGGCACCGCCACCTCCGCCAATCAGGGCACCCTTGCCAGGTCCAATTCCACCACGGTTGCTGCGGTAATCACCATTGTTGTAGCGCCCATCATTGTTGTACCGATTGCGATCGTACTGGTCATTGTAGGGGTGCGTGCCGCGATAACCGTTGTCATACTGATCCCGGTTCTGATCCCGGTTGCGGTCACGCTGAGCAAGAATCGCCGTCCCGCTCAAAGCCGGCGCAGCAATACCTAGCAGCAAAGTACCACTGAGGCAAAAACTCGTAAATCGTCTCATACTTTCTCCTCTCCACGGCGCGTCCGCAAAATGCGTTACGCGGTGTCGAACCCGGGCCGCCACTGGAACGGAGTCCGTCCCGGTAGTTGCCAGACATAGGATGCCCTTCCTGCATGCGGGTTGCGCGCTGGAACATTCTGTTGTTTTACCATCCCCATTTGGGAAATTGCCTTAGTCTCGATCCTTAAATGCACCTTAAGTAACTGCTTCAAGATGCCGATGAACACCAAAGTGCCGCGTTATATGCAGAATGACACTTTTCGGGGATAGCGTTCCATGTTGGTGTAAGCCAGCATAGAGAAGCCGCAAGCCTTTGCCGTTTGAAGCGCGCTACGGAAAAGGAACACATTGACGATATCTGGACAGCTCTTCCAGGTGTCATGGAATTTTATGAAGCTGAACCAGCACGGAAGATTTGGCGCACCATACTTCGCTGACGAAAAGACTTGAAAATGAACATGCTCCTTCGTACTCCTGCCCGCAAATATCCCGCCGACCGTCGCCGCGCTGTGCTGACTCTTGCAGCCGCCCTGGCCCTTTTCAGCGCTCCACCTCTTCTGCGAGCCGATCCCATCCTTACCAACGGCGATTTCTCGCTGGGTAATACCGGTTTCAGCACGGGCTATACCTATAACAGCACCAATGTTCAAACGGAAAGCACTTATGCCATTACCACTGACCCGCATAACGTGCATCCTTCCTTCGCCAGCGCCGGAGACCACACCACGGGCACTGGAAACATGATGGTGGTCAACGGATCGCCCAACGCAAATACCATCGTCTGGAGCGAGACGGTCAATCTGGCGGCAAACACGAATTACATCTTTAACGCGTGGGAAGCGAATGCTTACCCGGCAAATCCAGCGCAGTTGAGTGTGTCTTTAAACGGTGTCGTTCTGGGCAGCCTGTTCTCTGTTACCGGAGCAGACACCTGGAATCTGTTACAGCGCAGCTTTAACTCAGGTGCGGGCGGCAAAAGCACTTTCGCCATTGTGGACGTCAACCTGGCTACGGCGGGCAACGACTTCCTGCTGGACGATCTGTCCGTCACAGTTGCACCAGAACCATCATCGTTGTTACTGCTCGGCACTGGAATCTTTACACTCCTGGGTGTGCTTCGCCTGCGACACAATGAGAGCTCGGCGCAGGAAGGGATCGCGGCCTAACGCAGTGCCCAGGCCACCTGCCAGGGCGCGACATTTATACTGAAGTTACGCATGGCAGACGATCAGAACGCACTTCCCCTTGGCTCCAACGACGGCTCCAACGACGCAAATCCTGAGGAAAACAATGCCCTCCCCGCGGCAGGCGGGGCGGGCGGCAGCGATGGCGGTAATGCACCCCCTGGCCCCGGCAGCACCGGCCCCGGCGCGCTCAACATGTACCCCATCAATCTCGAAGAGGAGATGCGCCGCTCGTACCTCGACTACTCGATGTCCGTCATCGTCGGCCGCGCTCTGCCGGAGGTCCGCGACGGCTTGAAGCCCGTCCACCGCCGCATCCTCTACGCCATGCAGGAGATGGGCCTGCAGGCCAACAAAAAGTACACTAAATGCGCCAAGGTCGTGGGCCACGCCATGGGCAACTACCATCCGCACGGCGACTCCGCCATTTACGACGCGATGGTCCGCCTCGCCCAGCCCTTCAGCATGCGCTACCCACTCATTGATGGCCAGGGCAACTTCGGCTCCGTAGACGGCGACCCGCCCGCCGCCATGCGCTACACCGAGTCCCGCCTTCAAAAAATCTCCGGTGAAATGCTTGCCGACATCGATATGGACACCGTCGACTTCACCCCCAACTACGACGAATCCACCCTCGAACCCACCGTGCTGCCCGCGCGTTTCCCCAACCTGATCGTCAACGGCAGTTCCGGCATCGCCGTCGGCATGGCGACCAACATCCCGCCGCACAATCTCACCGAGGTCATCGGCGCCGCGATCACGCTGATTAACAACCCGAACGCCGGCCTTGCCGAAGTCCTCGAGCACGTCCAGGGCCCGGACTTCCCCACCGGCGGCTTCATCTTCGGCAAGCGCAACATCCCAGAGGCCTACCGCACCGGCCGCGGCCGCTTCCTCATGCGCGCCAAGTGCTCCACAGAAGACCTCAAAGGCGGCCGCGAGTCCATCATCGTCTCGGAAATTCCTTACCAGGTCAACAAGAACAACCTCATCAAGCGCATCGCCGAGCTTGTCACCGACAAAATTGTCGATGACATCTCCGACGTCCGCGACGAGTCCGACCGCCAGGGCATGCGCATCGTCATCGAGCTAAAGCGCGGTGCCCAACCCGAGATCGTCCTCAACCAGCTCTTTAAAAACACGCAAATGCAGGAAAGCTTCTCGATGATCTTCCTGGCCGTGCACAACGGCCAGCCTCGCGAGCTCCCCCTGCCGGACGCCATTCGCGCCTTCCTCGACCACCGCGTCGATGTCGTCCGCCGCCGCACCGCCTTCCTCCTCGGCAAGGCCCGCGAGCGCGAGCACATCCTCCTCGGCTACCGCATCGCGCTCGACCACCTCGATGAGGTCATCCGCATCATTCGCAACAGCAGCAGCCGCGCGGACGCCCGCGAAAACCTCTTCGCCTTCTTCTCCGGCCGCCGCATCAATCTCCGCGGCACCGAGCTCGCCGGCGTCACGCTCGACGCTGGCAAATACGGCATCGACTCCGTTCTACTCGGCACGCCCACAGCTCCAACCGCCGTCAACACCGCCGGCATCGCGACGCTGATCCTCTCCTACCGCCAGATCGACGCCGTCCTCGAGTTCCAGCTCTACCGCCTCACCCAACTCTCCATCGACGAGTTGGTCAACGAACTCACCCGCGTCCGCGACAGCATCGCCGAATACGAGTCCATCCTCGCCAGCGACAAGAAACTCCGCGGCGTCATCGTCAAAGAGCTCGAAGAAATCCGCGACAAATACGGCGACGTCCGACGCACGCAGATCATCGACGAAACCGCCGAGCTCAGCCTCGAAGACCTCATCGCCGACGAACAGGTCGCTGTCACCGTCTCCCACACCGGCTATCTGAAGCGCACGCCCATCTCCATCTACAGGCAGCAGCGCCGCGGCGGGACAGGAAGACTGGGGATGAAGACGCGCGAAGAAGACTTCGTCGCCTCCCTCATCATCGATTCCACCCACGCCTACCTGCTCTTCTTCACCAACACCGGCCGCGTCTTCTGGCTCAAAATCTACGAAATTCCTGACGTCGGCGCCGCCGGTAAGGGTAAGCACATGGCCTCGATTCTCGCTCTGCAACCGGGCGAAAAGATCGTCAGCTATCTGGCCGTGCGCAATCTCAAAGAGGAAGGCAAATACGTCTTTTTCGCCACCCGCGAAGGCATCGTCAAAAAGACCCCACTGACCGACTTCTCCAACGTCATGGCCCGCGGCATCATCGCCATCAACATCGATAAGGACGACGAACTCATCGCCGTCCGCGTCACCTCCGGCGATGACGTCATCTTCCTCGCCACCCGCGACGGCAACGCGATCCGCTTTGAAGAAGCCTACGACACCGAGAAAACCGGTGGCCTTCGCCCCATGGGCCGCAACGCCGGCGGCAACAAGGGCGTAACCCTCCGCAAGTCCGATTACGTCATCGGCGTCGCCGTCACTCCCAGCGAAGCCGCCCGCAACCGCAAACGCCTCGAACTCGCCGCCCGCATCGACCAGGCCAACGGTCTCGAAGTCGACCCTGCCCTTCTCCGCTCTGCCAAATCCGTTATTCCGACCGGAGCCGAAGACACCCAAAGCAGCGTCATTTCGACCGGAGCCGAAGGCGCAGCGGAAAAACCTGCTGTTCTCCCGGTCACCACCGAATCGGGTGCCCCCACACCGGGTGCCCCATCCTCATCGACAGCTCCATCGTCGATGAGGGTGGGTTCTTCCCCGGCAACAAACGCCTCAGGAAAACCAAAGCCCTCCATGGTCGCCCAGGTCCAATCCACCATCGCCGAAATCGCCCGCGTCAAGCACAACACCCCCCTCGTCCTGAATGGCGATCAGGCCGAAACCGTCATCGAAGCCGCCCTGCCCGAAGCCGAAGTCGAAAAGATGGAGCGCCTCGACAAGGAGCTCGGCCTCACCCCCTGCCTCATCCTCACCGTCAGTGAAAACGGCTTCGGCAAACGCACCGACGTCGATGCCTACCGCCTCCAGTCCCGCGGCGGCAAGGGCGTCATCAATATGCGCACCACCCCCAAAATCGGCAAAGTCTCCGCCATCCAGCTCGTCGACGAAACCACCGAGCTGATGGTGATTAGCCAATTCGGAAAAATCATCCGCATCGACACCAAAACCATCCGCGCCGCCGGCCGAGCCACCATGGGCGTAAAACTCCTCGACCTCGACACCGACGACAAAGTCGCCGCCGCCGTCACCATCCCCAACGAAGAAAAAGCCGAAGACGACAAACCGGTCATCCAGTAACCCCCCGAACGCGCATGCCCAGGCCAACACTCCAGGTCAAGAACATCACCTCGCTCCTGCTGGCCACAGGAGCGAGTGTGTCTTCCGCACTCGCCTCGCGTCGCTTCTTTGTGGATCGCCCGGCAGACTGGCAGCTTCCGGCAATCGCCTTTGCCGCCTGTTTGGCCGGCCAGCTCGCTTTACTTTTTGTTGAGTCCAAAGAGGAGCAGGAGCTATCCTTACAGCGGAAGCGGCGTTTGCAGGAGATCGAGTTCGATCAGCGACTCGACATCGCGCTTGCGGACGAGATGGACAAGGCTCTGAAGGTAAAGGACCTCGCCCGCTTCAAGAAACTGGATGCACTGAGGAAGCGCTGACCATGGCCAACACGCTCTATCTTTCACAACTCGCCGAAGCAAGAATGCACAGCCTGCCCTCGGCGGAGTACGACCAGGTCTTCCAGTCCCTGAACCACCTGCAGGACGACCCGCTCGCCAACAGCCGTGTCCTCTCCGGACCCTCTGACCTCCGCATCGCCCGCACCGGCGACTACCAGGTCGTCCTGCGCTACGTCCCCGACAAACAAGCCATTCTCGTCACCGACATCCGTACCGCCGACCTTTACGAGACGCTTGCCGCCTGACGTCGACCAGCAACTGACCGACACGACATCTATGTCCGATGACTTCCAAACTCACGAGCTTCCGATCATCACTCGAGAGCTCAGCGCTGGCGGCTTCGCACGCTACCTCCGGCTCTATCGCTCTGGCCGCGGAAACTACACCCGCGACCGCCATCAATGGCTCGACGGCATCACGATGGAAGAAATTCTCGAAGACATGAAAGCTCTGGAGAGACGCAGCGAAACCTCTTCGGCATGACAAAAGCTGAAAGCACTCCGGAGGCAATAGCATGGCCAACACCCTCTATCTCTCTCATGTCGCCGAAGCGGCAGTGCGCAATCTTCCGGAGCCTCGCAAAGAGGTAGTCTTGGACTCCCTGGAGAGGCTAGAGCAGGATCCCCTCGGCAACAGTCAGCCTCTACCCGCCCGCTACGGCGATGACGATCTCCGCATCGCCCGCTTCCCCAACGATCTGCAAGTCGTCCTCCGCTACGTCCCAGAAGAACAAGCAGTCCTCGTCACCAGCGTCGACCCCGACTCCCGCTTCGAACTCGCCGCCTAAACCTTTCAGCCGGGTATCCAGTCTCCGTACACTTTCTATGTGCACGACCCCGTGTGCCCTATTCTCTCGGAGCGCCATCACGAAAGGGTGGGCTGATCTCCCCTCCCGGCTATGAACCCCAAATCCGCCGGCCAGGAAGATACGCGAACGCTGCAGAATGATCCGACCCAATATTCTCGTAACCAGCACCAACCCTGACTCCCGCTTTGAACCTTGCCGCCTTATGGGTTTCCGGTTGCGATTTACCGTTGGGGAATCCGCTCTTAGCCCGCGTTTCATCGCTCGCTTCCTGCATATCTATAGCCCCGGCAGAGCTTCCAAATTCATACTTCGGCTGACTCATCTGACTGCTCGATTCCGCCAAGCGCTTGGTTCGAAAACCATTGATCCAATTCTTCGGCTTTAGTAAAGCTCTCAAAAACAGGCTCACTGATGATCGAGTGAAGGACGTAGAGGCAGTTGAATCTTATGCTTTGCAATTCCTCCTCTGTTATCAATGTTTCTCCCGAGTGGACGATTCGCGAACGGATTGCGTATAGCAATTTCATCCTCTTTACGAATCGCTCTCTTTTCTGGCGATACTTGCTTGCGAGGACCGCTCCTCTAAGAGCCACCTGGTAGGTAATCTCGGTGTGATTCTGTTTTCCCATCAAGACGCTTTCTAATGCGACTGCAAATAGAAGAAAAGCCACATACGGGTTTGTAGACGTACAAGCCGCGCCTGCGATCTCAAATGCAGACAATACTCGGTCTGAGAAAGTGTTTGAGCTCTGAAGAAGACAGCTTATTTTTTGACCGCCGGGAGCTAGAAACATTTTGTTGAAGTCCGCTTTCGAAAGCTCTCTTCTTACCAAGCTCCAGTGTCGTCTCCGTGTATCGTCCATTGGCGGAGTAAGCAATGGATTCGCTGAAACGAAGCAGTATTCGTGTGGCAGCGACCAATTTCTTCTCAACCGGACGTGGGACTTGACTCCATCGCTGAGTAAAGCGTTCAGAATGTTCAGATGTCGGTCAAGAACGGATTGTGCCCGCTCTCTTGCGATGTTTTCATCTCCGGCCAGAACTTCAATTTCCGCTGTTAGGAGTTCGGCTTCCCCATCCTTAATGGCTATACCTGACATGTCACCAGGAATTTTCCAGCTTTCTCGTCGAAATCGTATGTTCCCAAAAGTTGTGCCGGCAAGCTCAACAGATAAGCCGAAGACTGCTAAGCTTACAGCCCAAACTTGTGGAAGCTTGCTTACCTCCTCCGCGAACTTAGATGAGAGTTTCTTGACTAAGCCCTTAAAATCTGCATCGCTAAGCAGGAGCTGTTCCAGTTTCGGCAACAATAGCTTTTCAATCGAGCTCTCGTTCCATGGACCATCTTTACCAGTTATGCTAATCATCTGTGTCAAGCGATCACTGTAGAAGTCTGCGACCTCTCCACTGAGTACCAGACCGCCACGGATCAGTAGCGTTTCCGTAATAGGTCCTGGAGCAAGCGCAGATGAGTTTTCCTCAGCCTTGACCAAAGTCTCTGCCAGCTCGACAAAAATCTGCTTTAACAGGTGGACGTTCATCTGTGCCAATATGATCAGCTTCCGCCTAACCCGGTTTAGGAATAAACGTAACCAACTCTTCCGGGGCTGTATACATACGCATCCTGCGATGTATCGTTTCCACTAAGATATCGAGTAACCAGGATCAAACAGCGGCTCCCCGCTTCGCACAGCGTCGATCCAACGCAATGCAAATATAGCAAGCGGGTTTGTCAGCCCACCCGTGGATAAGTTCGGGACGACCTCCCCGAATCCGTGCAACACCAAATCTTTGTACAAGTCCATGTCCGGCTCAATCTTTATACACTCAATCCCATCGATGGTCTTTTTGTCCATTTCGTGGAATGTTAGTTGCACGTTCGAGTAGTCGTAAACAGCCTGCTTGTAACTGCACGTAGATCCCTTGTGGAATTCCGCACAGTTTTCCTCTTCCGCAAATTCTCCCTCAACCGCCGCTGCTCGCACAAGCGGCAGGATTGCCGGGTGCGCGTAACCAAAGAATCGATCTTGTGCCAGCGTGTCGTCCCAGATCACTTCCTTGATGAAGTCCAGAGGCGTTTGCTGGTCGCCAATCCCGATTTGCGTCATCGCAGCACTCAGATTCATCAGCGACGCCAACGCTAAAGGCTTCTCCCTGCCTAGCGCGTCGTATCGCGCGCTCGCCTCCGCCTCGCTCACCCCACCCGCGATCAGCGTCGCGGTCGCAGGCAACTTTGTCTTCAAGTCCGCCCACTTAGGAAAACTCAACTTTGCGTGATCAGGAATCATCAGCATCGTCAGGGTGGGGTGAACCTTGGGATTGGCTTTAAAGAAAGTTCCGGCATCCTTATATCCCTTTACGTGTACGACCACTCGGTAATCGTCTCCCGGTCCATCATGGAAAGGGACAAGCAAATTCTCTGTAGGTGTAGTCGCCCACTCCGATGGAAGCTCATCGCGGTCGTTCATGACCCGTACCAGCATGTCAACCGTACCTTGGAACGGAACCTCGGCGCCTAAAGCCAATGTGATCGTCACTGGTGCATTTCTTGCAGTCTCACTCATCAAATCACCTCAACACAAGTTTATCTTTCGTGTTGTCTATCGGCTACACAAATTCGTATTCCGCATCGCTGGGTGCAGCGCACTCCATCATTACAGACCGCAAGGTTCCGGCACAGCATAGCTCTCCTGCTCGTCTGCGCCTCCTTCCATGCGCAGCAGCCGGACATGTGTTCTAAGATAAGGCGAACGAGGCCATGCCGCCCATTCAGGTCCGGACGCTGGCGGGTGAGAGTTTCTCCCTCGCTGCGCAAAAGGGCAACGTCGTTGTCGTGAACTTCTGGGCCACGTGGTGCGGCCCCTGCAACGTCGAGATGCCCGAACTGGAGCGGCAGATCTGGCAGCGGTACCGCGCGCGCAAGGACTTCCGCATGGTTGCCATCTCCCGTGAGGAGGAGCCTGCGGTGGTGGAAGCCTTTCACCGGCAGAATCCGCAGTACACCCTCCCCCCTGGCCGTTGATCCGGACCGCGTCAACTACAAAGCCTTCGCTGACGCCGGCATTCCCCGCACCCTCGTTGTTGACCGGCAGGGCCGCCTCGCCTATGAAGACTTTTTCGGCGGTTCCGACTACATCGAGCGCCTCAGCGCTGCCATCACCCGGGCACTCGCACAATAGCCGCCGAATCTGTCAAGCCCCCGCGCTCCCCTCGGAACGGATAAATGCAACGATCGAGGACGCTTCCACTTCGAAAATACTTGGCAGGATCACTCTTCCACATCTCTAAAATGGAAGTAGAGCTCATTCCCCACCCCGGGAACGCTCACCGGCACCGCTCCGCCTCCTGCCGCCACACCGGGCCGGAACAGAATGAGGAACTTACCTCATCGTCGACACAGAATGACGAACTTACCCCCTTCAGCATTGGCGGTTCCATCCGAATTACGAACTTACGAGAAGGCATGCAGGGGGCGGGGAGCACACGCCATACAACGCCACAGCCACAAACAGCTTCCCATCACCAACTGAAATCCACATCTCCTGGAGAACGCTGCCATGCCAACCATCCTGATCCTGATCGTCCTCATTCTTCTCCTTGGCGGCGGTGGCTATGCCATGGGGCCCGGCCTGGGCTACTACGGTGGTGGCGGGCTCAGCCTGATTCTGCTGCTCGTTGTACTGTTCCTGTTATTTGGGCGTGGACGCAGCGTCTAAGCACGGCCCGTTTGAGCACTTCCAATGCCCCTGGATGCCGCCGTATCGGGTTAGAGCCGATGCGGCGCCTCTCCCCGCTGCGGGGTTCGTTACGCTGCGGGATTCGTTACGATGAGAGCGGGAAAGCATCCTGCGAATCTCTAACTCAGCACTGGGACGGTCACCATGGCAGCAGCTCAGCATAGGCTCCTGCCTCGTTTCCGGTCTGCTCCTTGTGGCCTTGATTCACACCACAGGCGATGGCAGCTGGTTCTGGTATGCGCGGGCGTTTGGCGGCGGACAGCATCTGTATGCGGATCTGCACCTGCCCATGCAGCCGCTTTACACCATCGAGCTGGCAACGCTGATGCGGATCTTTGGCGGAAGTTGGCTGGCGCAGCAGACCGTGGGCGTCGTAAACCTTTGTATCTTCATCCTCTCGATTGCGCTGGTGAACCGGCACAATCGCTGGCCCGATTGGCAGAAAGCCGTAGTGTATGCCGCGGCATTCTGGGCGACGATGGACTTTATCTCCATGCGGTTCGACGACTACCACGTGCTGTCTGCCTCATGTGAACTGCTGTGCGCTGACGGACTGCTGCGACTCAAGCCCGAGGAGCCGTTCCGCCGTAATTTGCCAAGGCTGGTGAAGCTCGGCCTGCTCTGCGGTGTGTGCCTGCTGAACCGGTTGAACGATGGCGCGCTGCTGACAGCAGCCGTGGTTGTAATTGCGGCCGCGTGGCTGCGCGGCAGGCGTGAACGGCTCCTTGCCGCTGCGCTGGTGCCGCTGGTGGCGGCGCTGGTGATGACAGGCGCTGTAGTTGCGCTGGGCGAAACGCTGAGCACGTGGTTTTATTACACGGTCAGAGCGGCGGCCGCCATCAAGGGCGGAACGGGCAGCATGTACCTGTACCCCTTGCGTTTGCCGGCGGGCACCGTGCGGGAGTTGTTTGCGCGTGGCTGGCGTTTTACCACTCTGACGATGTACACGCTGCTGGCAGCCGCGGCGGCGACCTGGCTTGCACGGAGGCAAGAAGCTTCCGCCGCAGAAGCTCCGAAGGAAAAGACAGATGCAGTCAGTCGAGAATGGCTGGCATATTCAGCGGTGCTGGTTGTCGTCTCGCTGCCGTTTGCGAAGAACATCATTCATGGCAATGAAGCGCGGGTGATTGTGGCGTTTGCGGTACTAGGAATGTACGGCATTGTTTTTTGGATAGGACGAAGCGCTTTCCATCACCTTCAGCGGGCTTCGGGCGGGGCTAGTTCCGCGCCGATGCTTCTGCTTTTGCTGCCTATCGGCCAGCTGGTGTCCATCTCGCTGAGTGCGGCACGCTGGTACCCGAATACGAACCCGCCAGCGGCGGTCTTTCTTTTACTCGTACCGATTGCTCTACCCGGTACCCTTTTTAAACGCGCGTACAGACCGGCATATATGGTGTTGCTGAGTTTGCTGATCGTGTCCGGCGCGATCGACAAGATACGAGATCCGTTCGACTGGTTTTATTACCGTTCGCTTTCAGTGAACGCGCCGCGCACCTGGTATATGCACCCGGTGTACGGGCGCATGCTGATGGAGAAAGACCAGCTTACGCTGATGGAGCCGGTGTGCCACGCGATCAACGCGAATGCGGATGCAGCCGAGCGGCCGAAAGAGTTGCTGTCACTGCCCTTTTCTTACGCGAACTATTTTTGTCATGTACAGCCGTGGCATGGCTACATGCAAACCTTTTATGACACGTCCAGCCGCGCGACGATCACCGGCTTGGAGGCGGAGTTGCGGAAGGCGCCGCCGGAGTGGATTGTTTACCAAAGGCAGTTGCAGATCCTGCATGAAAACGAGCTTGCTTTCAATCGCGGTCTTCCGCTGCCGCACCGCGAACTGGACCGGTTGATCCAGGAGCAGGTGCAGCAAGGCACTTGGACAGCAACGCAGCTCGTCTCACCCGAGTACGACAAATCCACATGGCTGCTGGTTCACACGCGAGGAGCTTCCGTGGCAGGTACGCCGCAGGAAGCGGTGACAGGAATTAACAGGCGATGGGCACCAGCAACGAATTGGGACAGCCATGAGAGATAGACTGCTGGCGGTACTTACACTTTGCGGTTGTCTCGCGGGCACGGGTTGCTCCGGCATGCGGAGTATTTCTGAACTATCCGGCGTTCCCGGTGACTTGCGGGAGGCGTTTCCTGGTGTGACGAGCGACATTGCAGAATCCTGTGTGCGGCGCAACCAGCTGCGGGCCGATGTACCCCGCGCGGAAGGTCCGGAGCCGCTACTGGATTGCAAGCCGTATGCAGGTCTGGCCGAACAGATCAGCACCGATCAAGCCGTGCTGATTCGCTATCTGGAGGCGCTGGTGCAGCTGGCAGCGAATCAAACGCCGGCTTACCCGGCTACCATCCGCAGGGCGAGCGGGGAGATTGCGACGCTTCCTGGCGTATCAGCCCATGCAGCTGCCGCGACAAGTGCGGCGGGAGGCCTGATAACGGCACTGGCGGATGCTGCCACCAGCGGTTACCGGGAGCGCAGCATCAACCGATTGCTGGTGGCCACCGACCCAAGCGTGCAGGAACTGTGCACGGCGCTGGAGAAGGTAGTGGCGGCGGATTATGAAAGCCTGTTGGACGACGAGGAACTGGAAACCAGGTCCTTTTACAGCGGTCCTCTTGCCGAACGCAAGGAGCGGGACGAGCGGCTTACGCTGCTTCTGGTGACGCGGCAGCGGAGCGAGGACATGGCACGCTTAAAGCGGCACCGCAATGCTGCAATGGCTTATGTGAGCACGTTAGAGCAGATAGCAAGATTCCATGCGCAGCTGACCGAAGCGGCGAAACGCCACACCGCAAGGAACAAGGTGGAGCGAGAGATGGCGCCGACCCTGGCGGCCGTAAAGGATGCCGTAAGCGAATTGAAGGTGAGGCTGCACTGATGGCAAATCTGTCTGACGACCAACTGTTGGAGTTGGCGCACATCTTCCACAATCTCGCCTTTGCCGTGGGCCAGGTGCGGCTGGATGCTCTGAACGCAGGTGGCCGCCTGTCAGACCCTGGCATGATTCAGCTGAATACGCTGTTGCTTCAGCTTACGGACCTGGCAAGCCGCTTTGCCGTGGCATCTGCGATGGTGACCCTGGACAATACCGAAGAAGCGCTTACCACGATCCGGGTATCCACCGGCAAGGCGGATCGTGCTTTGCGAAAGCTGAAGGACATTGATAAGGCTCTGGCGATTGGAGCCGCGGCGCTGGCTCTGGGCGCGGCCGTGTTCACCATGAATCCGGGCAGCATTGCAACTACCGCGCAGGAGCTCTGGAAGGCAGCAAGTTAGCGCGCTTGTGCTCCCCCGAGAGCTTTTCTCTTCAAGGTGTAATTCGGGCCGGAGTCGAAGTTTAAGGCGGGCCTTAAGCCTGAAAAACATAGAGCATTTATCTGAAAGGAGATGCTCTAGTCCTGATGCTGACCGACGTTGCGCGCCATGGCACGGCCGAGCCGAATGCTTTCCGCCACGCCGCGATCCTCCGGGTAGTAAAAGCAGGTATCCGCAATCTGCAGGCCGGGGATGGGAGTTTGCACGGACGGAATTTTCGCGGCAAAGCCCGGCTCGCAGATGGGCTGGCCGTAGCGCAGCCGGGCAACCTTGGTGGCCTGGATATCACTGGGAGTGAGTGCCGGGTTCAGCATCTGCAGACAGGCAAATGCCTCATCCAGCAGGCGCTCGTCGGTCCACTGAAACTTCTGGTTAGTGGTGGGCATGTAGTACGGCACATACACAATGTGCGAGCCGTTGGCGGGGCGCAGATTTGAAAACTCGATAACACCGGGGATGCCGAAGCGCGCGTCAGCGATGTTGACCCAGAAGTGCGGGGAGATGGAGCGCGCCAGCTTGAACACCACACAGATCACGCCGATATTCTTGATGGAGTCGTACTTGCTCTTCCACTCTTCGGGAAGGCTGGGCACCATGGCGGAGATGTAAGGTGTGGGAGCTGTTGAGATCACATAATCTGCTTGCACATCGCCAGCAGGTGTCCGCACACCGGCAGCACGGCCGGCCTCCACCAGAATGGTTTGGGATGGCGCAGACAGACGAATCACTCCGGCCCGCTTCTGAATGGCTTCTGTAAGTGCCTGGACCAGTGCTTCCGACCCGCCGTCGAGGTAGCCGAGTTCCTCCTGCAGCAGGCTTTTGCGTGATCGGCCGATGCGGCGGATGCGCGTCCAGATCCACAATGCGGAGATGTTCTCAGCATATTCATAGAACTTATAGCGGAAGAGCGATCGCCAGAAACGGTCATACAGATCTTCGCCACACCAGCGCGTGATCCACTCATGCGCGGTTTGTGTTTCTATCGCGGGCCAGCTGTTCTTGCGTACGCTTACGAAGGCGAAGAGGGCATAGCGAACCTTCTGCCAAAGGCTCATGTCCGGCATTCTGAGCAGCGAGAGAGGGTCACCCCACTTGTTCAGCTGACCGCTGGAGTAAAAGCCCATGCTGGTGGGCACCCAATGTAATTTTTGCTCGATGCCGAGTTCCCTGAGGAGTTCAAAAGTGGGGCCGTCAGTCTTGCATAGAAAGTGGTAGAACTTCTCAGTGGAATAGCCCCCCAGGTCGAAGTGGCTTGCCATGCCGCCCGGAACGTCGGCGGCTTCCAGCACCTCAACCTGATGGCCATCCTGCAATGCCTGATATGCGGCCGCAAGACCCATAATCCCCGCGCCCACAATGATAACCTTGGCCATGAAATCCCTTTACGCCACATAGCGCAACCGGTCCGCGGAGTAAGCATGGCCGTATCGTGCGCAGGTTGTGTGCAATGTGGTAATTGTAACTGGGCTTGGGTGGTCCGTTTTCAAAAGACTCGCTCAAAGCGATAGCCGCCGCTGCTCAGCGCGGCCAGCATCTCTTCTACCTGTTCGCGGCCGCGGGTTTCCATCGTGATGTCGATGGTGGTATCGCCCAGGTTCACGCCGTAGTAGGCCCGGTTGTAGAGGGTATCCACGATGTTGGTACCGTGCGACGCGATGAGCTGAGAGAGTTCCACCAGCGCGCCCGGCCGGTCAAGCAGGTGAATGCGGAGACGGATGCGGCGGCCGTCCTGCACCAGGCCGCGCTCAATGATGCGGCTGAGCAGCGTGACGTCAATGTTGCCGCCGCAGATGAGTACGGCGACATGCGTGCCGGGCGGCAGTGAGGTGCGGCGCTGCAGCAAGGCGGCCAGCCCAACGGCACCGGCACCTTCTGCA
>CAXTRR010000020.1:12559-41340 GCA_964246795.1 uncultured Terriglobus sp. | reverse complement strand
GGTCAGGATGGCGCTGGCGATTTCGTCTTCTTCGACGGTAACGATCTCATCGACGTATTTCTCGACAAGCGGCAGGGTGACTTCGCCGGCGCGGCGCACGGCAATGCCGTCGGCAATGGTAGTGGCGGCCTGCAGCGTGACGGGAATGTGTTTGGCGAGGGCGGCTTGCATGCTGGGCAGCCTTGTGGTCTGTACGCCGATTATGCGTAGGGCTGGATTCAGCGACTTTAAAGCGCAGGCAATGCCGCCGATGAGTCCACCGCCGCCGATGGGCACCACGACAGCTTCAAGCGCGGGCACCTGCTCCAGCATCTCGAGACCAATGGTGCCTTGTCCGGCAATGACAGCCGCATCGTCAAAGGGATGGATAAAGGTGAGGTTTTCGGCGTCGCGGCGGCGGCAGGCTTCAGAGTAAGCGTCGTCATAATTGGCGCCGTACAGGATCACCTCCGCGCCGAAACCGCGTGTTGCGGTGACTTTCACCAGCGGCGTGGTTTCTGGCATGACGATCACGCTGCGAATGCCGCGGAGGGTGGCGTGGTACGCAACGCCCTGTGCGTGGTTTCCTGCGCTGGCGGCGATCACACCGCGGGCACGCTGCGCGTCTGTAAGCGTAAGAATGCGGTTCAATGCGCCGCGTTCCTTGAACGCTCCGGTCATCTGCCGGTTCTCAAGCTTCAGGTAGACCTGCTGCCCGGTAAGCTCACTCAGCACGGCGGAGCGCTCGCAGGGCGTGTAGTACACGGCGTCGCGAATACGCTCACGCGCGGCATGGATGTCGGCCAGCGTTACGGTTGGCTGTAAGTTCATGGGCATGCGGTTGTGCATAGAGTAGCGTGTGCGCAGGCTTTGCAGCCTTCAGCGTCGAGCAATCTCACTTTGAATGCCGGCAGGAACGGTTGGCCTTCGCGAACTCCTCGCGGAGTTCCGGTGTCCGCAGGTTTTCACGCAAGTGGCCCAACCGTTGTTCGAGCGCAAGAAGCGTCGCCGCGACAAAGGCTTCGTTGGTGTGGGCGACATCCCGCCACATGCTGAACGGCGAAGCTCCCAGGCGGGTCATCTCCCGCAGGGCCCGACCGCCAATGGCGCGCATTTCCGGCGCATCGCCAAAGGTATCCTCCAGCAGCGCGCTCATGGCAGTGGAGACCATCTGTGGCAGATGACTTACCCATGCGCAGAGTTCGTCATGACGCTCGGGCTCCATGTCGATGGCGTGCGCTCCAAAACGCTCCACCCATGCACGCCATTCCGTTTTGGCAGTCGTCAGATCGTGCGGAGCCTGGCTCAATGGCGTGAACAGCCAGGTGGCTCCCTGAAAAAGATCGGCTTCGGCAAGTGCCGCGCCTCCGCTCTCCTTGCCGGCCATGGGATGCCCAGGCAGGAACTGGCCCGGCATCAGGCGTTGTGCCGCCTCGGCGATACGCAGCTTTGTGGAGCCGACGTCGGTCACAAGCTGGCCAGGATGGAGCGATGGTGCGTGGCGCTCCATCCAGTCCAGGATGCTTAGCACCGGCATGGCGAGAACGATGACGTCGGCGGACTGAATCGCCCGGCGCTCCTGCTCCGGGTCGTTGGCTGCCTCGTCAATCGCATGCGTCCGCAGGGCGATGGATCGTTCGCCGGGGCTGCTGTCTATACCGCCGATCCATCCGGAGAACCCGTACCGATGCAGACCCAGGCCGATCGACGCGCCAATCAGTCCCGTGCCGACGATGGTGATTCTCTCGATGGGCACGGGGGAGTCCTTTAAAAGACCAGGTGCTGCTCGAAGAAGAGCAGTGAACGCTTCTTCGCCATGGCGGCCGCGGCGGCAACGTAATGCGTGGGATCGATCTGCCGCGCAAAGGCGTGGCCGGCGTTTTCATACACGAACAGCGGCACTTCCGGATGCGCTTTCTGGATCTTGTCACGCGACGCAGCGGGAATGTATTGGTCATCCGCGCCAAAGTGCAGCATCACCGGATTCTGTGGCGTTTCATTGGCGACATCGGCAATGTTGCCGCCGTAGAAGCCGACAGCCGCGTCGACCTTCAGCCGCGCGGAGGCGAGCCAGGCCATGGTACCGCCGAAGCAGTAACCAACCACGCCCACGGGCTTGTCCGTTTCAGAGCGCAGCCACTGCACCGCCGCGTCGACATCGAGTGTTTGCGGCTGCATGTCTGGCGCGAACTTCGGGACGAAGCTCATCGCCCTGGCCCAGCCCTCTTTGTCATAGTTCAGCTGCACGCCTTTTTCAAAGCGGTCAAACATGGCTGGCGCGATAACGAGAAAGCCTTCCTTCGCCCAATCTTCCGCGGTGAGCTGAATGTTCTTGTTGACGCCGAAAATCTCCTGCACGACAACGAGCGCGGCTCTCGGCTCAACGGTGGGACGAACGACATAGGCGGCGAGTTCGTTGCCGTCAGCTGCTTTGAGTTGAATCCATTCGGTGTTCATCTGATTTCCTTCATGCATCACTGAACGTGCCAGTGGTTTATAAGAGCGTTATGCGACGGTGCGACCGACGACCGGTGCGAGTTGACGGAGTTGTTCGACGAGCTTGGTGAGCTGGTCCGGAAAGAGCGATTGCGCACCGTCGCTCATGGCCTTGTCCGGGTTGGGGTGCATCTCCATCAGCAGCCCGTCAGCCCCGGCGGCAACGCTGGCCAGTGCCATGGCGGGCACGAACTCGCGCTTGCCCACGCCGTGCGACGGATCGCCGAAGACGGGCAGGTGAGTTAACTTTTTCAGCACGGGGATCGCGCTGATGTCCATCGTATTGCGCGTGTACGTTTCAAAGGTCCGAATGCCGCGCTCGCAAAGCATCAGGTCATAATTTCCACCGCTCAGGATGTACTCGGCACTGAGCAGGACTTCTTCGATGGTGGCCGCAATGCCGCGCTTCATCAACACGGGCGTGCGCACGTGGCCGAGTTCGCGCAGCAGGTTGAAGTTCTGCATGTTGCGCGCGCCCACCTGGAAGCAGTCAATGTACGGCAGCATCGGCTCGATTTGCGAGATCTCCATCACCTCCGTGATGACGAGCAGGCCGGTCATATCGCCGACTTCGCGGAGGAGCTTCAGACCCTCAATGCCCATGCCCTGAAAACTGTAAGGCGAAGAGCGCGGCTTGTAAGCGCCGCCGCGCAGGAACTGTGCTCCGGAGGCCTTTACCTGCTGGGCTGAGAGCGTGATCTGTTCGCGCGACTCGACCGAACAAGGGCCGGCCATGATGGTGACCTGGTCGCCACCCACGACAACGCCGTTGGGGAAGGTGATGGTTGTACCGTCCGGACGAAACGAGCGCCCCGCGAGCTTGTAGGGCGAGGAGATGCGATAGGCCTCCTGCACGCCGCCCATCACCTGAATCTCCACCACATCAAACTGTGCGGGCGTGCCCACGCCGGCCAGCATCATCTGGCCCGCGCCACTGGTGCGGTGCACATCAAAGCCGAGTTCCACCATGCGCTCAATGACCTGCTGGATGTGGGCGTCGGTGGCTTCGTTTTGCATGACTACGATCATCGCGTTTGTCGATCTTTCTGGCGGTTACGCCTGCGCCGGGCGCTTCTGCAACGAGCGCATCACGTCCATGATGCGCTCGTAAATCACGATCAGTTCCGCCTCGGTGAGTGGTCCCGCGTTGGCCTGCTTGACGTGCGTGTACACGGCCTGCTCGCGGTCCGGCTCGTAAATGTTGCCGCCGCTGCGCTGCTTGATTTCGCCAATGGCCACGGCCGCGCGGGCACGCTCACTCAGCAGCCCGACAATCTGCTCGTCGAGTCCATCGATCTTCTGCCGCCAGTCTGCGATTTCCATCGTTGCCGTTCTCCTCTTTTCAGCATAGCGGTTCATTGGTAAGAGCGAACGCGGCGTGCGCGGTGTTTCCGCAGTGTGCGCCGCGAATTCCGAGCGAAACAATTTACGAACACCGCGTTCTTCTCAGGGTCTCAAAGCGCGCACGAAATCTCCGACCGCCTGCGCCTCCTGGCCCGGCTCACTCTTTTCTATTAACGAAACAATCGCGCTGCCGATGATCGCGGCATCCGCAAAAACACCCACGGCGGCGACCTGTGTTGCGTTCGAGATGCCGAATCCGACCGCGATCGGCTTGTCAGTAAACCTGCGCAGACGCCGTACAAGCTGCTCCGCGTCGCTCTCGATGTTGTCCTGCGCGCCCGTGATACCGAGGCGCGAGATCGCGTAGATAAAGCCCTGGCTGTGTTCGGCGATGGCTTGCAGGCGGTTGTCCGGGCTGGTAGGCGCGGCCAGAAACACCGGCGCGAGCTCCTGTTTCTTCATCTCCATCAGGTACTCACCCGCCTCTTCTACGATCATGTCCGTGAGCAGCACGCCATCGGCACCGTTCTGCTTCGCGGCTTCGCAGAAGGTAGGCAGGCCCATGCGGACCACCGGATTCAGGTAGCTGAAGATCACAATGCCGGCCTGCGGGCGCGCCTCACGGATGCGCTTGCTCAGAGCGAGTACATCGGTGAGGCGCACACCTCGTCCGACTGCGCGTTCACTGGCCCGCTGAATCACAGGGCCATCAGCCAGCGGATCGCTGAAGGGTACACCGAGTTCGAGGACGTCGCAGCCGTTGTCGAGCGCGGCAAGGGCGATGTTATAGGTGGCCTCGAGCGAGGGGTCGCCCGCGGTGAGGTAAACGATGAGGCCGGGCTTGTGCGTGAATGCTATCGGCATACCGGCCCGCAAGCTCCTCTGGCACTTGCCCTGGACACTGTCATTTCGACCGGAGCGAAGCGGAGTGGAGAAACCTGCTTTCCTTTCAGCCTGAGCGATTGCTCTGGCAAACAGCAGGTTTCTCCACTTCGCGACGATATTGCTGTCGCTCCGGTCGAAATGACGATGTACTGGCTACGTAGGTTATGAAGAGGATGGCGCAGTCGCGTTTGCTGCTGCATTAAGCGCCCCTCAGGTCCAGCTCGCGGCTGATGATTCCCATATCCTTATCCCCGCGCCCACTCAGGTTCACCATGATGTGCTGCGTTTTCGCCATGGTGGGCGCAAGCTGCATTGCATAAGCCACCGCGTGAGCCGTCTCCAACGCGGGAACGATGCCTTCCGTCCGCGACAGCACCTTGGTGGCGTTCAGAGCTTCGTCATCGCTGGCGCTGAAGTACTCCGCGCGGCCATTGTCGTGCAGCATGGCGTGCTCCGGGCCGACACTGGCGTAGTCCAGACCGGCGCTTACGGAGTGCGTTAAGGAGACCTGTCCGGCGTCGTTCTGCAGCACGTAGCTGTAGGTGCCCTGCAGCACGCCGGGGATGCCGCCGCCGTTCTTCTGAAAACGTGCCGCGTGCTCGCCAAGCGCTGTTCCGCGGCCACCGGCCTCCACGCCGATCAGCCGCACATTCTCATCGGGGATGAACTCGTAGAAAGCACCAATGGCGTTCGAGCCGCCGCCGACGCAGGCAACCACCGTATCGGGATTGCGGCCCACCTGCTCTGCGAATTGCCGCTTGGCCTCGATCGAAATCACTCGATGAAAGTCGCGCACCATGGTGGGATACGGGTGCGATCCGAGCGCCGAGCCCAGGATGTAAAAGGTCGTGCGGACGTTGGTGACCCAGTCGCGCATGGCCTCGTTAATGGCGTCCTTCAGCGTGGCGGAACCGGAGTGGACGCCGCGCACATCGGCACCCAGCAGGCGCATCCGGTAGACGTTCAGCTCCTGCCGGCGCATGTCTTCCTCGCCCATATAGATCACGCATTCCAAGCCGAACAGTGCGCACACCGTGGCGGTGGCCACGCCGTGCTGGCCCGCACCCGTCTCCGCGATGATGCGCTGCTTGCCCATCCTGCGCGCGAGCAGAGCCTGGCCGAGCGCGTTGTTGATCTTGTGCGCGCCGGTATGCAGCAGGTCTTCACGCTTGAGCCAGATCTGCGCCCCGCCCAGATTTTCACTCAGGCGCCTGGCCAGATAGAGCGGAGTAGGCCGGCCACAGTAGTGGTGCAGCAGGTCATCCAGCTCGGCGTGGAACGCCGGGTCTGCCTGCGCTTCCACATAGGCGTGCTCCAGTTCCAGCAGCGCGGCCATCAGCGTCTCCGGCACATAGCGGCCGCCATAGACACCAAAGCGGCCGGTACCCAGGGTGCGGCTCGCCTCAACGGGTTGCTCCAAGACTGATTCCAGAACTGGCATGCGTGTCCTCTCTCGTATTGGCTGGACCGTTTTGCGATCCTGTGCTGCTCAAATACAGAAGCCGCGACCTTTACCGGCCGCGGCTCCCTTGAAACTGATCTCAAAACGTTGCTGCTGAAGATTGCAGCCTTAGAGAACGCGTTTCGCCGGTGCCGCCTGGGGTGGCCAGTTGCGGTTGGTAAATCGCCAGGAATACGAAACGCGGTTCATCCTTCACAGCCTAACGGAAAGTACGGGGATTGCAAACTGTGGTGGTAAGAGCAAGAGCGAACGCAAAGGACGCAGAGGGTTCCAAAGGAGAATCTCACACTGCTAGCGCTTGGCGAGCCGGAGAAAGTCCGTGAGCTTCTCCGGCGATTTCCGGCCGGGCGATGCCTCCACGCCGCTGACCACGTCGACACCCCAGGGGACGAGCGCCGCGATGGCGTTGCCCACGTTTTCAGGTGTGAGGCCGCCTGCAATGATGGTGCGGTAGTCAACTCTGACCAGCGCAGTCCTGGCGGCGGCCCAGTCGAAGGTATGGCCAGTTCCTCCGCTGGACTGACGGGTGCGGGAGTCGATCAGCATGGCGTCGGCACTGCCATCCTGTGCAAGAGCTTCTGCTTCGGCTCGAAAGGCATCGCGCTGGGCTGCTGCGCTGACGTCAGTCCACCAGGGCAGCACCTGCAGCAGGCTGCAGCGCTCGCTCGTGTCACCGAAGTAGAGGCGCAAACGCTCCAATAGTCGAAAGTCGAGCGGGCCGTGCAGTTGCGCGCCGGTGAGTCCGGCCTGTTCTACCGTGGAGACGATCCCGTCATAGTCCATGGTGGTGAAAACGCCGATGACATCCAGGTGCCTCGGCAGCGCCACAGTGATGGCCGCGACCTGGCCGGCGGTGACGGTGCGCTTGCCTTTGGCAAAGACGAAGCCCAAGGCGTCCGCGCCCAGATCCGCGGCCAGCAGGCAGTCATTCAGATTGGTGTTGCCGCAGATCTTTACCCACATGGCATTGCCTTCGGTCCAGCGTTAGTGTGCAGCCACGTTTGCCGTGATGGCGGGTGCCAGCAGCGCTTCTAAAGCAGCACCGGGATCGGCGGCTCGCATCAGCGACTCGCCAATGAGAAATGCGTTGAAGCCGGCGGCCTGCATGCGGGTAATGTCCGCGGCGGCACCGATGCCGCTTTCCGCCACACGCACCGCTCCCGGAGGCAGCATGGCAGCCATCGCCTCGCTTGCGACGCTGTCCACCTGAAAGGTGCGCAGGTCGCGGCTGTTGACGCCATACATCTCGCAATCGAGCGGGAGAACGCGGTCGATCTCGGCCGCACTGTGAACCTCACAAAGCACATCCAGTTCGGCATCGCGTGCTGATTCTCTAAGCCTTCGGAGTTTCACGTCAGTCAGCGCTACCGCAATCAGCAGCACAGCATCCGCGTGGTGAGCGCGTGCCTCAACGATCTGAAACTCGTCCACGATGAAATCTTTACGCAGGCAGGGTAGTTGTACGGCTTGCGAGGCAAGTTCGAGATTGCGGAGGCCACCCTGAAAGAAGGGCTCGTCAGTAAGGACGGAGAGGGCCGCCGCGCCGCCGCGCTCCAGCGACGCCGCCAGATCCGCCGGCTGAAAACTTTCGCGAATCATTCCCTTGGAGGGGGACGCCTTTTTGAGTTCCGCAATAACGGCGGGGCGGGTGCTTGCCGCCATTCTGAGCGCGGCGGCAAAACCACGCGGCTGGTGATCGGCTGCGCGTCGGTCCAGCATGCGGCGGTCTGCAGCGGCCATGCGTCCAGCCAGGTCCACGCGAGTGCGAGCAAGGATGCGGTCAAGATGGGTTTCGAGTTTCAAGACTCTCCCTTCCAACGGGGCCTGGCTGTTGCGCGGCGGCAAAATAAAACGCGATGCCCAGGGCATCGCGTTTCCAGGAGATTGGTGCCGAAAAGAGGACTCGAACCTCCACACCCTTGCGAGTACATGGACCTGAACCATGCGCGTCTGCCAATTCCGCCATTTCGGCACAGGAGCGAGGCGCATCGAGCTTCGCTGCAGCCCCTTCAGTGTCACAAAACGATGACAGTCTGTCAAACAGTTCGAGTGCTCGAACAGCGGGTTCCTCACTCTAGGAAGTGTGGTGCACGACTGTGATAAGCCTGGTGCACGGAAGCAGCGGGCAGGTGAAGATGGTGAAACAGGTGCGCGGTTCTGTGCATCACAACGCGCATTGATCGGTTCATTCTTGACCGATCCACTTAGGAGCTGCCCATGAGTCCGGCCGAGCCAAATGTAACCGCAGCCAGTGACAACGATGCAGTAATTCCAGAGGAACTGGCGCTACAGATTCGCAAACTGGCGCATGATCTAAGCAATGCCCTGGAGATCGTAGTGCAGACAGGTTATCTGTTGAGTACGGCCGACTTGAAGTCGCCTGCTACCGATTGGCTGCGCATGCTGGACAGCGGGACGCAGAAGGCGTTGGAGATCAACATGCAGCTCAGGACTTTCATCAAGACGCACTCCCCGCGGTGAGAGCTTCGGCGTGCGGAGTGGGCATCTGGCCAGAACTAGGAAACGGTTAAGCTCTTCTTCGAAGAAGTCGACTTCTTTGCCGAGGACTTTTTGACGGAGGTCTTCACAGCCACCTTCGGCCTGGGCTCATCCTGACTACTATCCTCGTCTTCTTTTGAGGCATTTGCACCTTTGCCGTGATGTTTTGTGAAGAGTGTCTCCAATTGCTGCAACAACTGGCGGGTGTGCATGGGCTTGACCAGCATCTTGTCCGCGCCCAGACTGGCGACGGCGTCCTCATCACTGGGGAAGGCGGTCAGCAGAGCCACGGCCGGCTTGTAAGGAGCGGCCTTGGCCGCCTGGATGACATCTTCACCGGCGCGCTCGTCTTCCATGCGCATGTCCGTAATGACCATCTCGTACTCGCGATGTTTGATCCTCGACTTGCCCTCACGCGCGCTGGTGGCGGTATCGACATCAAAGCCGCTGATCTCAAGAACAGCCTTGAGTGTGAGTAAGACGGCAACTTCATCATCGACCAGCAAAATGCGTCGCTTCATCGGAACCCTGATTCTCCCTGGCACTGCGGACTTGGAGTCGTTCATCTGCTGGATCGCAGATCTCTCCGCTGAGGTTTGAGTCTCCGAGCAGCATACTCCCTTCCCGCGCAACGTTGTGCACCGAAGTGCACCGGATGGATTGGCGCGGCTCCGACGGAAATGTGCCCTGCAGGTGCAGAACAATGGGAATTGGCTCCGTTGTATACTTTTAGGTGCAGCACCGCAGAATGCACCGGTAAAACGGCCCGCATCAAGAGCGGTCGGCTGCGGAGGCGAACTATTCCACCGTTTACCGACAAGCGCGCCCAGAAGTCATTCATCCGCACCAACGAGAAAATTCGCGCGCGCGAAGTGCGTGTGATCGATGACAACGGAGAGCAGCTCGGCATTATGGCGCCCTTCGATGCGTTAAAGATTGCGCGTGAACGTTCGCTGGACCTGGTGGAGATTTCACCCAATGCGGTGCCGCCAGTCTGCCGCATCCAGGACTATGGCAAGTACCTCTACGAAAAGGACAAGAGCGACCGTGCTGCCCGCAAGAAGCAGAAGGTCATCGTCATTAAGGAAGTTAAGTTCTCCGTTACCGTGGATGAGCACGACTACCAGACGAAGAAGAACCAGGCCGTCCGGTTTCTGTCTGAAGGTGACAAGGTGAAAGCTTCCCTGCGCTTCCGCGGCAGGCAGATGGCGCACCGCGATCTGGGTTACAAGATCATCAACCGGCTGATCATGGACATTGGCCAGACCGGCATCGTTGAATTTATGCCGCGCATGGAAGGCACCACGCTGCACGCGATTGTGGCGCCGAGTAAGAAGGCTGAGCCGGTTGTGAAGAAAGCGGCTCCAGCGGAAGAGACGCAGCAGACGACGACGGCTGCTTAGCCCCCAACTCGCGGTTCTCTCTTTCGCTCTTTGTAGTGCGGGGCAGGTCGGCGGTTACTTTCGATCAATCAAGTCAGCCATTTTCGATTGACTGTGGGTGGCGAAAGCATCAAACTGCGAAGTATGACGCGAAGTCCGCTTCTGGCAGAGCGGACGCACCATTGCAGTAAACGTCAACAACCATCAAAAGTGCAGGTGATTGAGTACACGCACAAGCAGATAGATGATTCGTTCACAAGGAACTTCTATCTGATGCTCGCGCCATTTGATCCACAAGGGTCGCATGGCACTTACCCCCTCAACGGCAACGCTCCGGGCTGTCAACCGGAGCGTTCTCCATTTTGCGCAGAGCGCGAAATGCAAGAGGGTGCCCGGTAAAGCCCTGCGCGCGGCCAGACCGCTAAGGATGGCTGAATTCTAAGCGGCATCGGGGCCGGGTGTCTGTGCCGCAATCGGGCCATTGCCTACTCCCGAACCAGCCAAGGCGCCCTGCCCCGGTAAAATGGGGAGCAAGAAAGCGAACGGTACGACTTGATTGCACGCTGGTCCAAACTCTTTATCCCCACGCTGCGCGAGGCACCCGCTGACGCCGAAGTAGCGAGCCATCAGCTGCTGCTACGCGCCGGCTACATCCGTCAATTGGGCGCGGGCATTTACAGCTATCTGCCGCTCGGCACACGATCCATCAACAAAATTGTTGCCATCGTGCGCGAGGAGATGGACCGCATCGGCCAGGAGTTCTACCTGCCCGCCATCCACCCCAAAGAGGTATGGGAGGAGAGCGGACGATGGACGGGTATGGGCGACAACATGTTCCGCCTGAAGGACCGCAAGGGCGCGGAGCTGGCGCTGGGCATGACGCATGAGGAAGTGATGACCTCCATCGCGCGCAATGAGATCCGCAGTTACAAGCAGCTGCCGCAGATCTGGTATCAGATACAGACGAAGTTTCGCGATGAACCGCGGCCAAAAAGTGGGTTGTTGCGCGTGCGCCAGTTCACCATGAAGGACAGCTACAGCTTCGACATCGACGCAGCCGGGCTGGACGAAAGCTATAACAGGCATGATGAGGCGTACCGGCGCATCTTCACGCGCTGCGGCCTGGAGTTTGTCGCCGTCGAAGCCGATTCGGGCGCCATGGGCGGCTCGCAATCACAGGAGTTCATGGTCTATACGGAGGCCGGCGAGGATTGGATCGCGTCATCACCGGATGGCAAGTATGCCGCGAACGTTGAGAAGGCAACTTCGACGCTTGCGCCCGTGAAGGATCTTGAACCGACCGGCGATGGTTTGCCGGAGCTGGTGCATACGCCCGGCAAGGCTTCGATTGCAGATGTGACGGAGTTCTTTGGGGTTGCTGCATCGCAGGACATCAAGTGTGTGGCCTACATGGGGCAGGCTGCCGGGCCGGAAGGCACACTGCTGGAAAAGCCTGTGATCGCTTTCCTACGCGGCGACCATCAGGTGAATGAAACCAAGCTGGCCGGTGCCGCGCAGTGTGAGGCGCTGCGGACGATGCTAGCGGACGAGCTTGAACAATACATGCGTGGGCCTGCGGGGTTTCTTGGCCCGATTGGGCTGGCTGTTCTGCCCGAAGAAGCTTCTACCATTCAGCGTGGGTTCTTCCGTCCCGCGGACCTGGCAAAGGTGAAAACACTTGATGCTGAGGTCCTGGGTGCTTTGAAGGACGAGAGGGCTGCGACCGTCGTGCTCGACCACGGTTTGCTGAACCGCGAGAATCTGGTAGCCGGTGCCAACAAACTGGACTACCACTACCGCAACGTGACGCCTGGCCGCGACTTCGCCTGGACGGTTGCCGCCGATATCCGCAACGTGAGCGCGGGCGAGCCCGACCCCATCTCCGGCCAGCCGCTGCGCCTCGGCAAGGCCGTCGAAATTGGCCACATTTTCAAGCTCGGCTACAAGTACTCCCAGAGCATGGGGGCTCGCGTGCTGGACCGCAACGGCAAGGAGACGACGCCGATTATGGGATCCTATGGCATCGGCATTGAGCGCATCCTCACCTCGGCCATTGAGCAGAGCGCGGCCCACTTTGGCAAGAGTGATCGCGGCGAGTGGAGCTACGCCCTGCCCGCTTCCATCGCACCCTATCCGGTGGTTGTCACAGTGACCAAGCAGAGCGATGCTGCGCTGGCCGAGGCTGGCGAGAAGGTCGCCGCTGACCTGCACGCCGCCGGTATTGACGTCCTGCTGGACGACCGGGACGGCTCGGCCGGCGTGAAGTTCAAGGATGCTGATCTGATCGGAGCGCCATACCGCATCAATATCGGCAAGAAACTGGCCGAAGGGCAGGTTGAAATCATCGACCGGCTGCGCGGCACAACCGAAGATGCAACGCTGGCCGAAGTAACGCCGAAGATGCTGACATTGCTGAGCGGTGCCGCTGCCAGTACGGGCAGCAGCGTCTAACGAAGGTACAAAGGGACGAGTCTCGGGCACATTGCAGGACAGCACAGCGCACAGATGGATCGGAGTGAGCAAATGGCAGTGAAGGTGAAGCTGGCCGGCAGGCCCTCGCGATTCCGTTACGCTAACGGACCCACACCGCGAGGGCGGCGGCAAAGGCCGCCGTGGCAGCGCCTGCTGCGCGCGGTTGTGCTGCTGGCTGCCGTATTGGGTGTCCTCGGCGGGCTGATCTTCATGTACTACCACCACCACTATCAGCAGGTGGTGGAAGACCGGCTCGCGGCGGGTCCACTCTTCAGCAGCACCTCACAGATCTATGCCGCGCCGCGTGAGGTGCGGCCCGGCCAGCGCATGACCGTCGCCACGATTGGCGCGGACCTTCGCCACGCAGGGTACAACGTGAACCCGCAACTTGGGACCTATAAGATCTCGGGCGACAGCATCACGGTCAAGCCAGGGCCGGCCTCCTTTCATTCCCCCGATGGCGCGACGATTACGGATGATGGTGCGCAGATCACAGCGATCACTGCCGATAACGGCGCACAGCTCAGCGCCTATGAGCTGGAGCCGCAGCTTATCACAGGTTTGAGCGAGGACAAGAACCGCACCAAACGCCGCCTGGTCACTTACAACCAGATCCCCAAGACGATGGTGGAAGCGGTAACCGCCATTGAAGACCGCCGCTTCTTCGATCATGGCGGTATCGATTACATCCGCGTCGCCGGTGCGCTGCGCAATGATCTGTTTCATCGCCATCGCTACATGGAGGGCGGCTCAACACTGACCATGCAGCTAGCGCGCGGCTTTTTTCTCACGCCGGAGCGGCACCTAAAGCGCAAGCTGCAGGAAATGCTGATCACACTGCAACTGGAAAACCACTTCAACAAACAGCAGATCTTTGAGATGTATGCCAACCAGATCAATCTGGGGCAGCGTGGGTCATTCGCCATTAACGGCTTTGGAGAGGCAGCGCAGACTTACTTCGGCAAAGATCTGAAGCAGTTGAACGTATCGCAATGCGCTCTGCTGGCGGGTATCATTCAGAGCCCAAACCGGCTGAACCCGTTCCGGCATCCAGAACGCGCGATTGAGCGGCGCAACCTGGTGCTGCACAGCATGGTGGAGACTGGCGCGCTGACTCCGTCTGAAGCCGAGCGGGCGGAAGCCGAGCCGCTCAACCTGGCTCCGCAAAATGTGGATGCGAGTGAGGCACCCTACTTCGTCGATCTAGTCCACGACCAGCTCGGAGCAAGGCTGGGCGACACCACCCAGAGCGGCACGCTGCGAATTTACACTTCGCTCGATCCTGATCTGCAGCAAGCGGCCAGCGAAGCCGTGACGGCCAGCATGGCACACGTGGATGAAGAGGTCCGCAAAGGCCATCGCGGCAACGGACCCATCACCTATCCCCAAGTAGCACTGGTGGCGCTGAACCCGCACACGGGGCAAGTGCTGGCGCTGGTGGGTGGCCGCAACTATGGGCAGTCACAGTTAAACCACGCTGTCAGCAAGCGTCCGACTGGCTCCATATTCAAGCCTTTCGTCTACGCGACCGCCGAGATGGATGCGGTGCGCGGTGAGCAGCTGCCCTCCACGACGGATGCCGAGGGCAACACAGCCGAGGGTGGTGCCTTTACCGCGGTCACTCCGCTCAGCGACGTGCCGACCACCTTTACCTATGACAACGGCCGCATGACTTACACGCCGCGCAACTTCGGGGGCAGCTTCCATGGTCAGGTCACGGCGATCTATGCGCTGGCCCACTCGTTGAACAACGCGACAGTTTCGCTTGGTCAGAAAGTCGGTTTTGAAAACGTCGCGGCGTTGGGACGCGCCAGCGGCATCACCAACGCAAAGGGCACGCCTGCCGTGGCGCTGGGCGCTTACGATGCCACACCTCTCGACATGGCCGGAGCGTACACCGTCTTTGCGAATGGCGGAGTCCACATCAATCCATGGATGCTGAAAGGCGTGCGCAATGATCGTGGCGATGTCGTCGCCGACCTTACGCCGGAAGCCAGCCAGGTCATGGATCCAAAAGCAGCCTTCCTGACGCAAAGCCTGCTGGAAGGCGTGATGAACTTCGGCTACGGCGCGGCGGTTCGTGCCAAGGGCTTTCGCGCGCCTGCAGCCGGCAAGACCGGCACCAGTCATGATGCCTGGTTTGCGGCGTACACCAGCAATCTGATCTGCGTGGTGTGGGTGGGCAACGACGACTACACCGATGTAAAGCTGCAGGGTGCGGTGGCCGCCGCGCCCATCTGGGCGGAGTTCATGAATCGCGCCATCAAGCTGCCGCAGTACAGCGACATGAAGCCATTCACGCCGCCGGACGGCATCACGAATTACAAGCTGGACAAAGTCTCCAACCAGCTTGCGGATGAGACCTGCACGAACGACTATATGGCAGCTTTTCTGGACGGCTCACAGCCGCAGAGCACCTGCAGCCGGATGGGCGGCGGTGCCGCTTCACTGCAGGATCTGCTGAGTAGCTCACCGGCTCCGCTGGGTGGGGCCGCGGGTGCTGGAACCATCGTCGGCGAGGCTCCCGAAGATCAGTTCCTGAGCAAGCCCGCCGACTCGCGAAAGAGCGAAATCGAACCCGATGGAAATCCGAAGCGGCGCAATTTTCTACAGAAGCTCTTTGGCGGAGGCAAGAAGAAAGACCCAACCGCTGACGACCGAGCGCCTCAGTAAGGCAGTGGATCGGATGGGTACGCTGTCGCCGAAAAGAAGCATTGCAGGCGACTCGCTGTGCCCTGCGTAACTGCCTACCAATCGTTTCTCTGCACCAGCTTCGGCGCTCTTCCCTGCTTGCCACCCAGCAGCCAATCCAGGCGTGAGCGCACATCCTTCTCCCGGGCTTCGCCTTCGATCTTTCCGATCGGTTCACCAGCCTCATCCAGAATGAGCGTGGCAGGCACAAGCTGGCCCAGTTTGAGGTCGGCCAGGGTCTGCACGTCCGCTCCGGTCCACACAGGGATAGTGAAGTTCCGGCTCTGCACCAATTTGTCGATCTTGCTTTGGGTTTGTGGGTCATCCAGCGAGATAGCGATGAACCGAACGCCCTGCCCAGCGTATGCTTCAGAGAGCTTTTGCAGGCGAGGCATCTCCTCACGGCAGGGCCCACACCAGGTGGCCCAGAAATTGATCACAGCGGGATGGCCGCGCAACTCAGCCAGCGCATGTGGCGCGCCATCCCTGCCCTGCCAATGCGATGCCGGCTCCGGCGGACCGGCGGCACTTGCGGCCGCACAGAGTGCCAAGCAGGCCAGCGGAAAATTTAAAGCCCTGTATCGAAGTGAAAGCCTCATCGGAACTGCCTCATCGGGACTGCTTCATCGGAACTGCATCATGATGGGATGACACTGACTGTAAGCGCCCGACCCAACGTCTGAGATCCGCAGTTATGAGGAGACAAAAATCCTCACCTCATACGTTGTTTACGCTTGTTGGCCGCGCCTATGCTGGCCTGCATCATGAGAGCACAGACTTTCCCAGTTCTATCTTTAAGCGTTGCCATGACGCTTTTCGGAGCCAGTTCCGCAGGTGCGCAAGGCTGTCTTGCGGCGCACACCAACAGCAACATCCAAAGCTGCATTACCAGTGGCGGACATAACATGGGCGGCGGCGGTGCGAATGATTTTCTTCGCCATCATCCGCTCACCGTGGAGGTAGATTGGCGCTCGTACAGCTCCTTCCGTCACTTCTCCGGCACGGTCGAAAACACCTCACGCCAGGCCCTCGGCAACTTCATTCCGAATCATCAGAACCTGTACAACATGAGCCTGGACATGCAGCTGACACCGCGATGGAGTGTGAACGCGTTTGTGCCGGTGCTGCAAGGCACGCGCGACCAGAAGTACTCGCCCGTGCAGAAGGTGGAGATAGCGGGCATCGGCGACATGATCCTCGGCTTTCAGGGCTGGGTCTTCCGTCCGCCGACAGAGAACGGCGGCAACCTCGCTTTCAGCGCGGGCCTGAAGCTGCCGACCGGCATCAACAACGGTTCTGGTATGGGCAAGCTGGCCAACGGCACCGTGCAGAAAGTGATTGCGGATCAATCACTGCAGCCGGGCGACGGTACGTGGGGCTTTACGCTGGGCAGCCAGGCTTATAAGACCGCGCCGTTCCATACCATCGGTTATTTTCAAGGCTCGTGGCTGTTTAGCCCGGTGGATACGACGGGCGTACAAACCTTCCGCACGATCAAGGGAGAGGATGTGATGTCGGCAACGGACCAGTATCTGTTTCGCGCCGGCTTGTCACGGCATGTTCCCCGGCTCCGCGGGTTGGCGGCGAGCTTTGGCGGACGCATGGAGGGCATTCCGGTGCGTGATGCCTTCGGCAAGAGCAATGGGTTCCGCCGCCCGGGTTACATCATTTCAATCGAGCCGGCAGTGCAGTACCAATATCGCCACAGCATGATCGCACTGTCCTCACCGTGGGCGGTGCAGCGCAACCGGCGCGCGTCTGTGACGGACCTGGCAAACCACCGGCATGGCGATGCGGCGTTTGCGGATTATGCGCTCGGGCTGAGTGTGTCGCATACGTTCTAGCAAGCAAGGGCGAACGCAACGTACGCAACGTTTTCGCAAAGTATGCAAAGCTGATCTGCGAACATTGCGCTAACTCTGCGTACTTTGCGTTCGCTCTTGCTTTTACCTTAACAACCAACGCGACGGCGACGGATCGCACCGTTCCAGCCTTGCGGTGCCTCAGCGGGCGCGGCTCCGGCTGCGAGTTGCGCGGGTGATGCGATCCACGGCTGGCACTCCGGGCACCAGTAGGTGCTGCGGGCACCTTGGCCCTGCTTGCGCATTTCGATCAGGCCGCCGCAGCGGCGGCACTCCTGCCCGCGGCGGCCGTACACCCAGAGGCGATTCTTTTCGTTGCCGCTGTTTGTGGTGCGGCGCATGCCGGTATAGGTGACGATGCCGTCGCCACCTGTGTCCGAATTGCCATCGATCACGTTGGCTTTCAGGTACCGCTGCGAAACGTCGGCCATCTGCAGCATCTCGGCTTCGGTGATGGTGCTCATCTGGCGAAAGGGATGCACACGCGCGGCGAACGCAACCTCGGACTTGTACACGTTGCCTAGACCGGCGAGCACGCGCTGGTTCAGCAGTACGTTGGCGATCTCGTCTTCAGGATGCGTTTGCGCCCGTTGCCGCAGCGATTCCAGACCGGTCTGCGCGGTGTAGTCGCCGGAGAGAACATCCGGCCCGAGCTTCGGCACGCTCGATTTGCGGGCGAGTGTGTCCGCCGTGTGGAACTCGGCGACAGGCACATTGAAGGCAACGGCCTGCCAGCCCTCGACTTCGACGAGCGCGCGCATGGCTTTACGCGGCGTCCACCATTTTTCCCCCGCGCGATAGATGTGCCACGAGCCGGACATGAGCATGTGCGTGACCAGGATGAGGTCGCCCGAGAAGTGGACGAGGCACCACTTGCCGCGCGACTCCACCTGCTCGATGACACGACCGATCACAGGCCGGTCATCATTGACCGTGGCCAGGTGGGCGTATGCGGTGTCAAAGCGAGTGACGGTCTTGCCGGTGAGGACCTTGGCAAGGGCGCGTGCCGCTCGATAGATGGTGTCGCCTTCAGGCATGATTGAGGGGTTTCTGCGAACCCGCCGATGTTGGCTCTGTTTCCCACATGGGTCTTGTCTTCAGCATTACAAGAAGCGTGAGATAAAGCGCAACTGAAATACCGGCCAGATATCTAGAGTATGTGCCGAAGCCTTGGTAGACAAAATCCACTTTGAAGCCTATCAGAGAGGTCAGAAAAGATACGAGTACATTTGAACATAGTAAATTATAGAAATACCTGTTGGTATGCAGAACATGTAGAAAGACGAATGCGGTGACGTCCACGCCAAAGTAGACCCACTACCGCTGCGAACAGAAGTGTGATGAAAAAGGTATCGCGATAGCCTACGCGAGCTATCTCACTCGAAAGTCCTATGCTCAGCTTGCTTATTACCAAGATCAATATGGCTACTAAGAGGTAAGTTGTAACAATTAGCGCAAGCGCATTACCTGGTGCCACCCAAAAAGCGGTCAGTAGAGCGTCTAGACGCTTGAACCCTTCCAACTCATCAAAATCTGGTCCTTGCTTGAGAGCGTAAGCCCGCAAGCCTCCGATAATGCCATTCCTTACCATAGCCAATGTAATCTTCACAGCAGGTGCATGGTGCCTCAAGTTAAGATGAATCGCTTCCGCTTGTATTCTTGAATATACTTGCCGACCAAGCCAATCTCGATGTCCTGTGGGGTTGAGGCCACTAAGCCGTACGAGGCGACCCAAAGCTAAGCGGCAGATAACATCGCGGCTGCCCGTTTCTCTTCCAGCTCTCGCTCCCAACGATCGTTACCACGGCTTCCTCCGACCAGATAGGGAACATAAAGATTGCCGTCAAACCTGGGAAAGTGAATCCCGGTTCCCGGGCCGAGCAGTTCGATCTCGCTCAACTGTTCATCTGTTGCATCCGCCAGCTCCTGCACGTCTTCGACAGGTAATAGAAGGCGCTGGCCATTGTTCAAATGCACAATCAGGATGCGAACCTCGACGAGATACTCCACCTTGATAGCAGCATGGGAAAGCGGGGCGTTGCGGGCAGCTTCGAGAGCCGCGTCGATTTGCGCTTCTAATTCCGGATCAAGCGCCTCATCATCGATCAGATTCTGCCCTGCACTCGCGTGTTCAGCCATGACGCTCCTCCCACAAAGATAGTAACTCGGTGCAGTTCTGACTGGCGACACGCAGGATGTGCCGCACGTCGGCGCGCTTTCCATTTGGCGGGTTGATGGAGTTCCTACGCGGCGCGACACCGACCCGTCTATCCGAAAGGAGTTCTACGATGACTTCGATTCCACCGTAATTGCCGTGAACATGTGGCGGTGGGTGGTCGAGGCTGTACACCACAAAGCGCACGCCTTCGAAGCGAACTGATCCCATATGTAAAGGGTACTTCACGGCACAGACTGGACACCCGGAATGTCAGGCGTTTCCAACCGTCCGTCCGCCGTTTTGGGCAGTGAGCATGGTGCCGGGCAGGGGCGGCAGGTTGCGGCGCAGGTTGAAGCCCATGGGAGCGGCCTGGAAGCCGGCATCAAGCAGGGCGCGGGCCATGGGATGCTCGGCGACGGGAATGCCGTTGACCGTCTGGATGAGCATGCCGATGCGGCCGGAATTGTGTGCGTCGCCAGGGTCTTCGTTCAGGCGGTTCGCGGAGCTTTGTGCCATGACGACGAAGTAGCGGGCGAGCGCGCGGGTAATCTGCGTCCGCTGTGGATCTTCCCCGGGCAGAAAGACCTGCAGGCTGGGGTTGCCGCGGCGGATGTAGGCGGCAAGGGCGCCATCCGCCAGCACCACGCGCGAGCCGACGGTGCGGGTGAGCGGGCCCGTATTTTCCGCCGGCTGCGGCCAGCGCAGCAGCGCGCCGTAAGGGTTTGCCGGGTCCGTCGCGGCAAGCACCAGCATCTCCGGATCGGTGTCGGGCCGCTTGCTGCGCAGGCTGCGTAGCAGATCCAGAGCACTGGGCAGAGCGAATTGCGTTGCGCCAAGTTCCGCGGCGAAATAGCCACGGCGGATTTTTCCGGATTCTTCAAGGGCCTTCATCACGTCGTAAATCGCGGAAAAGCCGCCGGGCAGGTTCTCCGCGTGCGCGGTCTCGCGGAAGACCACACCGTAGCGCTGCAGCAACTGGTGGGCGATTGCGTGAGACCACTCCGTGGCAGAGCGAGGGATACCCGTACTTTGCGATCCATTGGAGACATTTCGACGTGTATCGAAGTATGCCGGGTGCATCGCCCAGCGGCCCTGCACGGTGGGCGGCGTAGTGCGGCGGCTGCGGAAGCTGGCGGCCTGGTTGTGCACACGGCGCAGCGGCTTGCCCTGCTGGTTGGTCGTGCCACGGCCGTGGACGGCGTTGCGGTCGGTGTAGGCGCGCAGCGATTGCAGCGAGTCGTTGGTGACCGCTCCGCGCCAGACCAGGTTCCACAATGCGTCAATCGTATCTCCGGGATAGCCGCCGTTCGGTGCGGTGCCGGTGCCCTCGTGTATGGGCTGAAAGAAGCTCGCGCCGTGGGATTTCAGGTAGTCCAGGATGTGCTCTTCGCGATCCTTCGTGGCGGACTCGCTCTCAATCACGGCGGCGGCCTGCTGCGTGTTGACCACTGGCCACAGCAAAGGCAGCTTCTCGGCAAGGTACAGGCCGATACGGCCATCACGCTCGCCCAGCGGCTCAAAGCCGGCCCAGGTGACCTCGCCCGCGGCGATGAGCGTGTCCAGGTCGGCGGGCTTGTAGCCGGCGACGCGGGCAGGCAGAATCTCGGTTTCCAGCAGCGATGCCGGCAGCGGTGCGCCTTGTAGCGTTTCGATGACGTCCAGCAGCGCATCGAGACCGCGGCGCGGCGTGAGCACACCCTGCCAGTGGGTGAAAAGGCGCGCAAGGGTTTGCTGCTCCACCGGCTCGACTTCCTTGCGCAGCTTGGCGAGGGAGCGGCGGCGAATGGTGCGCAGGACCTCCGCGTCGCACCACTCGCGGCTCAAACCGCCGGGACGGAAGGCACCTTCCACCACGCGGCCGGACTGCACAAGGCGATTCAACACAGCCTCTGCGGTCTCGACTGGGACGGCGAAGCGGGCTGCGGCCTCAGCCATGGTGAAGGGGCCATGGGTGCGGCCGTAGCGGCGGATCAGGTCAACGATGGCGTCGGGCGCGGCTGCAAGGAAGGCCGTGGGCAGACCGGGTGGCAGTGGGATGCCAAGGGCGTCTCGATAGCGGGCGACATCTTCCACGGCGATCAGGCGTTTCTCGTCAGCGATGCGCAACTCGAGCACGCGCCGTGACTTCTGCAGACGATCGACGGTGATGGCGACCTCTGGCGAGGTGACGCGCTGCAACAGTTCCGCACGGTTCAAATCACCCAACCGCAGCAGCATGTCGTGCACGCCGTCCATGTTGCGGGCGCGGTAGTCCGGTGCCAGCATTTGCAGCTGCTCTTCCGTCTCTTCGATGGCGGTCAAATCGAGGAGCTCGCGCAGATCGGCATCGCCAAGCAGTTCGCGAAGTTGTTCCTGATCAATGCTGAGCGCCTGAGCACGGCGTTCCGCGAGCGGCGCGTCGCCATCGTAGATGTAGTTGGCAACGTAGCTAAAAAGCAGAGCGGCCGCAAAGGGCGAGGGCGTGCGTGAATCTACGGTGTGCACGCGGATCTGGCGCTGCGCAATACTGCGAAGAATCTCAGAGAGCGCGGGCATGTCGAAGACGTCGCGGAGGCACTCGCGGTAGGTTTCCAGCAGCATGGGAAATTGCGGGTAGCGGGCCGCCACGCTGAGCAGATCGTAAGCACGTTTGCGCTGCTGCCAGAGCGGTGCGCGGCCATCGGCACGGCGCCTCGGCAACAGCAGGGCACGCGCAGCGGACTCACGAAATTTGGCGGCGAAAAGTGCCGTCGAGCCAAGCTGCCGCTGTACAAATTCGTTGGCCTCCGCCGGCTCGGGGAAGAGTGCGTCAGTGTCAGGCGCGGTGTCTGCCTCGGGAAAGCGGATGACGAAGCCGTCCTCACTCCACATCGTCTCCACGTTAGCACCGCCAGCAGCACGAATGCGCCCCGTGACGGCCATGGCCCACGGCGCGTGCACCCGCGAACCGAAGGGTGTGAGCACGCACACCCGCCAGTCCCCAAGCTCATCGCGCACACGCTCGACCACAATGGTGCGGTCGTCCGGCACGCTCTCCGTGGCCACCTCCTGGTCGGCGAGATAGCGCATGAGATTCTCGGAGGCAAGCCCGTCCAGATCGTGCTCACGCGTTAGTCGTGTGACGGCGGCGGAACGGGGCATGTCACGCAACTCGCGGACAAGCGTACCGATGCGGCGGCCGAACTCCAGGGGGCGGCCTGCCTGGTCGCCATGCCAGAACGGCATTTTGCCGGGTTCGCCTGGCGCTGGCGAAACGAGCACGCGGTCGTGGGTGATCTCGTCGATGCGCCAAGTGCTGGCACCGAGGACGAATGTCTCACCGCTGCGTGCTTCGAAGACCATCTCCTCATCGAGTTCACCGACGCGGATAGGCTTATTGCGGTCGCCAGAAAGAAAGACGCCGAAGGTGCCGCGATCGGGAATTGTGCCGCCATTCAGGATGGCGATCTTCTTCACGCCCTGGCGCGGCGTAATCCACTGCTTTTGCCGGTCCCAGGTGACGCGCGGGCGCAGTTCGCCGAATTCATCAGAGGGGTAGCGGCCGGCGAGCATGTCGAGCACGCCATCGAAGACGCCAATGCTGATGCCGGCGTATCCACTGCACGAACGTACGATGCCAAGCAAGCGGTCATAGCCAATGCCGGGCGACTCGTCTTCATCGCTGCGATGCTTCTTTGCGCGGCGCAACGCATCCTGCTCGTTGAGCGGAGGATGCGCGATGATGGCGACCATCTGCTGCGCGAGCACGTCCAGCGCATTCCGCAGATAGCGCGTGCTCTCTACGTGGCCCTCGTGCATGGCGCGAGTCACGGCGGCACAGGCGATCAGGTCGGCGCGGTACTTTGGAAAGATGATGCCCTTTGACGGCGCGCCCACCTGATGGCCGGCGCGGCCGATCCGCTGCATGCCGCTGGCGACAGAGGGCGGCGCTTCAATCTGGATAACAAGGTCGACCGCGCCCATGTCGATGCCAAGTTCGAGTGAGGAGGTGGCCACGAGCGCACGGATGTGCCCGGCTTTGAGCAGCTCTTCAATTTCGCTCCGCTGCGAGGCGGCAAGGGAGCCGTGGTGGGCACGGGCGATCTGTTCACCGGCAAGCTCGTTCAACGCACCGGCCAGGCGCTCGGCAATGCGGCGCGCATTGACGAACAGGATGGTGGAAGTGTGAGCGCGAATGATCTCCAGCAGCCGCGGATGAATGCTCTGCCAGATGGACGTGCGCTTGGGGCCTTGCGAGGCGGGGCCGCTCGGCGTGTCCTGGATTTCGCCGAGACGAGCCATGTCTTCCACCGGGACTTCAACGGTGAGTTCGAGGGCTTTGCGGGCACCGGCGTTGACGATGGTGACAGGGCGATAGCGGATGGAGGCGACTTCACCGGGAAGAGCAAGCGAGGCAGAGGTGGTGCCGTGCTCTGTATCCTCGGCTTCGCGCGGATCGGTATCGCCAAGGGCGAGGGCTGCTGCGCCTGCCTGCTCCGCAACTTCGGGCGTGGGCTCGATCTTGCCTGGTTCCGATTCGAAACTCCCACCCGGGGAAAAAGGATCTTCGGTGGATGCTTCGATGGATGTCGAAACAAAGCGATCGTCATCCGGGGAAGAAAAGCGGGTTTTTCCACTTTGCTGCGCTTCGGTCGAAATGACGATCTCCTGTTCTGGGGAGATGCGCTGTGAATCTGAAGAACTGATGAGCCGAGAGGTGGCGACCGGCTGTTCCCTTTTCCCTGTTCCCTGCTGCCTTGCTTCAGCTCCCTCTTGCCTAGTTTCCGCAAAGCCGTCGGCTCCACCCAGAAATCTCGCCACCTCTTCCAGCGGCCGTTGCGTGGCGGACAGTCCGATGCGCTGCACCTTGCGTCCGGCCAGCGCTTCGAGGCGCTCCAGCGAGAGTGCCATGTGCGCGCCCCGTTTGGAGGGCACGAGCGCGTGGATCTCGTCGATGATGACGGTCTCAACCGTGCGGAGCGCTTCACCGGCATTGCTTGTGAGCAGGAGGTAGAGCGACTCAGGCGTGGTGATCAGAATCTCGCCGGGATGCCTGGCAAAGCGGGCGCGCTCACTGGTGGGCGTGTCGCCGGTGCGGACACTGATTTCCGGCGTGTGAACCGGCACGCCCATGCGTTGCGCCATATTGCTGATGCCGGCCAGCGGCGAGCGCAGGTTGCGCTCCACGTCTACGGCGAGCGCTTTGAGCGGGGAGATGTAGACCACGCGAACGCCCTCGCCCTCCGGCAAAATCTGCGTCTTCTCCGCCTTGGTGCGCTTGCCGCGTTTCTTGGCGAGTGGGGTGCGGACGGAGGCGCTGTTCGCGGGCGCAACTGCGGCGGCCGTTGCAGCTACAGGCGCAGGCTGCTGAAGCATCAGCCTGTCCAGGCACCACAGGAAAGCGGTGAGTGTTTTGCCCGTTCCGGTGGGTGCCAGAATCAGCGTTGAATCCCCGCGCGCAATGGCGGGCCAACCCTCGCGCTGCGGCTGGGTGGGCCCGTCAAACACAGCGCGGAACCAGGCCGCGGTGACCGGGTGGAACTGAGTCAAGACATCCGCAGGCGTGCTTTCGGGCATGACAGGGTCTTCAGAAGTGGCAAGAGCCGCAGTCTGATTGCGAGTGCCACGCTTTGTGCTCTTAGCCACTCTTCACTCTTCACTCCGAACCAGAGTCATTGGACGCAGCGCGCCAACGCTTCGGTGGCATGGGCATAGCAATAAAGCTGTAACTGTTCCTCTGAGCAGCATTTACGGCCATCGTTACCGCTGTGAGATATTAGCGCACAATCGGCCACTGTCCTGAGCCGAGAACAGCGAGCGCGATCCTTCGATCGAACAGGTTCTGCTGGTATGTCAAATTCTGATCTGCGGTAACGAAAACTTAAAAGCCAGCACGCTCTGCCGTGCCAAGGAGTTCACCGTTTTCAAGGTTCTTCCAGCCGCGCTGCTCCGACGTTTGCACGACATGACAAAGAAGAGAACGTCGGATGTCGCGAGGCACGTTTTCATCAAAGAGAATCAGCAGGGGAGGTGCCGTTCTTGCGTAAGCGAGTATGGGTCTTCACGTCCCCAAGATCAAGGCCGAAGAGGTCGACAATCTCCTCCGCTTCTACACCAGCTTCCCAGTTTTCCACCACTTGATCTGCTGACATGCGGTAGGCGCGTACGGTTGGCACACCGCCCAGCTTTTCAGGATCACGCTCAATGATCGAGCACCTCGACCAATCAATGCCGGTCATCTCTACTTCCTCCTTGCACCTCCAGACTACTCCTGCTTGCATTCCGGCAGTGCCGGGTTTAGCCTCAGCAGGCCATGAGTGATCATGATCTTTTGCAGAGTTTTGACGCATCGGTCTTTGCTGATTTGCGTGGGCAGGCGCGGCTCGTTGCAAACAACGCCTACGCCCCTTATAGCCGATTCAAAGTGGGTGCGGCGCTGCTGCTGGAAGGCGGCGAGATTGTGACCGGCTGCAACGTGGAGAACGTCAGTTACCGGCTCACCTGTTGCGCGGAGCAGGCGGCGGTGGCGTGTGCCGTGGCGGAGCTGGGCCCGGCGATCCGCATCCAGGCGGTGGCCGTCGCCAACGCGGACCGCACCGCCGCCTGCCAGCCCTGCGGTGCCTGCCGCCAGACACTGGCGGAGTTTGCCGGGCCGGAGTGCCTCGTCTTCTATCCCGGCAAGGGTGGCGCTGCGGAAGAGTGCACACTGGGCGAACTTCTTCCCTCAGACTTCGATCCTGCAACGCTGCGGCAGCAGGGCCGGGCATGAACGGCGAAAACATAATCCATCCGCTTGACGTGATCCTGCACAAGCGTGACGGACACGAGCTGTCTGACGAGGAAGTTCGCGGCTTTGTCCGCGGCATCGTTGCCGGGGACGTCACCGATGCGCGGATTGCGGCGTGGCTGATGGCGGTTTTCCAGCGCGGCCTGTCGCGGCGTGAACTGGCAAGCCTGACCGATGCAATGCGCACCTCGGGCGAGGTTTTCGCTGCACGCCCGCTGCGGAGCTTCACCGTCGATAAACATTCCACCGGCGGCGTGGGTGACAAGACTTCGCTGCTGATTGCGCCCATTGTGGCAGCGGCAGGGCTGGCGGTGCCCATGATCAGCGGGCGGTCCCTCGGCCATACCGGCGGCACGCTGGACAAGATGGAGACTATCCCCGGTTATGACTCGCAGCTCTCCTTGCGCAGATTTGGTGAAGTTCTCGCCGCCTGCGGTGCGAGCATGATTGGCCAGACCAAGGACCTGGTGCCGGCTGACCGCATCCTGTACGCATTGCGCGACCACACGGGCACAGTGGAGAAGCCGGAACTGATCTGCGCCAGCATCATGAGCAAGAAGCTGGCCGAAGACTTGAACGGCCTGGTGCTGGATGTAAAGACCGGCTCCGGTGCCTTCCTACGCAACGAAGCCGACGCGCTGCACCTGGCGCAGCTCATGGTGGCGACAGGCGAGGATGCGGGCACGCGAACGGTCGCCCTGCTCACCCGGATGGACGAGCCGCTTGGCCGATTCGCGGGCAACTGGGTTGAGGTCTGGGAGTGTGTCGAGATCCTGCGGGGCAAGCCGCATCCACTCTCAGCCGATCTTATCGACCTGTCCACCACACTGGCTGGATGGATGATCCATCTCGGCAACAAGGCCGTCTCACCGGAAGAGGGAAAATCCACTGCGGCGGAGTTGCTGCACAGCGGAAAGGCTTACCAGCACTGGTGCGAGATGATCGAGTTGCATGGAGGCGATCTGCGAGTCTTTGACGATCCATCAGCCCACCATAAGCCCGCTGCATCGAGGACGATCCGCGCAGAATGTGGTGGCTACCTGAACAGCATGGACTGCACAGAGGTGGGCTGGGCGGTGCAGCGGCTGGGCGCGGGACGGCAGGTGCCCGGCGGCCCTGTGGCGGCACATGCCGGCATTGAGATGCACGTCAAGCTCGGCAATGATGTAAAGAAAGGCCAACCGCTGATCACCCTTTTCAGCGAAGAGGCTGCATTGCTGGATGAACCGGAACGCATGCTTCGCGCAACGCTGAAGTTCGCGCACCAAGCGGTCAAGCCGCGTCCACAGATACAGCAAGTTGTTAGAAAGACTTCGTCTGTGAACGACTAAGGCGTGATCCTGCAGGGGCCAAGCGGATCACTCGGCTTGCCGTGCATCCAAACCGCATGCCCTTTTCTCTTCGACGCAAAAAGCCGGACGCTCCGGAAACAGACGAGCAGGGCTCACAGAAGAATCTGGAGCGGCCCAGTGCGGAAGAGATCTACCGCCAGGTGCTGCGCAATGCTCGGGATGAGCTGAAGCGGTCCTCTACATCGCTGGCGATTTCAGGCTTCGCCGGCGGGACTTTCATGGGGCTCTCCGCACTGGGCACAGCCATCGCCATTGCGCTGCTGGGCAACAATCCCGTGCCGGCTTTTTGTGCGCGCATGTTTTACCCGCTCGGCTTTATCGTGGTGATCCTTGGCCGCGCCCAGCTGTTCACAGAGAACACGCTCTACCCCGTGGCGCTGGTTCTGGCCACAAAAAAGCATCTGTTGCAGACGCTGCGGCTCTGGGCCATCGTGCTGCCAAGCAATGTGGCCGGGGCATTCGCCTTTGCGTCACTCGCCAGCTTCACAAACGCACTGCAGCCCAAGGTGCTTGCTGCGCTGGTACAGCTTGGGCTCGAGGCAACACATGCCTCGCCGTCTGCAATCTTCTGGAGCGGCGTGATGGGCGGATGGATGATTGCGCTGGTCGCCTGGCTCGTCTCCGGCTCGCACTCCATTACCGGGTCGGTCATGGTGATCTGGTGCATGACCTTTGTGGTAGGGCTGGGCGGCTTTGCACACTGCATCGCGACGAGCGGTGAAGTTCTTGCCGCGGTCCTGACCCACCATGCCGCCTGGAACGCCTATCCCTTATGGTTCCTGCCGGCGGTCAGCGGAAACATCTGCGGCGGCGTGCTGATGGTGACCGTGCTGGAGTACGGCCAGGTGATCTATGGCGGCGATGCGGAAGCACAGGACGAGCGGAACACACCCTCAGCCCGGGTGCCAATCGAGCAGGTGCCCCAAGTCAGCGGAGTGCCGGCGAAACCGGTGCCGGCCAGCATGACACCAGCGATCCCGGCTCCGCCCGTTTTAGACGTGACGGATTGATCCATCAAAGCGCCCCGCAGGGAGGAGGCCCGGCTCTCCGGTACACTCAGGGGCAACTACCCCGTCCGTGCCTGAAGGAGCGCTTCATTGACCCGTTTCACCGGTCTTCTTGGAATCGTTGTGCTGCTCAGTGTCGCCTATGCTCTCTCCACCGATCGCCGGGCAATTCGCTGGCGCACGGTCATGTGGGGACTGGGCCTGCAGATCTTTTTCGCGGTGGTGGTGATTAAGTTTGCGTGGGGACAGTTGGTGCTGCAAAAGGCGGGCGGCTTTATTACGTCGTTGCTGGCGCACTCCGTGGACGGGTCTTCCCTGGTATTCGGTGGCCTGGGCGATCCGGCCAGCCCGCTCCATACCCTGGCCTTTGCAGTTCTGCCCACGATTATTTTCGTTTCCGCGCTGTTCGCCGTGCTCTATCACCTGGGCATCATGCAGCGGGTGATC